>NZ_JANADR010000001.1:4090714-4772500 GCF_024199925.1 Bradyrhizobium sp. CCGUVB1N3
CGGCGCGCTGGTCGCGAGCTGGATCCTGCCGCAACTGGGCATCGGGCTTGCCACCGGCACGTTCGGCGCGATCCTGGACGCCACCGTCGGCGCGGTGATTGTGCTGGTCATCCTTTCGCTGATAAGACGGGTCTGAACAGCTTGACCGAACCCGAACGGCCGCTTTCAGCGGCCGTTCCTGTGTGGGCACGAGCCACTCCGCCCGCACCATGAACGACAAGGACGCGCGATGAAGTTTACCGGCACCAAGGACTATGTTGCGACCGACGATCTCAAGGTCGCGGTCAACGCCTCGATCGTGCTGGAGCGCCCGCTGCTGGTGAAGGGCGAGCCCGGCACCGGCAAGACGGTGCTGGCCGAGGAAGTCGCCAAAGCGCTGAACGCGCCGCTGCTCACCTGGCACATCAAGTCCACCACCAAGGCGCAGCAGGGTCTCTACGAATACGACGCGGTGTCGCGCCTGCGCGACAGCCAGCTCGGCGATGCCCGCGTCTCCGACATCAAGAACTACATCAAGCGCGGCAAGCTGTGGGATGCCTTCACCGCCGAGCAGCGCCCGGTGCTCCTGATCGACGAAATCGACAAGGCCGACATCGAGTTTCCGAACGACCTGTTGCTCGAGCTCGACCGCATGGAATTCCACGTCTACGAGACCGGCGAGACGATCAAGGCCAAGCAGCGCCCGATCATGATGATCACCTCCAACAACGAGAAGGAGCTGCCGGACGCTTTTCTCCGCCGCTGCTTCTTCCACTACATCAAGTTCCCCGACGCCGAGACCATGGGCCGGATCGTCGACGTCCATTTCCCCGGCATCAAGAAGCGCCTGGTGGAAGAGGCGCTGCGCATCTTCTTCGAGGTGCGCGAGGTGCCCGGCTTGAAGAAGAAGCCCTCGACCTCCGAACTGCTCGACTGGCTGAAGTTGCTGCTCAACGAGGAAATGACGCCGGAGCAACTGCGCGAGCGCGACCCGCGCAAGCTAATCCCGCCGCTGCACGGCGCCCTGCTCAAGAACGAGCAGGACGTGCATCTGTTCGAGCGGCTGGCGTTCCTGAGCCGTCGCGAGGTCTGAGGCGCGTCCAGGAGCAACCCGTTAGTCCCGTCATCCTGAGGTGCGAGCAACGCAAGCCTCGAAGGATGAACGGCCGAGATGCAGTCGGGCCGTCGCCCTTCGAGGCCTCCGCTGCGCTCCGGCACCTCCAGCGACAATGGCTTCGCCATTGCGCGGGGGTGACGGTGAGACACCCGGAGGTTTCGCAAGCGCTCAACCCATCCCCGCCCGCGCGGCATTGGAGCAGTCCGGTTCGAACGCTGCCCTGTGGGAAGATCAGTACTTCGCGACGAGCGGGCCACCCCAGCGGTAGTTCAGGCGAACCAGGCCGATGTCGACGTCCTGACCAATACGGCCGGTTCCTGCAAAAGCGCCCGGCGGAAGACCAAAGACCCCAGTGAAGTAGAAGTTCACGTCGCGATGACCCATGAACAGGTGATCGTACTCAAGACCGACCGACCAGTTCGGAGCGAAGCCAAATTCGAGGCCGGCCCCCACCGCGCCGCCCCAGCGCGTTTCGCTTGCAGTGTCGATCGCCAGCCCGGTCGGAATATCGAAAGCTCGGTATTTGTCCCTGACGACTGCAGCGCCACCCTTCACATAGAGCAGCACGTTGTTCCAGGAGTAGCCGACCTGGCCCGTGAACAGCCCGAACGCATCGATCTTTGATTCATCCTGGACGTTCGCAAAGACGAGGTTGGCGTTGGACCCCCTGAAATCGGCCCAGTTGCCCTGTGCCTCCACGCCGAACACCCAGTTCGCCGTCTGCCAGCGGTAGCCGATCTGACCGCCGACGGTGCCCCCTGTGGCGTCGTGGCACCCCATAAAAACGGGCGGAGCGACGAGCACACCAGCCATATTGACCAGGTCCCAGCACTTGTGGGCGGAGCCTCCGCCGCCATTGATGCCGATGTAGAAGCCGCTCCAATCATAGACCGGAGCCACTATGGGAGGGGGCGCTTTGGTGTATGGCCGCGCCGCCAGATCAGCGGCCGAGGCAGGAGCGACGAGCGCGATCAGAGCAATCGTGCCCAGCAAGATCTTCTTCATGGTGTCGACTCCGAATCGAATCTACTGCGGAGCCCCCACGCACAACCTATCATTGTCCTCCAAAATTCACGTCACCCGAACGCCACACCGCGGAGAAAGGTGAGAGTTCCTCAACCGGACGTTGATACCGCAGCCATCGCGGATTTTGCCTGGCTCATGGCGCGTAGCTTGTAGAGCGCAGAAGCCGTAGGGTGGGTTAGCGTCAGCGTAACCCACCGCTTCTTAGCAGGTGGAAAGCAAAGAGGTGGGTTACGCTTCCGCCTTCGCTCTTCGAGCGACGGCGGACAAGTCGCTTACCTACCCTACTCCTCACGCCACCGCCGTTTCCGGCACGTTCGCCGCTTCCATCGGCTGCTTGCCGCGGATCAAATCCGAGGCGCGGTCCGCAATCATCATCGTCGAGGCGTTGAGGTTCGCCGAGATCATGCGTGGCATCACGGAGGCGTCGACGACGCGCAGGCCTTGGAGACCGTGGACGCGGAGCTGATCGTCGACCACGGCCCAGGTGGACTCGGCCGGGCCCATGCGGCAGGTGCAGCCGGGGTGGAAGGTGGTGGTGCCGCGCTCGGTTGCTGCCGCGAGGAATTCGTCATCCGTGTTGATGTTCGGCCCCGGGAAATCCTCGTAGGCGTAATAGGGCGACAGCGGCACGGACTTGAGCAGGCGCCGCGCGAGCTTCATGCCGCCGACGATGACGCGGCGGTCGAGCTCGGCGTCGAGATAGTTGGTCTGGATGATCGGCGGGGCAAAGGGATCGCTCGAGCGGATGCGGACATAGCCGCGGCTTTCCGGGCGCTGCTGCCAGGAGGCGACCGTCATGCCGGGCTCGTCCTCGAGCTGGCCCTGCACGCCTTCCTTGTAACTCGCCGGCGTGAAGGTGAGCTGGAGGTCCGAGCGATCCGGACTCTCGCCCGAATACCAGAAGCAATAGACCATGGTCGGCGACAGCGACAGCAAGCCGCGGCGCGCCGTCGCCCATTTCAGCGCCTCGACCCAGAGACGCCAGCCGCGGCGGAGCTCGTTGATGGTCTTGATGTCCTTGACGCGCGCCACCGTGCGCGGCGCGTAATGGTCCTGCAAGCCTTCGCCGACCGGGAGCGCGTGGCGCACCGCGATGCCGTGCGATTGCAGCAGATCGGGCGAGCCGACGCCGGAGAGCTGGAGGAGCTGCGGCGAATTATAGGTGCCGCCGGCGAGGATCACTTCCTTGTTGGCGCGCACTTCGATCGGCGTGCCGCCGCGGCCGCCCTTGATGTAGCGCACGCCGACCGCGCGCTTGCCCTCGAAGATGATTTCGGTGGCGTGCGCGTGGGTATGCACATGCACGTTCGGCCGCTTCATCGCGGGCTTGAGGAACGCGGTCGAGCCGGAGACGCGCAGGCCGTTGTCGATGGTGCGCTGGCAGTAGGACACGCCTTCCTGCGTCTTGCCGTTGTAGTCGGGATTGCGGGGAATGCCGAGCGACACAGCGCCTTCCATGAAGGCCTCGCAGAGCGGATCGCGCCATTCCATGGTGGTGACGGTGAGGCTGCCGTCGCGGCCGCGATAGAGATCCTCGCCTTCACCGACCCGCTTCTCCAGCCGCTTGAAGTAGGGCAGCACGTCGGCATAGCTCCAGCCGCGATTGCCCATCTGCGCCCAGGTGTCGAAGTCGAGGTTCTGGCCGCGGTTGTAGATGTGCCCGTTGATCGAGGACGAGCCGCCGAGCGTCTTGCCACGCGGAGCGTAGATGCTGCGGCCGCCGGTCCAGGGTCCCGGCTCCTGCTGGTAAGCCCAGTTGATGCTCTTCATGTGGAAGGTCTTGATGAAACCCGCCGGCAGATGGATGTAGGGATGCCAGTCGCTCGGACCTGCCTCGAGCACGCAGATGCTGGTGTTCGGATCCTCGCTGAGCCGATTGGCGAGCACGCAGCCGGCCGAGCCGGCGCCAACGATCACATAGTCAAATCTGTCCATCTTGCCTCAAGCTCCCCTCAACGCGGCTTGTCGTTGAGTTGATAGGTCAAATGCGCCTTCACCGTCGGCCATTCGGCGGCGGTGATGCTGTAGACGACGGTGTCGCGCAGCGCGCCGTTCGGCGCGACCTGGTGGCTGCGCAAAATGCCGTCCTGCTTGGCGCCAAGCCGCTCGATGGCGCGCCGGCTCTGGTGATTGAAAAAATGCGTGCGGAACTCGACCGCGATGCAGTTGAGCTGCTCGAAGGCATGGGTCAGCAGCAGCAGCTTGCACTGCGTGTTGAGGGGACTGCGCTGCGCGCTCTTGGCGTACCAGGTCGATCCGATCTCGACGCGGCGGTTGCTCGCATCGATGTTCATGTAGGTGGTCTGGCCGACGATCTTGCCGTCGGCGTCGAACACCGTGAAAGGCAGCATGGAACCCGCAGTCTGCAAGCCAAGGCGGCGATCGATCTCCTTCGCCATGTTCTCAGGTCTGGGGATCGCGGTGTACCAAAGCTTGTCAAGCTCGCCGTCCTTGACGGCCTCCACCAGGGCGTCGCGATGCTGCTGCGACAACGGCTCGAGCCGCGCATGCTCGCCGCGCAGGGTGATGGGATCAGGCCAGGGCATTCTATCGTTCCTCATGATTGTCATTCCGGGGCGGCTCGAAGAGCCGGACTATGGTGCGCACTTGCGCACCTGAGAATCTCGAGATCCCGGGTTCTATGCTCCGCATAGCCCCGGGATGACAATCGCGTTTTACGCGATTGTCACTTATTCAAAAAATTCAACGGCAAACCGCCGCGCGGCCAGTCCATGGCGATCAGTTCACCCCTGCCCGACAGCGTGATGTAGGCGGTCTTGAGCTCAGGGCCGCCGAAGGCGATGTTGGTGGTGACGCGGTCGCCGGTCGGGACCTGCTCGACCAGCTTGCCATCCGGCGCGATCACCGAGATGCAGCCGGAAACCAGCGTTGCGACACAGACATTGCCGTTGGCCTCGACCGCAAGCGAGTCGAACATCTGGTAGCCGCCAAGCCCCGCGATCGGGTTGCCGCGCTCGCCGCGATAGATCACCTCACGCGGCTTGAGCGTGCCGGGTGCGGAGAGCTCATAAGCCCAGAGCCGCGCGGTCGGCGTTTCCGCGATGTAGACGGTGTTCTCGTCCGGCGACAGCCCGATGCCGTTCGCCGGCAGCACGCCGTGCACGACCTCGACGATGTCGCTCATGCCGGGCTTGAGATAGTACATCCCGCCGACATCCATGTCGCGCGCACGACGCTTTCCGAGGTCGGAGAACCACAGGCCGCCATGCCGGTCGAAGACGAGATCGTTGGGACCGCGCAAATCATGCTCGCCGCATTTGGTCACGACGGTCTCAACCTTGCCCGATTGCAAGTCGACGCGCTGGATCGCGCCGCCGAGATAATCATCGGGCTGCGGCCCAGGCATGATCATCTTGCCAGCCGGGATCCAGGAGAAGCCGCCGTTGTTGCAGATGTAGATCTTGCCGTCGGGGCCGAGCGCAGCGCCGTTCGGCCCGCCGGGAATTTTTGCGACGATCTCTTTCCGCCCGTCGGGATAAACGCGCGTGAGCCGTGCCCCGCGGATCTCCACCAGCACGACCGAGCCGTCCGGCATCACCACCGGCCCTTCCGGAAACTCGAGGTCGGTGGCGAGAACGCGGACGTCGGACATTTTGGCCTCCCGGCGGCTTGTTATGGCTTGCACGGGAGATGTCGGCCCCGCACGCAAGATTTGCCTGCGGTTATGGCAAAGTCGCTCCCGCTTGCCAAGCAAGCGGCCGGGTATGCCAGCGTTGCGCCGCCCTATTCCTTCACCGGCACCCAGATCTCGAAGCCGCCATTGCCGGTCTTGGGATCGAACTTCTCGTCATAGCGTTCGAAGTTCGGTGCGTCCGCGGCCTTCAGGTTTGAGGCCGGCAGCCACTGATTCCAGATCGTGTTGACGGTGCGGCGGATCGAGGCGACGTGGTCGGCGTGGGTGAAGACCGCATAGCGCTGCTCGGGAATGCGGATGCGACCAAAGCGCCGCGGCAGGTCGGAGAAGTCGGAGACTTCGACGCCGGCGATGTAGTCGAAATTGCCGGCGTCATCGCCGTTGCAGCAGACGCCATAGGCGACTTGATATTTCCCTTGGCCGACGCACGCGGGAATGTCGGCGACCTCCTGGTGGAAGCGGTGCCAGAGGCCAGGGATGACGGCGCCATTGTCGCAGGAGATGCGCTCACCGAGGCCTGCGACGAGGAAGGCCTTGGCGGTTTCGAAGCGGGGCGGTGCGAGATTGTCGAGCAGTGTGGCGTCCATGAGGATCGGCTCCTGAAGCTTGAGTTGGCTCGTGCACGTTGCCGCCCTGACCGCCTCGGGTGTCACGCCAAAATGGTCGCGGAACGCGCGGGTGAAGGCTTCGTGGGAGCCATAGTCCGCTTCCAGCGCGAGTGACAAAATGTCCGGCGCGCCGCGCGCCAGGTTACGCGCGGCTTCCGTGAGCCGCCGCGCCCGCACGTAGCGCATCACCGGAAATCCGGTCGCTGCCGCAAACGCGCGCACCATGTGGAAGCGCGACACGCCGCCGATCTCGGCGATCTGGTCGAGCGTCATCGGCTCGGCGAGATGGCTTTCGATGAACCAGAGTGCGCGCTGGGCTGGGTTCATGAACTTACGGCCCTCATTCGAAGCGTGGCGATGGTGCACGAATTGCAGACGCCGCGCTTGATCAGGATTGCTGTCGCACACATGCGGTTTCGGAAGGGGCAAAGCGACTTGTCCGCCGTAGCTCGAAGAGCGAAGGCGGAAGCGTGCCCACCATTTCCGTTGCCATACGCAGAAGTGGTGGGCACGGCGCAAGAGCGCCTCTGCCCACCCTACTTGTCCTTCGTTTCCTTCGCCGCTGGCGCGTCCTGCTTCTTCTTCAGATCCTCGGCCGTTTTCGTCTGCGCGGCCTGGAGATCACTGAGCGTCTTCTGCAAGCCCGCCACCGTCGCTTTCAACGCGTCGATCTGCCGGTTGGCGGCGTCGATCTTCTGCTGATGATCGAGGGTGAGCTTGGTCATCGTCTTCTGGAGAAAGTCGACATTGCTTTGCAGGCAGCTCGTCCGCCGCTCCCAGGTCTTCTCGACCGTGCAGATCTCGATGCCGGGAACATCCTGCGCGCGGATGCGTCCCGTTGACATCGTCACGAGCAGCAAAATCGCGACACATAGCGAAGCATTCCGGCCCGGCATGCAGGTTCCTCATGAGAACGTCGATCACGGCAAATTGCGCTGACGGCGCGCACGCCCATGACGATACCATACTGGCACCGCATTCTCGCGTTGAGCTTGGGCGGTTCCTCCGGGTGGGAGGACTAACGACGGATGCGGAGAGTGGGGCGGCTCGACCCGTATCCTTTTTTGAGGGGAGATCATTGCGAATGGCAACGCGCGAAAGACGTCTGGCCGAATTCAACGGCGAGGGAGAACCACCGCCTGGCATGCCGGTCGAAGTGCTTTGCGAAGACCATAGTGGAACCTATACCCTGCCCTTTGCCTGCCGCTATGTCGGGGGGCGCTGGCAGAATCATGAGGCCGGCATCGCCGTAGAGGCGACGGTGATCGGCTGGCGCCTGCCGCGCGTGAAGCAGGCGGGCGTAGCGTAGAGGCGGACGACCTGTCTCAAAATGCGACGGGGCCCGGCCGTTCTTTAAGATTTGGAACGCGGACCGAACGAATCGCGTCCGAATCAGCCGCCGGGCTCCGTTGTCGGCCTGTTCACCACTAGATGTCGGCGCGGCGCAGCGTCGATGTACCACATCAAGCAGAGACGCGCGCGGGCAGAGCCCCGCGGCCGGCGGCAAAGGTTAATCGCGCCCTGCGAACGGGCAGCCGACCCGAAAGGCTGCCTAATATTCGACCTCGAGCTCCTCGATCTCCGCCGGCTCCGCCTTGGCGGCCGCGATCCATTCCTGCATCTCGCCCATGCCCATGATGGTATCGGCATAGGCCTTGAGCCGCGGCTCGAGCTTGACGTCATAGGTTACAAAACGCGTCACGACAGGCGCGTACATCGCATCCGCCATGGTGCGCTTCTCGCCGAACAGGAATGGACCGCCGGATTTTTCCAGGCAGTCGCGCCAGATGATCCAGACGCGGTCGATGTCGGCCTGCGCGCGCGACCAGATCTTGAAGCCGGGAAAATGGCCCTTCAGGTTCACGGGCAGTGAGGCGCGCAGCGTGGTGAAGCCGGAATGGATTTCGCCGCAGATTGAGCGGCAATGGGCGCGCTGGATGCGGTCGGCCGGCAACAGCCCAGCGGCCGGCATGATCTCGTTGAGATACTCGCCGATCGCCAGCGTATCCCAGATGGTGGCGCCCTCGTGCCGCAGGCACGGCACCAGGATCGAGGAGGACAGCAGCAGGATCTCGGCGCGCGCGGACGGGTCGTCCGGCGCGGTCACGATCTCCTCGAAATCGAGCCCCGAGAACTTTGTCAAAAGCCAGCCACGCAGCGACCACGACGAGTAGTTCTTGCTGCTGATGGTCAGTGTCGCTTTCGCCATATGGCCCTTCCCTCGCGCCTGAATTCCTGACGCCGCCGCCCGTTATGCGCGGTGCCCAAAGTTCGTGCTTCCCCGTATTCCACAGCAAGCGACATGCCAGTTCTCAGGGCGAATTGACTCGAATCTGGCGTCGATATTGCATGGTGCCCTGGGGTCAGGGTGGGCGTTTCAGTAATGATGTCGATGTATTATCAGGCCTTTCAGAACCACATGGATCTGACCGAGCCATGGCGGGCCGGGGCTTCGTCTGCCCTGAAATACCTCAACCTGGTGCCGCAGGGGATGTCGGGTGCCGTGGTCGGCCGCTTGTCGGCTGCGCTGGAGCTGATCTCGCGCTCCACCATCACCTATGACCGCCCGGCCTATGGCATCGACAGCGTGATGGTGGGAAATCGCGAGGTCGGCGTCCGGGAGGAGATCGCCTACGCCACGCCCTTCGGTTCACTGCTGCATTTCAAAAAGGACGATGGCCCCGAGCAACCGCGCATGCTGCTGGTGGCACCGATGTCCGGGCATTTCTCAACCCTCCTGCGCGGCACCGTGCAGACGCTGCTGCAAGACCACGACGTCTACATCACCGACTGGCACAATCCGCGCGACATCCCGCGCAGCGAAGGCCGCTTTGGCCTCGACGACTACACCGAGCACCTCATCGACTTCCTTGCTCAGCTCGGACCGCGCCCGCATATGGTCGCGATCTGCCAGCCCTCGGTGTCCGCCCTCGCGGCCGCCGCGATCATGTGCGAGGACAATCATCCGTCGCGGCCAGCGACGCTGACGCTGATGGCCGGCCCGATCGACACGCGGGTGCAGCCGACCAAGGTGAACGAGTTCGCCAAGAGCAAGCCGATCACCTGGTTCGAGCGCAATCTGATCAACTACGTGCCGGTGCAGTGCCGCGGCGCGTTCCGCAAAGTCTATCCGGGCTTCGTGCAGCTCACCGCCTTCGTCTCGATGAATCTCGAGCGCCACATCAAGCAGCATCTCGACCTCGCCAATCACATCGCCAAGGGCGAGAAGGAGAAGGCGGCGACCATCAAGACCTTCTACGACGAATATTTCGCGGTGATGGACCTGCCGGCAGAGTTCTACATCGAGACTGTGCGCGACGTCTTCCAGGAGCATCTCCTGCCGCTCGGCAAGATGACCTATCGCGGGCGCCCGGTGAACCCGAAGGCGGTCAGCCGCATAGGCCTGATGACGGTCGAGGGCGAGAAGGACGACATCTGCTCGATCGGCCAGACGCTCGCGGCGCAAGATCTCTGCACCGGCGTGCGCGCGTACCGCCGCGTCCATCACATGCAGGCCGGAGTCGGCCATTACGGCGTGTTTTCGGGCAAGCGCTGGAATAACGAGATCTATCCGCTGTTGCGGGATTTCGTGCACGTCAACTCCTGAACCGGTTGCGCCCCTCTCCAACCCGGACGGCGCGAAACGCAGTCCGGGTCGTCGGCGTCGGCCGTGCCGTCCCCGGATTACGTTGCGCTGCATCTGCGCTACAGTCCCGACGGGAATGTTCCTTTCTGGGGAAAGTCCACCGCTTGACCTGGTCGAAAATTGACCGGCGACGGCCGGAAGCGGAGTCTGTCGCTCATTTTGGCCCGCGAGCACGTCAGGAGAGCGGCCCGGCGGCCGTCCGCTTTTGCGGCTGAAGTCTTGGGTATGAGAGCATGAGACTCAGGGGGCTTCTGATCCTCGCGATGGTCGCGCAGGCCGCGGTGACTGCCGCCGCCGTGTTTGCGTCCTACGTCATGATCGGCGCGGACAGCCAGCGCGCGTTCGGCACGACGCAACTGCTCGCCCTGCTTGCAAGCGGCCTTGTTGCCCTGCTGCTCGCGCTCGGTTGCGCGCGCGTGATCGAGAGATCGCAGACCAAGCGCGCCGCAGCGTTGCATGCGGATCAGGCGGAGACACGACGGGCGCTTGCCGACAGCGCGCGGCAAACGCAGGCGGTGATCCGGACGGCGCTCGACGCCTTCGTGCAGACCGATGAAGACGGTGTCGTCGTCGCCTGGAGCCCCCAGGCCGAGGCGCTGTCGGGATGGACGCGAACCGAGGCGGTCGGCGCCGACGTCGTCGAGCTGGTGGTGCCGGGGCCGCTCCGCGCCGCCTTCCGGCAGCGCATGAAGCGACGCCTGAGCGAATTGTCGGAAACCCCCATTGGCATGCGCTTCGAAGCGGTCATGGTCCACAAGAGCGGCGACGAGATCCTGATCGAGGCGTCGAGCACGGGCTTGCGTCTCCGCGACCGCACCATGGTCAATACCTTTGCAAGGGACGTCACCCAGAAGCGCGTCGCCGAGGAGCAGCTCATCCAGGCCCAGAAGATGGAGGCGGTCGGCCAGCTCACCGGTGGTATCGCGCACGAGTTCAACAACATGCTCACCGTCATCACGGGAACGATCGAGATCCTCGCCGAGGCCGTGAACGACAGCCCGCATCTTTCGACCATCACCAAGCTGATCAGCGAGGCGGCCGACCGCGGCGCGGCGCTGACCTCGAGCCTGCTCTCCTTCGCAAGGAAACAGGCGCTGCAACCGACCGAGATCGACGTCAACGAGCTGCTCGAAGAAGCCACCCGACTCTTGCGCGCGACGTTCGACAAGCAGATCGAGATCATGACCAGTCTCGATCGTGCGGTCTGGCCTGCGCTGGTCGACCGTGGACAGCTCAGCTCGGCGCTGCTCAACCTCGCGATCAATGCCCGCGACGCGATGCCTGCGGGAGGCAAGCTCACGCTGAGAACGCGCAACGTCGTACTCGGCGTTCGCGAAGCCGTAACGATCGGCGTCGGCTATGCCGGCGACTATGTCGAGATCGAGGTCACCGATACCGGCACCGGCATTCCGCAATCCATCCTCGACCGGATCTTCGATCCGTTCTTCTCGACCAAGGAGGTCGGCAAGGGAACGGGGCTCGGGCTCAGCATGGTGTTCGGCTTCGCCAAGCAGTCCGGCGGCAGCATCAAGGTCGCTTCCGAGGAAGGTCGCGGCACCACGTTCAAAATCTACCTCCCCAAGGCCGACACGCGCGCGCGGCGCCCGGCGGGCGAGGACGCGCACAAGGTGCCGGGCGGACACGAGACCATCCTCTGCGTCGAGGACGACCGCGACGTGCGCAACTACGTCACGGTCCAGCTTGCAAGCCTGGGCTACAAGGTGATTGCCGCCGCCGATGCTGCCGAGGCGCTCGCGATCGCAGCCGAAGGTGCGCAATTCGACCTGCTGTTCACCGACATCGTGATGGCCGGCGGCATGAACGGACAGCAGCTCGCCGAACAGATGGTAGCCTCGCGGCCGTCCCTGCGCGTCCTCTTCACCTCAGGCTACGCCCATGACTCGCTCTACGCGCAGGCGCGTGCGGGGCAAGGCGCGCCGCTTCTGACAAAACCCTACCGCAAGGCAGAGTTGGCGCGCATGCTGCGCCGCTGCCTCGATACGGCCGTGGATTCCGTCGGCGATCCGATCCCCACGCCCTATTCCGTCGAGGCGGAGCGCGATCGTTTCCTGCGCGAGCAGTCCTCCGACGGGGACACGAAACGCGACCGCACACGGGACTGAGATATGGATCGACAGACCAAGGCCACGCTGTGGGTCGCCTTCATCGTAATCGCGTCGTATTTCGTGTGGTTCTATCTCGACTGCGCAATGGATGAGGCCTGCCATTTCGTCTGCGAAGGCAACGGCCGCCGCGGCTGTCACACGCAATGGACGTCGGATACGGGCAAGCCTTAACAACGGGCCGCTCAGATCATCGCATCACAGCGACGCGCTGCTGCAATCCTGCTCGGCGGGCAGTTCGTCGGCGTTGGGGTCACCCGGCGCCGTCGCCCAGGCGAGCTCGACCAGCGTTACGATTCTCCGTCCGGCGCCGTCGAGCTGGCAGACGATCAGACCCTGCTCCTCGATATAGGTGAGAAGACGCTGCGCGCGACGCAGCGAGTGCGAGCCGTAGGCGCGTGCGATCGCGGCATCGCCCGGGCATGGCCAACCTTCCTTCGCCGCGCGGGCGATCATCATGAAGACGCCCTGCATGTCCTCCGGCAAGATCGAGGCACGCAGCGAAACGTCCTGCCACGCGTCGTCCTCCGCGATATCGGTCGCAAGGCCGGCGCGGGCGCGCGTCAACATGCGGCGGAATTCGCTGAGGTCCGGCGCGGCCGAACCGAGACCTTCGATGCGACAGCGGACGACGAACTCCTGATAAAGCACGCCGATCGCGCGGAAGCCGGCATCGGGCTCGGCCAGAATGGCGCGCAGGATGCGGTCCAGGCGCTCGCGCCGTTCCGCCAGCTCCTCGGCGCTCGGCTGCTGCTCCACCGGTTCAGGGCGAATCTCCGGCGCCGCCGACTTTGCCGCCATGAGCTGGCCGAGCAGGTCCGGCGCCGGCCGGCGCTGCGGCCTGTTCGCCTCCGGCGGCGGGGCGGCGAGGATGATGGCGCGGGCGTCCTCAAGCGTCGCTTCCGGCAGCGGCAGCAGCCGCGGAGTCGCGTTGCGCGGCTTCGTCTCGGTCGCGCCGATGCGCAAGCCGAGCGGACGGCGCGAGAGCGCCGGGCCGAGCGCCATGAACTGTCCGCGCTCTAGGTCCCGGAACGCGTCGGCCTGTCGCCGCTCCATCCCCAGCAGATCGGCGGCGCGCGCCATGTCGATGTCGAGGAAAGTGCGGCCCATGAGGAAATTGGAGGCTTCGGCAGCGACATTCTTGGCGAGCTTTGCCAGCCGCTGCGTTGCGATCACCCCGGCGAGCCCGCGCTTGCGGCCGCGGCACATCAGATTGGTCATGGCGCCGAGCGAGAGCTTTCGCGCCTCGTCGGACACTTCGCCTGCAACCGCCGGCGCGAACAACTGCGCCTCGTCCACCACCACAAGCATCGGGTACCAGTGGTCGCGCTCGACCTCGAACATCCCGCCGAGGAAGGCTGCCGCACGGCGCATCTGATTCTCCGCGTCCAGTCCCTCGAGATTGAGCACGGTGGAGACACGGTGGATGCGCGCGCGCTCGCCGGCGACCTGAAGGCCCCGCTCGGTGTGATCCTCCGCCTGGATCACGAGGTGTCCGAATTGCTCCGCCAACGTGACGAAGTCGCCTTCGGGATCGAGAATCGCCTGCTGCACCCAGGGCGCGCTCTGCTCCAGGAGCCGGCGCAAGAGATGGGACTTGCCGGAGCCCGAATTGCCCTGCACCAGGAGGCGAGTCGCCAGCAGTTCCTCGAGGTCCAGAGTCGCCGGGGCGCCGGCCGTCGTCTGCCCCATCTCGATCGCAACGGTCATGTCCCGACTCAAGCCCTTCCTTCGCGGAGGAGGGGCTTATCAAGCTGATGGGGAGACGTCGAGCGGAACCAAGAATAAGCCACTGCCGTCAGCGAACATCGCCGGCCTCCATCGCTGCTGGCGGCCCGTTGCTTACGGCGCAGAAGCCGATTAACGATGCTCCATGACCAAATGGCGGCCGCAATCCATCGTTCGAGTTGTGGCCATTGGCCTGCACTGGCGCGCAGGACGCTTGCTAGCTGCCGAAGTCCGCGATGACTCGGGCCGACTCAAGGGCGTGCGTCCACTCGGTGGCGGGGTTAACTTCGGTGAACCTTGGCGAACCGCGCTCGCCCGAGAGTTCAATGAGGAACTTGGCATAGATATCGATGTAAAGGGCGCCCCTCTGGTGATGGAGAACATTTATGTTCACGAGGGTGCAGCAGGCCACGAAGTGATGTTCATCAGCGAGGTCGAATTTCTCGACAATGCATTTGAAGATCAAGACAGCATCGATTTCCGGGAAGATAGTGGGGCGCCAAGCGTCGCGCGCTGGTTTGACCTGGCGGCTCTCGACCTTGACGACGGCCCCAAGCTGTATCCGACTGGTCTGAAGGACCTATTGCTGGGACGCAAGAGCTGCGGTCCCGTGGAGTGCCGCGTCAGCTCAGCCGGCGCCTGAGCGTGGCCGAGGGCGTCTCGCCGAATTTTTCTCGATAGGCCCCGGCCATGCGGCTCAAATGCGTGAAGCCGAGATCGAAGGCGATATCGGTGATCGAGCAGTCCGGCGCGCCCTGCGACAGACGCGCGTGGAGCGCGGCAAGGCGCATGTCGAGCAGCATCTCGGAAATCGACAGGCCGAAATGCCGGCGAAAGCCGAGCTGAAGCGCGCGGATGCCGATGCCGGAGGCACAAGCGAGGTCCGCGAGGTCGAGCGGCTCGGTCGCCCTCGCCGCGAGGCAATCGCGCGCGGCACGGAGCGCGCGCGGCAGCCGTTCGGCCTGCCCTGAGAAGGTGCGGATGGCGTCGGACAGGCCGTGTTGCTGGCCATTGAGGAGACAGTCGAGCAGCGTCTCGCGCCAGTCGGCGATGGCGACCGCGGACAGTCGGCCGGCCGGTCCCAGGCGTTCGGCCAGCGTCATCAGCTCATCGAGCCTCGCCCAGAGGCTACGCGCGGCCTCCGCATTGAGATCGATCGCCGGATCGAACTCGACCGTGCCGGCAGCACGCCCCGACAGCGCGGCCGCACGCTGCTCGACCAGGCGGCGGTCGAGCAACAGAATGAGCTGCGCGCAATCCTCCCACACCATCCGGGTCGGCATCGTCGGCGACAGCAGCGAGGCGGTTGAAGTGGGAGAGGTCTCCAGTTCGCGGGCGCCGGCTCTGATCCGGGAAAATCCCTTCAGCGGAATCTGCACCAGGAAGAAGCGCTCGAGGCACCCGGGATCGATCGTGACCGAGCCGCCATAGGCGACGTAGTTGCTGGAAAAGCCGTCAAAGGCCGCGCAATTGTGCCGGGCGTAGAAGCCGGGCGCCCTCGCCTGAAGCGGCTTAAGTTGATGCGGGCAGAAGATCCGTCCGATCTGGTCGGCCGCCTCGTCGACCTCGGCGGTCGCGACGCGAGCGAAGGCCGCGAGCCTTTCGGCCCCGGACCGGGACGCGCCCATTTCCAGCTCGGCTGCGGACATCGTCGATCACGCTCGGTGCCACGAATTATTTTAAGCCTATAATAGTTCCGCAGGTTCGAAAAGAGCCGCATCGCAAAAACGTCGTGCTGCAGGGCAGCAGATTCGTTTAGCGGATAGACAGCCCCCTCGCCCCGGGCGGATGCTCCTTCCCGCCGGTCTTTTGATGGAGGGAGCCATGACTGCACTCGAAAAAGGCATTACTGCAAGCGGCACGGGTTTTGGCGGCAAGAGCTGGAACATCTTGGGGCAGCTCTATTTCCCCAAAGCCATCTGCGACTCAACGTTCGCGTTCGAGACCAACAGCGAGCCCGGCCAGTTCGTGCCGGTGCACGTCCACCCGACCCAGGACGAGTTCATCCTGGTGCAGGAAGGCGTACTCGACCTCAAGCTCGACGGGGTCTGGACGAAGGCAAAGGCCGGCGATCTCGTGCGCATGCCGCGCGGCATCCCGCACGGCTATTTCAACAAGTCCGACAAGCCGGCGCGCGCGATGTTCTGGGTCTCGCCGATGCAGAAGCTGGAAGCGCTGTTCAACATGCTGCACAATTTGGCCGACCCCGCCGAGGTCGTGCGCATCTCGGCGCAGCACGAGGTGGACTTTCTGCCGCCCGAGGCCAACGACTAGGCGACACGCCTCCTCGTTCACTTCAGTCCCGTCCCAAGTCCAGCGGCCGCGCTTCGCGGCCGAAGGGACCTGCTGCGCCCAAAACATCACCAACTGCGAGCAAACCCATGGTCACCCCCAAGCATGTCTGCGTGATCGGCGCCGGCCTCTCCGGCCTCGCCGCCGCAAAAGCCTTCTCCACCCGCGGTCACAAGGTCACCATCGTCGAGCGCAGCGCCGACCTCGGCGGCGTCTGGGAGCCGGCACGCTCCTATCCGGAGGTGCAGACGCAAAGTCCAAAGGATCTCTATCGCTACACGGACCGCGCGATGCCGGAGGCCTATCCGGAATGGCCGACGGGACCGCAGGTGCACGCCTATCTCAACGACTATGCGCAGAGTTTTGCTCTCAACCGCATGCTCCGCCTCAACACCAAGGTCGAGAACATGGAGCGACGCGCCGACGGCAAGCCCGGCTGGACGCTCGCGCTGTCGGACAATGCCGGAGCGACGACGAAGGAGGATTTCGATTTCGTTGCGGTCTGCACCGGTCAGTTCAACGAGCCGCGCGAGCTGGGCTGTCCCGGTGAAGAGACTTTCAAGGCGCAGGGCGGCCAGATCCTGCATTCCTCCAAATACAACGACCCTTCGATCGCCAAAGGCCGTCGCGTCGTGGTGCTCGGCGGCTCGAAATCGGCGACCGACATCGCGGTGAACGCGGTGAAAGCGGGCGCGCGCGAGGTTACCATCGTGTTTCGCGAGCCAGTGTGGCGCATCCCCTATTTCATCGGCGGGCTCGTCAACTTCAAGCGTATCCTCTACATCCGCGCCCAGGAGCAGATGTTTCCCGGCTGGGGCGCGAGCGCACTGGCGCGCTTTGCGCATCGCGTCACGGCACCCCTGGTGTGGGCGAACTGGCGCGGGCTGGAGAGCCTGCTCAAGGCGCAGCTCAAGCTCAAGCAATGCAAGATGGTGCCGAAGGAGCGGATCGAGGACGGCGTCAACTGCTCGGTGCCGATCGCAACGCCGGGCTTCTACCCGATGGTCGCCGACGGCCGCATCAAGGCCGTGTTCGGCACCTTCGATCACTACGAGGGCAACACCATCGTGATGAGCGGCGGCGAGCGTGTTCAGGCCGACGTCGCCGTGCTCGCGATCGGCTACAAGCTCGGCGTACCGTTCCTGCCTGCGGCCTATCAGTCAAAACTGGTCGACGCCGACGGCCAGTACCGGCTCTATCGCCTGATCGCCAATCCTGATCTGCCGGACATGGGTTTTGTCGGCTTCAACTCGTCGTTCTGCACTATGCTCTGCGCCGACCTCGCCGCCAACTGGCTGGTGCGCTACGCCGACGGTCAGCTCGCGAACCAGCCGACCGCGCAACAGATGCGCGACAACATCGAGATGATGCTGCACTTCAAGCGCGTCGAGCGCCCGGCGGCCGGGGTCTATGGCGGCCTCTGTGTGGCGCCCTATCACTATCGCCATTTCGACGAGCTGATCGCCGATATCGGCGCGAAGGAGCAGAAGCGGGGCGGCCTCGCGGAGCGCTTCCTGCCGCCGGACGCGGATGCTTATGCGCGGTATCTCGCGTCGGCGCCGGATTACCGCGCGGCGGCGTGAGGGCGGCGCCTCCATTGGGGTCGGCACATGCTTAGCGACCTCAGTCCAGTACCGTCTCGAGATCGGAGTAGATGACGTCCGCCGTGCGCTGGTAGTGCTGCTGGAGCAGTGCCACGGCTTCATCCGTTATCCGGTCGAGCACCGCCTGAAGGATCTGCGCGTGCTCGGCGCCGACTTTCCGCACCGGATAGGCCTTTGCGATCGACATCATGCGGTAGTGATGGAGCCGTCGGCGAGTTGCTCGCGGAAGCCGAGCAGCGGACGCGAGCCGCATAGCCCGATCAACGTCGCGTGGAAGGCGCGATGGGCCTTCTTCCAATCCGGATTATCCTCGAACTTCTCGGGATCGAGCGCCCCGCAGAACTTTGCGCAATGGGTCCAGCACGTGCCCTTCGTGCTGAGCCACATGCTGGTGGTGCTCGGCACTTACATCCGCCTCCAGGTCGACGAGTCCACGCTGGCGCAAACACCCTAGCGGCTTGCCCCCTTCACGAGGGGGCATCTGCTTTCCGAGAGCGGCCACACCGTCTCTTCCGGCCGAATTTTCCGCGCGATCTCGAAATAGTCCCAGGGATATTTGGACTCCGAAGGCTTCTTCACGCGGGCGAGATACATGGTCCGGGTGACGCGGCCGTCCTCACGAAGGGTCGCATTCTCCGAGAAGACGTCATCGATCGGGATCTCGCGCATGGCAACAGCGACCCGATCGGCGTCGTCGGTGCCCGCCTTGGCGACGGCCTTCAGATAGTGGCGCACCGCTCCATAGACCCCGGCATGCAACATCGATGGCGGCATGCCCGTTTTCTCCATGAACTGCTTCGACCAGGCGCGGGTCGCATCGTTCAAATCCCAATAGGATGCGGTGGTCAGGTACGTCCCCTGCGCCGCCTCGAGACCCAGCGTGTGCACGTCCTGAAGGAACAGGATCATGGCCGCAAGATTCTGGCCGCCATTCACGATCCCGTACTCGTTCGCCTGCTTCATCGCATTGATGGTATCGTTGCCGGCATTGGCGAGCCCGATGACCTTGGCGCCGGAGGATTGTGCCGTCAGCAGGAACGAGGAGAAGTCCGCGCTGTTGAGCGGGTGACGAACACTGCCCAGCACCTTGCCGCCGGCAGCGGCAATCACGTCGCTCGCGTCCTTCTGAAGCTGCTGGCCGAAGGCATAGTCGGCGGACAGGAAGAACCAGGAGGTGCCGCCGGCCTTGACCACCGCTGACGCCGTGCCGTGCGAGACACCATAGGTGTCGTAGGTCCAGTGTACGCCGAACGGCGAGCATTGCTCGTTGGTCAGCGCGGTCGTGCCCGCGCCGGAATAGAGGACGATCCGCTTCTTTTCGCGGGCAAGGCCCTGGATCGCAAGTGCGACGCCGGAATTCGGTACGTCGACGATCGCATCGACACCTTCGACGTCGAACCATTGCCGGGCGATCCCGGTGCCGACATCAGCCTTGTGCTGGTGATCCGCGGCAATGACCTGGACCGGCTTGCCGAGCACGGTGCCGCCGATTTCGCGAACCGCCATCTCGGCTGCGACCAGCGAGCCTTTTCCGGTGATGTCGGCGGTGACACCAGCCATATCGGTCAGGACGCCGATCTTGACGACGTCGCCGCTGATCTGGGCTTGCGCGGCGATCGGAAGCATCAGGGCTATCAGCGCGCCGCCGAGCAGAGCTGGACTCATCTTTGGTCTCCTCCCTATCTTGTGTTTGTTGTCGTCGCGTCAGCAGCCGATCGCATCGAGCCAGGCAAGGATCACAGCAGCCAGCTCATCGCTGTTGTCCTCGAGCATCATCATGTGACCGTTGCCGGTGATGCCGCGATCCGGCAGCCACAGATGTTCAGCGCCGAAATAATTTGCGGTCGCGTCGTCGACCTCACGGGGATGACGAGGATCGCATTCGCCCGTGACGATCAGAATGCGATGGGCGCGGAGCTTCGCCGGATCAGATATTTTGAGCCCACGTCCGCCGATGTTAAAACGTTCGTTCAAAAGGCGTGCGCTTTCCGGCACGATGGAGGCGAAGTAGTCGTTGAAGGCGTTTGACGGGAAACGCTGCGTGTTGGCCCAGTAGGCGGCAGCAAACTCGGCGTTGAGCCGCACCGGCCGATCCTCCATCGCATAGACCGGCCGCCCGACCCGTGCATCGTCGCGGAGCGCCAGGATCGCGGCTGGATCGTCGGGCAAATCCCGCAGCAGATTAGCAGGCGGTCCGGGCGCAATGCCGACGATCGCGCCGATGAGATCGGGGCGGTGTTCCGTCATCCACCAGGCCATCGGACCGCTCGCCGAATGCACGAGCAGCACCGCGGGACCAATTTCCTCGAGCAAGACGAGCAGCGATCTCGCGATATCTTCAGTGCCAAGTCTCGGGAAATCCGCTCCCTGCGGCGAGCGGCCATGGCCGGGCCAATCCGGCACGAACACATGCCGGCCCGCGGCCGCGAATCGCGGTGCCCCAGCCGGGCCGCCGATCCGGCGTTGCAAGGTAGCACGTCCCGGTATGCGCCGCGCCGTGCGCCATGACGACCGGGATCTTGTCCGGCAGCCCGTGCGGCGGCCGCACATGGTCGACGAAGATCGGATGCGCCTCGGTGCCCGAATAGAAGCACGGCGCGCCCTCCTCGATCGACCCCGCTGCGTGCCTCCGTCGCGATGGCGGAATATGCCCTCGATCGTCCACAGCTAACGCGATCCTCCGATTCTTGTCGTCTCTGCCGCGATGTTAAGGTGATAGCGAGCCAGAAAGCAATGAGAAAGTCACATATGAGACTATCTGCGAAAAGCCGAAACAGTGCGGCGGCGCGCAACCAGCCCGGACAAGGCGCGAGCGGCATGGCGTCCGTGCTCGGCGGCACCGAGATCAGGATCGCCTACAAGATGGGCTACGTCCTGAACTTCTACCGGGAGCCTTCGTTTCGGAAGATCGAGATGGACCTCGGCATCACCCGCCCCGAGATCGTCACGCTCATCTTCCTGAATTATCGCGAGGGCGTAACCGCCAGCGACATCTGCGAATTCTCCGGCCATCTCAAGGCCAATATCAGCCGCGGAATCATCCTTCTGGAGAAGAAGAAGCTGATCCGCCGCGACATCGACACGACCGACAACCGCCGCCAGCAGCTCTATTTGACCCCGGCCGGCCGCGCCCTCTACGCAAAATACATCCCCGCCCTGCGCAAGCGCGAGCGCGCGATGCTCTCGTGCCTGTCCCCTTCCGAGCGCAAGCAGTTCGAGAGCCTGCTGGACAAGCTCGCAGAAAACGTGCCGCACTGGTCGGCCCTCGACGAATTGTGACCGGATGACCCGAAGCGCGCGGTTTGGATTTGCTTGGCGGCGGGGAAAGCCCGGCCGCCGTCCGCAATTTTGGATTGTCCCGGCCTACGGCTGATGCGAGATTGGAGCACCGAACGGGGATAATCTGAATTGTGACGACGGTGGGCTTCACCGCACTTGATCTCGGGCTTCGCGGCGCGGCGAGCGGCGTGTTCTTCTTGATGATGCTCGTGCTGCTGCGTCTGCGGCCCTTCAACAAGCATGTGTGGCTCGGCCTTGCGATGTCGACCGGTGGCGCGGCCTTCGCAATCGCGACCGCACCGTTCATCCCGAAATCCTCGCTCTGGTGGACGCTGTCGATCCTGTCCGGGCAACCTGTCGTGATCTGGCTGTGGGCAAGGATCACGTTCGAGGACGATTTCGTCCCCCTGCCCTGGCATGGCGCAATGTGGCTTGTCATCGTCGGTTTCAGCTTTGTGGTCAGCCTCACCTGGACGAGCTATCCGGCCTTCGCGCACCGCGGCGCTGATGTGCTGGCCGCCGTCGTCGTCCTGCTGATGCTGTCCGCCGCTGTCCATATGGTGAGGACCTGGCGTGCCGACCTGGTCGCCCGGCGGCGCCGGTTGCGTACCGCGGCACTCGTCATCAATCTCATCTTCGTCGTCCTCATCGCCGCCTCAGGCCTGCCGCCTCCGCCCGTCACCGGCGTCGGCATATCCGGCAGCCTTGCCACAGCGGCCGGCTTGTTCATGCTGGCAATGCTCGGGGGCTTCGGCCTCTTCAATGCCCAGATCACCGCGGCTGCGCGCGACGCGACCGTGGCGATCGCACCTCCCGATGCGGCCAGCGAAGCCGCAGCCGTGACCTCGGACGGCGGTGATCGCGCACCAATCGACCCGGCCCTGCTGCGTCGTCTCGACAATCTGATGACCGTCGAGCGGGTCTACCGGCAGGAAGGGCTCTCGATCGGCCGGCTGGCGGCCATGCTCGATCTGCCGGAATATCGGCTCCGCGAGGCGATCAACGAGGGGCTGGGCTATCGCAACTTCAACGCCTTCCTCAACAGCTATCGGATCGACGATGCCAAAGCGGCGCTGTCTGATCAGAGCCAACGCGATGTCCCAATCCTGACCATCGCCATGGACGCCGGCTTCCAGTCGATCGGGCCTTTCAACCGCGCCTTCAAGGCAGCCACCGGCATGACGCCGACTGAATTCAGGCGTGACGCACAGGTAGCGGGCGCGGAAAGCGAGGCGAACCGCAATATCGCCCGGTCCGGCCAGGGATTCGGCTAGCCGAACTGTGGATCGGGGCAAGAGAGGATCGGCGACGAGCCGCACTACACCAAGACGCGTTCGATGCGGGGCTCAGCGCTCCGGCTGATAGTCGTCCGTCGGCGTCTTGAGGAAGGCGATGATGTCGGCTTCGTCCTGCGCCGTCATCGCCGGCGTATCGCCGAGGTGGCAGTCGAACGGCGGATCGTTGACGTCGACATTGGTGTGATATTTCGCGTGTTTTTTGGGCGGCGTGTTTGGCCGAGATCTTCGGCGCGCTCGTTCGACGGGAGGCCGCCCTATTCCGTCCGGATCGGCGCGTCCCTCAGGCCGTTGGAGTCATAGGCCTTGCGCAAGGTGCCATTGGCGAGCGCATCGGTCATGAACCTGGTGACGAACGCCAGCGCCTGCGAATGGCCGAGCGGCACGGCGACCGCAGTGACCGTCTTCTTGAAGGTCTCGTCCAGCACGCGCGTGCCGGGAATCTTCTGCGCCATCTTGTTGAGCTGGTCGCGCGACAGCGCGAAGGCGTCGATCTCGCCATTCTTCAGGAGCTCGAAGATCTCGTCATAGGTCTGATAGCCCATGACCTTCGCATTCTTCAGATGCGCGAGGGCGCCGCGCATCGTGGTCGTGGCGTTGACGGCGGCGACCTTGATACCGGGCTGATCGAGCGTCGCAAAACTGGTCACGCCCGATCCTGGCTTGACGATGTAGGTGGCGTCGGCGACCTCGTAGGTCGGCCCGAACGCCATCCTGGTCTCGCGCTCGGGATCTTTCGGCAGGAACGTGACGTCCCAGTCTCCCTTCGCAGCCGTGTCGGTGATCTGCCCGGAATTGTCGTGCACCACATATTCGACTGCTACGCCGAGTTCGGCCGCCATCGCCTTGCCGAGGTCGACGGGCACGCCGGCGAAGCCTGCTTCGGTCCTGGTCGACCAGAACGCACCGCCGGCCGGGCTGATCGCGATGGCGATGCGCAATTTGCCGGTCGGCGCAATTTCAGCCCTGAGATCCCCCGCCATCGCCGGCATCGCCATCATCGCGGCGAGCGCGAGGCCAGCGCAGGCCGGCCAGATCGAGATCGGCATGTCATCAGTCTCCCCGTCCGCCCGTCCGTCATCCGCGCTCAATCGAAATTGTGGTCGATCATGCGCCCGGTGAAAAGTAGATTTGTCAGAATTGCAGACAAAACTGTCACATGCCGCGCCGCTCTTCGCAGTGCAAGACCATCGCGCCGCCATGGCTATGGTGTTCCACGGCTCCCCGTTTGTTGCTATCAAATCGCAAGGCGACCTGCCGCAGGCATGCAACAGACGGGGAACACCGCAATGACGCGCGCGAATCTCGCTTGTCCCACACGGCACGATCAACGATCGGGACAGATCGGGCGGCTCCTCGCCGCGGCGACGGCGTTCGTTGCGCTTGCCGGCTGCGAGCAGAAGAATGTCTACGCGCCGCCGCCGCCGCCCAAGGTGGATGTCGCAGTGCCCGTGCAGCGCGCGGTGACGCGCTATGTCGAGGCCACCGGCAACACTGCGCCGATCAAGAGCGTCGATCTCGTGGCGCGCGTGCAGGGTTTCTTGCAAACGATCGACTACCAGGACGGCACCTTCGTCAAGGAAGGCACCCAGCTCTTCACGATCGAGCCCGAGACCTACAAGCTGAAGCTCGAGCAGGCGCAGGCGGCGGAAGTCGGCGCGCAGGCCACGGTCAAGCAGGCGGAAGCCGATTTCAAGCGGCAGACCGAGCTCGTGCAGCGGCAGGCGGTGTCGCAGTCGACGCTGGATACGTCCACGTCCACCCGCGACAATGCCCAGGCCAGTCTCCAGCAGGCTCAGGCCAATACGCGTCTCGCAGCGATAAACTACGGCTACACAAAGGTCACCGCGCCGTTCGACGGCATCGTCAGCGCGCACCTGGTCTCCATCGGCGAGCTCGTCGGCGTCTCCTCCCCGACGCAGCTCGCGACCATCGTCGCGCTGGACCCGATATGGGTGAACTTCACGGTCAACGAGCAGGACGTCCTGCGCATCCGCGCCGAAGCGGCGCGCCGCGGAATGACCGTCGCCGATCTCAAGCAGTTGCCGGTCGAGGTCGGCCTGCAGACCGAGACCGGCTATCCGCATGAGGGCCACCTCGATTATGTCTCGCCCACCCTCAATTCGTCGACCGGCACGCTCGCGGTGCGCGGCCTCGTGCCCAACGACAAGCGCGTGCTGCTGCCCGGCTATTTCGTCCGCGTCCGGGTGCCCTTCGACCAGGACAAGGCCGCCCTCCTCGTCCCCGACACCGCGCTCGGCAGCGACCAGGGCGGCCGTTATCTCCTGGTGGTCAACAACGAGAACACGGTCGAGCAGCGCAAGGTGCAGATCGGCCAGGTGGACAACGGCCTGCGCGTGATCGAAAGCGGCCTGAAGCCGGACGACCGTATCGTGATCGCAGGGCTGTTGCGGGTGATCCCGGGCCAGAAGATCGATCCGCAACTGACGAAGATCGACCAGCCGCAGGTATCGGCCAAGTAGGAGCCGCCGGCCATGATCTCAAAATTCTTCATCGAGCGGCCGGTCCTCTCGAATGTCATCGCGCTCCTGATGATCCTGATCGGCGGCGTCGCACTGTTCAATCTCGCGATCGCGCAATATCCGGACGTGGTGCCGCCGACGGTGCAGGTCACCACCCGCTACCCCGGCGCCAGCGCCAAGACGGTCATCGACACGGTCGCGCTGCCAATCGAACAACAAGTCAACGGCGTCGAGGACATGCTCTACATGCAGTCCTACAGCGGCTCCGACGGCACCTATACGCTGACCGTGACCTTCAAGATCGGCACCGACCTCAACTTCGCGCAGGTGCTGGTGCAGAACCGCGTCTCCAGCGCCTTGTCGCAATTACCGCAATCGGTGCAGAACCAGGGCGTCACCGTGCAGAAGCGATCGACCTCGATCCTGCTGTTCGTCACCCTGACCTCGCCGGACTCCAGGTTCGACAGCCTTTATCTGAGCAACTACGCCACCATCAATATCCGCGACGAGCTGTCCCGCCTGCCCGGCGTCGGCAACGTCACGGTGTTCGGCGCCGGCCAGTATTCGATGCGGGTATGGCTCGATCCCAACAAGCTGCTGGCCCGCGATCTGGTGCCGCAGGACGTCATCAACGCGATCCAGCAGCAGAGCCAGCAGGTCTCGGCCGGCCAGGTCGGCGCGCCGCCGACGCCGCCGGGTCAGGCGTTCCAGTACACGCTCAACGTCAACGGCCGGCTCGACGACGCCACCCAGTTCGAGAACATCATCGTCAAGACCGGCACCAGCGGCGACGTCACGCGGGTGCGCGACGTCGGCTGGGTCGAGCTGGGGGCACAGACCTACAGCCAGATCTTCTCGCTCAACAAGCAGCCCGCCACCGGCATCGGCGTGTTCCAGTCGCCCGGCGCCAACGCGCTGCAGGTCGAGCAGGCCGTCGAAAAGAAGATGGCGGAGCTCGCCAAGCGATTCCCGGAAGGCATCAAATACGACACGCCGTTCGACACCACCAAATTCGTGCAGGCCTCGGTACATGAGGTCTACATGACCCTGATCGAGGCCGGCCTGCTCGTGCTGGTCGTGATCCTGGTGTTCCTGCAGGACTGGCGCGCGATGCTGGTGCCGGCGACGACCGTGCCGGTCACCATCATCGGCGCCTTCGCCGCGATGGCCGCGCTCGGCTTCACCATCAACATGTCGACGCTGTTTGCGATCGTGCTCGCGATCGGCATCGTCGTCGACGACGCGATCGTGGTGGTGGAAGGCGCCGCGCACAACATCGAGCAGGGCATGAACGGTCACGACGCTGCGATCCGGGCGATGGATCAGCTGTTCGCGCCGATCGTCGGCATCACCTTGGTGCTGATCTCGGTATTCCTGCCGGCGTCGTTCCTCGCCGGGCTCACGGGGCGTATCTATTCGCAATTCGCGCTGGTGATCGCCGCGACCGCGCTCTTGAGCGCCATCAATGCGGCGACGTTGAAACCGACGCAGTGCGCGCTGTGGCTGCGGCCGACAGTGCCGCAGGAGCAGCGCAACTTCTTCTACCGCGGCTTCAATGCCGTCTATAACCGCGTCGAGCGCGGCTATACGCGGCTGATCAGTACGCTGGTCAGGCACGCAGGCGTCTCGGTCGCAGCTGCGCTCGTCCTGATCGGGATCGGCGGCTACGGCCTGTCACGGGTGCCGACCGGCTTCCTGCCGATCGAGGACCAGGGCTATCTGATCGCCGCCGTGCAGCTTCCGGACGGCGCCTCGCTCGAACGAACCCAGAAGGTGCTCGACAGAGCAAGTGAGCTCATCAAGGATACGCCGGGCGTCCAGCAGGTCATCACCATCGCCGGCATCTCGGCGCTCGACAACAGCGCGAGCCTTGCGAATGCCGGTGTCGCCTACATCATCCTGAAGGACTGGGGTGCGCGCGGCAAGGGCGAGGATCTGCGCTCGCTGGTGTATGGCCTGAACGACAAGCTCGCGACCGTCATGGAAGCGCGCACGCTGGTGCTGCCGCCGCCGCCGATCCAGGGCATCGGCAACGCGGCCGGCTTCTCGATGCAGGTCGAGCTGCGCGACGGCAACAGCGATTTCGCAAAGCTCCAGGCGATCACGAGCGCGATGGTCAGCAACGCCCAGAGCCAGAGCGCGCTCCAGCGCGTCTCGTCCTCGTTCCGCTCGTCGGTGCCGCAATTCAATGTCGAGATCGACCGTATCAAGACCCAGACGCTGCACGTGACGACGGATCAGGTTTTCTCGGCGCTGTCGACCTATCTCGGCTCGTCCTACGTCAACCAGTTCAACAAGTTCGGCCGTGTGTTCCAGGTCTATACCCAGGCCGATCCGGCGTTCCGCGTCACCGAACGCGACATCGCCAACATGCAGGTGCGCAACTCGAACGGCGACATGATCCCGATCGGCACCGTCGCCAACATCACGCCGGCCACGGGCCCGTCGCTGATCAGCCTCTACAATCTCTATCCCTCTTCGACCATCGTCGGCCTGCCGGCGCAGGGCTACTCCTCCGGCGAATCCCTGCAATTGATGGAGGAGATCGGAGACAAGACGCTGCCGCCCGGCACCGGCTTTGAATGGACCGCGATGTCCTATCAGGAGAAGGCGGTCTCGAACCAGATCTACTGGGTGTTCGGCCTTGCCATGCTGCTGGTCTATCTCGTGCTCGCCGGCCAATACGAAAGCTGGTACGCGCCGATTTCGGTGATCCTCGCGGTGCCGCTGTCGCTGATCGGGCCGATGCTGGTGCTCAATGGTTTGAAGATCGACAACAACCTCTACTGCCAGATCGGCCTGATCCTCTTGATCGCACTGTCGGCAAAGAACGCGATCCTGATCGTCGAGGTCGGGCTCGAGCTGCACGTCCGCGACGGCAAGCCGCTCATGGAATCCGCAATCGAAGCGGCGCGCGCCCGCTTCCGGCCGATCCTGATGACGTCGTTCGCCTTCATCCTCGGCGTCGTGCCGCTGGTGCTCGCAACCGGCGCCGGCGCCAGCGCCCGCAAGTCGATCGGCATCACCGTGTTCTCGGGCATGCTCGCCTCGACCTGCCTTGCGGTGCTGTTCGTGCCCGCCTTCTTCGTGGTGGTGCAGCGTTTCGAGAACTGGCGTTCGTCGAAGAAGAAGGTGGCGCCCCATGGGCAGCCGGCCGCGGGGGCGAAATCCTAGGCGTTCTCCCTCTCCACCAGGGCGAGAGACAAAAACGTCGAAAACAACCCCATGCAAAGTAGCCGATGACGTCAGTGTGAAGACTTTCGTATTTTACGAAATAATTTGACACGTCGGGCAAATCAGGGGCATAAGGGCATCATCGCAGCGAGGGTCGCCAGTACCGGACGATCAAGCCCGACCTGATCCCATCAGGCCCTAAAGCGCGGCTTTAGGTTGAATCGTCGTCGCGCCTTAGCTCTTTGTTTGAGCATGATCGTTCCGCGTGCGAGGGAGGCCCGCTGCAGACTTTGCGCTAACGCGAGCTACCGTGGTCTTCCCGGTACCGGGAAGGCCGCCGAAGACTATGAGTACAGGTGGTTGGTTGATCATGCCTCATCATCGATCGGCATGCTTTGATCCGCAATGGGTCATTCTCGACCGGGTCGAGCCAGCAGCAAGTCCGGTCACATCCGCCGTGCCCAAAAGCGGAAATGAATTCAGAGCATTGGGCTGGTGCATTCCCAGTCTTCAACTTCGCTCGATATTCGCCGCCCGAGATCGCGGCCTGCGTATCGATGGCGCATAGGTCATGTTGCCGCGCGGTCAAAACCCGCGCGACGATAGGTGGTATTGTTTTTTGTCGCAAAGGCACGTCCTTTTGAGAGCGGATTTTATCGATCGTGGGTTGCGCTCTCGATAGAGGCCAGCGAATGCTTGAGCTTTGGAACAAATGGTACGAGACCCTGGCCTCGATCGAGGCGCTTGCCACTGTCGTCGTTATTGCCGTGGTGGCTGCTGGCGCAATTACGCTGGTGGAAGGTCGGCGGCATCCGACAAAACACTGATTTGGGGAGACATCGGCAAACCGGTGATCTAGACGAGAGGCGTGCCCCGTGTCGATGATCGGCTTGATGAACCTACGCTGGCCCGCTACTCGGCCGGACTCGGCGCCAGCGCGGCTGAGGGCGTCCTGATCTCGCGCGGCAGGATGATCGCAGCCGCAATCGCGAGCAGGCAGAGCGCGGCGAAGGCGCGCAGCATGGTGACGAAGCCGCCCTGCTCGTAAAGCCAGGCGACCAGGCCGACCGAGGCGCCGGCCGCGGTGAAGCCGACGAAATAGCGCACCGCATAGGCGCGCGAGCGCCATTCCTCGGTGGTGTATTTGCCGACCATGGCGTCGTTCACCGTGACCTGCCCGAACGCGCCCATGACGATGCCGATCGAGACCACGATCAGTGGCAAATTGGACAGGCTCGCCGCGAGATACAGGAACGGCGCCAGCATGAAGGACAGCGGCAGCGCCACCGTCTTCAGCGAGTAATGATCGAGCAGCCGGCCGATCGTGTACTGCGTCATCGCGCCGAACACGTAGACGCAGGCTGCGATGACCCCTAGCAACGCCGGGCTCCTGGTGAGGTCGGCGAGCCGTTCGGCGAACAGCTTTGGCAGCGCCACCGTGACGGCATTGAATGTCGTCGAGATCGCGATCACGACGATCAGCAGCGAAAGGACCACGCGCCACATGTCCTGCTTGGCGACGCGCGCCTGCGCCGCCGCCTGCTTGCTGCCCTTGCGGTCCTCGTGCACGACGGTCATCGCGAAGGCGATGCCGATCAGCATCGTGACGAGCCCTGGAACGATGAAGGCAAAACGCCAGCCGAGATATTGCCCGATCACGCCGGTGACCAGTGCCGACGACGCAACGCCGAGATTGCCCCAGACGCCGTTCAGTCCCATCTCACGGCCGAGCCGGTCGGCATAGGACACGATCATGGCGGTGCCGACGGGATGGTAGATCGAGGCGAAGATGCCGATCGCGAGCAGCGCCGCGCCAAGCTGCGCCTGCGTCTGCACGAAGCCGACCGAGACCATCGAGGCGCCGATGCCGATGAAGAAGATCACCATCATGTGGCGGCGGCTCCAGCGGTCGCCCAGCCAGCCGGTGAGCAGCGATCCCGCGCCGAAGGCGATGAAACCCGGCGTCGCGTATGGCAGCAGCTCCGAATAGGCCATGCCGAGCGCCGGCCCCATGATGATCACGGCGGCGGCGAAGATCAGCATCGCGTAGTGATCGATGAAATGGGCGGCGTTGACGAAACCGATCACCCGGCCGGGGCTGTTCATGACGTGCGAATCCTCTCCTGCTCCGAAATCGGTTATATGTCGGAGCCATGACGGGATGCCGCCAATGACTGTCGTCGAAACGCCAATTCGGGAAGTGCGCGGAAACCACCGCTCGACCGCGGGCGTGCACCTCGTCGCGCGCGATTACCCCAAGGGCCTGCGGCTCGACCCGCACATGCACCGCGAGGCGCAGCTCGTCTATGCCGCGAAGGGCACGATGCAGGTGACCACACCCAAGGGCCGCTGGCTGGTGCCGCCGGACCGCGCGGTCTGGGTTCCGGCCCACCTCGAACACGCCATCGACGTGCTCGCCGACATCGAGATGCGCACGCTCTACTTCGACCTGCCCTGGCTGAAGCGCGAGCAGCGCAACCAGGGCCTCGCCAAGGAGTTCGTGGTACGGGTGTCGCCGCTGCTGCACCAGGCGATCCTGGCCTTGTTCGACACGCGCAACACCTCCGAGCGCACCGAGCTCCTGGTTCGCCTGGTGATGCTGGAACTGCACCAGGCCGAGGATTCCGCGACCTTCGTGCCGCTGCCGCATGAGCCGCGCTGCCGGCGCGCCGCCCTGATCGTGCTCGACGATCCGACCGGGAGCTACGAGATCGACGCGCTCGCGCACGAGGTCGGAACCTCCGCGCGCACGCTGTCGCGGCTGTTCTCCACGGAGACGCAACTGAGCTTCAAGAGCTGGTGCCAGCGCGCCCGCATCGCGGCCGCGATCGAAAGGCTGTCGACGGATGCCGATGTTTCGGTCAAGCAGCTCGCCGCCCAGCTCGGCTATGCGAGCGTGCCCGCCTTCTCGGCCGCTTTTCGTCAGGTCACGGGCCGGACGCCGACGGAATTTGCGCGCAAGGAGTAGCTCCAAATCTCAGTGTCATTGCCCGCGGGCAATCCAGTATTCCAGAGACGGCAGTGATTGAATCGATGGGCCGCGGCGTACTGGATGCCCCGCCAGAGCCTGTCATTGGGCTCGCCGGAGGCGAGGCCCGGTGGCGGGGCATGACAGCGTGCTTGGGGCGCACAGGATAGCTTCACATGCAGCACACTCGCGCTTGATTGTGATCGGCTTCCGCCTAAATCCCGTGTAAGCTTCCGCACTGCACAAACCGGATTCGAAAAGCCCAGATGGCCAACGCCTTTTTCTCCGACCTGCTCGCCACGATCTCCGAGCGCGGACGCACGCTGCTTCGCCGCGGTGACGCCTCGGACACACGACGGGACGCCGGTGGCCTGATCGAGCTCTGCGAGGCGCTGCTGTCGGGCCGGGGCGAGGCCTCGGGTACCGCGATGGCGCGCGAGGTGCTCGATCACTATCAGGACCTCGATACGACGGGGCGCCGCGCCTTCTTCGCGGCGCTGGTGCGCGATTTCGGTCCGGACCGCGAGAAGCTTGCCCTGACGGTCGAGAAATGGCGCACCCAGCCGAGCGACGAGGACGCCAGTGAATTGCATTTCGCTTCGGAGCCGCGGCGGCAGGAACTGGTCCGCCGCCTCAACCGCGCGCCCGGCGGCACCAGCGATCTCGTCGCCATGCGCGCCGACCTGCTCGGCATGATGAACGGGCACACCGACCTCGCCGCGCTCGACCGCGACGTCGTGCATCTCTTGAGTTCGTGGTTCAACAGGGGGTTTCTCGTGCTGCGCAGGATCGACTGGTCGACACCAGCCAACATCCTCGAAAAGATCATCCGCTACGAGGCCGTGCACGAGATCAGCGATTGGGACGATTTGCGCCGCCGCATCGATCCGGTCGACCGCCGCTGCTACGCCTTCTTCCATCCCGCGCTGGTCGACGAACCCCTGATCTTCGTCGAGGTGGCGCTGACCGAGACGATCCCCGGCGCGATCGCGCCGCTGCTCGCGGTCGACCGCGAGCCGGTGCCGATCGAACGCGCGCGCACCGCCGTGTTCTACTCGATCTCGAACACCCAGCGCGGCTTAGGGGGCATTTCCTTCGGCAGCTTCCTGATCAAGCAGGTGGTCGAGGAGCTGCGCCGCGAGCTGCCCAAGCTCGACACCTTCGTGACGCTGTCGCCGGTGCCGGGCTTCGTGCCATGGCTGAAGCAGGACAAGGACCTGCCGTTGTCCGATGAGGATCGCGAGGTGCTGAAGCATCTCGACGAGCCGAAGTGGTTCGAGAATGCGGAACTGACCGCGCAGCTCCGCGGCGTGATCGAGCCGCTCGCCGCCTATTATTTCCTGAAGGCGCGGACGTCGAAGGGCCGGCTGATCGATTCCGTCGCCCGCTTCCATCTCGGCAACGGCGCCCGGCTCGAGCGCGTCAACTGGCTGGGAGACCTCTCGCCGAAGGGCCTGCGCGAGTCCGCCGGCGTCATGGTCAACTATCTCTACCGCCTCGACGACATCGAGAAGAACCACGAAGCCTACGCCAACGACGGCACGGTCGTCGCCTCGAGCGCGGTGAAGAAGCTGCTGAAGAGCGAAGGGCGAAGGCTGCTGGATATGCGGCTGTCGTAGGCACCGGCGCCCCCTCAACGTCGTCCCGGACAAGCGAGCGTAGCGAGCGCTGATCCGGGACCCATAATCACAGGATTGAGTTTGGCGAAGACTCGGGGTTATCAGCCAGCGCCATAACTCCTCCTTGGGGTTATGGGTCCCGGCCTCCGCCGGGACGACACCGAGTAGTCGGCGCTGCCGTCTCGTCTCACCCCTACTCCGCCAGCGCCTTCATCTCCTTATAGAGATCCGACTTGCCCTCGAAGCCGATGCCCGGGAGGTCCGGCATGGTGATGTGGCCGTTCTCGACGCGGACGCCGTCGGGGAAACCGCCATAGGGCTGGAACAGGTCGGGATAGCTTTCATTGCCGCCGAGGCCCAAGCCCGCCGCGATGTTGAGCGACATCTGGTGGCCGCCATGCGGGATGCAGCGGCTGGGCGACCAGCCATGGGTCTTCAGAACTTCCAGCGTGCGCTGATATTCGCAGAGGCCGTAGGACAGCGCACAGTCGAATTGCAGCCAGTCGCGATCGGGCCGCATGCCGCCATGGCGGATCAGGTTGCGGGCATCCTGGTGGCTGAAGAGGTTTTCGCCGGTCGCCATTGGCGCCGGATAGAATTCTGCCAGCGCAGCCTGCAGCGAATAGTCGAGGGGGTCGCCCGCCTCCTCGTACCAGAACAAGGGATAGTCTCGCAGCATTTTGGCGTAGGCGATCGCGGTCTCCAGATCGAAGCGGCCGTTGGCGTCGACGGCGAGCTGCGCGTCCTTGCCGATCTCCTTCAGCACCGCTTCGATGCGCGTGCGATCCTCCTCGATTCCCGCGCCGCCGATCTTCATCTTCACGACGTTGTAGCCGCGATCGAGATAGCCGCGCATTTCGCCGCGCAGCATCGAAAGGTCCTTGCCGGGATAGTAGTAGCCGCCGGCGGCGTAGACGAACACGCGCGGATTGGCCTTGACGCCGTGACGCTCGGCAAGCAGGCGAAACAGCGGCTTGCCGGCGATCTTCGCCACCGCATCCCACACCGCCATGTCGATGGTGCCGACCGCGACCGAGCGTTCGCCGTGGCCGCCCGGCTTCTCGTTGGTCATCATCGCGGCCCAGACCTTGTCCGCGTCGAGATTGTCACCGGCCGCGTCGAGCAGCGACTTCGGCTCGGCCTCGAGGATGCGCGAGGCAAAGCGCTCGCGGATCAGCCCGCCCTGCCCGTAACGACCGTTGGAGTTGAAGCCATAGCCGACGATGCGCTTGCCGTCACGCATGACGTCGGTGACGACGGCAACGAGGCTCGTCGTCATCTTGGTGAAGTCGATATAGGCGTTGCGGATCGGCGAGGAGATCGGTTTGGTGATCTCGCGGACGTCGACGATACGGACGGACATGGGTTTGGCCTTCGGTGGTCGAGAGGAACTTCGTCAAACTGCCTCCCCGTCATCCTGAGGTGCGAGCCGTGGGACGCATCGCGTCCCACGGAGAGCCTCGAAGGATGAACGGCCGAGGTGCAGCCGGGCCGTCGCCCTTCGAGGCTCGCCGAAGTGGCGAGCACCTCAGGGTGACGGTGATGCATTTGGGCGCGCGGCGCCTCTACGTCGTCATTGCCATGACGGCTTCGCCGTCATTTCTTATCCCTGAAATACGGCTCGACCGGCCCGTGCACCTTGATCGTCAGCGGGTTGCCGCGGCGGTCCTTGGCACTGCCGGCGGTGACGCGGACCCAGCCCTCGCTGATGCAATACTCCTCGACATTGGTCTTCTCGACGCCCTTGAAGCGGATGCCGACGTCGCGCGCCAGGATGTCCGCGTTGTAATACGGGCTGCTCGGATCGACCGACAGGCGGTCCGGGAATTCGTCGCTCATGATTGTCTCGCTCACAACAGTGTCTCGATTTGTTGGCGCAGCCCCTCGGGCCGCGCGGTCGGCGCGTAGCGCGCCACCACCTTGCCTGCACGGTCCACCAGGAATTTTGTGAAATTCCATTTGATGGAGGCACCTAACAGGCCGGATTGCTGACGTTTCAGGTACTCATACAGCGGATGCGCATTGGCGCCATTGACGTCGATCTTGGCGAACAGCGGAAAGGTGACGTCGTAATTGGTCGAGCAGAACGCCTGGATCTCGCTCGCCTTGCCGGGCTCCTGCGCACCGAACTGGTTGCAGGGAAAGCCGAGCACCGTGAAGCCACGCGGGCCGAGGTCGCGGTGCAAGTCCTCCAGCCCACGATATTGCGGCGTGAAGCCGCATTTGCTCGCGGTGTTGACGATGAGCAGCACCTGTCCCTCAAAGCGTCGCATCGGCACGTCCTCGCCGAGAAGCGAGTTGGCCGAAAAATCGTAGATGGCCGACATCGTTGTCCTTTAGCCTACGGGATCGATCGGTGAGGCTGGCACGCCGCCCGCCTCGATCGCCTCGCCGGCGAGCAGGCAGAGGTCCTCACGATAGCGTCCGGAGACGACATGCACGCCGACGGGCGCCTTGCCGACGAGACCGGTGGAGACCGCGAGGCCCGGCAGTCCCATGAAGGGAATGGCGATCTGCGGCAATTGCGCGTCCCAGACCCGCTTGAAGGATGCCTCATCCTTGCGATCGAGATGGTCGGGAAACGGCAATTCGCCGGAAACCGGCGTCAGCACCACCGCGTATTTTTCGAAGAACAGCATCCATTCGCGGGTCAGCGTTGCCCGACGCATCAGCGCCTTGGCGTAGGCCGCCTGGTCGAACGGGGTGACCCTGGCGCGGTTGCCGCGCAGGCAGGCGAGCGCGCCGGGATCGCCCTCGCGTTCGGCGGCCTCGAGCGCGGCCTCATAACCGTCGCCGAGCCAGAGCCTGGTCTGCCATTCGGCAGCTTCCCGCATCGGCGGGGTGTTCTCGATCACCTCCACCGTCCAGCCTGCCCGCTCCAGCCGCTTGCCGGCGTCGATGACTGCGGCCGTCACTTCCGGCGCAGTCGCAAGCCCGTCCGGATTGAGGCACAGCGCCGCGCGCCTGGGCATCGCCGGTCCCTCGAGCGGCGCTGGCACCCACCAGGGGTCGCGGACGTCGCGGGCCGCCATCGCGGCGAGCGAAATCCGCAAATCATTGATGGTGCGCGCCAGCGGCCCGGAGACCGCGCTGATCTGCGGCCCGATCGGGCGTTCCGGCAGTGCCGCGTTGAAGGCGGGAATCCGGCCCATGGTCGGCCGCAAGCCGTGCACACCGCAGGCGTAGGCGGGATAGCGGATCGAGCCCGCGATATCGGTGCCGTGGGCGATGTGGCCGATGCCGGCCGCGACCGCCGAACCTGCACCTCCGGACGAGCCGCCCGGGGTCAGCGAGGCATCGCGCGGATTCTTGGTGTCACCGTGGATCAAATTGGTGGTGAACCAGCGGTAGGAAAAGGCCGGGCAGTTGGTGCGGCCGAGGATGACGGCGCCCGCCTTGCGCAAATTGGCGACCACCGGATTGTCGGCCTTGGCGATGACCTCGCGCTGGATCTTCAGGCCATTGGTGGTGGCAAAGCCCTCCTGGTCGACATTGACCTTCACCGTCACGGGGACGCCGGCCAGAAGGCCCGGATCCTCGCCACGGGCGATCGCGCCATCCACCGCTGCTGCCTGCTTGAGCACGTCCTCCGGCCGGTGGTCGATCACCGCATTCAGCCTGGGATTGACGGCATCGAGCCGGGCCAGGCCCGCCTTCGCGGCTTCGGTGGCTGAAACCTTCCTGGACCGGATGAGGGTGGCGAGGTCGGTGGCCGACAGGCGCCAGAGATCTTGCATGACGTGCTCCGTGTGGAGCGGGTCTTTTAGCGCCGGTCAGGCGGCAAAGCCATGCGCATTACGCAGGGGCGGAATCCCGATCGTCAGTGCCGGGTGGCGGATTGATCGGGCAGGTCCAGAAGCGCCTCGGTGAAGGGAAATTCCAGCACGATCTCACCGTCGACGTCGGTGACCTCGATGACCGCCTCCAGCAGCGCCGGCTGGGTGCCTTCCGATTTCAGCACTTCCAGAATCATCTGGCGCGCCACTTCCCAGGCGCGATCGGGATTGCGCAGATCCTCGCCGTCAGGATCCACGATCAATTCGTCGCCGATGCGGGTGTTGAAGAAATATCTGGGCATGCCTTGATCCAATGGGGTCGCCTGTAGCGGATTGAAAGCCGCTTCGCACTCACAACTGCTTTATCCGGACAGGGATGACACCCTATCGTTCGTTCTTTGCACATCGTCGTAATTTGCATGGGGTTGTTTTGCTGTTTTTGCGTCATCTCCGCGGCGCGATCGGGCCTTTCCGTGTTTGCAGCGCAGCATTGCGGCTACCTACTACCTAGGTCTCGGAAGATTTAACTGGCGAACTTTTCTGCCCGCAGTAGTTTAACGGGGGGCGGACACGTCCGATTTCTCAGAAAAAGGAGGGCCACAATGGCTTGGAAAGCGCCGAAGATCGTCGAAGTACCGTGCGGCATGGAAATCAACATGTATGTGAGCGCCACCCGCAAGTAAGGGCGCTGATTTCACGTTGAGCGCAGGTGGATCCTTCGGGTGCGCCACGTTCCCGGACGAAGGGAATTGTGCCGGCCTCAAGATCCACCGCGACACGTGCCTCCAGGAGACGGATTCATGCTTCGCGTCGTCGTCCTGGGCGCCGCGGCTGGCGGCGGGGTCCCGCAGTGGAACTGCGGGTGCACAGGCTGCCGGGCAGCGCGCGCTGACTCCAGACAATTGCAGAGAACCCAGGCTTCGGTCGCCTTCAGCGCCGATGGCGACAACTGGTTCCTGATCAACGCCTCTCCCGACCTCCGGCAGCAGTTCAACGCGACGCCGCAGCTGCATCCGAAGCCGGGGGCGCTACGCCACACGCCGATCGCAGGCGTGATCCTGACCAATGGCGAGGTGGACGCGGTGGCGGGCCTCTTGTCGATGCGCGAGGGCTCGCCCTTCGCGATCTACGCCCATGACAAGGTGCTGGCGATCCTGAAGGCCAACAGCATCTTCAACGTGCTGAACGAGAAGAACGTCAAGCGCGAGCCGATCGGGGTCGACGAGCCGTTCGAGCCGCGCCTTCCCGACGGCGCACGCTCCGGCATCGAGGTGGTTGCGTTCGAGGTAGCCGGCAAATCGGCCTGGTATCTGGAAGGCAAGGCGCATCCCGGCGGCAGCAGCGGCGCCGGCGATACGCTCGGCCTGAAGATCACGGACAAGTCGACCGGCAGGAATTTCTACTTCCTCGCCGCCTGTGCCGAGGTCACCGACGCGCTGAGAGCGCAGATTGCCGGCGCATCGCTGGTGTTCTTCGACGGCACGGTGTGGCGCGACGACGAGATGATAAAGGCCGGCCTCGGCCACAAGACCGGCAAGAGCATGGGACATGTCGCGATGTCCGGCGAGGACGGCGCGATCGCGCGGCTCGCCGGCCTCGATATCGACAGGAAGATATTTCTGCATATCAATAACTCGAACCCGGTGCTGCTGCCCTCCTCGCCCGAGCGCAAGGCGGCCGAACATGCGGGCTGGCAGATACCCGCCGACGGAACGGAGATCGTGCTGTGAACGCCATGACGCTGCCCGGAATGACCGCACTCTCGATCGGCAACGACATCAGGCTCAACTCGACCGAGGAGCTCGAGGCGACGCTGCGCCACATCGGCGCGACGCGCTATCACAGCCTGCATCCGTTCCATAAGCTCCTGCACGGCGGCAAGCTGAACAAGGGCCAGGTGCAGGCCTGGGCACTGAACCGCTACTATTACCAGAGCACGATCCCGCTCAAGGACGCGGTGGTGATCTCGCGCTTTCGCGACCGCGCCACGCGGCTGGAATGGCGCCACCGCATCGAGGATCATGACGGCGATGTCGGCAGCGAGGGCGGCATCGAGCGCTGGATCAAGCTGACCGAAGGCCTTGGGCTGGACACGGCCTATGTGGAATCGACTGAGGGCATTCTCCCCGCGACGCGCTTTGCGGTCGAGGCCTACGTGCATTTCTGCCGCGAGAAGAGCCCGTTGGAGGCGATCGCCTCCTCCCTGACGGAGCTGTTCGCGCCGAGCATTCACGAAGAGCGCATCAGCGGCATGCTGGAGCACTATGATTTCGTCAATCCTGATATCATGAGCTACTTCAAGCGCCGGCTGACCCAGGCGCCGCGCGATGCGAATTTCGCGCTCGACTACGTCAAGAAGCACGCCAGGACGGCGGAGGAACGTGCGGCCGTCTGCAACGCGCTGATCTTCAAGACCAACGTGCTGTGGGTGCAGCTCGATGCGCTCTATCATGCCTATGTCGATGGGCACATTCCGCCGGGCGCCTTCGTGCCCAAGGTCAGCTAAAAAGGCGAGCTGGAGAGGACAAGCAATGGCCGGGCCGCGTCACATCAGCGTCAGCGAAGCGAGCCGGCCCGTGCTGCCGCGGCATGCCAAGCTGAAATACGACGAGACGCGGAAAGTCTGGGTGATCCTGGCGCCGGAACGGGTGCTGGCGCCGGACGAGATCGCGGTCGAGGTCCTGCAGCTCTGCGACGGCATCCGCAATGTCGGCGATGTGGCCGACCAGCTCGCCGCGAAGTATGCTGCGCCGCGCGATGCGATTTTGACTGACGTGATCGCCATGTTGCAGGACCTTGCGGACAAGGGCTTTTTGACCGAAGCCCGGGAGAAGACGGCATGAGTGACGTGCTCGGCGACCCCGGCGTTCCCCACGATGTCAGCGACAGCCTCGCTGTGCTCGAAAAGCAGCGCTCGACGGCGGAGACGTTTGGAATTCCGCTCGCCGTCCTGCTCGAGGTCACGCATCGCTGCCCGCTGCAATGCCCCTATTGCTCCAACCCGGTCGAGCTCGATCGCGCCGGCAAGGAGCTGACGACCGAGGAGTGGAAGAAGGTCTTGACCGAGCTCGCCGAGATCGGCGTGCTCCAGGTCCATTTCTCCGGCGGCGAGCCGACTGCGCGGAAAGACCTCGTCGAGCTCATCAAGCATGCGAGCGACGCGGGCCTCTATACCAATTTGATCACCTCGGCCGTGCTGCTGACCCGCGACAGACTGAGCGAGCTTGCGGATGCCGGCCTCTGCCATGTGCAGATTAGCTTTCAGGGCACCGAAGATATCGCCGCCGACCGCGTCGCCGGCTACAAAGGCGCGCATCACAAGAAGCTCGAAGTCGCGCGCTGGACGCGCGAACTCGACCTGCCGCTCACCGTGAACGCGGTGATGCACCGCCAGAACCTGCACCAGCTCCCCGACATCATCCAGATGGCGGTCGATCTCGACGCCGACCGGCTCGAGGTCGCCAACGTCCAGTACTACGGCTGGGCGCTGAAGAACCGCGCCGCGCTGATGCCGACGGTCGCGCAGCTCGACGAGACCACCCGTCTCGTCGAAGAGGCGCGCGAGCGCCTCAAGGGCACGCTCGCGATCGACTACGTCGTGCCGGACTATTATGCGCTACGGCCGAAGAAGTGCATGGGCGGCTGGGGCCGGCAGTTCTTCAACATCTCACCCGCCGGCAAGGTGCTGCCCTGCCATGCGGCCGAGAGCATCACCGGGCTCGACTTCGAGTCGGTACGCTCCAATCATTCGATCGCCTGGATCTGGCAGAACTCGGACGCTTTCAACCGCTACCGCGGCACCGGCTGGATGAAGGAGCCGTGCAAGACCTGCGAATTCCGCGAGATCGATTTCGGCGGCTGCCGCTGCCAGGCCTTTGCGCTGACGGGCGATGCGGCCAATACCGATCCGGCCTGCGCGCTGTCGCCGCTGCACGAGACCATCTTCAAGCAGGCCGAACGCGAAGCCGAAGGCGAGACCAACCGCTTCCTCTACCGCAACTTTGCCGGTGGCACTTTGGAGCCTGACCCTGCGGAGTCCGGCAAGCATGGCGCCTGACGCCGACGCGGCCAAATCGGCCAAGGAATCGGCAAAGCAAGCCGATCCCTTCGCGCCGCTGACCTCCGAAATGCTCGCCGTCTCCGACGGCCACGAGATCTATGTCGAAAGCGCCGGCCGCGCCGACGGCATCCCAGCCGTCTATCTGCATGGGGGTCCCGGCAGCGGCTGCCAGCCCGATCATCGCCGGCTTTTTGATCCCGAGCGATTCCATGCCGTGCTGTTCGACCAGCGCGGCGCCGGCCGCAGCCGACCGAAGGGCTCGCGCGAGCACAACACCACGCAGCATCTCGTCGCGGACATGGAGGCGATCCGCCAAAAGTTCGGTTTCGAACGCTGGATGGTGATCGGCGGTTCCTGGGGCGCGACGCTGGCGCTGGCCTACGCGGAAGCTCATCCCGAGCGCGTCTCTGGCATCGTGTTGCGCGCAACCTTTCTCGGCACACGAGCGGAGGTCGAGACTGGCTTCACGTCGCGGCTGCCGCAATTCTATCCCGCGCTCAACGAGGACTTTTTGAGCCTGCTGTCGACCGAAGAACGAGAGCGGCCGATCGAGGCGTACTGGCGACGCATTCTCGATCCCGCTCCTGATCTGCATGGCCCCGCCGCGCGCGCCTGGCACGACACCGAGCGCACCCTCTCCGAACACAAGCCGGCGCGCACGCGGCTCGATCTCGCCACGCTCAACGTGTGGCGCACGCTGCCCGCGACACCGTTCATGGAAGCACACTACTTCATCAATGACTGCTTCATGGCGCAGGATCAGCTGCTGCGAAACGCCGGCAAGCTCGCCGGCATTCACGGCATCATCATCCAGGGCCGCTATGATCTGTTGTGCCCGCCTGAGACATCTTGGGCACTCGCGAAAGTGTGGCCCACTTCCGAGATCCGCATCGTGGAAGAGGCCGGGCATTCGCTCTATGATCCCGGCGTGAGGGACGCGGTGATGAAAGCGATCGCGGACCTCGGCTCGAAGATCGTGCGCGAAAGCTCTAGCCCCTCATCCTGAGGAGCGCTCCGACGGAGCGCGTCTCGAAGGATGGAGGCCGAGCTGCAGCAGCGGTGCCTTCATGGTTCGAGACGCCGCTTCGCGGCTCCTCACCATGAGGGTCGAGAGTTCGGATGGGAAGGACAACAAGAAAATGCCGCTCGCCGGGAAGGGCATGCTGCTGACGTCGATGAATATCGACGCCGGGCATGAGGCTGATTTCAACCGCTGGTACGATCGCGAACATCTTGCGGAGCGGGTAGCGATCGACGGTTTTCTGGAGGCGCGGCGCTACGTCGCGCACGCTGCCAGCCCCAAATATCTCTGCCTGTATTCGACGACGACGCTCGACGTGCTCGACAGTCCCGCTTATCGGGCACGGCTTGCAAGCCCGACCGACTGGTCGCGCCAGACCATGGCGCGGTTTGAGAACATGATCCGCGCGGTGGCGCGCATCACCATCAGCCGTGGCACCGGACGCGGCGTCGCGCTCGGCGTGGTCCGGCTGCGCCCGACGCCCGACAATGCCGATCGATTGCGTGATGCATTGCGGGAAAAGCTCGCGCCGGAAAAACACGACGGCATCATCTCGATGCACCTGCTGGAGAGTGATGCAGAGCTTTCCGGTCCGATGGCCGAGATTCCGTCGGTGCGCAGCGGCGCCAACGATTGGTTCGTGCTGATCGACGGCACGCGCGTCAGCGCCGTCTCTGCCGTGATCGCCGAGCGCTTCACCGGCCCAGCAGCATCACCGTCCTCGCTTCCCGTTTCCGTCGGCACCTACTGCCTGATGTGGGACCTTGCGAAGAGCGACATCGCACGCGGCTGAAATCATCACACGCATGACGAGATGCTGCACCGCCGCATAATGTTTGCTTCTGTGAATGCTCTGTGTGCGTAGCTCCTATGAATGCGGGGCGCCGCCCAAATTTGCCTTTGTGCGCGCCTCGGAATGGTTCTAATAAGGTAAGCCTATGATCCAATTTAAAAACCATATCGACGCGTAAGCGTTCGCCAAGCTCAAGAAGGCCGCCGGGCGCTTGAGCCTGTGCGGACAGGGTAGGAATGAAACCGACCGACATCGCGGCCCCCGACTACTTTCACAAGGTAGTCGATTGCCAGTGGGCCTGTCCTGCGCACACCCCGGTTCCCGAATATATCCGTCTGATCGCACAAGGCCGCTACAGCGACGCCTATATGATCAATTGGAAATCGAACGTGTTTCCCGGAATTCTGGGACGCACCTGCGATCGTCCATGCGAGCCGGCATGCCGCCGCGGACGCGTTGAGGAAACGCCGGTCGCGATCTGCCGATTGAAGCGCGTCGCGGCCGACTTCAAGGATGACATCAAGCAGCGCCTGCCGCGTCCCTCGCCGAAGAACGGCAAGCGCATCGCACTGGTCGGCGGTGGCCCGGCGTCGCTGACGGTGGCGCGCGATCTCGCACCGCTCGGCTATCACTGCACCGTGTTCGATGCCGATCCGGAAGCCGGCGGCATGATGCGCTCGCAGATCCCGAAATTCCGGCTGCCGAATTCGGTGATCGACGAGGAGACCGGCTACATCCTCGAACTCGGTGTCGAGTTCAAAGGCGGCCACCGCATCGAAAGCATGAAGGCCCTGCTCGCGGACAAATACGACGCGGTCTTCGTCGGCTCCGGCGCGCCGCGCGGCCGCGAGCTCGACATTCCCGGCCGCAAAGAGGCAGCGGCGAACATCCATATCGGCATCGACTGGCTGTCCTCTGTCTCCTTCGGTCACACCGACAAGATCGGCAAGCGCGTTATCGTGCTCGGTGGCGGCAACACCGCGATGGACTGCTGCCGCACCGCGCGCCGGCTCGGCGGCCAGGACGTCAAGGTCATCGTGCGCTCCGGCTTCGAGGAGATGAAGGCCTCGCCCTGGGAGAAGGAGGACGCGATCCACGAGGACATCCCGATCCTCAATTACATGGTGCCGGTGGAATTCAAGCATGTAGGCGGCAAGCTCATCGGCGTCACCTTCCAGAAGGTCCGGGCCGAATACGACGCCAAGGGCCGGCGCAATCTCGTTCCCTCAGGCGAACCGAACCAGACCATTCCTTGCGACGACGTGCTGGTCGCGGTCGGCCAGGAGAACGCGTTTCCCTGGATCGAGCGCGACTGCGGCATCGAGTTCGACAAGTGGAATATGCCGAAGGTCGATACCAAGACCTTCGTCTCGACCAACCCAAAGGTCTTCTTCGGCGGCGACGCCGCCTTCGGGCCGAAGAACATCATCTGGGCGGTCGCACACGGCCATGACGCCGCGCTGTCGATCCACAGGCTGCTCTCGGGCGAGGACATCAACGAGCGCCCGCTGCCAGAGGTGCACGTCACCTCGCAGAAGATGGGTATCCACGAATGGAGCTATGACAACGACATCTCGCCGGACAAGCGCTTCAAGGTGCCGCACCGCGATAAGGTGGTGGCCCTGAAGGACATCCGCGCCGAGGTCGAGCTCGGCTACGACGTCAAGCTGGCGCTCGGCGAGGCCCATCGCTGCCTGAACTGCGACGTGCAGACCGTATTCTCCACCTCGCTCTGCATCGAGTGCGACGCCTGCGTCGACATCTGCCCGATGGATTGCATCACCTTCACGGAGAACGGCGAGGAGGTCGATCTGCGCCAGCGCCTGAAGGCGCCATCGCCGCATCCCGAGCAAGCCCTCTACGTCTCCGGCGATCTCAAGACCGGGCGCGTGATGGTGAAGGACGAGGACGTCTGCCTGCATTGCGGGCTGTGCGCCGAGCGTTGTCCCACCGGCGCCTGGGACATGCAGAAATACCTCATCGATATGACTCACGCAGGATCATCATGTCCGACAAGAAGCCGATCAGCAGCGTAAACGACTTCGTCGTCCGCTTCGCCAACGTCAACGGCTCGGGCTCGGCTTCGGCCAACGAACTGTTCGCCCGCGCGATCCTGCGCCATGGCGTACCGGTCTCCCCGCGCAACATCTTCCCCTCCAACATCCAGGGCCTGCCGACCTGGTATGAGGTGCGGGTGACGGAAGCCGGCCATCTCGGCGCCCGCGGCGGCGTCGACATGATGGTGGCGATGAACCCGCAGACCTGGGACAAGGACGTCGCCGGCATCGAGCCGGGCGGCTACCTGTTCTACGATTCCACCAAGCCGATGCCGTCGACGAAATTCCGCGGCGACATCACCGTGATCGGCGTACCCCTGACCGCGATCGCCAACTCGACCTATACTGATCCGCGCCAGCGCCAACTGTTCAAGAACATCATCTATCTTGGCGCGCTCGCCGCGCTGCTCGACATGGATCCCAAGGTGATCGAGCAGTTGATCGGCGAGCAGTACAAGGGCAAGGAGAAGCTGCTCTCTTCCAACGTCCATGCGCTGCATCTCGGTCGCGACTGGGCATTGCAGAACCTGAAGTGCCCGATCGGGCTGCGGGTGAAGAAGGCCGACAAGGTCGGCGACCGCATCTTCATCGAGGGCAACAGCGCAGCGGCGCTCGGCGCCGTCTATGGCGGTGCGACGGTATGCGCGTGGTATCCGATCACGCCGTCTTCGTCGGTGGCGGAAGCCTTCACCAGCCACTGCAAGAAGTACCGGCACGATGCTGCGACCGGAAAGGCGAAATACGCGATCGTGCAGGGCGAGGACGAGCTTGCCTCCATCGGCATCGTGATCGGCGCCTCCTGGAACGGCGCCCGCGCCTTCACCGCGACCTCCGGCCCCGGCATCTCCCTGATGACGGAGTTCATCGGCCTGTCGTATTTCGCCGAGATTCCGGCCGTGATCATGAACATCCAGCGCGCCGGCCCCTCGACGGGCATGCCGACCCGCACGCAGCAATGCGACATCATCGCCTGCGCCTATGCTTCGCATGGCGACACCAAGCATGTGCTGCTCTTCCCCGAGGACCCGGCCGAGGCCTTCGAGTTTGCGGCGGCGGCGTTCGATCTCGCCGAACGGCTTCAGACCACGATCTTCCTGATGCTCGATCTCGATATCGGCATGAACCACAGGCTCTGCCGCCCGTTGAAATGGGACGACGCGCGGCAGTATGACCGCGGCAAGGTGATGACCGCAGAGATGCTGGAAGAAGGCCGCGACTTCGGCCGCTATCTCGACGTCGACGGTGACGGCATCCCCTATCGCACCTATCCCGGCACGCATCCGACCAAGGGTTCCTACTTCACCCGCGGGACATCGCGCGACCGCTATGCGCGCTACTCCGAGGAAGGCACGGTTTATGCCGACAACATGCAGCGCCTGGTGCGCAAGTTCGAGACAGCGCAGGATCTCGTGCCACGGCCGCTCCAGGCCAATGCGGAACGGCCGACCAAATATGGCGTGATCTATTTCGGCTCCACGGCGCCGGCGATGGACGAGGCGATCGGCCTTTTGGAAGCCCGCGGGCATCAGCTCGACCGGTTGCGCATCCGCGCCTTCCCGTTCCATTCGAGTGTCGCGAGCTTCCTCGCCGAGCACGATTTCGTCTACGTCGTCGAGCAGAACCGCGACAGCCAGCTCCGTCAGCTCATCGTCAACGAGAACGGCATCGACCCGGTGCGTCTCGTACCGATCGTGCATTACGACGGCTCGCCGATCACCGCCCGTTTCATCGCAAAAGCCATTGGCGACCACCAGGATCACCTCAAGGTGACCCCGCTCCGCAAGGCCGTGTCATGACCTACATTGCAAAGCCGAAATTTCATCACCCTGGCCTGAAGAAGAACGAGCTCGGCTACACGCATCGCGACTACGAGGGCAAGATCTCGACGCTGTGCGCCGGCTGCGGCCACGACTCGATCACGGCCTCGATCATCGAGGCCTGCTACGAGCTATCGATCGAACCACACCGGGTGGCGAAGATTTCCGGGATCGGCTGCTCGTCGAAGACACCCGACTATTTCCTCGGCAATTCGCACGGCTTCAACTCCGTGCACGGCCGCATGCCCTCGGTGCTCACGGGGGCCAACCTCGCCAATCGCGACCTGATCTATCTCGGCGTCTCCGGCGACGGCGATTCCGCCTCGATCGGTTTCGGCCAGTTCGCCCACTCGATCCGGCGCGGCGTCAACATGACCTATATCGTCGAGAACAACGGCGTCTATGGCCTGACCAAGGGCCAGTTCTCGGCGACCGCCGACCGCGGCTCGAAATCCAAGAAGGGCGTCACCAACACCGACAACGCCATCGACCTCGTCGCGATCGCGCTGCAGTTGGGGGCGACCTTCGTCGCGCGCAGCTTCTCCGGCGACAAGACCCAGCTCGTGCCGCTGATCGCAGCCGCGATCCGCCACAAGGGCGCGTCCTTCATCGACGTGATCAGTCCCTGCATCGCCTTCAACAACCACGCCGGCTCGACCAAGAGCTTTGACTATGTCCGCGAGCACAATGACGCGGTGAACCGGCTCGACGTGCTGGTCGGCCGCGACCCGATCAGCGTCGACTACGCGCCTGGCGCCGTGCAGGTCGTCGAGCAGCACGACGGCAGCAAGATCGCGCTCCGCAAGATCGATGCCGACTACGATCCGCATGACCGGCTAGGGGCGATGACCTTCCTCCAGAAGCACGCCGCCAAGGGGCAAATCGTCACGGGGCTGCTCTATGTCGATCCGGACGCGGAGGATTTGCACGAGCATCTCGACACGGTCGAGACGCCGCTGAACAGGCTGGAGGCCGACGATCTCTGCCCGGGCTCGGCCGTGCTGGACAAGATCAACGCCAGCCTGCGCTGATCTCCTATCGCCCTGCCGCGGCGGGCTGCCTGACGCGTATGGAGATCTTCTCCGAGACGACGGGCGGCTCGAACGGATAGTGCTTCGCATCCCCCAGCACGAGCTGCAGGGTGTGCGTCCCCGGCGCCAGTTCGAGAAAAGTCTCGGTCTGCCCCGCTCCAAAATGAAGATGCGACTTGTCCTGCGGAATCGGCTCCTTGGGGTCGACTGGATCTTTGACGTCGATCAGCAGATGGTGATGGCCGCTGTTCTGGTAATCGTCGCCGGCATGCGTCACGCCCATGTTGCGCAGGCCGAACCGGACCCAGAATCCGCTTCTGATCTTCTGACCATCGCGCGGCGTGATGAAATAGACCTTTGCGTCCTTCGGTGCCGGCTTGGCTTGCGAATAGGCTGCGCTGGAGGACAATGCGAGCAACGCCGAAAGCGCGAGGCAGCAGACGATTTTCATCGCATCTCCTTCCGCGCTTACGGACCAAGCGCTATGCGGAAGCCGTGGGTCGGATAACGAACATTGGTATCGTAGCCGTCACGGTTCGCCGGTCGCACATATCGCGCGTCGTTTTTCCAGGACCCCGAGCGCAGAACATGCGAGGTGCAGTCGCCGCCGACCCAGGCCGAGCCGTCGGCCGGGGCGCCCTGGTAGTTCTTGTGCCAGCAATCCGCGACCCACTGATCGACGCCGCCGCCCATGTCGTAAAGCCCAAAGGGATTTGGCTTGAAGCTGCCGACCTTGACCGGCTGATCGGCCGAGACGTCGCCGCAATCCTTGCAAGCGGCCATGCCCGGCTGCGCCTTGTCGCCCCACCAGTATTTTGTCTGGGTACCCCCGCGGGCGGCATATTCCCATTCAGCTTCGCTCGGAAGCCGGTACGGCTTCTTTGTCGCCTGCGCGAGCCAGCCCGCATATTGCTGCGCGTCCGTCCAGCTCACATTCGTGACGGGGGCGTCGTCCTTTCCGATCGCCGTAAATCCGCAAGCCTTCGCCGCGGCACATTCGTTCCATTCACGAACCGTCACGGGATATTTCCCGATCGCAAACGGTTTGATCGCCACCTGGTGGATCGGCCTTTCCGTCGCGTCATCGTTGCTGCCCATCGCAAGACTGCCGGCACGGATCGCGACCATTTCCGGCTCCTGGATCGACGCCGCGGATTGCATCGGGGCCGGTGACGGCGAAGCTGCCGGCGATGGCACTGCAGTTGGCGATGGCACCGCAGTTGGCGATGGAGAAGCCGCGGGAGCGGCCCGTGGCGCTGGCGCCGGCGGGCTCGGCTCGAGCGGAACAGATTGCGGTGTCGGGGAAACTGAAGGAGCCACGATCGGAGGGGCGGCAGCTTGTTGATTCACCCGGCTGCGGTGCTGCGCAAGTACGTACCAAAGCACGTAGCCGGCAATCACCAGCAATGTCGCGATCAGAAGGAACAGCAGGATGTTCTCGCGCCGGCCCCGGGTCCTGGCTACGGCGTCTGCATCCGGCAGCACGCGATAGACGCGCACGGGATCGGTGATGTTCTTCACCTTGCGGTCCCCGAGCGACTCGTAGCCGCACACCACCTTGTGCTTGATCTGCTCGTAGATCGCGCCCGAGATGAACACCTGACCGGGTTCGGCAATACCTTCGATGCGCGTCGCAATGTTGACGCCGTCGCCGTAGATGTCGTCCGATTCCACGATGACGTCGCCGAGATTGACGCCAATGCGGTATTCGATCCGGGAGTGCTTGGGAAGCGAGGCGTTGCGACCGATCAGATTCTGCTGGATGACGATGCTGCATCGGACGGCCTCGACAGGACTGTCGAAAATGGCGATGAAGCCATCGCCCGTCGTCTTCACCAGGCTTCCATGGTGCTCAACGATGCTGGGCTGGATCAGATCGCGCTCGATCCGCTTCACGCGCACATGCGTGCCTTCCTCGTCGGCCTGCATCAAGCGGCTGTAGGACGCGATGTCACCGACGATAATGGCGGCGAGGCGGCGAGGCATTCCGCTATGCGAAGGCGGCTCACCCTGATTCCCCGATTTGAAGTTGCGAATTTCACCCATTGCTGGGGCTCCACAAACTTGCAAATGGCGGCTTGCGCGTTCAACGCTCGAAGAGCGTTACGTACGAAGTGCAGGCTATCACACCGCCCGCGAGGGACAAAGCAAAGTGCGACCGGGTCGGAGCTTCTGGCAAGCGCTGGCGGTCGGGTTCCCAGCGAAAATGCCGCCAGACTCTTTGAACTTTCTTGGCGTTGCTAGCGACTAAAGCTCGCAACGACACTTCGTCGCGCCAAGCGAGAGCTCGCTCACTCGATGGCTTCGTCGGCGCTCGCCAGCAGTGCCGGCGGCACCTCGACCCCCAAGAGCCTCGCCGTCCTCAAATTGATGACGAGCTCGAATTTTGTCGGCGCCTGCACCGGAAGATCGGCCGGCTTCGTTCCGCGAAGAATCCTGTCCACATAGGAAGCGACCTCGCGGAACAGCTCCGGGAAATCCAGCCCGTACGACATCAGCGCGCCGCTTGCCGGAAAGCTGCGGAACGGATGGATGCTGGGAATGCGCAGCTCGTTGGTCAAGCCGACGATCAGATCCTGATGCAGGATCGGCAGGGAGTCGGGGAGCGTCATCAGCCCAGCCCGGGGCGAACCAACGGCGCCCCGAATGGCGCGCTCGATCTCGCCGGCATCGCGGACGTAGATCGTCTGCACGTTCACGCCGGTTTCGCGGCCGTCGCTCTCGATCTGGCGGGCGAACGGCGCGCTGGTGTTGTTGTCGGGATTGGCGATCAGGACGATGCGCTCGATCGTCGTGTCGGCGGCCTTCAGCAGATCGACCCATTTGCCCCCGACCGCGAGCTCGAAATTCGTGAAGCCGGTGAGGCTTCCGCCGGGATGTGACAAGGACGCCACCACGCCGAGCTCGACGGGATCAGCCACCAACAGGAATACGACGGGTATGGCGCCCGAGTACCTGCGCATTGCCTCGAGCGCAGGACTTCCCTGTGCGATCAGCAGGTCCGGCTTCCGCTGCACCAACGAAGCCGAAGCCTCCGACAGGGAGGATGACATCGGTTCGGCCAGCCGCAGGTCGAACTCCAGATTATCGCCATCGCGCCAGCCGAGCTCGCGCAACCGGTCCAGGAGCGCGGCGCGGAGCGGCAGCAATTGCCGCTCGCTGAACGAGGAGACCATGCCGACGAGCCTCCGCGGCAACGGCTGGGCATTCGCCGCAAGCCATGGCGCGGCCATCAGGAGCCCCGTTGCGCGGATGAAGGCACGCCGGATCATGTGCGGCCCGGATTGGCAGAAGTCGAATGCATCTCGCGCATGTACCAGCATCCGGCCATCCAGGGGATAGGTAAATCCAGGCCTGCCCGGCCCGCCAGGCCATCGCGGACAGGTGAACGCATCCTGCCCAAGTGGCGACTAACCGCCAATACCCCGCCGGCCGCCTACCTCACCTCTCACACCAACGCGCTATTGCGCAAGTCAACGCGAGCGCGACTCTTCTTCCTTCTCCCCTTGCGGGAGAAGGTGGCGCGAAGCGCCGGATGAGGGGTCTCTCTCCGCGAATTCAGATGCGAGAGACGAGCACGGGGAAAGAACCCCTCACCCGGCTTCGCTTCGCGAAGCCACCCTCTCCCGCAAGGGGAGAGGGTGAGAGCATCCGCAAAAGCAGCTACGCCGCCGCCGGGATCGGCCGCGGGCTGACCACGTACTCCCGCAATACCTTGTCGTTGGCATCGACCTCGATCAGCGACACGTCGTAGGTCCAGAGATCGGCCAGGTGCTGTAGCACGCGCTTGGCGTCGGTCTCGTTGAGCTGCGAGCCCTTGATGACGTGGTGATGCAGGATCAGCCGGCGGTCGCCGGCGAGGTCGACGTCGACCACCTCGATATTGGCATCGATGAAGCCGACATCGTGCTGGCGCGCGAGCTCACGGCGGACGCGGCGGAAGCCGCGCTCGTCGTGAATGGCGTCGACCCGGATGCCGGCGCGCTCCTCCGGATCGTCGTGGAGATGGAACATGCGCAGGTGCCGCATCAGCCTAGGACTGAGGAACTGCCCGATAAAGCTCTCATCGCGGTAGTTCGCCCAGACATCGCGCAACACCCCCATCGGATCGCCCTTGCCGGCAATGTCCGGGAACCACTCACGGTCCTCGGCTTCCGGATTCGTAGCGATCCGCTCGATATCCTGCATCATCGCAAAACCGAGCGCATAAGGATTGAAGCCGGAGAAGCGCGGGTCGTCGAACTCGGGCTGAAACACCACGTTGGTGTGTGACTGGAGGAATTCGAGGAAGTTGCCGTCGGTGATGCGTCCCTGCTTATGCAGGGTCGACATGATGCGATAGTGGACGTAGGTCGCCGTCCCCTCGTTCATCACCTTGGTCTGGCTCTGCGGGTAGAAATACTGCGCGATGTGGCGGACGATGCGCAGCAATTCACGCTGCCAGGGCGCCAGACGCGGCGCGCTCTTTTCCAGGAAGTAGAGCAGGTTTTCCTGCGGCAGGCCGAGCAGCTTGCGGCGGCGTTCGATGCTCAGTACCGACCGGCTCTTGGCAGCGCCCTTGGGCACCGTGCGCCAGAGGTCGTTGAAGACCTCTTCCTCGTGCTGGCGACGGCGGCCGGCGCGCTTTTCCTCGGCCCGCAGATCGATGTTCTTTTTGCCCGGATACCGGTCGATGCCGTGCGACATCAGTGCATGCGCCGCGTCGAGCGTGCGCTCGACCTCGACGCGGCCATAGCGCGCCTCGCATTGCGAGACGTAGGTCTTGGCGAAGTCGAGATAGTCCAGGATGCCGTCGGCATCGGTCCACTGCTTGAACAAATAGTTGCTCTTGAAGAAGTGGTTGTGGCCGAACGCGGCATGCGCGATCACCAGCGTCTGCATCGTCGCCGTGTTCTCTTCCATCAAATAGGAGATGCAGGGCGAAGAATTGATGACGATCTCGTAGGCGAGGCCCATCAGGCCCTTGCGATAGGAGGCCTCGTGAAACGCAAAATGCTTGCCGAAGGACCAGTGCTTGTAGAACAGCGGCATGCCGACGGAGGAGTACGCGTCCAGCATCTGCTCGGCGGTGATCACCTCGATCTGGTTCGGATAGACGTCGAGGCCGAGTTCCTTTTTCGCGACCGCCTCGCAGGCATCGTGGATACGCTGCAAGGTGTGGAAGTCCCAGTCCGCGCCTTCGAACAATCGCCCGGTCTTGTCCGTCATGGAGCGGCTTTCTCCTGATTTTCGCGGCGCTGGAACAGGTCGTGGAACACCGGGAAGATTTCGCCGCGCTCGCTGACCTTGCGCATCGACAGCGGCGCGCCGCTGTTGCGCAAGCGCTCATAGAGCGTCCAGAGCGAGGAGTCGGAGAGATCGAAGGCGCTGCCGCCGGACTCGCCAACCTCGAGATAAGCGAAGAACTGGCAGACCGGCAGGATCTTATCGGTCAGGAGCATGCCGGCGAGCTCGCCGTCGGAATAGGAGTTGTCGCCGTCGGAGGCCTGGGCTGCGTAGATGTTCCAGTCCGACGGATTGAAGCGCTCGCGCACGATCTCATGCATCGCCTGGAGCGCGCTCGACACCAGCGTGCCGCCCGAGGCCGGACCATAGAAGAAGGTCTGCTCGTCCACCTCCTCCGCGCGGTCGGTGTGGCGGATGAAGACGATCTCGACGTGCTTGTAGCGGCGCTTCAGGAAGACGTAGAGCAGCATGTAGAAGCGTTTGGCGAGGTCCTTCATGTGCTCGGACATCGAACCGGAGACGTCCATCAGGCAGAACATCACCGCCTGCGCCACCGGCTTCGGCACCGTCTCGAAGCGACGGTAGCGGATGTCGAGCGGATCGATGAAGGGGATGCGCTTGGATTTCGCCTTCAGCCTCTCGAGCTCGGCGACGAGCGCTGCGCGCTCGTCTTCGTCGGTGCATTCGGCAATCCTGGCTTCCAGCTCGTCCATCTCGCTCTTGCGCGGACGGCGCAGCGCGATACGGCGTGCGAGCGCGAGCCTAACGGTCCGGCCGACGGAGATGTTCGCAGGCGAGCCGGACGTGGTGTAGCCGGCGCGCTGGAGGCCCTCGCTCTCGGTCTGGGTGATCTTGCGCTTGGCAAGATCGGGAAGCTCGAGATCATCGAGGAAGAGATCGACGAACTCATCGCGGCTCAAGACGAAGCGAAAGGCGTCCTCGCTGTCGCCTTCACCGGGACCGGAGTCCTTGGCGCCGCCCTGCCCCGAACGCTGCAGATAGTCGCCCTCGATGAACTTCTTGTTCCCGGGCAACACCATGTCGCGCGTGCCGCCCTCGCGGCGGAAGCGCGGCTCATGCATCCCGTCGAGGGGGATCGTGACCTCACCCCCCTCCAGGACGTCCTTGATGTCGCGTTCCTGCGAGGTCTTCTTGACGGCGCCCTGCACCAAGGACTTGGCCCGACGCAAGAACCGCTGGCGGTTCTCAAGACTCTTGCCGCCCGGATTCAGGCGCCTGTCAATAATGTGGGCCACTTTCGCATCCGCCTCAACCGGCCTGCTTCACACGCATGTACCACTCCACCAGCCGGCGAACCTGACGCTCGGTGTAGCCGCGCTCCACCATGCGTGCGACAAACTCGCCATGCTTCTTCTCGGTCTCGCCGTCCTTCTTCGACCCGAACGAGATCACTGGAAGCAGGTCCTCGACCTGAGAGAATATCCGCTTTTCGATCACATCGCGAATCTTCTCGTAAGAGGTCCAGGTCGGATTCTTGCCGCCGTTCTGCGCGCGCGACCGTAACGAGAATTTGACCACCTCGTTCCGGAAGTCCTTCGGGTTGGCGATGCCGGCCGGCTTCTCGATCTTGGTCAACTCCTGGTTCAAGAGTTCGCGATCCAGCAGCTGTCCCGTATCGGGATCCTTGAAATCCTGATCCTCGATCCAGGCATCGGCATAGTCCACGTAGCGATCGAACAGGTTCTGGCCGTAATCCGAGTAGGATTCGAGATACGCCTTCTGGATCTCGTTTCCGATGAACTCGGCGTAACGCGGCGCAAGTTCGGCCTTGATGAATTCAAGGTAGCGTTTCTCGGTCTCCTCCGGAAGCTGCTCGCGGCGGATCGCCTGCTCCAGCGCGTACATCAGATGCACGGTATCGGCAGCGACCTCCTGCGGATCGTGGTTGAAGGTCGCGGCCAGGATCTTGAAGGCAAAGCGAGTGGAAACGCCGTCCATGCCCTCATCGACACCGGCGGCATCGCGGTATTCCTGAACGCTGCGCGCCTTGGGATCGGATTCCTTCAGGCTTTCGCCATCGTACACCCGCATCTTGGCAAACAGCGTGGAATTTTCGTGCTTGCGCAGACGTGACATCACCGAGAACCGCGCCATCGTCTCCAGCGTCGCGGGCGCGCAAGGTGCCGAAGCGAGCTCTGAGCCCTGGATCAGCTTTTCGTATATCTTCTGCTCTTCGGTGTACCGCAGGACATAGGGTACCTTGATCACGCAGATGCGGTCGATGAAGGCCTCGTTGTTCTTGTTGGACTTGAAGCTCGCCCACTCGGCCTCGTTCGAGTGCGCGAGGATGATGCCGGTGAAGGGGATCGCGCCGATGTTCTCGGTGCCGATATAGTTGCCCTCCTGTGTCGCGGTGAGCAGCGGGTGCAGCATCTTGATCGGCGCCTTGAACATCTCGACGAACTCGAGGATGCCCTGGTTGGCGCGGTTGAGACCGCCGGAATAGCTGTACGCATCCGGGTCGTTCTGCGCGTAGGTCTCGAGCTTGCGGATGTCGACCTTGCCGACCAGCGAGGAGATGTCCTGGTTGTTCTCGTCACCCGGCTCGGTCTTGGAGACGGCGATCTGGCGCAGCCGCGACGGCTGGATCTTGGCGACGCGGAATTGCGAGATGTCGCCGCCGAAGGCTTCCAGCCGCTTGTAGCACCACGGGCTCATCAGGCCGGTGAGACGCCGGCGCGGAATGCCGTACTTCTCTTCCAGCATCGGCCCAAGATGATCGGGATCGAACAGACTGAGCGGACTCTCGAACACCGGGCTCAGTTCGTCGCCGGCTTTCAGCACATAGATCGGCTGCACTTCCATCAGCGACTTGAGCCTCTCGGCGAGCGAGGATTTGCCGCCGCCGACCGGGCCGAGCAGATAGAGGATCTGCTTGCGTTCTTCGAGGCCTTGCGCGGCGTGACGGAAGAAACCGACGATGCGCTCGATCGTTTCTTCCATGCCGTAGAATCCGGCGAAGGCTGGATAGGTGCGGATCGTACGGTTCAAAAAAATACGGCCAAGGCGTGGGTCCTTGGCCGTGTCAATCGTCTGGGGGTCACCGATCGCAGCTAGTAGTCGCTCGGCTGAATTCGCGTATTTCATGGGATCGCTTCGACACGATTCCAGATATTCCGCCATCGACATGTCGTGCTGGCTTCTCGCCTCGAACGACCGAGCGAAAGCGTTGAACAAAGAATCGTTGTACATGATCCCTCTCCGCGTGATTTCCGCTACTCAAGCTGAAACGAAAGCAGTTACCGGACCGTTCCTCAGCGCCCGTCTCGAATCAGCATGAGCACATGACGATCATTGGACACCCGGGCGCCTTCTCGGCGCAACGCACTACGTAGGCACCGGGTGAGTTACGAACAGGCACTTGCCTGTTATTTATGCGAATCTACACCCGTACTTGCTAATTTCCAGCAAATGTCGCCCCGCCGCAACATCCGGGCGTTACCGGGGATTGGTCCATCCGGCAGCGCAGCATAGCCGTCCGCCAACGGCAAACTTGTGACGCTTTGACGGCGAAGCCTTGAGCGTCGTGATGGCTCTTCTGCTGCAATGCGGCGCGCCGCTCACTCGCGTCGTGACAAGCCTGGCAGGCTCGCAGCAGCATAGCGAAGTCCGTCGCCAGCCCAGCCGGATCGATGACGATGGAATCCACATCACCCTCTGGCGAGATTGCGCGCCTGCTCCTGACGCAGCGAAGTTGCCGCCGCAGTGCCGGCGTCGATGTCAACACAACGGTTTTGCTTCCGCGGCTTTCGCGCACCGAAACGTCTTGGATCGAGAACGTCTTGGATCGAGTCCCAGAGCAGGAATTCGTTGCCGATGCGCAGATCGCGGATGCCGTTACGGCCGACGATGACGACCGGCCTCCGCTCGGCCGGCAACATCCAGATTAGGCGGCAGGTGACGAGCCCGAACAGGAGAACACCCGCACAGCGCAAGGCCGTCGGATTTTGCGTGCATGCTTATCCCCCAGCATGGCAGTTCATGTATGAACTGACGCAACCCACCGCAGGGGCAAATGCTTGAGCCCGCGAGACGAACTCCGCTCAGCGAAGGCTGGCGCTACGCAAAGGACTTTGACCGAAAAGCTTGCTCTGACCGACAAGCTTGCGGTCAACGACTTTCACGCAACGGACAACCGGTCGACCGGATCGCTATAATCTCAACAGAGTTATGCCGAGAGTACGACGCACATACCCTTGATTGGTTCCCTCCCAAGGTCGTGTTAACACACCATAGCGCGTCAGGACCGGCGCTGGAACCCCTCGCCCGCCACCGGCTCGGAGAAAAGAGAGATCATGAATCCCGTCAAAGAACTGGAAAAGCACGGTCAGGCCGTCTGGCTGGACTTCCTGGCCCGCGGCTTCATCGCCAAGGGCGACCTGAAGCGGCTGATCGAGACCGATGGCGTCAAGGGCGTCACCTCCAACCCGTCGATCTTCGAAAAGGCGATCGGCAGCTCGGACGAATATGACGCCCCGATCGGCAAGGCGCTGAAGCGCGGGGACCGTCCGGTCGCCGACCTGTTCGAGCAGCTCGCGGTCGAGGACATCCAGAACGCCGCCGACGTGCTGCGCCCGGTCTACAACCGCCTGAAGGGCCAGGACGGCTTCGTCAGCCTGGAGGTGTCGCCCTATCTGGCGATGGATACCAGGGGGACGGTCGCGGAAGCCCGGCGGCTCTGGAAGGATGTCGATCGCAAAAACTTGATGATCAAGGTGCCGGCGACGCCGGAGGGCCTGCCGGCCATCGAGCAGCTCATCGGCGACGGCATCAGCGTCAATATCACCCTGTTGTTCTCCAAAGAGGTCTATCTGGAGGTCGCCGAGGCCTATCTTGCGGGCCTTGAGAAATACGTGGCCGGCGGCGGCGATCCGTCGCATGTCGCAAGTGTCGCAAGCTTCTTCGTCAGCCGGATCGACAGCGTGGTCGACAAGCAGCTCGACGACAAGATCGCCCGCGCCAACGACCCCAGCGAAAAGGAGCGCCTGGCGGCGCTCAAGGGCAAGGTCGCGATCGCGAATGCAAAACTCGCCTACCAGGACTACAAGCGCCTGTTCTCCGGGCCACGCTGGGACAAGCTCGCCGCCAAGGGCGCCAAGCCGCAGCGGATGCTGTGGGCCTCCACCGGCACCAAGAACAAGGACTATAGCGACGTCCTCTATGTCGAGGAGCTGATCGGCCCCAACACCATCAACACCGTGCCGCCGGCGACGCTGGATGCGTTCCGCGACCACGGCAAGCTGCGCGACAGCCTGGAGGAGAATGTCGAGGAGGCCGCCCACGTGCTGGACGAGCTCGAGCGCTCCGGCATCTCGCTTGACGAGATCACCGAGGAGCTCGTCAAGGACGGCGTGAAGCTGTTTGCCGACGCCGCCGACAAGCTCTATGGCGCGGTCGCCTCCAAGCGCGCCACCGTGCTCGGGGCAGCGATCGACCGCCAGCACTTTGCCCTTGGCGAGCGGCTCGGCAAGGCCGTGACCACGAGCACCGAGGACTGGCGGGCCAATGCAAAAATCCGCAGGCTCTGGCTGCACGACAAGTCGGTCTGGACCGGTGCGGACGAGAACAAGTGGCTCGGCTGGCTCGACTGCGCGGCGAAGGCCGACGTTGCCGACTATGCGGACTACGCAGGGCGCGTGAAGGGCCAAAGATTCTCCGACGCCGTCGTGCTCGGCATGGGCGGATCGAGCCTGGGACCTGAGGTGCTCGCCGAAACCTTTGCACGGAAGGCGGGCTTTCCGAAGCTGCATGTGCTCGACTCGACCGACCCCGCGCAGGTGCGGGCGATGGAAGCCAAGATCGACATCGCCAACACCGTTTTCATCGTGTCCAGCAAGTCCGGCGGCACCACCGAACCGAATGCGATGAAGGATTATTTCTACGACCGCGTCGCGCAAGCAGTCGGCTCCTCCGTCAAGACCGGCCATCGCTTCATCGCGGTGACCGACCCCGGCTCATCGCTGGAGAAGGCTGCCAAGACGCTGAACTATGCCCGCATCTTCTACGGCGAGCCCTCGATCGGCGGGCGCTATTCGGTCCTCTCGCCCTTCGGGCTGGTACCGGCCGCGACCGCCGGCATCGATGTCGGAAGCTTCATCAAGCACACGCTCGCGATGGTGCGCTCCTGCGGACCGGACGTGCCGCCGCATGAAAATCCCGGCGTGCAGCTCGGCCTTGCCATGGGGCTCGCCGGTCTCGAGGGCCGCGACAAGGTGACGATCTTCTCTTCGAAAAAGATCGCTGATTTCGGCGCATGGGCCGAGCAGCTCATTGCGGAATCGACCGGCAAGGAGGGCAAGGGCCTGATCCCGATCGACGGTGAACCGCTCGGAGATCCTTCGATTTACGGCAACGACCGCTTCTTCATCGATATCCGTACCGAAAGTGAGTCGGACGCGGCTCACGAGGAGAAGCTCGCGGCACTCGAGCGTGCGGGTCACCCCGTGGTGCGTATCGTCATGAAGTCGGTTGACCATCTCGGCCAGGAGTTCTTCCGCTTCGAGATGGCGACCGCGGTCGCGGGCTCCATCCTCGGCATCAACCCGTTCGACCAGCCCGACGTGGAAGCTGCCAAGATCAAGACCCGCGAGCTCACCGCCGCGTTCGAGAAGACCGGCACGCTGCCGCCCGAACAGCCGGTCGTCAGCACCGCGGACGCCGATCTCTACACCGACGACGCCAACGCCGCGGCGCTCCGTGCCGCCGGTGCGAACGGCGACCTCACCTCGTGGCTAAGAGCGCATCTCGGCCGCTCCACGCAAGGCGACTATGTCGCCCTGCTCGGCTACATCGCGCGTGACAAGGCCACGATCGAGGCTTTGCAGGCGATGCGGACGGAGGTGCTCGAAAAGCGCCATGTCGCCACCGCCGCGGAATTCGGTCCGCGCTTCCTGCATTCGACCGGGCAAGCCTACAAGGGCGGGCCAGACAGCGGCGTGTTCCTGCAAATCACGACCGACGACGCCAAGGACCTTCCGGTGCCGGGCCAGAAGGCGAGCTTCGGCGTCATCAAGGCGGCGCAGGCGCGCGGCGACTTCGACGTGCTCACCGAGCGCGGACGACGCGCGCTTCGCGTGCACCTGAAGGGTGGGCTGAAGAAAGGCCTTGCCGCGCTGAACGCCGCGCTGTCGCAAGCGTTGAACTGAAAGAGGATACCTCAATGCAGCTCGGCATGATCGGCCTCGGCCGGATGGGCGGCAACATTGTCCGCCGGCTGATGCGTAACGGCCATTCGGCCGTGGTCTATGACAAGGACGCCAAGGCCGTCGCCGACCTTGCCGCGGACGGGGCGCAGGGCGCGAATACGCTCGAAGAGTTCGTCGCCAAGCTCGACAGGCCGCGCACAGCCTGGGTGATGCTGCCCGCCGGCCGCATCACCGAGACGACGATCGAGACGCTCGCAAAGCTGATGCAAGCCGGCGACGTCATCATCGACGGCGGCAACACGTTCTGGCAGGACGACGTTCGCCGCGGCAAGGCGCTGAAGGAGCGTGACATCCACTATGTCGATGTCGGCACCTCCGGCGGCGTCTGGGGGCTCGACCGCGGCTATTGCATGATGATCGGCGGCGACAAGGCCGTCGTCGACCGGCTCGATCCGATCTTCGGCACGCTTGCGCCGGGCGCGGGCGACATTCCGAAGACACCGGGTCGTGAGGGCCGCGATCCCCGCATCGAGCAGGGCTACATCCATGCCGGCCCGGTCGGCGCGGGCCATTTCGTCAAGATGATCCATAACGGAATCGAGTACGGCCTGATGCAGGCCTATGCCGAGGGTTTTGACATTCTCAAGAACGCCGACACGGAGGCACTGCCGGCGGATCATCGTTTCGATTTCGATCTCGCCGACATTGCCGAGGTGTGGCGACGCGGCAGCGTGATCCCGTCCTGGCTTCTCGACCTCACCTCGACCGCGCTCGCCGACAGCCCGGCGCTGGCGGAATATTCCGGGTTCGTGGAGGATTCCGGCGAAGGGCGCTGGACCGTGAATGCGGCGATTGACGAGGCAGTGCCGGCCGAAGTGCTGACCGCGGCGCTGTTTGCCCGCTTCCGGTCACGCAAGGAGCACACCTTCGCGGAGAAGATCCTCTCCGCCATGCGCGCCGGCTTCGGGGGGCACAAAGAGCCGAAGCAACCGGGCTCATCCAAGCCCAAAGCCTGAAGGCCGGCCATTCGTGACAAAAGATCCGCAGCCCCAACGCAAACCTGAAAATTGCGCCTTCGTCATCTTCGGCGCGAGCGGCGACCTCACCCATCGCCTGGTGATCCCGTCGCTCTACAATCTCGCCGCCGAGAACCTGTTGCCGGAGAAATTCTGCGTCGTCGGCGTCGCCCGCAAGGGCATGTCGAATGACGAGCTGCGCGACAGCCTGATGCAAGGGCTTCGGGAGCATGCGACCCGCCCGGTGGACGACGTCGTCGCCCAGCAACTCCTGCAATGCGTCACCTTCGTCGAGGCTGACCCAAAGGATCCGCCATCCTTCGATGCGCTGCGCGAGCACCTGGACGCACTCGAATGCTCGCGCGGCACCGGCGGCAACCGGTTGTTCTATCTTGCGACACCGCCGGCGGCGTTTGCGCCGACCGCGCGCGAGCTCGGCCGCACCGGTTTGATGAAGGAGGATAACGGCGCCTGGCGGCGGCTCGTGGTCGAAAAGCCCTTCGGCACCGACCTTGCCTCGGCCCGCGCCCTGAATGCCGAGCTTCTGAAGATCATGGAGGAGCACCAGATCTATCGGATCGATCACTATCTCGGCAAGGAGACGGTGCAGAACATCCTGGTGATGCGCTTTGCCAACGGCATGTTCGAGCCGATCTGGAATCGCAACCATATCGATCACATCCAGATCACCGTGGAGGAACGACTCGGCGTCGGCCATCGCGGCGGCTTCTACGACGCCACCGGCGCGCTCCGCGACATGGTGCCGAATCATCTGTTCCAGCTCCTGTCGCTGGTCGCGATGGAGCCGCCAACGCGTTTTGAGGCGCGCGCGGTGCGTAACGAGAAGGCCGAGGTGCTGGCAGCAATCCAACCGCAGAGCGAGGCCGAGGCACTGAAGAACTCGATCCGTGCGCAATATGTGGGAGGCCGTGTCGGCAGCGAGGAGCTTTCCGATTATCGCGGCACTCCCGAGGTCAATCCGGACAGCACCACCGAGACCTTTGTCGCGCTGAAGCTCGCCATCGACAATTGGCGCTGGGCCGGCGTCCCTTTCTATCTGCGCACCGGCAAGGCACTCGCCAGCAAGCGCACGGAAGTGGCGATCAAGTTCAAGCAGGCGCCGCTCGCGATGTTCAGCGGCACGCCGATCGATCGGCTGTCGCAGAATTTCCTGACCATCGGCATTGCCCCGACCGAAAGTATCGAGCTGCAGTTCAACGCCAAGCTGCCCGGCCCCAGCGTCTCGATCGACGGCGTCGAGATGAAATTTCGCTACGGAGACTATTTCAAGGCCGAGCCCAGCACCGGCTATGAGACGCTGATCTACGACTGCATGATCGGCGACAACATCCTGTTCCAGCGCGCCGACGCCATCGAGGCGGGATGGCGGGCGGTACAGCCGCTGCTCGATGCCTGGAAGAAGGCGGGCGCCGGTGGCCTCGAACTCTACCGCGCCGGAAGCGACGGCCCGCTCGGCGCCGACGAGTTGCTCAGGCGCGACGGGCGAAGCTGGCGGAAGTTCACCTGATGGCACCTGCTGACCAGCCCAGGCTGATCGTCGTCGCTGATGCCGAGGCGCTCGCGCGTAGCGCGGCCGAACGGGTGATGGCGCGGATATCGGCTGGTCCTGGCCGCATCGCGATCTGCCTCACCGGCGGATCGAGCCCGAAGCAGCTCTATCAGCTGCTCGGCACGGAGACCTACCGCACCAGGATTCCCTGGCCGCGCGTGCACTGGTTCATCGGTGACGAGCGCTTCGTGCCGGACAGTGATCCCCTCAACAATATGAACGTTGCGCGCGCCGCGTTTCTCGACCGCGACGCACCGCCCAGCAACATCCATCCGATCCCAACCACGACCGGTGGGCCCGACGAGAGCGCGGCCGCCTATGCGCGGGAGCTGCAATCGTTCTATGGAGCCGACCGGCTCGACCCGTCAAAGCCGCTGTTCGACCTCGTCCTGATGGGCGCGGGTCCCGATGGCCACACCGCATCGCTGTTTCCCGGCTATCCCGCGCTCGAGGACACCGACCGCTGGGTGGTCGGCGTGCCCAAGGCCAATGTCGCCCCCTTCGTGCCGCGGGTGACCCTGACATTGCCTGTGCTCGCCTCCTGCCGCGAAATGCTGTTTGAAATCGAAGGCGCCGGCAAGCGGCCGGTCTTGACGCGCCTGCTCAATAACGAGAATCTGCCCGCAGCACGCGCGCGCTCGAACGGCGAGACCGTCTGGTTGGTCGATAAGGCCGCGCTTCCGGAGGATTTTCGTGGCGGGCGCTGAACTACCCTGCGCATTGATCGTGATGGGCGTCTCGGGCTCGGGCAAGAGCACGGTCGCGGAGGCGCTCGGCAAGCGCCTCGGCTGGCGTTTCAAGGACGGCGACAGCTTTCATCCCGCCAGCAACGTGGCAAAGATGGCAGCCGGCCATCCGCTGACCGACGAGGACCGGTGGCCATGGCTCAACGCCATCGCCGACGAGATCGAGCGAACCTGTGAGGCGGACGGCCATGTCATCATCGCCTGCTCGGCGCTGAAGCACACCTATCGCGACGTGCTTTTGCGCGGTCGCGACGACGTCCGTTTCGTCTTCCTGAAGGGCAACCAGGAGCTGATCGCCGACCGGCTCGCCCACCGCAAGGGCCACTTCATGCCGCCCGAGCTGCTGACCAGCCAGTTCAAAACGTTGGAGCCGCCGGAAGCGAGCGAACACGTGATCACCGTCTCGATCGACGAGACCATCGAGGCGATCGTGGATGGCGTCCTGCGGCAATTGAAATTCGACGGCGAGAAGCACAAGGCCATGTCATGACGCCCATCTCACTCGTGGTCTCCGACGTCGACGGCACGCTGCTGACCAAGAGCAAGACGCTGACCGACCGCGCCAGGGCTTCGGTGCAGCGGCTGCACGCGGCCGGCATCGGCTTCACCATCACCTCGAGCCGCCCCGCAATCGGCATGCGCTTCCTGATCGAGCCACTATCGATCGCACTGCCGGTCGGCCCGTTCAATGGCTCCTCGATCACCGATCCGCAGATGAACCCGGTTGAGCAGCATCTCATTCCCGCGACCGCGGCCGCGCGTTCCCTGCAGATCCTCAGGGAGTTCGGCGCCGACATCTGGGTCTTCACCAACGACAAATGGCTCATAGACAATCCCGACGGCAACTATGTCGCGCATGAGCAGCACACGATCCGCGCCGATCCGACCATCGTGCCGGACTTTACGCCGTACCTCGCGAGCGCCTGCAAGATCGTCGGCGCGAGCGCGGATGCCGCCGGGCTGGAACGTTGCGAGAAGGTGATGCAGGAGGCGTTTGGTGCGCAAGCGACCGCCGTGCGTTCGCAGACCTACTATCTCGACATCACACCGCCCGGCTTCAACAAGGGCACCTTCGTGCAGGCGATGGCGCGGCGCCTCGGCATTGCGACCGATGCAGTCGCGACCATCGGCGACATGCAGAACGATCTCGCGATGTTCCGCGTCAGCGGCCTCTCGATCGCCATGGGTAATGCCACCGACGATGTCAAGCAGCAGGCGACGCTTGTCACCGCGACCAACGAACAGGACGGGTTCGCCGAGGCGATGGAGATGATCCTGAAGCGGAACGGACTCGGCTGAGGTCGTTACTGTGATCGCTGAACCGCCGGCTTCTCGCTTTCCTGCCGTGCGGCTGACAGATTGTGCGCGGTGTTGATCAGCGCGATATGGGTCAGAGCCTGCGGAAAGTTGCCGGTCTGGCGTCGCGCCAGAGAGTCGTATTCCTCGGCCAGGAGCCCGACGTCATTGGCGATGCCGACCACCCGGTCGAACAGCGCCTGCGCCTTGTCGAGGTCGCCAACGAGCACATGAGCATCCGCAAGCCACAGGCTGCAGGCAAGGAACGCCCCTTCGATCGGCGGTGTCTCCTCGGACACTTCGCGGGGATCATGCCGCAGCACGAATCCGTCGCGCATCAGGTGCTGTTCGACCGCCGTGATGGTGCCGCGCACCCGCGCATCCTTTGCCGGAAGGAAGCCGACCGCCGGCAGCAACAGCACGCTGGCGTCGAGAACCTTCGAGCCGTAGGATTCGACGAAAGCGTTCGCCTCGGTATCGAAGCCTCTCTGACAGACGTCGCGGTGGATGGCGTCGCGCAAGGTGCGCCAGTGCAGCAGCGGCGCCTTGAAGCCGAAGGTCTCGGCGCTCTTGATGCCGCGGTCGAAGGCAACCCAGGTCATCACCTTCGAGAAGACGTAGTGCTTAGGCTTGCCGCGGAGCTCCCAGATGCCGTGGTCGGGATGATCCCAGACCTCGGCCAAGTGCTGGAGCACGGCGCATTCCAGCGCCCAGCTTTCGTCGTCGAGCTTCAGTTTCGCCATGCGCGACTGGTGGAACGCATCGATCAGCTCGCCATAGACGTCGAGCTGCAATTGCGCGTGGGCGGCATTGCCGACGCGAACCGGCTTCGCCCCCTCATAGCCGTCGAGCCATTCGGCCTCCCATTCGAGCAGCCGCCGCTGGCCCCAGATGCCGTACATGATCTGCATGTTCGCCGGTGAACCGGCGGCCGCGCGCAACAGCCAGCTATGCCAGGCGGATGCCTCCTCGGTATAGCCGGAGTTCATCAACGCCAGCAGCGTGAAGGTGGCATCGCGCAGCCAGCAGAATCGGTAATCCCAGTTGCGCATCCCGCCGAGCTTTTCCGGCAGCGACGTGGTCGGTGCCGCGACGATGCCGCCGGTCGGGTCAAAGGTCAGCGCCTTCAGCGTGATCAGCGAGCGCATGATGAGATCGTGATATTCGCCGTCGCGATTCGAGCGGCTGCACCAGTCCTTCCAGAAAGCTTCCGTCTCCGCGAATGCGCGCTCAGGATCAATTGCCTCGGGCGGATCGAGATGCGACGGGCCATAGGTCAGCACGAAGGGGATGGTCTCGCCCCCGGCCACCTCGAATTCGGCGACGGTGGTGAGATCCTCGCCGCGCGTCTCGACGGGCGTGCGGAGCACCGTCATGTCCTGGCCGCAGATCGCAAGCACGGCGGAGCGATCCTCGGTCCGCCTGACCCAGGGGATATCGACCCCGAAGCCGAATCGGATGACGAGCTCCATCCTGAGCTTGACGCGGCCTTTCAGGCCGCGCACCAGCCGCACGATGTCGGATGCCTTGCCGCGCGGCGGCATGAAGTCGATCAAGGCGACGGAGCCGCCGGCCGTCTCGAAACGGGTCTCAAGGATCAGCGTGTCGCCGAGATAACGGCGGGAGCAAGCCGTGACGGCTTCGCTCGGCGCAATCTGCCAGCGGCCGTTCCTTCTGGTGCCGAGGATCGCGGCAAAGCAGGCGTCGGAATCGAAGGCCGGCCAGCACAGCCAGTCGATCGAGCCGTCGCGGCCGACGAGGGCCGCGGTCTCGCAATCGCCGATCAGCGCGTAATCTTCGATCTTCTGTGACAATTCCGTGTGACCCACCTGAAATTGTCGTGGCTGAACTCTAACGGTGCGACCGCTCCCGCGTTGCTGTTTTCAGCGCGCCGCGATCGATGCTCGACGCGATCTTGTCAAGCGCGACCGGCAGCCGCTGGCGCCAGTTGGGGTGCTCGTCGATCGTGCCGGGGATGTTCGGCTGGTCGACCACGCCCAGGAGATCCTCGAGCGATACCGCGAGAAGGCGGGACGGCGTCCGGGACAGGAAGGCCAGCACCGAATAGAGATCGTTGGCCTGAATGGCGTTGAAGCGCAGGATCTCGTCGAGCATGCCGAGGGCGTGCCAGCGCGCCTCCTCGTTCTCGCCGGGGTCGAGCCCGAGCGAGAGCTTCATCTTGAGATCGCTGAACGAACGCCAGCCGGCATAGGTACACAGATCATGCGTGTTCAACGTGACCAGCGCGTTGGACCGGTAATGATCGAGATTGCGGAAACGCCCGGCGTCATCGCGTTCGAACATCATCACGAGATAGGACCAGATGCCCCAGTCCTGCATGGTCTCGCGAAAACCTTCCGGCACGGTGCCGAGATCCTCGCCGATCACGATGCATTTGTGGGCGGCGCTTTCACGCGCGACTGCCGCCAGCAGCGCCTCGAACGGCATCTGCACGTAGGCGCCGTTGTCCGGCTTGAAACCGCGCGGCACGAGGTAGAGCCGTTTCAGCCCGAGCACGTGATCGAGCCTGATCGCGCCGGCATGGCGCATCGAGGCGGCCAGCATGTCAGCGAACGGCACGAACGACTGCGCTTCCAGACCGCCGGCATTGAAGCCGGCGAGGCCCCAATCCTGGCCCACCGTGTTCAGCACATCGGGCGGTGCGCCGACCGCGAGATGGCGGGAGATCGCGCCCTGCTCGTTCCAGGCGTCGAACCCGTCCGACTGCACGCCGACAGCGACATCGAGATAGAGCCCGACCTTCATGCCGAGCCGGCCTGCGAGCTCCTTGGCCGCAGCCAACTGCCAATCGGCCGTCCATTGCACGAACTCGACGAACTCGACCTCGTCGTGATCGGGGCCTGCGCGCAGCTCCGCGCATTTGGTCTCGTCAGGCCGCTGCCACTCCGACGGCCATTCCCACCACGGTCGTCCCGGGAAGCGATGGCGCAGCACCTCGAAACAGGCAAAGCGCGTCAACAGAGGACCCCGCTCGAGGCGGAAGGCGTCGAACGCCTGTCGGCGGCCAGGGCCCGCCTTGGTCTTGAACGCATCGAACGCGGCGCGCAGGCCGCGCCATTTCAGCGGCCCTGCCTCGCGGTATCGCACGCGGTCGCCTTCGCGCAAGGATGCCGCCATTGCGCGCACATCCGGCAGCAGATCGAACGAAAACTCCGGAATCTTGTCGACGTCGATGTAGAGTGGGTTGAGGAACAGCCGGCTGTTCGGCGAATAGGGGCTGCAGTCGGACGGCCGGTCGTCGAACAGCGCGTGCAGTGGGTTGAGGCCGACGCCATCTGCGCCGAGCTCCTTGGCAAGCGCAACGAGATCGGCAAGGTCTGTGAAATCGCCGATCCCCCAATTGCGCGCGGAGCGGACGCTGTAGAGCTGCACCGCAAGCAGCCAGCCGCGGTCGAACTCGCCGGTGAAAGCGCGCTCGGGCGCCACGATCAGCGGCGCCTCTTCCGCCGCCCCGGACGCATCGACGAGCTTCAGCCGGTGGTAGCCAGACGGCAGATTATCGGGCCAGACAATGATGCGCTCGCGCGCCTCGCCCTGCGCGACCGTCACGGTTCCGTTGACGACCGACCAATGCAGCGGAAGTTTGGCGGCCTCGGTGAGGTCGGTGCGTGGCTGCCGGCCGGTGCGGACCAGGACAGCACCGCTGACGAAACGGTAGGCGCGCTTTTCCGGCAGGGCATTGAGGATCGACGTCAGGGCATCGGGCGCGGTGACCCGCAGCTTGCCCAGGGCATCGACGAATTCGGACTGGACGCCCTTGGTTCTGGCTTCAGCTAAAAGATCCATTCGGCACGCAGTTTGCAGGCCACCAAGAGCGGGCGGCATCCATTTTTGTTAGGCGGAGGAAGAAGATAGTCGGGATTAACGCGCTGAGCGCGGCGATCGTTCCTGGCTGGAACTAATGACACACAAGAGGCTTTCTATATAGGTACTAAGCGTCGGTTCCCGACAAGGGACACGAGACGCTGCTTTGTTGTCAATGGCATCACCGTGAACAAGACAATTCAAACTGTCGAGAGTGTCGCAGCCGGTGGCGCTTTCCTTATTGAAGACGTCTATCCGCTGGTCGATGGCGGCCGCTTTCCCGTCAAACGCGTCGCGGGCGAGCGCGTCGATGTCTGGGCGGACATCTACCGCGACGGCCACCACGCGGTCAGCGCCGCGCTGCTCTGGCGCCGCGAGCAGGATCGGGAATGGCAGCGCACGCCGATGCTCCATCATGGCCATGACCGCTGGGTCGGCGCGTTCACTCCGCCCGGGCCGGGCCAATATGTCTACGCCATCGAGGCATGGACCGACGAATTCGCGACCTGGCGTCACGGGCTCGCGATCAGGCAGCGATCCGGAGCCGATGTCACGCTCGATGCGATCGAGGGCGCCGCCCTCCTGACCAGAGCCCATGGCGCGGACGATGACGCCGCCGCGATCATCCTGCGGCAATGCGAGGATTTCCTGCAATCCGGCGAGGTCACCCCGCTGATGGCGGATGAGCTGAGGGACGCCATGGCCGACAGCCAGTCGCGGCCCGACCTCACCCGCTCGCCCCTCTTCCCGCTGGTCGCCGATCGCGACGAGGCACGCTTCAGCACGTGGTACCAGATGATGCCGCGCAGCCAGGGCAAGGTCGCGGGCCAGCACGGCACGCTCAGGGATTGCATCGCGCGTGTCCCCGACATCGCCGCGATGGGTTTCGACGTACTCTACTTCACGCCGATCCATCCGATCGGCCGCACCCGCCGCAAGGGCCGCAACAATTCGCCGGTCGCCGCCGCAGGCGATCCCGGCTGTCCCTATGCCGTTGGCGCGTCCGAGGGCGGTCACGATACGTTGCACCCGGAGCTCGGCACCATCGAGGATTTCCGTGCGCTGGTTGCGACCTGCCTGGAATACGGCGTCGAGCTCGCGCTCGATTTCGCGGCTCAGTGTTCGCCGGATCATCCCTGGCTGACGCTGCATCCGGAATGGTTCAAGTGGCGGCCGGACGGCTCGATGCGGACGGCGGACTATCAGGACATAGTCACTCCCGATTTTGGCTGCGTGACCCGAAGCGAATTGTGGAACGCCTTCCGCGACGTCATGCTTTTCTGGATCGACCATGGTGTGACCATCTTCGCGATCGACAATCACGACACCGCGCCCTTCAGCTTCTGGGAGTGGTTGATCCGCGACATTCGCCGCCGACATCCCGAGGTAATCCTGTTCTCCAAGACCTACACCCGGCCGAAGCTGATGAAGGGCCTCGCCAGGCTCGGCTTCGCCCAGTCCTTCAGCTATTTTCCGTGGCGAACGCAAAAATGGGAGCTGGAGCAATATTTGGCTGAAATGACCGGCTATCCCGAGCGCGACTTCCTTCGCCCCAACCTGTTCGTCAACACGCCTGACGTCTTGCCGTATCATCTCCAGAGCGGCGAGCCCTGGATGTTCAAGTCGCGCGTCGCGCTGGCAGCCATGTTGTCGGCCACTTACGGCATCTATAGCGGCTTCGAGCTGCTCGAGCACCAGGCCGTTCCCGGTCGCGAGGAATATCTCGATTCCGAAAAATACGAGATCAGGGTTCGCGACTGGGACCGGCCCGGCAACATCAAGCCCTACATTGCCGAGCTCAATCGCATCCGCCGCGACAACAAGGCGCTGCAACAGACGTCGAATTTGCGCTTTCTCGGCACCGACGATGGCGACGTGATCGCCTTCGTCAAGGAGTCGATCGACCGAACCAACACCGTCCTCGTCGCGATCGCTCTGTCGTCCAGCGCGCGCGAGGTCTGGCTCCCGCTTGGCGACGTCACGACCAGCGTGAACGGGGAACGTCGCCACATCGCACGCGTTGAGAACCTTCTCACCGGCGAGCAGTCCGCAATCGAATGGGGCGGAATCCGGCTGCGCATCGATCCATATCGCGATCCGGCGCTCTCGTTCCGCTGCCTGGCGTGAGGATCCGCGGCATGAACGTTCTTTCCTCAGTTGACGAGAAGAGGGTCGAAGCTGCCGAGGTCGTGGACGAGCTCTGGTACAAGGACGCGATCGTCTACCAGCTCCACGTCAAGGCGTTTGCCGACAGCAACCATGACGGCATCGGCGACTTCGCCGGGCTGACCGAAAAACTGCCATACTTGCAGGATCTCGGCGTCACCACGCTGTGGCTGTTGCCGTTCTATCCCTCGCCCGGCCGCGACGATGGCTACGACATCGCCGATTACGGCTCGGTCAATCCCGATTTCGGGACGATGAAGGATTTCAAGCGCTTCATCCAGGAGGCACAGCGGCGCGGCTTGCGGGTGATCACGGAGCTCGTCGTCAACCACACCTCCGACCAGCACAGATGGTTCAAGCGCGCGCGACGGAGCCCGGCGGGCTCGAGCGCCCGCAACTGGTATGTCTGGAGCGACACCGACCAGAAATATCAGGGCACGCGGATCATCTTCACCGACACGGAGAAGTCGAACTGGACCTGGGATCCGGAGGCCGGCGCGTTCTACTGGCACCGTTTCTTCTCGCACCAGCCCGATCTCAATTTCGACAATCCCCGGGTGGTCAGCGCCATCATCCAGGTGATGAAGCGCTGGCTCGATGCCGGCGTCGACGGATTCCGGTTGGATGCAATCCCTTATCTCTGCGAGCGCGAGGGCACCTCGAACGAGAATCTTCCCGAGACGCATGCCATCATCAAGCGGCTGCGCCAGGAGCTCGACGCCTACTCCAAGGGCAAGCTGCTGCTGGCCGAGGCCAATCAATGGCCGGAGGACGTGCAGGAATATTTCGGCCGCGGCGACGAATGCCACATGGCCTATCATTTCCCGCTGATGCCGCGCATCTACATGGCGATCGCGCAGGAGGACCGCTTTCCGATCACCGACATCCTGCGCCAGACGCCGGACATTCCGCAGAGCTGCCAATGGGCGTTGTTCCTGCGCAACCATGACGAACTGACGCTGGAGATGGTCACCGACGTCGAGCGCGACTATCTCTGGTCGACCTATGCCAACGATCCGCGGGCGCGGATCAATCTCGGCATTCGCCGACGGCTTGCGCCGCTGATGGACAACGACCGACGCAAGATCGAGCTGATGAACTCGCTCCTGCTGTCGTTCCCGGGCACGCCGATCATCTACTACGGCGACGAGATCGGCATGGGCGACAACATCTATCTCGGTGACCGCAACGGCGTGCGCACGCCGATGCAGTGGAGTCCGGACCGCAATGGCGGCTTCTCGCGCTGCGACCCGGCCCGCCTCTACGCGCCGTTGATCATGGACCCCGTCTATGGCTATGAGGCCGTCAATGTGGAGGCGCAGTCGCGCAGCCTGTCCTCGCTGCTCAGCGCCACCAAGCGCCTGATCTCGGTGCGCAAGTCGACGCTTGCCTTCGGCCGCGGCACCATGACCTTCATCCGCCCGGCCAACCGTTCCGTGCTGGCCTATGTCCGGCAATATCACGATGAGGTCATCCTGTGCATCGCCAACCTCTCGCGCGCAGCACAGGCGACCGAGCTCGATCTGTCGCCGTGGAAGGACAGGATCCCGCAGGAGATGCTCGGCCGCACGCGCTTCCCCGCGATCGGCGAGTTCCCTTACATGATCACGCTGGGGCCCTACGGCTACTATTGGTTCCAGCTCCGCGAGCGCGACAAGTCCGAGCCGGTGACGCCGCGCGCGGTGCCCGAATTCGAGACGCTGGTGGTGCCGGTCAACTCGACCTGGGTCTCGCTTGCGCGCGAGCGCGGCGTCTTCGAACGCGACGTGCTGCCGGGATTTTTGTCGCGGACCCGCTGGTATCCGGAGCGCAGTCCCAAGCAGATCCGGCCGACCCTGACTTCTGCGGTCCCGTTCTGCGACATCGGCGACAACCGGCCTTGGCTCGCATTCTTCGAGGCGACGCAGCGCGGCGTCACGTCGCGCTATGTGATGCCGATGCAGATCGAATGGGTTCGCTTCGACCGCGAACGCTTCAACCCAAGGGCGCTGGCCGCGGTACGCCAGGGCGCGCGCGAGGGAACGCTGCTCGACGTCGCGACCGACCCGATCTTCATCGGCCTGTTCCTGCGCAATCTCAGCCAGTCCCTGGTCGTCGAGGAAAACAATCTGCGCCTGGAGTTCAAGCCGACCAGCCGCTTCGGTGCGAGCACCGTCAAGCAGCCGGAGCAGATCCGCGCCATCGAGCAGGCCAACAGCACCGCCCTGGTCGACAATCAGTATGTCACCAAGATCTATCGCCTGCTCGAAACCGGCACCAACCCCGAGATCGAGCTCGGCCACTACCTCACCGAGGTCGCCCAGTTCGCCAACACGCCCGCGCTGCTTGGCAGCGCCGAGCTGGTGGAGGATGGCGGGCGGAGCGCCGTCGGCGTCGTGCATGCCTATGTCGCGAACCAGGGCGACGGCTGGGCGGTGACCTCTGGCTATCTCGACCGCTACATCGACGAGCAGCGTCTGCTCGCCGCAAGCGAAGCCCCGCGCGAGAACCAGGACCAGGTGCCCTATCTGCATTATCTCGCCCAGACCGGCCGGCGGCTGGCTGAGCTGCATATCGCGCTCGCCAGGGCCGAGGGCGCCGATCTCGCGCCCGAACCTGTCACCCCCGTAGACGTCGCGCGCTGGACCACGGATCTCCTGCAGCGCGCCGAACGTACGTTTGAAACGCTGGCCCAAAGCCGCAACGGCTTGCGGGAGACCGATCGCCCGCTGGTCGACCAGCTCCTGGAGCGGCGCTCGGCCCTTTCCGACCTGCTCACGAGGCTATTGCCATCCGACATCGGCGGGTTGAACATCCGTCATCATGGCGACTTCCGCCTGGGGCAGATTCTGATCGTGAAGGACGACGTCTTCATCATTGATTTCGATGGCAATCCCCACCTCCCGCTGGCCGAGCGGCGGCGCAAGGCACCCGCGGCGCGCGACGTCGCTAGCCTCGTCTGCTCGATCGACCTTGCCGTGACCGCGGCGCTCGACCGTGCACTCAAGGGCGCGCCGGACGAACAGGGACGGCGCGCGACCGCGCTCGGCGAATGGCGCGAGCGCGCCACGGCGACGTTCCTCACCGCCTATCGCGAGGCCATGACCGACCGGCGCCTGCGGACAAATGATCCGCATTCGGCGGACGGCCTGTTAAGATTTTTCCTGCTTGATACAGCGTTCGATGAGGTGGAGTACGAACTGTCCCACCGGCCGGAGGCGCTCAATGCGCCGCTGACCGGGCTGCTTCGCATTCTGTCCAATGCGGAGAGCGAAGCACATGCCTAAATTGTCTGCCGAGGCCTATGCGATCATCGAGGGCCGCCACTCCGATCCCTTCCACTATCTGGGGCTCCATCCCGAAGGCGACAAAAGCGTGGTGCGCGCCTTCCTGCCCGAGGCCTCCGATGTCGAGGCGGTCGGCGAGCATGGCGAGGTGGCGAAACTCGACCGCATCCACGAGTCCGGCCTGTTCACGGGCGCGCTGCCCAATGGCGCCAAGCGCTACCAGTTGCGCGCGACGTTCGGCGGCAATGTCGTCGAGCTCGAAGATCCCTATCGCTTTCCGCCGATCCTGACCGATTTCGATCTCTATCTGCTCGGCGAAGGCACGCATCAGCGACTCTATGACAAGCTCGGCGCGCATCCCATGACGCTCGACGGCGTCGACGGTGTCGGCTTCGTCGTGCTGGCACCCAATGCGCGGCGGGTCAGCGTGGTCGGCGACTTCAATTTCTGGGACGCCCGGCGTCACCCGATGCGTGTGCGCGGCGTCGGCTATTGGGAGCTGTTCATCCCGCATGCAAAGGCGGGCGATCACTACAAGTTCGATATGGTCGGACCGCACGGCCACAATCTGCCGCTGAAGTCCGATCCTCTGGCGTTTGCCGCCGAAGTGCGGCCGAAGACGGCGTCGATCGTGTTCGATGAATTGCACCTTCCGCGCCCGCGGCCGGCGCCCGACGGCATCAACGCGCTCTCGGCGCCCATGTCGATCTACGAGGTGCATCTTGGCTCCTGGCGGCGCAAGGGCGACGGCGAATGGCTGACCTATCGCGAGCTCGCCGAGCAGCTTCCGGCCTATGCGCGCGACATGGGCTTCACCCATCTCGAGTTCCTGCCCGTCAGCGAGCATCCCTTTGACGGTTCATGGGGCTACCAGCCGACCGGCCTTTATGCGCCGACCAGCCGCTTCGGCCCGCCGGAGGATTTCGCCGCGCTGGTCGACGCCTGCCATCGCGAGGGGATCGGCGTGCTGCTCGACTGGGTGCCCGGACATTTCCCCGACGATCCGCACGGCCTCGGCCATTTCGACGGCACCGCGCTCTACGAGCATGCCAACCCCTTACAGGGTCGCCATCTCGACTGGGGCACGCTGATCTACAATTACGGCCGCACCGAAGTGACGAACCTCCTGGTGTCGAACGCGCTGTTCTGGCTGGAGCGCTACGCCATCGACGGCCTGCGCGTCGACGCGGTCGCCTCCATGCTCTATCTCGATTACAGCCGCCCTGCGGGCGCCTGGATCCCGAACCAGTATGGCGGGCGCGAGAACATCGAGGCGATCGCGTTCTTGCGGCGCTTCAATACGGAAGTATTCGCGCGCTTTCCGCAGGCCACGACCGCAGCGGAAGAATCCACCGCCTGGCCCCAGGTTTCCCGGCCCGTCGAATTTGGCGGCCTCGGCTTCGGCTACAAATGGAACATGGGCTGGATGCACGACACGCTGAACTACATCAGCAAGGATCCGATCTACCGCAAGCACCATCACGGCGAGATCCTGTTCGGCCTGCACTACGCCTTCTCGGAAAACTTCATCCTGCCGCTGTCACACGACGAGGTCGTGCACGGCAAACGCTCGATCCTCGGCCGCATGCCGGGCGACGAGTGGCAACGCTTCGCGAACTTGCGCGCCTATTACAGCTTCATGTTCGGCCATCCCGGCAAGAAGCTGCTGTTCATGGGCGGCGAGTTTGCGCAAGGCAAGGAATGGAATCACGACCAGTCGCTCGACTGGCATCTGCTCGAACACAAGAACCATTCCGGCATCCAGTCGCTGGTCCGCGACCTCAACCGGCTTTACCGCGCCGTGCCTGCGTTGCATCAGATGGACTGCGATCAGGCCGGCTTCGAATGGCTGATCACCGATGATGCCAACCGCAATGTGTTCGCCTGGCTGCGCAAGGGATTTGACGCCCGTGCGCGCTGTCTCGTGATCGTGAATTTCTCGCCGAACGTCTATCGCAACTATCGCGTCCGGGTGCCGTTTGCCGGCAAGTGGCACGAGGTTCTCAATTCCGACTCCGCTCATTATGGCGGCAGCAATGTCGGGAACGTCGGAGAGGTGCAGGCGGTTGACGGCAAGACGCCGGAGCTGCGCCTGACCATTCCGCCGCTGGCTGCGATCTTCCTCGTTCCGGAAAGCTGACCCATGCGACTGACCGCCGGAACGCCCGCACGCCTCGGTGCAAGCTGGGACGGACGCGGCACCAACTTCGCGCTGTTCTCCGCCAACGCGCAGAAGGTCGAGCTGTGCCTGTTCGACAGCCAGGGCCGGCGCGAGCTCGAGCGCATCGAATTGCCCGAGCGCACCGAGGACGTCTGGCACGGCTATCTGAACGACGTCTCGCCGGGCCAGCTCTACGGCTACCGCGTGCACGGCCCCTACGAGCCCGAGCACGGCCACCGCTTCAATCCCAACAAGCTGCTGCTCGACCCCTACGCCAAGCGGCTCGCCGGGCGGCTGGTGTGGAGCGACGCGCACTTCGCCTATCGCACCGGCAGCCCGCGCGAGGATTTGTCCTTCGACCGGCGTGACAATGCACGCGGCATGATCAAGGCCGTGGTCGTCGACGAGACCTTCAACTGGGGCCGGCGCGAAATCCGCCCGAACATCCCCTGGGACGAGACGATCATCTACGAGGCCCACGTCAAGGGGCTGACGCAGAGGCGCGACGACGTGCCGCCGAACCTGCGCGGCACCTTTGGCGGACTGTCCTCGCCCGCCATGATCGAGCATCTGAAACGGTTGGGCGTGACCACCGTCGAGCTGCTGCCGATCCACGGCTTCATCGACGACCGCGTGTTGGTGGAGAAGAAGCTCGTCAACTACTGGGGCTACAACACCCTCGCCTTCTTCGCACCGGAGCCGCGCTACGCACAGGACAATCCACTGGATTCCTTCCGGACTACCGTGGCGCGCCTGCACGATGCCGGCATCGAGGTGATGCTCGACGTTGTCTATAACCATACCGCTGAAGGCAACCATCTCGGCCCGACGCTGTCTTTCCGCGGCATCGACAACGCGTCCTATTACTGGCTGAACCGCGAGAACCCGCGCTACTACGACGACTTCACCGGCTGTGGCTCGTCGGTGAACCTCACCCATCCTCGCGTGCTCCAGATGGTGACGGATTCGCTGCGCTACTGGGTCGAGGTCTGCCATGTCGACGGCTTCCGGTTCGATCTCGCCACCACGCTCGCGCGCGGACCGAACGGGTTTGATCGCGGCAGTTCGTTCCTGACCGCGGTCCGCCAGGATCCGGTGCTCCAGGGCGTAAAGCTCGTCGCCGAACCCTGGGACCTCGGCCTCGGTGGCTATCAGGTCGGCGCGTTTCCCTCGCAATGGTCGGAATGGAACGACCGCTATCGCAGCGCCATGCGCCGCTACTGGAGCGGCGAAGGCAGCCTGATCGGCGACGTCTCGAGCCGCATGACGGCGTCATCCGACCTGTTCCACCATGACGGACGCAAGCTGCGCGCCAGCATCAACCACATCACCGTGCATGACGGTTTTACGCTGGCCGACCTCTTCAGCTACAACCAGAAGCACAATGAGGCCAATGGCGAGGACAATCGCGACGGCTCCAACGACAACCACAGCAACAATTGCGGTGTCGAGGGCCCGACCGACGATCCGCAAATCCTGTCGCTGCGCCGCCAGCTCCGCAAGAACGTGCTCGCCTGCCTCATGCTCGCCCAGGGCACGCCGCTGCTGCTCGCCGGCGACGAGATCGGAAACACCCAGTCCGGCAACAACAATGCCTATTGCCAGGACAATGAGGTGGGCTGGGTGCTCTGGGACAATCTCGGCAAGGACGGCGAGGACATGGTCGAGTTCGTGAACCAGCTCGCCGAGATCCGCCGCCGCTTCTCGCAGCTCCGCAGCCAGAGCTGGCTCGACGGCCGCCGCGCCAACGGCTCCTACGGTGTCCTGTGGCTGACGCCGGCGGCCGAAGAGATGACGGAGAGCGACTGGAATTTTCCGGAAGGCAGATTTCTCGCCTATGTGCTCGGACCGCTGGAACCCGGCGTGTCCGCGATCTTTATTGTCCTGAACGCCGCACCGGAAGAGATCGGATTCAAATTGCCCAAAATGGCCGAATACAAGGGCTGGCAGCAGATCCTGAATACGACCGATGCCAAGCTGAACACGGTCGATTTCCTGCCTGGCACCGACAGCAAGGCGCCGCCGCGCTCGGTGCTCGCCTTCGCGGGCGCGCTATGAGGCCATCCTTCGGCGCCAAGGCAAGCAAGGAGGGCGTGTCGTTCCGGCTCTGGGCGCCCGGCGCCAGGCGGGTCGACCTCGTGCTCGACAAGCGCCATGCGATGCGGCGCCGCGAGGACGGCTGGCACGTGGCCGATATTGCCGGGCTGACGGCGGGAGCCCGCTATCAGTTCAGGATCGACGACGAGCTCGACGTGCCCGATCCGGCCTCGGCCTTCCAGCCTGAGGATGTCTTCGGGCCGAGCGAGGTGGTCGATCACGACAGTTTTGAGTGGCGCGCCGGAGATTGGCGCGGGCGCCCGTGGCATGAGACGGTGCTGCTGGAATCCCATGTCGGCACCTTCACGACGGAAGGCAGCTATCGCGCCATGATCGACAAGCTCGATCATCTCGTCGCGACCGGGATCACCGCGCTGGAATTGATGCCGCTGGCGGACTTCGCCGGCAAGCGCGGCTGGGGCTATGACGGTGTGCTGTGGTATGCGCCCGACAGCGCCTATGGCCGGCCCGAAGACTTGAAGGCGCTGATCGACGAAGCGCACCTGCGCGGCCTCATGGTCTTTCTCGACGTCGTCTACAACCACTTCGGACCCGAGGGAAACTATCTCGGCCGTTACGCGCCGAACTTCTTCACCGATGCCCATACGCCGTGGGGCAGCGCAATCGATTATCGCGTGCCGCAGGTCCGCGCCTTCGCGGTCGAGAATGCGCTCCACTGGCTCAGCGACTACCGCTTCGATGGCCTGAGGCTGGACGCCGCCAACCACATCATGGCGATCCCCGGCGAGCAGTCGGTTTTGCATGATCTCAGCATTGCCGCGGGCCAGCTTGCGGCGGCCACCGGGCGGCACATCCATCTCGTGCTGGAGAATGGCGACAATCGCGCGAGCCTGCTCGATCCCACTGAAGAGCCGCCGAACGGAAAATATCGCGGCCAGTGGAACGACGACTATCATCACGTCTGGCACGTGATGCTGACGCGCGAGTCCTCCGGCTATTATGGCGACTATCAGCGCTCGCCGAGCGGCGATCTCGCCCGCGCGCTGGCGTCGGGCTTCGTCTACCAGGGCGAGGTCTCCGCGTTCTGGGGCAACAAGCCGCGGGGCGAGCCGAGCCGGCAGCTTCCGCCGGATACTTTCGTCAACTTCCTGCAGAACCACGATCAGATCGGCAACCGGCCGTTTGGCGATCGGTTGGAGAGCATTGCGAGCCCCCGGGCGATCGAGGCCGCGCTCGCCGTGACCCTGCTCGCGCCGATGGTACCGATGCTGTTCATGGGCGAGGAGTGGGGATCGAACAAGCCGTTCCCGTTCTTCTGCGATTTCCACGGCGATCTCGCCAATGCCGTGCGCGAGGGACGGCGCCAGGAATATGCCTGGGCCTATGCAAAGTATGGCGACGAGGTGCCCGACCCGCTCGATCCGGCAACCCCGCAATCCGCCGTGCTCGATTGGGACTCGCGCAGCCCTGAGCACGACGCGCGGCTGTCGCTGGTCCGCGAGCTCCTGCGCATTCGCCGCACCGAAATCATGCCACGGCTTGCCGGCGCAGCCTTTGGCGAGGCCAAGGCCGCGGAGAGCGGGCTTTTGACGGCGCATTGGCGGATGGGAGACGGCGCGACGCTGCGCCTGACCGCCAACCTTTCGGATCGCGAAATCGCATCACCTCAAATCACGGGCACGCCGATCTGGGGCGGCGAGCCCGGCGATCGACTTCCGCCCTGGTCGGTGGTCTGGCGCCTTACGAGGTGAGCATGCCTCCCGCCATTCCGCTCGCCACCTATCGCCTGCAATTCACCGCCGATTTCAACTTCGACGACGCCGCCAGGATCGTGCCTTACCTCAAGGCACTCGGCATCATGCATGTCTACGCCTCGCCGCTGATGAAGGCGCGCAAGGGCTCGACCCATGGTTACGACATCGTCGACCACAGCCAGTTCAATCCGGAGCTCGGTGGCGAAGCCGGCTTCGTCCGCTTCAGCGACACACTGAAGCAGCATGATGTCGGCCTGATCATCGACTTCGTTCCAAACCACGTCGGCGTCCACTTTGCCGACAATCCCTACTGGCTGGACGTGCTGGAATGGGGACCGGCCTCGCCGCACGCAGCTTCCTTCGACATCGACTGGGACCAGTTGCCGTATCGCGCCCGCGGCGGCGTGCTGCTGCCGATCCTCGGCTCGGCTTATGGCGAAGCGCTGGAACGCGGCGAGATCGAGCTGCGCTATGATGCGGGCGAAGGCAGCTTTTCGGCCTGGTACTTCGAGCACCGCCTGCCGATCGCACCCGAGCGCTATGGCGAAGTCCTGCGAATGATCGTGAGGGAGGCGGATGCCACCGAGAGCGAGGCAGGAAAACACCTCCTGGCGGTCGCCGAACGCTACAAGGGGCTGCGTCATCCGAACCGCGAGGAAGCGCCGGCCTTCAAGGCCGAACTGAATGCGATCGCCGGCGCTTGCGAAATCATGGAGCGAGGTCTTACCGCCTATCGTTCGGCCAAGGACCGCCCGACGCAAACGCTTGCCCTGCATCACCTGCTCGAGCGCCAGCACTACAAGCTCGGGCATTGGCGGCTGGCCTCCAGCGACATCAACTATCGCCGCTTCTTCGACGTCAATGGTCTTGCCGGCCTGCGGGTCGAGGACGCCAGCACCTTCGCGGCGACACACCGGCTGGTCAAGCAGTTGGTCGCGGACGGCAGGCTGCAGGGTATCCGGCTCGATCATATCGACGGCTTGCGCGATCCCGCGCAATATTGCCAGCGGCTGCGCCGGATCGTGCGCGACGCGCAAGGCACTGCAAAGCCATTCTACACCGTGATCGAAAAGATCCTGTGCGAGCACGAACGGCTGCCGCGCTTCGCCGGCGTTCACGGCACCACCGGCTATGAATGGATGAACGTCATCACCCAGGTGCTGGTCGATGCCAGGGGGCTCGACGCGCTCGACGAAACCTGGCGCCAGATCAGCAACCGCTCGCCGCGGCTTGCGCCCTATCTGATGGAAGCCAAGAGGCGCGTGCTGGACACGCTGCTCACCAGCGAGTTCACCGTGCTGACGCGCCTGCTCGCCCGCATCGCCAATGGGCACTACTCGACCCGCGACTTTTCCGCCGACAGCCTGCGGCAGGCGCTCGAGCTCTACGTGCTGCATTTCCCCGTCTACCGCACCTACATCACGACGAGTGGACCGACCGCTCACGACCGCAAGCTGATCGAAGAGACCATCGCACGCGCTCGCGCGGAATGGTTCGCGGCTGACGACGGCATTTTCGACTTCCTGCGCGACGCGCTGACCATGGACCTGCTGAGGCCGGATCGGCCGCCGCACAGCACCCCGCGCGTGCGCCGCTTTGCGCTGAAGGTACAGCAATTCACCGGGCCGATGGTGGCGAAGTCGCTGGAGGATACAGCCTTCTATCGCTATCACCGCCTGCTCGCACTGAACGAAGTCGGCGGTGATCCCGCCGCAAAGGCTCTCGCGCTACCGGCGTTTCACGAGGTCATGAAGGCGCGCGCCAGGGAATGGCCGCATGGCATGACGGCCACGGCCACGCACGACACCAAGCGCGGCGAGGACGCGCGGGCACGGCTCGCAGCGCTCAGCGAGATCCCGGGCGAATGGACCAGCGCGGTGGCACGCTGGAAGGTGCTGAACGTGCCGCACATCACCACGCATGGCGAGATGCGCGCGCCGTCGGCGACGTTCGAATACATGCTCTACCAGACGCTGCTCGGCGCATGGACGCTCGGACCGCCTGACGCGAGCCTCATCGACCGCATCCAGGCCTACGCGCTCAAGGCGGCCCGCGAGGGCAAAGAGGAGACGAGCTGGCTCAATCCGAACGAAGCCTACGAGCAAGGTTTGCGGAATTTCATCGCGAAAGTCCTCGACCCCGCCGTCTCCGCCGAATTCCTGGACGCGCTCCAGACCCTCGCCCGGCGCGTTGCCCTGCTCGGCGCGCTCAATTCACTTGGCCAGCTCACTCTGAAGGCGACACTCCCGGGCGTACCGGATTTCTATCAAGGCACCGAATTCTGGGATCTGTCGCTGGTCGACCCCGACAACCGGCGTCCCGTTGATTTTGCCGCGCGAAGTGGTGCACTCGCTTCGCTCAAAAGTCCGGATTGGGACAGCCTCGCCGGGCACTGGCAGGATGGCCGGCTCAAGCTCGCCTGGACGCAGCGGCTCCTCGAATTGCGCACCGGGCTCGCCGATGTCTTCACCCGTGGCGACTACCAGCCGCTCGAGGTGAGCGGGCCGCACGGCGACCACGTCATCGCTTTCGCGCGGCGCCACGGACGCGATGCCGCGGTCATCGCGGTCGGACGATTGTTTGCACCGTTCACCCAAGGCGGTCGTGAATGGCCGACCGCTCAAGCCTTCGACGCAAGCGTCAACGTGACGGGCTATGCGATCGCAGGGCACGACGGTGATGAGCTGCGGATCTCGCAGGCGTTTCGCGCGCTTCCCGCAACGGTGCTCAAGGCGCGCGTTGCGAGCGCAGCAAGGCCAGCGCGACCCCGCGGACGGGCCTGACAGCGAGACCTACTTCCCGTCACCTTTGGTCAGCAGCAATTGCCCGCGCTTGCGAATGGTGGCCTGCGCCAGCTCGGCGAAGCGCTGCAACGACCAGGGCAGCACCACCTCGACGCGCACCTGATCCTCACCGACGTCGATCTGGCCTGCTGCGACCTGGCCGAGCGCGCGGATGCGGAAATTCATGCGGTCGCCCTCCCAGCGCTCCTCCTCGACATGCATCACCGGAATGCTTGCGGCCGCGCGGCCAAGCCCGGACTTCAGACGACGCGCGGCCTCCTCGCGACCGAGACGGTGCGGGATCGAAACGACGAGCGGTGCTGACATGGCCCAAGCCTTCCCTTCACTGACCTTCACATAGTCAGGCCAAGGGAAATGCAAAAGGTTCCGCCGCCCTCGATCTTCCTGCGGTGATCCGATTCAGGAACTTTCGCTTCTACGGCCGGTTGCTCTCGGGGAACGTCAATCAATAGGCAACGGCCTTTCTCGAAGGGCCGGCGGAGATTTGCATGTCCATCGGTACCATCATTCTGATCATTTTAGTCATCGCTCTGCTCGGCGGCTTCAGCGGCATCGGCGGCGGCCCGTTCTATGGCACCGGCTATTACGGTGGCGGAGGGCTGGGACTGATCATCGCCGTCCTGCTGATATTGCTTCTGATGGGACGGATCTAGCTTTGATCGTAGCTCTGAAATCGTAGGGTGGGCAAAGGCGCGAAGCGCCGTGCCCACCTCTTCTATCTCAATCCGCGGAAATCATGGTGGGCACGCTACGCTTTGCCCACCCTACGGTTTCCGCGTCTGCGGCGAATGACTACTTCACCTTCGCCGCCAGCTTCTTGATCGCGGCCTTGATCGGCGCGGCCGCGTCGTCATAGCCCTCCCAGGCCTTTGATCGCGCCAATAATCCCGGCACCGTGCGCAGCGTATACCGCTTCGGATCGAGATCACCCTTCACCTGCGCCCAGGTCAGCGGCATGGAGACGGTCGCGCCGTCGCGGGCGCGCGGAGACAGCGGCGCCACGGCCGTCGACAAGCGATCGTTACGCAGATAGTCGAGGAAGATCTTTCCGTCGCGCAGCTTCTTGGACATATTGAGCAGGTATCGCTCGGGATCATCATCCGCCATCCATTTGCAGACGCCTTGTGCAAAGGCCTTGGCTTCCTTCCAGCTCACCTTGTCCTTCGCGCCGTAGAGCAGCGGCACCACCACATGCAGGCCCTTGCCGCCGGTGGTCTTGCAAAAACTTTCCATGCCGACATCGGAAAGGCGCTGCCGCATCTCCTTGGCCGCTTCGACCACGTCGGCAAAATCGACGTCCGGCGCGGGATCGAGGTCGAAGACCAGACGTCCGGGCGTGTCGTAGGCATCCGGCGCGCAGTTCCAGGGGTGCAGCTCGACGCCGCCGATCTGCGCGACCGCAGCCAAGCCCTCGACACGGTCAATCTGCAAATACGGCTTGCGGTCGCCCGAAACTTTTGCGAGCTCGAGCAGGTTCGACGTGCCCTGCATGGCGTGGCGCTGGAAGAACTTTTCACCATAGATGCCATCAGGCGCGCGCAGGATCGAGCAGGGCCGCCCCTTCAGATGCGCGATCATCCAGTCGCCGACCGCCTCGAAATAGCGCGCGAGATCGAGCTTCGTGACGGGTTCGCCATCGCCGCCATCCGGCCAGAGCTCCTTGTCCGGCTTGGAGATGGCGACGCCCATCACCTCGGCGGCGCCGGCCTGCTTCAGCCGCGTTCCCGCCTTTGCATTGCCCTTCCGCGGCGACGGCTCGGCAAGCTCGGTCTTTACCGGGGTCTCGGCCTCGACCTCCTCGGCCGGCTTGTCCTGCCGCAGGCCCTTGAACGCCGCCTGGCGGATGTTGCCGTCGGCGGTGAAGCCCGCGAACTCGATCTCGGCCACGAGCTCGGGTTTCAGCCAATGCACGTCGCGGGTCTTCTTCGGCGCGTTCTTGCCGCCGAACGGGCTCTCCTTGGCCTCCGCCGCCTTCAACAGCGGTATGATGCGCTTGACCTTGTCGGCACCAAAGCCAGTGCCGACGATGCCGACAAAGGCGAGATCATCGCCGCGGTGCACACCCGCCATCAGAGAGCGGAATTTGCCATTCGTGGTCTTGTAGCCGCCGATCACGACCTCATGGCCGGCGCGGCATTTTGCCTTGGTCCAGCTTTCGGTGCGCCCCGAACGATAGGGTGCGTCGAGCTTCTTCGAGACCACGCCTTCGAGCTCGAGCTTGCAGGCCGATTGGAGCACCGCATCGCCACCGCTCTCGAAATGCTCGACATAGCGAATCTGGCTCGACTTCTTCCTGCGCGCGCCCAGCAACTCCTTGAGCCGCGCCTTGCGTTCCCCGAGCGGCAGCCGGCGCAGGTCAAGACCTTCCGCAAACAGGAGATCGAAAGCAAAGAAGATGAGGTCATCGGTCTTGCCGTCCGCAAGCGCCGCCTGGAGCGCGGAGAAGCTCGGCGCTCCGTTGTGGTCGAGGGCTACGATCTCGCCGTCGATCAGCACATCCGGCAGCGCGCCGCCTTCCTTGGCGATTGATGCGAATTTTTCGGTCCAGTCGAGACCTTTGCGGGTCTTGAGCGTCGCTTCGCCGTCCTCGACGCGAAGCTGCACGCGGTAGCCATCGAACTTGATCTCGTGGCACCAGCCCTCGCCCGGGTGCGGACGCTCCACCGCCGTGCAGAGTTGCGGCGCCACGAAGTCCGGCATCTCCGACACCCTCTTCGCGGTCGTTGCTGTCGTCGCCTTGCCCTTCTTCAAGGCCACGCGCGGCGCAGGCTTGATGGTGCGCGTCTCTGGCTCGGTGCGATTGGACTGCCAGACCGCATCGGCCTTGCCCTTGGTGCCCTTCGCCAGCATGAACGGCTTTGGCGCGCGCCCCTTGCCCCCGGCGATCTGCTCCATCGCCCGGCCGGAGGCGACCGATTTGTCCGCGTCCAGGATGTCGTTGCCCTCGCCTTCGCGGGCATAGTCGTCGCGGTGTTTGATCAGCAGCCAGTTGGTGCGCTTGCCCCCGGTGCGGTCGTTGCGCATGCGCACGAGCACCCAGCTTCCATGCAACTTGTCGCCGTGCAGCGTGAACTTGAGGTCGCCCTTCTTGAAGCCGCGCTCGGGATCTTCAGACTCCCAATAACCGCGGTCCCACAGCATCACCGTGCCGCCGCCATACTGGCCCTCCGGAATGGTGCCTTCGAAATCGCCGTAGTCGAGCGGATGGTCCTCGACCTCGACCGCCAGACGCTTGTCATGCGGGTCAAGCGACGGCCCCTTCGTCACAGCCCAGGACTTGAAGACGCCGTCGAACTCCAGCCGAAGATCGTAATGAAGCCGGGTCGCATCGTGCTTCTGGATCACGAACCGCCGCTGCTTCGAAGGCGCCACCGCGGCCTCGCCCGAAGGCTCCGGCGTCTTGTCGAAATCGCGCTTCTTTCGGTAGGTGGAGAGGTTTCTCAGCACGAGCGGCCCCGCATTCTCTGGACTTCAGCCTAACACGGCCAAAGTCCGGCGCGGAACCAGAACAGTTGAACGTGCGCTAAGGTTCCTGAGGCGCCGTCGTCGTTCCGGGGCGCGTGCAACGCGAACCCGGAATGACGGAGTTCGTGGCATCAATCCCCCGCCTTCAACCGATACCCAATTCCCGTCTCGGTCAGCACATATTGCGGCCGCTCGGGATCGGCCTCGATCTTCTGGCGAAGCTGGCGGACGTAGACGCGCAGATATTGCGCGTCGGTCAGCTCGTCCCATAGCTCCTTCAACAGGAACCGGTGCGTCAGCACCTTGCCGGCGTGCTGCACCAATACGCGCAAGAGATCATATTCCTTCGGCGACAGCTTTATCTCGCGCTCGCCGACCTTGACGATGCGCCGCACGAGATCGACTGAGAGATCGCCGGTGCGGAACACCGGGCGCTCGCCCTTGACCTGGAGCTGATGCCGAAGCGCAGCCCGCAGCCGCGCCAAAAGCTCGTCCATGCCGAACGGCTTTGTCAGGTAGTCGTCGGCACCGAGATCGAGCGCCTGCACCTTGCCGGCCTCGTCACCGCGGCTCGACAGCACCACGATCGGCACGCTCTCGTTGCGCGCGCGGATGGTGCGGAGCAGCTCGTGGCCCTGGATGTCGGGCAGGCCGAGATCGAGGATGATCAGCGCCGGCTCCTCGGTGAGCTTTTCCAGCGCGGTCTTGCCGTTCGGCGCTTCCAGGATGTCATAGCCCTGCGTGGTCAGTCCCATCCGCAGCAACTTGCGAATCGGCGGCTCGTCGTCGATGACCAGAACCTTGATCGAGGGTGCGCTCATGCGGCGGTATCCAATGCGTTGGTCTGTGCGGGGATCGGCAGACGAATCGTGAGCACCGCACCACTGCGATCCCCGCGGTTCGCAGCCGTGATCGTGCCGCGCATCGCCTCGACGAAGCCGCGGGAGATCGCAAGTCCGAGCCCGGTGCCGGGCCGGACATGATCGCCCTTCTGCACACGATAGAACTTGTCGAACACGCTCTCGAGCTCGCCCGGCGGGATACCCTCGCCTTCATCGGTGACCTCCAGCACGACACGATCCCTGTCGCGCTGGCTGCGGATTGCGATCGTGGTATCCGGCGGCGAATATTTTGCCGCGTTGTCGAGCAGATTGAACAGCACCTGCTCGAACAGCACGGCGTCGAGCTCGAGCATCGGCAGATCGGCGGCGAGCCGGAGCTCGACCTTGTGTCGCGTCAGGATCTTGCTCGCCCGCCTCAGCGCACTGCCTACGATTTCGCTGACGTCGTGCAGCGCTGTGTTCGGCACGATCGCGCCGGATTCGAGCTTGGTCATGTCGAGCAGATTGGCGATGAAGCGATTGAGCCTCTCGGATTCGTCGATCACGGTTGCCAGCAGGTCGCGCTTCTCGGTATCGGACAGCGCGCCGGCGAGATCACGCATGGTCGAGGCCGCGCCAAGCACGGAGGCGAGCGGCGTTTTCAGGTCGTGCGAGATCGAGGTGAGCAGCGCCGAGCGCAGCCGCTCGGATTCGACCGTGCGCTTGACGCGGTCCATATCTTCGACCAGCAGCACGCGCTCGATCGCGAGCGCGCCCTGGTCGACCAGCGCGTCGAGCAGGCGGCGCTGATCGGGCGTCAGCAGCGGGCCGGTGCGGTCGTTGTCGATGCCGATGACGCCGATCGGGCCGCGCCCGGTGCGCATCGGCAGGAACAGACGCTTTGCGCCGGGCAGCGTGTCGGAGCCACGGCCGGCAGACCGGTCGTTGCTCCAGGCCCAATTGGCGGCGGCAAGGTCAGCCTGGTCGAGTTCATCCTCCGGCGGATAGCCCGACTTCACCGTCAAGAGCCCCTCCTCCGGCAACAGCAGCACCACGCGGACCTTCAGCATTAGCGCGATCTGGTAGGCGGTCGCCCACAAGACATCGTCGAGGGTCGCGGTGCCCGCCAGCTTGCGGCTGAAGGCATGGAGTTGCTCGGTCATCCTGATCCGGCCGATAGCCGTGTCGGCCTGGGTGCGCACTCGGGCAGCGACGTTGGACACCAGCATCGCCACCACCATGAACAGCACGAAGGCCGCAACATTGGTCGGATCGGTGATCGTGAAGGTGTAGATCGGCGGCAGGAAAAAGAAGTTGTAGGCAAGCGACGCCGCGACCGTGGCAAGCAGCGACGGCCAGAGCCCATAGCGCACGGCGACAGCCACCACCGCCGTCAGCAGCACGAGATCGACGTTCTCGATACCGAAGTACGGCTGGATCAGCTCGGCCGCGCCAAGTCCAAGCAGGGCGATCCCGAGCGCCTTGAGATAGGGGCGCGGATCGAACGGCTCGGTACGGGCGGCGGTCTGCACCGCTGTTTTCGGCGCAGCCTCGCCGGGCAATTCGTCGCCGGAAATCACGTGCACGGTGATGTTGCCGGAGCGGCGCACGAGGTCGTGCACCACCGAGCCGCGCGTCATCTCGAACCAGCGCGAGCGGGTCGACTTGCCGATCACGATCTGCGTGACGTTGTTGCCTTGCGCAAAATTGACGACGTCGTCGGCTATGCGGCGGCCGACCGCGGGGATGGTCAGCGCCTCGCCGCCAAGGGATTCGGCAAGCCGCAGCGTATCTGCGAGCCGGTCGCGCTCCGCGTCCGAGAGCTGGAGCGATCGCCGCGTCTCGATCGAGATCGCGGTGAATGGAGCGTGCAGCCGGTCGGCCAGCCGTTTGGTGTAGCGCACGAGGCCCGCCGCGCGCGGATCCTCGCTGACGCAGACCAGGATGCGCTCGCCCGCGGCCCAGGGACCAGCGATGGCGTTGGCCTGCATGTGAGTGAGGAGCTGCTCGTCGACGCGCTCGGCGGTGCGCCGCAGCGCCAGCTCGCGCAGCGCCGTGAGATTGCCCGGCGAGAAATAATGCTCCAGCGCCCGCTCGGCCTGCTTGGGCACATAGACCTTGCCCTCCCTCAACCGCTGGATCAGGTCGTCGGGCGTGAGGTCGATCAGCTCGATCGCATCGGCGCGGTCGAACACCGAATCCGGCACGGTCTCGCGCACCCGCACATGGGTAATCTGGGCGACGACGTCGTTCAGGCTTTCGATGTGCTGGATGTTGACGGCGGTGTAGACGTCTATGCCGTTCGAAAGGAGCTCCTCGACGTCGAGATGGCGCTTGGGATGACGGCTGCCGGGCGCATTGGTGTGGGCGAGTTCGTCGACCAGGGCGATTTGCGGCCTGCGCGCGATCACCGCATCGAGGTCCATCTCCTCGATGACCTGCCCGCGATAGTCGAGTTTCTTGCGCGGGATCACCTCGAGCCCGCGGAGCAGCGCTTCAGTCTCCACGCGGCCGTGGGTTTCGACGAAACCGACGACGACGTCGATGCCCGCCTTGCGCTTGGCGTGCGCGCTTTGCAGCATCTCATAGGTCTTGCCGACGCCGGGGGCGGCGCCGACGAAGATCTTGAGCTTGCCACTCGCGCTCTCCTCCCGGCGCGCTGCTTCCAGCAGCGCCTCGGGCGAAGGACGTTGTTCGGGATCGCGGCGCTCTCGGACCATCAGCGCATTATAATCATCCGGCCTCGGGGAGCCTAGGCCGCTACTTGGCGGCTCGGTCGAGCGCCAGGTTCAACGCCAGCACATTGACCCGGGGCTCGCCGATCAGGCCGAGCAGACGGCCCTCGGTGTTGGCGACCACGATCTGCCTCAGCGAATCCTCCGGCATGTTGCGCGCCTTGGCCACACGCGGCACCTGGAATTGGGCGGCTTCCGGCGAAATGTGCGGGTCGAGACCGCTGCCGGATGTCGTGACCAGGTCGAGCGGAACGGGCTGACCCGGGTTTTCCGCCTTCAGCTTGTCCACATCTTCTTTCAGCCGGTCGGCCAGCGCCTTGCTGGTCGGACCGAGATTGGAGCCGCCCGAGTTGGCCGCGTTGTAGGGCGCGGACACGGTCTTGGACGAATCATTCGGATCCGGCGCAACCGTCGCCGACAGGCGGCCGTGGAAATATCTGTCCTCCTTGAACTCCTGCCCGATCAAGGCGGAGCCGACAACCTTGCCGTCCTTCTCGATCAGGCTGCCTTGCGCCTGGCCTGGGAAGAGCACACCGGCAATGCCGGTCATCGCGAGCGGATAGGCCAGTCCCGTGATGACGGTCAGCGCGACCAGCAGGACGATGGCGGGGCGGATTTCTCTGAGCATTGTATCTCTCCAAGTTCTCCGTCATTGCGAGGAGCGAAGCGACGAAGCAATCCAGGCTCGCAGCCGCGCGGGCATTTCTGGATTGCTTCGCTTCGCTCGCAATGACGACTACGCAAGGTGCAAGGCGGTCACGACCAAGTCGATCGCCTTGATACCGATGAAGGGAATGATGATGCCGCCCAAGCCGTAGATCAGCAGGTTGCGGCGCAGAAGCGCACCGGCGCCAACCGCGCGATAGGCAACGCCTTTCAGCGCGAGCGGGATCAGCCCGATGATGATCAGCGCGTTGAAGATGATCGCCGACAGGATGGCGCTCTGCGGGCTCGACAGGTTCATGACATTGAGCACGTTGAGCTGCGGATAGAACGCCAAAAACATCGCCGGGATGATCGCAAAATACTTGGCGACGTCGTTGGCAATCGAGAACGTCGTCAGCGCGCCGCGGGTCATCAACAGCTGCTTGCCGATCTCGACCACCTCGATCAGCTTGGTCGGGTTGGAGTCGAGATCGACCATGTTGCCGGCCTCGCGCGCAGCCTGCGTGCCCGTGTTCATGGCGACGCCGACGTCGGCCTGCGCGAGCGCCGGCGCGTCGTTGGTGCCGTCGCCGCACATGGCGACCAGCTTACCCTTGGCCTGCTCGTCGCGGATCAGCTTGAGCTTGTCCTCGGGGGTCGCCTGCGCGAGGAAGTCGTCGACGCCGGCTTCCGCCGCGATCGCGGCCGCGGTCATCGGATTGTCGCCGGTGATCATGATGGTGCGGATGCCCATGCGGCGCAGCTCCGCAAAACGCTCGCGGATGCCGCCCTTGACGATGTCCTTGAGCTGGACGATGCCCAGCAGGCGACCGTCCTTGGCGACCGCCAGCGGCGTACCGCCGGACTTCGACACATCATCCGCGATCGCCTGGATCTCGCGTCCGACCTCCGAGAGCGCAGCCGGCTGCATGGCGCGCGCCGCATTGCCCGAGGCGACCGCCAGCGGCGAACCACCGCCGATATAGTTGAGCATCGCATCGATAGCGCCCTTGCGCACCGATGAGCCGCCCGCATCGACGCCGCTCATGCGGGTTTGCGCCGTGAAGGGGATGAAGGTGGCGCCGAGCTCGGCCATGTCGCGGCCGCGGATGCCGTATTTCTCCTTCGCCAGCACGACGATCGAGCGGCCTTCCGGGGTCTCGTCGGCGAGCGAGGCGAGCTGCGCGGCGTCGGCGAGTTCCTGCTCGGTCACCCCGCGCACGGGTCGGAATGCAGTCGCCTGACGGTTGCCGAGCGTGATGGTGCCGGTCTTGTCGAGCAAGAGCGTGTCGACGTCGCCGGCGGCCTCGACGGCGCGGCCGGACATCGCCAACACGTTGAAGCGCACCAGGCGGTCCATGCCGGCAATACCGATCGCCGACAACAGCGCGCCGATCGTGGTCGGGATCAGCGTCACGAACAGCGCGACCAGCACGATCACCGAGATCGAGCCGCCGGCATAGGCCGCGTAGCTCGGAATCGTGACGGTCGCGAACACGAAGATGATGGTGAGGCCTGCGAGCAGGATGTTGAGCGCGATCTCGTTCGGCGTCTTCTGCCGCTCGGCGCCCTCGACCAGCTTGATCATGCGGTCGATGAAGGTCGAGCCCTGCGCGGCGGTGATGCGGACACGAATCCAGTCGGACAGCACCTGCGTGCCGCCAGTCACCGCGGAGCGGTCGCCGCCGGATTCACGGATCACGGGCGCGGATTCGCCGGTGATCGCGGCCTCGTTGACGGAGGCGACGCCCTCGATCACCTCGCCGTCAGACGGAATCGTATCGCCGGCCTCGACCAGCACGATGTCACCGACCTTCAAGCTCGTACCCGGCACGAGCTTGAATGTGCGGTCGGAGCCGGTCAGCAGCTTGGCCTGGCTTTCGGTCCGCGTCTTGCGCAGCGAATCCGCCTGTGCCTTGCCGCGGCCTTCGGCCACGGCTTCTGCGAAATTGGCGAACAGCACCGTGAACCATAGCCAGAGGATGATCTGGAATGTGAACGCGAGGTTCGCACCGCCTGTGAGAAGATCCCGCACGAAGATCACCGTGGTGAGCGCGGCCACGATCTCGACCACGAACATCACGGGATTCTTGATCATGACCCGCGGATCGAGCTTGGTGAAGGATGTGCGAATCGCCGGCACGACGATCTTGGGATCGAGCATCGCCGAGACTGAAGCGCGCTTTTGCAGTTTCATGGTTTCCATGGAGGTCACTCCAGACAAATTCGATCAGAAGACGTTGCCGGCGTTCATCGCGAGATGCTCGACGATTGGTCCGAGCGCGAGCGCCGGGAAGAAGGTCAGGCCGCCGATGATCAGGATGACGCCGACGACCAGACCGACGAACAGGCCGCCGGTGGTCGGGAACGTGCCGGCTGACGGCGGATGCGTCTTCTTGCTTGCGAGAGAGCCGGCAATGGCCATGGCCGGGACGATCATGAAGAAACGGCCGACGAACATCGCGCTGGCAAGCGTCAGGTTGTAGAAGAAAGTATTACCGGTCAGGCCCGCGAAGGCCGAACCATTGTTGCCGGTCGCCGACGTGTAGGCGTAGAGCACTTCGGTGAAGCCGTGCGGACCAGCGTTGGCCATCGAAGCCACGGCCGGCGGGAACACCACCGCGACCGCGGTCCAGCCGAGATACATCAAAGGCAGTACCAGGATGGCGAGCATGGCCATCTTGACCTCGCGCGCCTCGATCTTCTTGCCGACGTATTCCGGCGTGCGGCCGACCATGAGGCCCGCCACGAAGATCGCGAGGATCACGAACAGCAGCATGCCGTAGAGGCCGGCGCCGACGCCGCCGACGATGATCTCGCCGAGTTGCATGTTGATCAGCGGGATCATGCCGCCGAGCGCGGTGAAGCTGTCATGCATGGCGTTGACGGCGCCGCAGGAGGCGGCCGTCGTGATCACGGCGAACAGCGAGGAGGCGACGATGCCGAAACGGACCTCCTTGCCTTCCATGTTGCCGCCAGCCAGCCCAAGCGCCTGGAGCGTCGAGGTACCATTGGCTTCCGCCCAATAGGTGAGGGTGACGCCGGCGAGGAACAGCACGCCCATCACGGCGAGGATCGCCCAGCCCTGACGCTGGTTGCCGACCATGCGGCCGAACACGTTGGTCAGCGCGGCACCGAGGGCAAAGATCGAGATCATCTGCACGAAGTTCGACAACGCCGTCGGGTTCTCGAAGGGATGCGCCGCATTGGCGTTGAAGAAGCCGCCGCCATTGGTGCCGAGCATCTTGATCGCCACCTGCGAGGCGACCGGGCCGACCGCGATGGTCTGCTTGGCGCCCTCCAGCGTGGTCGCCTCGACATAGGCCCCAAGCGTCTGCGGGATGCCGTCCCAGACCAGGAACAACGCATAGACGATGCAGATCGGCAGCAGCACATAGAGCGTGCAGCGGGTGACGTCGACCCAGAAGTTGCCGATGGTGCGCATCGAGGCGCGCGAGAAGCCGCGGATCAAGGCAACCGCAAGTGCGATGCCGGTCGCGGCCGACAGGAAGTTCTGGTGCGTGAGGCCCAGCATCTGCACGAGATAGGAGATCGTGCTCTCGCCGCCGTAGTTCTGCCAGTTGGTGTTGGTGATGAAGGAGATCGCCGTGTTCAAGGAGAGATCCTCAGCAACCGCGGGCTGGCCCGCCGGATTGAAGGGCAGCAAGGCCTGGAGCCGCATCACACCGTAGATGATGAGGAAACCGCCGACATGGAACAGGAGCATCGAGACCGTGTAGGTCAGCCAATGCTGCTCGCGCTTCTCGTCGACGCCGGAGATCCAGTAGAGCCCGGCCTCGACCGGGCGCAGCACCGGGGACAGGAAGGTACGCTCGCCGTTGAAGAGGCGCGTCATGTACCAGCCGAGCGGCTTTGTCAGCGCGAGGATGGTGACGCAAAAGAGAATGATCTGGAGCCAACCGATAACAGTCATGGCATTTGGTCCTTGAGAACCGGCCTTCCGCGCAGCATCGGTAGAAGAACCGCGAGCAGCACCGCCACAAGGGCGGCGTCGGCCAGAAGCAGTTTGAGGAGCAGCAACACCCTAGAATCGCTCGGGCCGAAGCAGCGCGTAGGTGAGGTAGAAGAGAAGGCCGAGCGAGACGGCACCGGCGAGCGAATAGTCGAAGATCATGGCGTCGCTCCCGTCACAGCCGTTCGCAGGCGTAGGTGTAGCCGATCGCGAGCGCGAAGAAGGCGAAGCCCAGCGCCAGCATGATGATGTCGAGCATGAGAATGTCCCTATGCAACCGGGCGCGGTCCATGGACGGATGCCGCGCTGTCGGGCGAGAAGTGCCACCCGAGGCATAGGTTTTCGAGATGGAGGCTATGGCGACGATATAGGAATCTCATAAAGGCCGGGGGCGCGGGCCGAGAACAGCGAGGTAAATGAAGCTGTCGCCCCGCCGCCCCTGCGCAATTGCGCACCAAGCCGGGATGACATTTGAGGGTGTGGAGGGTTTTGCCGCCCCTTACGCACATCGCTCCGACCTTTATGAAATCCCTATATTTTTCTCCCCCGTCCCACCTCGCTTTCAAATGCGCTTGCCGCGATCCTGATGGCGTCGGCTGCGGAGCTGCGGCCGGCCGAGGATCGAGACGCCGTCATGTCTGCCATTCCGCAAAACTTCGATCCGGCTTCGCTCGGCGAGCAGCTTCGCAGCGCGCACACGGTCACGCGGCCCCTGATGCTCGACCTCATCGACAAGGCCTGCCGTCGCTTCCCTTCGCTCGGACAGAGCGAGCGAACCGCGCGGCTGATGCGCCTGATCGGCGCCGAAGCCTGGGTCGATGCAACGCTCGCATTAGTAGAGCTCGAGCTACCGCTGTGGCAGGTCCGCCGCATCGCCTATGACGAAGGCGAATGGTATTGCGCGCTCTCGCGCGAGCGCGAGTTGCCGGACTGGCTGGACAGTTCGGTCGAGGGGCGGCATTCCGACCTCGCACTGGCGCTGCTCTCGGCCTTCGCGGAGGCGCAGGCGCTCACCGCAGAAGTGACCCGGCCCAGCGTGCCGTCCGTCCGCCAGCCCGTGAGCCCGCTCTACGAGCCGGTCAATTGCGACCATTTCGGTTGACCGCAATCCCCATCGCACCAAGAGGATACCGCCATGTCGATGCTCACGCATCGCTTCGAACAGCCCTTTCGTCCCCTAGAGAGGAAGAGCGTTCCCGAAGCCTGGATCTCGAACGCCCACGCCGCGACCATCCGGCGTGTCTGCTTGGGCACGCTGGCGCTCCTCTCGATGGGAAGCGTGCTGACCGTGCTGATTGCCTTGAAGACCGTGATCTTTATGCAGCGATTTCACTTCTGATCGGCCCGCCGGCAGTTCGCGCCGACCGGAACCGCCTTTATGTACCTCCTATGCGATGCCGCCTCCGGCCCTCTCGCATTCCTATGGCCTTCCGGCCCACGATAGGGCGAGCGAATTTCTCGAGAAGGCCACCATGGCCGCAATCACCTTCAACGACGCCGGTCAGACCCGTCCGCGCCGGCGGACGTGGGAGAAGCCAGATACAGCCGCGGTCGTGCACCCCAATCTTCAACCGCTCGATCCTGAAATCGTCAGCGCCGCCATTCCGGCTTTCTTCATCGGTCGCAACAAGGTCGGCCTATGGGTTGCGCGTGAAGCGCAGGGCTGCCTTGGCGGGCTCTTCCTGTTCAAGAGCTCGGCGATCCATTTCGCCCATGCGCAGAGCCGACCTGCACGGTGCGCGCTTATCTTTCCGTCTGAAACATTCGAGCTCGATGTCGACAATCGCGGCAATCCGCTCGTCGGAGAACTCGCAAAGTGGATGGTCCGCGCGATGCGCCATCTGGCGCGGCTTGCGACAAGGTAGCCCTTGCGGGAGTGCACGCAGATGATCGAACTCAAGATCATCTTCATGATCGCGCTGATGGGGACACTGCTCATCGGCATACGCGTCGGTGCGGCACCGGGCAACTAGCATGCAGTCCGCCAAGGCAAATCTCGAGCACGCGGTCACGGTCACCATCTTGACCATGACGCTGAGCCTGATCTGGGGCGCGGTCCTGACGCTAGTGATCACGCTGATCGCGCGCGGATTGGGCGTCTAGGTCGGAGGCACCGGTGGCGGCCTACGAGGCCGGGACTGAGGTCGCGATGCCCGCCGGTTAGGCAGCTCCTGCGCAGGGAAAACGCTGCCGCCGATCTGGCGCAAGCTCGGGGAACCGTGTAGAGCGGTTACCATGGGTAGCAGCAACGTCCACGTCGTCGATCACCCCCTGGTCCAGCACAAGCTCTCGCTGATGCGGGAAAAGGACCGCTCGACCAAGAGCTTTCGCGAGATCCTGAACGAGATCGGGATGCTCTTGTGCTACGAGGTGACGCGCGACCTGCCGCTGGAGCTCGTGGAAATCGAGACGCCGATCTCGCCGATGCAGGCGCCGAAAATCGCCGGCAAGAAGCTCACGCTGGCGCCGATCCTGCGGGCCGGCGTCGGCTTCCTCGACGGCATGCTGGCGTTGATGCCATCCGCCCGCATCGCCCATATCGGGCTCTATCGCGATCCCGCGACCTTGCAGGCCGTGGAGTACTACTTCAAGGCGCCGCAGGATCTGTCTGATCGCACCGTCATTCTGATGGATCCGATGCTGGCGACCGGCAACTCGGCCTGCGCCGGCGCATCCCTGCTGAAGGCGCGCGGCGCCCGCGACATCCGCTTCGTCTGCCTGCTGGCCGCCCCGGAAGGCGTCGCGCAGTTCCAGGCGGAGCATCCGGACGTGCCGATCTGGACCGCCGCGGTCGACGAGCGGCTCAACGACCACGGTTATATCGTGCCGGGCCTGGGCGATGCCGGCGACCGGATGTTCGGCACCAAGTAGACAGTTTTGCGCGACCGGGGTACTGCGGTAGCCATGCGCCCCAACGATCGCTCGCTGCAATCGCTGATCGGGATCGAGACCTTCTCCGATCCCGCGCTGGTGTTTGACGGCACGCCCGTGCCGCGCGCCGAATTGTCGGGCAGGATCGACCAGACCGCGGCGTGGCTCGCCGCGCAAGGCATCGGCAAAGGCGATGTGGTCGCGGTGTGGCTGGTCAACCGCATCGAATGGATCGCGCTGTTGTTCGCCGCGGCCCGGCTTGGCGCAATCGTCGCCGCGGTCAACACGCGCTACCGCAGCGCGGAAGTCGCCCACCTCCTCCGCCTCTCCGGTGCGAAGCTTCTGGTGATGGAGGCCGCGTTCCGCTCGATCGGCTTTGCCGCCATTCTTTCGGATATCGCGCCAAGCGACGTGCCGGCGCTCGAAAGGCTCGCCGTGGTTGGCGCGGATACGATTCCCGCGCAATGGCCCTGCATACGCTTCGACGCCTTCGAGACGCGCTATCCGGCGGCGCCATCATGCGGCGACGTCGACCTGCCGGTGCTGCTCTACACCACCTCGGGCACGACCAGGGGGCCGAAGCTGGTGGCGCACTCGCAAACGACGCTGGCCACGCACGCGGCTGCCATCGCCAAGGCGCTTGCGCTTTCGCCGCAACGCCATTCGCTGCTCGCAATGCTTCCGTTCTGCGGCACGTTCGGAATGACGGCCCTGCTTGCCTTCCTCGCGGCTGGCACCACCATCCACGTGCTCGACGCGTTCGAGGCCGCGCCGACGCTCGAAATCCTCGGCGCGCACAGGATCACGCATGCGTTCGGCTCGGACGAGATGTTTCGCCGCATCCTCGCCCTCACCGATGCGCCGCGCCCGTTTCCGCACGCGGAAGTGCTTGGCTTCGCCGCGTTCCAGCCCGGTTGGCGCGAGTTTGCGGTGGAGGCCGAGGCGCGGGGCTTGCCGCTGTTCGGCCTGTACGGCTCGAGCGAGGTGCAGGCCCTGTTCTCGATCGGCCGGCACGACGCCGCCTTCGCCGACCGCATCGAAGGCGGCGGCTGGCCGATGTCGCCGGCCGCTCGCGTGCGCATCCGCGATACGGACAGCGGCGAGCTGGTGGGGCCCGGCGTCTCCGGCGAGATCGAGATCAGCGCTCCCTCGCGCTTCCTTGGTTATTTCAACAATCCGCAAGCGACGCGCGAGGCGACCACCGCCGACGGCTTCTTCCGCACCGGTGATATCGGCCGGCTGCGTGACGAGGGCTCCTTCGTCTACGAAACACGGGCGGGCGATGCCATGCGGCTCGGCGGCTTCCTGGTCGCGCCCGGCGAGATCGAGGATGAGCTCAAGTGCTGCGCCGGCGTTGCCGATGCGCAGGTCGTCGCCGTCGATCTGAGTGGACAGGCCCGCTGCGCCGCCTTCGTGATCCCTACGGAAGAGCCGCCGCAAGAAGCCACACTGATCGCGCATGTGCGCGAGCGGCTGGCCGGCTACAAAGTCCCCGCGCGCATCTACTTCGTCGACGCCTTCCCCGTCACCGACAGCGCCAATGGCGTCAAGATCCAGCGCGCCAGGCTGCGCGCCATGGCCATGGAAAGGATCGCCGCCGAATAGCGCCGCCTATTTCAGGTAGCTCGCGAGATTCATGCCCAGGATCTTTGCGAGCGCCGAATAGGACGCGGTGAGCTGGGACTGGTAGGTCGACAATTGCGCCGTGACCGCCGCGACGTCGACACTGGTGAGATCGCTTCCCAGCGTCTCGGCATAGCTCTTGTAATCACTCTGGCGCGCGCTCGCCGTCTCGATCTGCGAGGCCGAGCTCGACAGTTTCGCCTGCACGGCAGCGGTGTCGTCCAGCGCAGTGCTCGCCAGATCCAGCGCGCTGGTGATGTCCGACGACGACAGCGAGGAGCTGTTGGCGACGAATTTGAGGACGCGCATCACCTCTTCGAAGGCCGAATTGTCCGCCGTCACGCCGTAGGCCACGCTCTGGTCGGTCGCAACGCGGACCGAGGCGATCTCGCTGTCGCCGTTATAATAGCTGGTGTCAGCCGTCGTGGTGGATCCCGTGCCGGTGGCGAAGCTCGTGAGGTCGACCGGCGCTGTCTCCGTCTTGCCCCCGGCAAACACGTACTGGCCGTCATACTGGGTGTTGAGCAGCGATCCCATCTCCTCCAGCATCTGCTGTGCCGAAGAGATCACCGAATTGCTCTCCGTCGAGCTGCCGGTCGAGGCGGCGCTGAGCTGCGAACGCAGCTGTGTGATGATATCGGTCATCGAGCCGACCGCGGAATACATCACCTGCACCTTGCTGTCGGCGAGCGTCGCCGCGTCGACATAGGATTGCGCCCGCGTCACCGAGACCTGGAGGTTGACCACGTGCTGCGCGGTCGAGCCGTAGCCGCCGAAATCGGACGAGATGACCCCCGACGATTCCTGGATCTGCTCGTTGGCCATGACCGCCTGCACGCGCATCGCGTCCGCGATCATCGTGTTCGACTGCGCAAACGTGGCCACCCGCATCGCCACCATGGCCCGCTCCTCGCTTAGCCCGACTGCACGGCGGTCAATAGCGCCGAGTACATGGTGTTGATAGCCTGGATCAGGGCGGAGGCCGCCGAATACTTGTTCTGGAGCGTGCTAAGCCGGGCCGATTCCTCATCAAGGTTGACGCCCGATTGCGACGACAGCGAGCTCGCATAGGTCGACTGCGCGGTCTCCTTGGCGGTGTAGTTGGTCGAAGCCTGCGAGGACTTGCTCGCGACGTCGGAGACGATCGCCGCGGCGTAGTCGGCGAACGAGCCGGTGGTCGCGGCCAGCCCCCCCGCCGACGAGAACGTCCGCGAGTCCGTCAGCGCGTCGTAGAAGTTGTTGACGACGGTCGCCGAGCCCGACGTCAGCACCTGGCTGCCGACAGTCAGGCTGGATGACGAATCCAGCGTTGCGAGCTGCAATTCATCGGTGCCGGAGAGAATGCTGCTGTTGACCGCGATATCGGACGCGCTCGTGCCCGTCACCAGATCGTTGAGACCAAAATACTCCGAGAACCCTTCACTGGCGCTTCCGACCGAGCTCGTCATCTCGTTGATCGCGACGCCGTCGCTGGAATCGGTCGACGTGATGGTCAGGTGTCCGTTCGAATCGATCGAAGCCGAAAGCCCGGAGATGCCGTTGATGGCGGTCACGAGATCCCCGACCGTGGAATAGGACGAGAGGTCGAGATCGCTGTAGGAAACGAGGTTGCCGCTCTGATCGGTGACGGCAAGGCGCACCGTGCCGGTCGCGGACAGCGCCGTCGCGCTGGTCACGCTGGTCGTACCGGTGAGGGTGGTCGGCGGCGGCACCGATGAGGCGCTGTTGGAGACGCCGTTCATTGCCGAGGCGAGCTGCTGGGCAAGCTGGTCGAGCTGGGACTGCGCTGCCGGCAGGGTCTTGTCGCGGAGCGTGATGAGGGCGCCGATGTCGCCGCCGGTGATCTGCGAGGTGATGTCGACCCCGTTCACCGTGATGGCACTGAAGCCGCTGGACGACGATCCGGCGCTGTAGACGGTCGATGAGGAGACGTTGGCTGCCGTCGTATAGCTGATCGTGTGCGCGGAGCTGTCGACCAGCGCCTGGCCGGACGTGGTGTAGATCTGGAGATCGCCGTTCGATGCCGTGTAGTAGCTGACATTCATCTTGGAAGCGACGTCCTGCAGCGCGGTGTTGCGCTGGTCCTCCAGATCCGCCGTGGACTGGCCGGTCGCTGCGGTCTGCTTGATCTCGGCGTTGAGCTCGGCGATTTGCTCGAGGTCGGTATTGACGTCGTCAATCGACGAGGAGATGTCCTGGTCGGCGTTGGAACGCAGTTTCTGGATGCCGCTCGAAGTCTCCCGTAGCTGGCTCGCGACGTCGTCGAGCGCACTGACGACATTGGATTGCAACGAGGCGCTGTTCGGCGTGCTGGCGAGCGAGGACAGCGCCGATTCCAGCGATGCGATCGTATTGGCCAGCGAGGTTCCGGTCGAGGAGCTGCTTGAGCTGCTGGTCGAGCCGTAGAGCTTCTCGAGCGAGGTCAGATACGTGTTGGTCGTGTCAGCCGAGCCGAGGTCGGAGGTCGCAGAGATCAGCGACTTCAGCAGGAGCTTGTCGACGTTCGACGTGATGCCCGTCACCGTGACGCCGGTGCCGACACCGCTGGTGACGCTGCTGGCCTGGTTCGCGGTCTTCTCGGTGTAGCCCGTCGTGTCCGCGTTCGAGATGTTCGACGACGTCACGCTGATCTGCACTTGCGTGGCCGAAAGCCCGCTGAAGGCGATCAATCGTGCGATATCGAGCGACACGGCGGCTGCCCTTCCTGTCCTCAGGCCTGACGAATGGTGCCGCTGGAGACCGCGCGCGCGGCGAGCCGGCCCGAGGCGCCGTAGGGCGACACCGAGGCGATCTGCTCGCGGATCGCCTGCATCACCGCCTCGATGCGGCGGTTGCTGGCCTCGATCGCGGCGCGCAGGCGCACCAAATTCTCGTCCATCGCCGCGCGCAGCTTCAGGATCCGCTCCATGAGCTGTTCGCGCAGGATCCGGTCGCGGACATGCAGGCTGGTCGAGCCGGCGGCGCATTCCGCAACGGTCCTTTCGAAGACCTCCGCCAGCCGGTTCTTCTCGTCGACTTGCTTCAGGCGCGAGGCCGGAAGCCCCTTGGCGAGCTCGGCGTTCTCTTCGGCGACCAGCGCGGTCAAGCCGTCGATCAGCGCGATCAGCGATTTGATGCGCGCGTCGCCCTCGGCGACGCTGGTCCTGGTCATTTGAGCCTGTTTCATGTTCGTTGCTTTCGTGGTCTCAATTGTGCCGCCGGCCGCGGCCGATCTGGGCGCCGCGCAAATAGGCGCCGATCGCCGTGGTTCTCACGCTTGTCTGCCGCGTTTCGTCTTTGATCGCCTCGGATTCGCGGATCAGGCCGCGGCGCGCCGTCTCGATGTCGTCGAGCAACGCGAGCAATTCGCCGCGCTCTCCGCGAGCGGCGTGGGCCCGCGCGATCAGCCGCCGCAGTCGCAGCAATAGCGCCTCTCCCGCGGCGTGGCTCCGTTCCCCGCGCATTGCCTACCTCATCGCCGAGATCAGGGTGTCGTACATCTTGTTGACGGTCGAGATGACCTGCGAGGCCGCGGAGTAGGCCTGCTGCGCCGAGATCATGCTGGAGAACTGGCTCGAGGTGTCGGTGGTGGAGGATTCGAGCTCGCTGCCATAGATCGTGCCCGCACCATTCTCGCCGGAGGCCTGCAGCGTCGGGTCCCCCGACGTGACGGTCGCCGAATACATCTGGTCGCTGCTGGCCGAGAGACCGTTCGGGTCGGCAAAGGTCGCCACCGCGATCTTGTAGATCGCGATCGTCTTGCCGTTGGAATAGGTGGCATCGACCACGCCGTTCTTGCCGATCGCGATGCTCGACAGCGTGCCGTAGGACAGGCCGTCCGAGGTGATGCTGGTGACGTTGACGGATGGTGTGGTTTCGCCCGATGCATATTGCGTGAGGCCGTCGGTCCCGCCCACGGTGCCCATATCCAGCGTGATGGTGCTGTCGGCCGCGCCGTCGGTCCAGCCTGTCACCGAGACGGTCGCTGGGCTCGGGCTGGTGCTCGCCAGCGAGCCGTCGCTGTTGAATGTGATGGCGACCGTGCCGCTGCTCGTGCCGGTCGTGGTCGAGGTGTCCGACGACGAGGTCGGATTGGCGAAGCTGGCGCTCCAGGTGTTGGTGGCGGTCTTGGTCCAGGTGATCTGCATCGAGTTCGCCGCACCGAGCGAGTCGTACACCGTCATCGAGCTGGTATAGGTGTCGCCCGTGGCGGCATCCGACGGCAGGTTCGCCGCGATCGTCGTCGTGGTGGTCGCGCTGCCGCTGGTCGATGCCACCTCGGTGTTGATGGCCTCGAGATTGCTGGCCGATTCATTGCCCGACACGTTGCCGTCGGCGTCGGTGCGCCAGCCCTCGAGATAATAACCGTTGTTCTCGAGGTAGCCCGCGTTATCAATGGTGAAGGCGCCGTTGCGGGTATAGGAAACCGTGCCGCCGGACGTCGCGTTGGTCGCCACGAAGAAGCCCGAGCCCTGGATCGCAACGTCGGTCGCGTTGGACGTCGCAGCCAGCAGGCCCTGCTGGGTGATATTGGCCCGGCCGGAGACCGTGACGCCGCCCGAGGCATAGGAGGTTGCGTTGCTCGATGCGGTGACGAGGTCATCGAACATCGCAGACGTCGTCTTGTAGCCGGTCGTGTCGGAATTGGCGATGTTGTCGCTGATCATCGACAAGGACTGGCTCTGCGCGCTGAGCGCGGAGATTGCCGAAGAAAGTGCGCCGCTGAGACTCATGATCGAACTCCGGAAAAAATCAGGACGTGACGCCGATAATGTTGGCGGCGCTCACCGCGACACCGTTCACCGTGAGCGATGGCGTCGAGGTCGAGGTGTCGATGCCGGTCACCGTGCCGGTGACCGTCGTGTAGTTGAGTACCGAGCTGCCGGCGGAGTCAGTCGCGGTCATCGAGATCGTGTACTGGCCGCCGTCGGTGAGCTGGTTGCCGGACGAATCCTTGCCATCCCAGGTGAAGCTATTGGAGCCGGCGGTGCCGGTGGTGGTGGTCGTATAGACCGTGTTGCCGGACGAATCCTTGATCGTGATGGCAACGTCCGAGGACGCGGCGGACAGCGAGTAGCCGAACGTCGCCGAGCCGCTGCTCAGCGTCGCGGTGTCGCCCTTCGCTTCCACCGTATGGCCGATGTAGTTGACCGAGTTCAGCGTCACGAGGCTCGAGAACGAGCTCGCGAGCGCGCTGAGATTGGTGTTGATCGACTGCTGCTGACTGAAATTGGCGTAGGACGTGAGCTGGTTGATGAAGTCCGTCGTCGACGTCGCGTTCAGCGGATCCTGGTTCTGCAACTCGCTGACGAGCAGGCTGAGAAACTCATTCGACGTCAGCGATGAGGTGGATGAGGAGCTCGACGACGATGTCGTCGTCGTTGCTGTCGAAGTGGATGTCGTCGCGGCAACGGTCATCGAAAAACCCCGGTTCATGTGCAACGCGCGGCTAGCGAACGCGTCGGGTTGCGCTTGAAATCTGTGTGCTGATGAAACGCGCGGGCGCGTGAATTCAGGCGGGGATTCGCGCGGCGCGATGCGCTTTCCGAGGCGGCAAAATCTGCCGTGTATGGCGAGAGAGCTAGCGCCGCGGCAACGACTCCCTCTCCCCGTTCTTACGGGGCCACGACGAGCCGCGCTCGCGCTGAGTGGGTTGGAGTGAGGGGCTGCCTCAGCGCAGACGGTGAAAGAGGCACTCGCGGAGACTCCCCCTCACCCGGAATCCGCGCTACGCGCGCATTCCGACCTCTCCCCGCAAGCGGGGCGAGGTGAAGAATTCTGCGTCCGCTTCAAGGTCGAAGCTATTGAAACACGTGAAAAGTGGAGCTCAGTTGCCCGCGGTCTCGTCCTGGGCGTGGGGCTTGGCGGGATCGGCCGTCCGCAGGGCGGCGGCGACGGTACGATCGGCAAGTCCGGCAGGCGCCCGCACAGGAGGAGCGGCCAGCGCATTGCGGAGCGCGCGTGCCGCTTCGAGCAGAGCACGGGCATCGGCGGAATGACCAAGCAGCTCTTCGGCGGACGAACGACGGTCTTCGGGCCAGAAGGACAAGTCCTCGCCCAACCGATCGATCAGATCCTCAAATTCGCTGACGTCCATCGCCCGGGTCCCGCACCCCCGGGCATGTCATAAAGCATTGCGGAGGCGACGGAAACCGAATTCGCCTGTCTGGACGCGACAACACCGGCAATGGCCCGCGGAATTGCCGCCGAGAACCGCCGCCCGGCCGCATCGCGCGCGGAGAAATACGGGAGGCAGGAACCCGCGCCGGTCGAAGCGGAAGCGAGCCCGACGGGCTCAGCGCTTCTGCGCCGTATCGCCCGGCCCGGTCTTGGCCGTGCGCACGGTCGTATCGACGAATTCCCAGGCCTCGCGCAGCTCGGTGAGCCCTGCGATGATCCGTCGATAACTCTCGCGTGCGTGCGGTCGGCCATAGGCCCGCAAGCTCGCAAGGATCATTGCATTGTAGGTCTGGTAGAGCCGCTCGGCCACCGCGCCGCCCTTGGTAAAATCGAGATTGTGACCGAGCCCGCGCAAAATCGCGGTCGCCTTCATCAGATACTCATGCCCCTCCTCGAAACGTCGCGCCTCCTGCGAAGCAAGCGCCTTCTGAAGAAACGTGATCGCGCCGCCAAGCAGCATCGACACCGCCTTGAGCGGCGGCACGGTGGTGGCCGCACCCCGATAGGCCTGATTGGCCATGTACGCCATCGGATTATGCATCATTAACTACTCGAGCTGGAGTTGAGCAAAGCCTTGAGATAGGTCAGCGTGTTGTTGGCGCTCTCGATCGCAGCCTGGTACTTCGCATATTGCGCTTCCAGCTGCGTCTGGTAGGCCGACGCCGCACTTTGGATATCGTCGACCTTCTGCTGCAGGTCGTCGTCGCGTGTTTCCAGGTTGGTGATGAGCGTCTGCAGCGAGCCGGTGCTGGACGAAGCATTCTTGGCGATCTGGTAGAGCTGTGTGGCGATCCCCGATGTCGACGTCACCGTGATCGATTGCGAGGTCGTTCCCGAATAGGTGAAGGCCATACCCGCATAGGCCGTGCCGGCATTGCCGATGATCGTGGTACCGCTGACGGTGAATAGCGACGAGTCGCCGCCGACCGAGGCGGAGCTGAGATTGCCCGAGGAATCGACCGTCAGGTCCAGCGTGAAGGATTGCGGCGACGTTCCGGTATTGACGACGCTGAGCTGGCTCGACGAGGTCGTGGTCTGTGCCGACAGGAGAGTGGTCACGCCGCTGAGATTCGTACTCAGGATCTCCGAGAGCGTGGACGTGTCGAGCTCGAGCTCGTTCGAATCGTTGAACGACAGCCCGAGATCGGCCATCGTCAACCCGCCCACTGTGCTGTTGAGCGCAGATTCAAGCTGGCTCGTGATGTCGCGCATGGTGCCGTCGCCGAACAGCACGGCGCTGGACGAGGCGGTGCCGTCGGAATTGGTCGCCTGCTGTGCAATGACCGCGTCGCGATAGGCGTTGTAGTTGGTGACGAAAGTCGTAAGTGCCGACGTGATCTGACTGGTATCCGTTCCGATGCTGATATCCAGCGTCGCGCCGCTCGTCGTCGCCTGCAAAAGGTCGAACGTGACGCCGGTCAGCACATCGGTGATGTCGTTGGTATCCCGGGTCATCGAGATGCCGTCGAGGGTGAACTCGGCCGCCTGCGCGGTCTGCAGCACGTCACTGAACGATCCGGAGCTGTCAGTCACTCCCAACTCGTTGAGGATGTCGTCACCGGACGTGCTGGAATAGCTGATATCCGCCGCATCTTCGGTTCCCGTCAGCACCATCTCGTAGGAGCCGCTGGAGACCTGGACGATCGAGGCCTGGACATTGGTCGTCGAGGTCTGGGCGTTGATGGCATCGACGATGTCCTGGAGTGACATCGTGCTGGTGACGGTGATGTCGGCGGTGCTGCCGCTGCCGAGCCCGAGCGAAAACGTCCCGGAATAGCCGAGCTCGTCCGTCTGGCTCGACTGCGAGGTGCCGACCACCTTCTGCGCGGTCGCGATCTGGCTGATCGTCAGCGTGTGGTCACCGGTCGCGGCGCCATTGCTGACGCTCATGGACAACGCAGATGATGCGCTGACGTCGCCGGTCGAGCTGAGGGTCGCGGAGCGTGTTGCGAATACGTTGGTCGCCAGCGAGTTGACGACGGACGTGGCGAGCGAGGCCAATCCGGAATAGAGCGTCTTCAGGTCGGTCTGAAGCGTCTGGTAGGCGGAGACCTTGGCCTCGTTGTTGGTGATCGTGGTCGATATCGTCGTCGCGGCAGTGAGCTTGGCATTCACCGCCGATGTGATCAGCGCGCTCCAGTCGAGGCTGGTCGAGGTCGTCGTGCCCGTCGTTGTCACCGAGGAAGCGCTCGATGTCGTCGAACTGGTCGACGTGCTGCTGGTGCTTGAACTGACACTGGTCACTGATGTGCCCGACCTATCGCAGGAAGAGCCGGGCCGGCCTCATGCCGGCCCGGAGAGACGATCCTTAGCCGAGCAGCTTGAGCAGGTACTGCGGCATCTGGTTCGCCGCGGATTCGGCCGAGACCGCGGCCTGGGTCTTCACCTCGGCTGAGGACAGCGTGGCCTGTTCGGCCGCGATATCGACGTCCTTGATCGCCGAGTTGGCGGATTCGAGGTTCTGGGTTTGGGTCGAGATCGAGTCCGAAGAGAAGTTGAACCGCGATTCCTGCGCACCGATCGAGGCGCGGGCGGCCGAGACCGTGTCGATCGCGGTGTCCAGCGCCGTCAGCGCCGAGGTCGCGCCCGCCTGGGTGCTGACGTCGAGCGAAGTGACGGCGAGCGAGGACGCCGTCAGGCTCGACAGCGTGATGGTGATCGTATCAGAACCGGACGAGCCGACCAGAACCGAGACGCCCGACGAAAACACGCTGGTGCCGTCGAGCAGGCTCTGGCTGGAGTAGCGCGTGCCGCTCGCGATCGAATCGATTTCGCTCGTGAGCTGCGAGAATTCCGATTGGATGTAGGCGCGGCTGGAGCTGGTCGTGGTGCCCGAGGACGACTCGGAAGCCAACGACTTCATGCGGGCGAGAATGTCGGAGATGTTCGAGGCGCCGCCGTCGGCGGTCTGGAGGACCGCGGTCGCCTGCGAGGCGTTGGTCGCGGCCTGCTGCAGCGTGGTCACGTCCGAGGAGATGCGGGTAGAGATCGCGAGGCCGGCAGCGTCGTCGGATGCCGAGGTGATGCGCGAGCCGCTCGACAATTTCGAGAGCGCGCTGGTCTCTTGCGCGGAGTTGATGTTGAGGTAGCGGACTGCGGCGTTCGCAGCGGTGTTGGTGGAAATCGCGGGCATTGCAGGCTCCTGTGCTGATGGGCATGACGTGCCGCATCGTGATTAAGCGACTGACGACGACGCGGGCGCAGCCCCGTCCGTTCGCTCAAACGGCGGAGCGCAACGAGATCAGGCGAAAAAAATTTCGAACGCGGGATTTTATGGTTAGCAATCGGTAAACGCGGTGCGGATGTCGCGTTCGTGCCGCCGCAGCAACTGGCGGAGCTGCTGGCGGCCGCGCTTGAGAAGCGACTCCACCGCAGCGACCGTGGTGTCCATCACCTGGGCGATCTCGCCGTTGCTCATGTTCTCATGATACGACAGGATCACCGCGATGCGCTGCTGCTCGGGCAGCCGCTGCATCGCGACCTCCAGCATGTCGTTCACCTCGTTGCGCTCGATGATGTCGGCCGCATCTGGCTGGCCATCGGCGACTTCCGGCACCGTGTCGACGTTCTCGGTGCGCGGCTTGCGGCGTAGGTCGATGCAGCGATTGGAGATGACGCGGTAGAGCCAGGTCGAGAATTTCGCGCGGCCATGCTGCCAGCGTCCGCGATGGCTCCAGATCTTGAGCATGGTGTCCTGCACCACGTCCTCGGCATCCGCGGCGTTGCCGACGATGCGCAAGGCGATCGCGTAGGCGCGATCGATGTGACGTTCGACCAGCATGCGGAACGCCGCTTCGTCGCCGGTCGCAAGACGATCGAGCAGCTCGCTGTCTTCATCGAGGACGATCTCGGCGGCCGGTAACGTGTCCGGCGCGAGCGGCGCCGACGGCATTATCGGCAAGGTCTCGTCGACCGGCACCGTCGTCGTGACTTCGGCCTCGGCGGGCGCCCAGACATCAAGCGCGTAACTCATCCCGCAATCTCCAACCCGCAATGCCGGCGGCGCATATTCCACACGGCTTCCAGGCGTTGAACGCTGCGCCGAACCAATCCAGGCGGAGAATTTTTGTTATTTTTCAAGATGTTATCCGGAATCTTTTGCCGAGTGACCGGCAACAATTGCCGACGTCGCGCGAAGCGCGCGCTTCTGTCCTGCAATCATCGACATCGTCTCGCGTCATTTGCGGATCATTCATCCCGAACAGATGCAGCTTCAAAAACTCGAGGAGATACACGGCACTAAAACGAACACGCGCTCTGCGCGCGAGGCACGCGGCGATCGATTGTGTCCAAGTGTGAATGAACGCGAGACGATTTTCTCACTCGGCAATTTTTGCCGAATCACCTTTTTCGAACCTAGCGGATTTTTTGAATCTGTCAGTCGCGACCTGCGCGGTTTTGAATCGCGCGCGAACTTTTTTCGTCACGAGCGCGCCTGACTTGCAACACAGCTCCGTTAATCGGTTCGATGGGCGGGGAATTGCAGCATGAAAATCGCGACGGCCGGCACGAAACGTCGGACGAGAATTGTTTCTGCTTGGTCATTCGATGTTTTCGATACGTTTCTGGTACGCGCCTGCACGACGCCAGATGGCGTGTTTGAAAGGACTTACGAGCTCTCCGGCATTTCAAGAATATGTCCGAACGTTTCCGCCAGTTTCGTTCAGCATCGCATCCAGGCCGAATCGCGCGCACGCAGGACCGCAAAGGACAAACGCGGCGCGAGTGAAGTCCACATCGCCGAGATCTATTCCTATTTTCCGTTCAAGCTGTTCGGACTTGATCGCCGCAATCTCGACGATCTCGTCGAGGCCGAGTTCGCCGCCGAGCTCGAGCTTTGCCGCATCAACCCGGAAATGCTTCAGCAATATGCGGACATGAAACGCGCCGGTCATCGCACCGGATTCATCTCGGACACCTACTGGGATTCCGCCCAGCTCGCCCGCCTGCTGCGCGCCTGCCACCCGGGCCTCGCCTGGGACTTCCTCTACGCATCCTGCGATCACGGCAGCAGCAAGAGCGAGTCCTTGTTCGCCAGATACATCACTGATCAGGGGGTCGATCCGGCGGCCTCCTTTCACGTCGGCGACAACGAGAACGCAGACATAAAGGGCGCGCGGCGCCACGGCATCCGCCCCCGCTACTATCCGCAAGCCTCGGCGCAATTGGCCTCGAAGCTCCAGCGCGAGACCACGATGTTCGAGCTGTTGTGCCAGGGCAAGCCATCGCGGCTCGACCACGGCGCACGCACGCTGCGACGGATGGTTGCGGCGCGCAGCGCAGAGAAATCACCGGCATTCCAGTTGGGCGTGACCGTGCTCGGTCCGGTGATGACCGCGTTCGACGCTTTCGTCGTGGCGCGCTGCAAGGCGCTGACGCAGCCCGGCCGCCGCGTGGCGCTCGGCTTCCTCGGCCGCGACGGTTTTCTGTCGCACCGGATCTGGCAGGAGCGCCACGGCGCAACTTCGGCCTATGTCGAGATCAATCGCCGCGTCAGCCTGATCGGCTCCGCCGATTCGATGGAGCCGCTCTGCGATCTCCTCGGCAAGGTGCTCAGAATCGACGCGCCGACGCTGCGCGACATGATCAAGATCCTGCCGCCGAAGGTCGCCGCCTTCTTTGCGAGCTATCCGGACGGGATCGCGCCCGGCGACGAGCTTGCCGAAGCGCTGCCGGACCTGATGGACGCCGGCGAGATCGCCGAGCTTGCCGCCGGCTTGCGCGCCCGCCTGCTTGCCTATCTCCGCCACACCATCCCCGGATTCGACGATTGCACCGACCTCGTGCTCGCCGATCTCGGTTATTCCGGTAGCGTGCAGAAGGCGCTGCGCCGCATCTTCGACCAGGAAGGCATCAAGATCCGCCTGCACGGCGCCTATCTGATCTCGCTCGATGACGCCTTCGACGACATCGCCGAGGACGATACCGCTGAAGGCTTCGTCTCCGATCTCGTGGTGACGCCCCATGTCAAGCGCATGTTGATCCGCAACGTCGCGCTGCTCGAGCAGGTCTGCTGCTCGGCTGAGGGCTCGGTGCGCGACTATCGGGACGAGACGGTTCTGCGCGAGATCAATCCGCGCCCCACCGAGCAGATCGCGCTGGCCGCGGAGATCCAGTCGGGCGCACTGACCTTCGCGGCGAGCGCGGACAAGATCGCCTCCGAATACGACCTGCTGCCTTATGCTGCGCTCGATGTCGCCGCGAGCTGGAGTGCGGCGACACTGGCGCGCCTGTTGCTGCTGCCGGACGACGACGAGATCGCACTGCTCGGCGGATTGAAGCACGACGTCAATCTCGGCACCCATGCGCTGGCGCCGCTGATCGATGGCGCGTTCGTCCGCAACCAGCTCACCGCCCGCGGCCTGTCCGCCGCCTGCACCTCGGCAGCGCCGCCGATGTGGCTTGCCGGCAGCTTCGCCGGCCTGTCGCCGTCCTATTCCTATCTCTACACGCTGTTCGGCGCGAACCGCCTGCCCGCCGACGTGTTCGAGGAGGCCCCCTGCGGCGCCTTGCAGATCGGCCTGTTCCGAACCGACGGCGGCGCCTCGATGGAAACCGTGACCGTCTATCGCACCGGACTTGGTGAGTTGCGGCTGCGCATCCCGCTATCGCGTGCGACGGCGGTCGCAACGATTGCCGTGCCGCTGGCAAAACTGGCCCGCGAGGGGCTCCTTCACGGCGTGACCATCCAGAGCGGCGACAGCGTTCGCGACGCAGCCGACAGCCAGGAGGTGACGGGGATCGCCGCCGACAGCCTGATCCATGCCGGGCTCCAGCGAAACGGCCTCTATTACCGCACCGAGAACGACGATGGCTGCCTCTTGATCCCGGTCGGGCCGATGGCACGCGACGTCGCGGTCTATTCGATCGCGCTCACCTCGCTCAGTCACGCCCGCATCCTCGCCCCCGCGCTCGAATAATGCGCCTGATCGCGTCCCCTCGCCCGTTGAAGCCCAAGGGCCGATACGAAATGAGGGGGCACTGAGTTGACGGACGGAACGCACACAGATCTTGACGGCCTTCTGCGCACGGCCGGCATCCGGCTCGGCGAAGCGCAGCGCCATCGCCTTGGCTGGCTGGTCGGCAGCTACGGTGCCCCGACGACGCAGATCGCGCATGAAGGCCGCCGGGGCAGCGGCGTGATCGTCGTGACCGAGCCGCCGAGCGGCGCCGCGGCCGAGCTGTTCTACCGCACCCTGACGCCGGGCTGCGCCGTCGTCATCCCGCTCAGCGAAAACCCGGGCTTCGACTTCCTCAAGTCCAAGCTGACCGAGTTCGGCACCGTCGGCCCGAGCGCCGAGGGTCCGCATGAAATGTGGTGGGGCGGCATCGGCTGGTCGAAGTTTCTCGCGGCCGCCGATCAATGCACGGTTCGCCCGCGCGTCATCTCCTATCACCCTTACGGCACCGACCCCGACGCGATCCGTGCCTTGCAGCGCTCGCTCGAGGCCTTTGAGCTCGACGGCCATATCGAGCCGATCGCGGCCGAGCTCGGCGAAGAGGTGCTTTGCTTCGAGAAGGCCGAGTTCATCGCGCGGATGTGGAGCCGCTACCGCGAACCGCTGCTGTTCGTCGAAGCGGGCGCAGTACTGCGCGAGGCGCCCCTGCTGCCGACCTCGCTCGGCTGCGACATCGCCCTCCACAAGTGGAACCGCTGGGAGATGTCGGCTCAAACTCTCTATCTCGGTCGCACGACCGGCGCCGAGCAATTGCTGCAGGCCTGGCACCACCTCGCCGCCTCCCATCCCACGATCTGGGAAGGCTACCTGCTCGACCAGGCCTGGAGCCACGCCTCCTCGCATGGTCCGCTCGACACGGTCTGGCTCCCCCGCTCCTACCATACGCTGACGGGTGACCTCGCCTCGAGCCGCGCCACCATTATCCATGCGCAGCCAACGACCACGACCGAGCTCGGGCCTGATCCCAGCTTCGCATCCCTCGTGCGCGCGGCCCGCCGCGCCGGCCGGACCGGCGCGCGAGACGCCTTCATGGTCATGACCTCTCGGGCCGCCGCCGACAACGGCGTCGCCGTGATCCTGCGCGACATCGAGGCCAATGAAGCGCGCGCGGTCGCCGCCACCGTCGAGGCGGTGACCGGCGCCTTCGCCCGCGACTGCGGCGGCTATGGACGGTTCGAGCTGTCACTCTGCGGCTGGCAGGACGATGTCAACACGGCACGGGAAGCGGCGCGCCTTGCGCGCTATCGCGTCGTCGAGATCGCGCCGGGCCAGAAGATTGCCGGCGACTTCTTCGCCAGCGCCGCGGCCGAAGCCACGCGCTGCCACCTCATTCCCTGACGAGAGCGAATCCGATGCTGAAGACCATCATCCTGCTTACACAAACCGGCCAACAGCAGCTACCGCTTGCCGCGCTGCTCCGCGAGCACAACCCAAGCCTCTCCTTCTGCTCGGCGCTGTCGGCGCGCGATCTGCTCGCCATCGCACCCGAAACCTTACGCGATGCGCGGCTGGTGTCCTTTGCCAACGACATCGCGATCCCCGAGAAATTCCTGCTCCAGCTCGGCTGCGGCGCCTACAAATTCTATGTCGCGCCCGTTCAGTATCCAGGTCTGCCGACCGCGCCCGACGACAGCGACGATCCGCGCTGCTTCTCGGCGATCGCGCAATCGATGACGATCTGGCCGGACACTCGGCGCGTGGTCGGGCTCGAGACCCTGACCGTTCCGGAAAGCGCATCGCCCACCGAACGCGAGCGGCAGACATTCACGCGCCTCGCGCACCTGTTCTGGCGGATGTCCGGCATGATCGCGAATGAAGCGACCGAGCTGCCGGGGATCATCGACAACACCGAGAGCAAGCCGAGCTTTGCGCAGATGAACTGAGGCTAACGGCCTTTCTTCTTCAGCTCCCCGGACAAGGCGTCGCGATGCTCAGGCGCCGCGATCGCGATCAGGCGGCGCGCGCGTTCGACTCCGGCCAAAGACGGCGGCCTGAACTTTACTCGAATGCTTGAACGGGCGGCGCCGAGGTCGGCGCCGGCGCAGCCGGAGCTGCCTGAGCCGGCGGGTTGTTGGCCGGGCCCATTTGGGCGACACGGCCATCGGCTTCCATCGCCCTACTGCTGGTGGGACCCGGGGCCGCGGAGGCGGGCGTCGGCGCGACTGGGGCGGACGCTGGAGGCGCCGAACTCGGGACGCGATTCGCTTCTCTGCGTGGCCGCTGCCGGCTCGTCGCCGACCGAGAACCGCGCAAGCCCCACGAGCGCGCGATGGAAGGGCCCGCGGCGTAGCCAACAAAGGCGCCGGCTACGGCACCGACCGGCCCCAGCACGACAGCGCCGGAGACGGCTCCAAGAGCAGCATCGCCGGCGCGTTCCTGCGCAACGGCACCTGCCGGAACCAATACCAGCATCACGACTGCGGCCATCAAAGATTTGTTCATCGGAGCGCCTCCCTCACGGGAAATTCACTCTTACGAAAATATGGCAGCAGGACGTTTGTTTATCGCCCAACAAAGGGCAATCGGCCGATGGAACTCCGGCAATCGGGAAACTTCCGCCGGGATGGTTGTCCCGGCGGAAGCGGCTCAACTTAGGCGATCTTGATCGACATGTCCGGCAAGCCTTCCAGCTTGCACAGGAGCACGTCACCCTTCACCACCGGGCCGACATTCTCCGGCGTGCCGGAATAGATGATGTCGCCCGCCTTCAGCTCGAAGGCTTCCGACAGTTTTGATATCTGCTCGGCGACGCTCCAGATCATCTTCTCGAGATCGGAGTTTTGCCGCATCACACCGTTCACCGCGAGCGAGATCGCACCCTTGCTGAGATGCCCGACCTTCGAAGCGGGATGGATCGGGCCGATCACCGCGGCATGGTCAAAGCTCTTGCCGATCTCCCACGGCTTCTTCTCTGCAGCCATGCCGTTCTGAAGATCGCGCCGGGTCATGTCGAGGCCCAGCGCGTAGCCATAGACGTGATCGAGCGCCTTCTCCGGCGGGATGTTGCTGCCGCCGGATTTCAGCGCGGCGACGAGCTCGACCTCGTGATGGTAGTTCTTGGTCAGCGACGGATAGGGATGCTCGGCGACCTCGCCGACCGCGACGTTCTGGATAGCATCGGTCGGCTTCTGGAAGAAGAACGGCGGCTCGCGGTTCGGGTCCGAACCGCGCTCGATCGCATGCGCGGCATAGTTGCGGCCGATGCAGTAGATGCGGCGGACCTGGAACACGTCCGTCTCGCCGACGATCGGAATGGCGGTCATTGGCACCGGGAAGATCGGCTTCGGTCCCGCCTGCGCGGCAACCGGCGCCGCCTCGGCAATGGTGGCCGCCGTTGCCGCGGCAGCGGTCGCAAGCAGGTCGCGTCGCGAGGGTGAGGAGGTCTTTTTCATGTTTTATGCTCCCGTGAGGCAGCTCTGCTGCCGATCCGGCTGATAATGGATGTGGCCAGTCGCGGCAACGTCGTCGGTATCGTCCTATTTGCCGAGGCGACGGCGTGCTGCGGCGCATCGCCCGAGCCGATTTGCCTTTCCCTCTAGCATGGAACTTGCATAAATTCTGGGCGATAGGGACGCCGCATGAACCTCATCAGTCTCGATATCCGCATGCTCAGGTCGCTGATCTCGGTCGTCGAGACCGGTAGCATCACCGAGACCGCGCGCCGGCTCGGCCGCACCCAGCCGGCGATCACGCTGCAATTGCAGCGGCTGGAGGAACTGACCGGCAAGCAGCTCTTCCTGCACGGCGGCCGCCGGCTGACGCTGACCGAGGACGGCACCACGGTTCTGACCTACGCCAAATCCATCCTGCGGTTGCATGACGAGCTGATCTCGCAGCTCGCTTCGCAGGAGATCGAGGGCCAGGTCGTGCTCGGCACGCCGGATCTCTACGCCGCCTTCATGCTGCCCTCGATCCTCAGCGTGTTCCGAAAGTCGTTTCCGCGCATCCAGGTCGAGCTCAATTGCGCGCTATCGACGCCGCTCGTGGGCCTCGTCAAGCGCGGCGACGTCGACATCGCGCTTGTCACCCGCATGAACGATTTCACCGGCGGCCAGGTGGTGCGCCGCGAGCAGCTCGTCTGGATGACCGGCGAGCAATCGGCCGCGCATCAGGAGCGGCCCATCCCGCTGGCGCTGCTGCCGCAGGGCAACATCTATCGCGACTACGCGATCGACACGCTCGAGCGCGCGAACCTGCGCTGGCGCATCGCCTGCGTCAGCGAAAGCGTCGGCGGCCTGCAGGCGGCAGCCTTCGCCGGCATGGCCGTGACCGTGCTCGGCCGCAGCGCGCTGGTGCCGGCGATGCGCGAGATCGGTCCGAACGAGGGCCTGCCGCCGCTGCCGAAGGTCGAACTTCTGCTCTACAAGTCGAGCGGCGCCACCTCGAAGGCGGCCACCGCGCTGCACGACTATCTCGCGCACTACCTGCGCCTCGACGAAGAGCTCAGCGGCCACGGCGTTCCGATCGAGCTGTCATAGCGCTGCTACGCTTTGGCGCGCGCCCGCCCCTCCTTCCGCAGCGCCAGCGGCGGCCAGAAACTTGACCATGGCTGCGCCTCTTCGAACGCGGCGGCGATGCGGAAGATGGTCGGCTCGTCGAGCCAGTGCGCCACGATCTGCAAACCGATCGGCATGCCGTCGCGATCGAAGCCACAGGGCAGCGTCGCCGCCGGAAGTCCTGCGAGATTGATCGGCCAGGTGAACGGCGACCAGCCGAGATGCGGATCCACCGCAACGCCGTCGATGCGATCGACGCCGAGCTGGCCGGCCTCGAATGCCGTCACGGCAACCGTCGGCGTTACCAGCACGTCGACCCGCTCGAACAGTTTCAGGAAGGCGCTGCGTGCCTGGCCGCGACGATAGCCGGCCTCGATGTAGTCGGTGCCGCTATAGTGACGGCCGGCGCTGACGAGGTCGCGGTAGTCGGTTTCGGAGCCGGCGAGATCGGCCGTCGTTCTGCTCGCGACCGCCGCCGCCTGCTCCGTGAAGGCGATCGGCTTCAGCGTGTGCTCGAGGATTCCGGGGTCCAGGCCCGGACCGTCCATGCTCACCTTCGCGCCGCAGGATTCCAGGATGGCGAGCGCCGTGTTGAAGGCGGCGCGCACGTCCGGGCTGACCGCGGCATAGCCGAGATCGACGCTGGCGCCGATGCGCACGCCGTTCAAGGGAACGGCTTTGGTATCGAAGCGGCGCGGCGACACCGGAAGGCTCGCCGGATCGCGCAAATCGTAGCCCGCGATGATCTCCAGCGCGAGCGCGGCATCCGCGACCGTGCGCGTGATCGGCCCGGTATGCGCGAGCGAAGCCCAGGACGGCGGCGAGAATCCGGGCGAGCGCGGCACCAGGCCAAAGGTCGGCTTCAGCCCGAACACGCCACAGAACGACGAGGGCACGCGGATCGAGCCGACGCCGTCGGTGCCGATCGCGATGGGGCCGCAGCCGGCGGCAATCGCTGCCGCCGCGCCGCCGCTCGATCCGCCGCTGGTACGATCGAGATTCCAGGGATTTCGCGTGGTGCCGGTGACGGGACTATCGGCGGTCAGCTTGTAGCCGGACTCGCACGTCGTCGTCTTGCAGGTGATGATCGCGCCTGATGCCTTCAGTGCCGACACCACGGCGGCATCGACGTCGGGCACGAACGCCTTGTTCAGCGGCGAGCCGCCATAGGCGGGCACACCGGCGACGAACACAAGGTCCTTGATGGTCACGGGAATGCCGGCAAACGGCCCCTTGGCTCCGCCGTTGCGCATCTCTTTCGTGAGGCGATCGGCGTCCGCCCTCGCCTGCTCGTACATCGGCGTCACCACCGCGTTGCAGGCCGCGTCCGTCGCCTCCAGCGCCGCAATGGTCTCGTCGACGACGTCGCGCGGGGTGAATGCCTTGCGCTTGTAGCCGGCGAGGATCTCGGTTGCAGAGAGCGCGCCGAGGCCAGTCGGCACCGGCAAGGAGGCCGTTCGGCCGGAACCATCAGTCATCATCAATCCCAGAAGTCTATCCGAGCGCCGCGTCGACGGCGCGCTTGGCCATTACCGTGACGAGATGCGCACGGTAGTCGGCCTCGGCGTGAATGTCGGAGGTGAGCCCGTCGGTATCGATCCTGATCGCCGCGATCGCCGATGGATCGAAATTCTGCGACAGCGCTTGCTCCATCGGTGGAACGCGGAACACGCCGGGTCCGGCGCCGGTCACGGCGACGCGCACGCCGTCGGCGATTTTTGCGACGAACACGCCAACCAGCGCATAGCGCGAGGCCGGCGCCTTGAATTTTGCGTAGCCGGCCTTGAGCGGCAGGGGAAAGCGGATCGCCGTGATGATCTCGCTCGCCTGAAGCGCGGTCTCGAACAGGCCGAGGAAGAACTCGTCGGCCAAAATCTCGCGCGTGCTGGTGACGATGGTCGCGCCGAGCCCGAGCACGCCGGCCGGATAGTCCGCCGCCGGGTCGTTGTTCGCGACCGAGCCGCCGATGGTGCCGCGGCTGCGCACCGCGGGATCACCGATCATGGAGGCCAGCGCCGCAAGCGCAGGGATCCTGGCTTGCACCAGCTTCGATGCCGCGACCTCCGCATGCGGCGTCATCGCGCCGATCGTGATCGTGGCGCCACCGTCGCTGATGCCCTTGAGGCCCGGCAGCCTCGAAAGATCGATCAGCGCCGCTGGGCTTGCCAGCCGCTGCTTCAGCGTCGGGATCAGCGTCATGCCGCCGGCGACGAGCTTGCTGTCCTCGATCGAGGTCAAAAGCTTCGCGGCGTCGGGAATCTCGTCCGGCTGGTGATATGCAAACGATTTCATTGTTTGTCCTCCCTATTCCGCAGCGACCGGCAGCGACGCGTTTTGCAGCAGGCGCCAGATCCGGTTCGGCGTCGCCGGCATGTCGACATGGGTGACGCCGAGATGGGACAGCGCATCGACCACGGCATTGATGACGGCGGCCGGCGAGCCGATGGTGCCGACCTCGCCGCAGCCCTTCACGCCCATCGGCGTGTGCGTGCACAGCGTCGAATGGGTCGCGACCTTCATCATCGGCAGATGATCCGCACGCGGCATGCAGTAATCCATCAACGAGCCCGACAGGAGCTGGCCGGAGCCGTCGTCGTAGACGGCGTTCTCGTAGAGCGCCTGCCCCACGCCCTGCACGATGCCGCCGTGCAACTGCCCCTCGACGATCATCGGATTGATGACCGTGCCGACGTCGTCGACCGCGGTGTAGTTGACGAGCGTCACGGTCCCCGTCTCCGGATCGACCTCGACTTCCGCGATGTGACAGCCGCCGGGATAGGTGAAGTTCACGGGATCGTAATAGGCCTGCTCCTCCAGTCCCGGCTCCAGCACCTCGAGTGGATAGTCGTGCGGCACGTAAGCGGCGCCCGCGATCTCCTCGAACGTCTTGGTGCGGTCCGTGCCGGCCACCGAGAACTTGCCGGCCTCGAACTGGATATCCACTTCGGCAGCTTCGAGCAGATGCGCCGCGATCTTCTTGCCCTTCACGATCACCTTGTCCGCGGCCTTCGACAGCGCGGCGCCGCCGACGACGAGGGAGCGCGAGCCATAAGTGCCCATGCCGAACTGCACGCGATCGGTATCGCCGAACACGATGTCGACATTCTCGAAGGACACGCCGAGTTTGTCCGAGACGATCTGCGCGAACGTCGTCTCGTGACCCTGGCCGTGATTGTGCGTGCCGATCATGACCGTCACCTGGCCGGTCGGATGCACGCGCACCGTGGCGCTCTCGTAGAGGCCGCCGCGTGCGCCAAGCCGGCCGGCGAAGCGCGACGGCGCGAGGCCGCAGGCCTCGACATAGGTCGAGTAGCCGAGCCCGCGGAATTTTCCCTTGCGCTGCGAGGCCGCCTTGCGCGCGCCAAAATTCTTGACGTCGGCCGCGACCAGCGCGCCGTCGAGACATCCCATCGGATCGCCGGAATCGTACTGCACCAGCACGGGCGTCTGATAGGGATAAGCTTCCTTCGGGATCATGTTGCGGCGGCGGATCTCGACGCGGTCGATGCCCATCTCACTCGCTGCAACGTCGACGATGCGCTCCAGCACGAAGGTCGCCTCGGGGCGGCCGGCGCCGCGATAGGCATCGACCGGCACGGTGTTGGTGAACACCACCTTCACGTTGCAGTAGATCGCGGGCATGGTGTAGACGCCGCTGAGCAGGGGACCATAGAGATTGGTCGGGATGTTCGGCCCGAAGGTCGAGAGATAGCCGCCCATATTGGCAAGCGTCTTCACCCGGAAGGCCAGGAACTTCCCGGTCTCGTCCAGCGCCAGCTCGGCCTCGGTGACATGGTCGCGGCCGTGGCGGTCCGACACGTAGCCTTCCGAGCGGCTCGCCACCCATTTGATCGGCCGCATCACGCGCCGGGCGGCCCAGGTGATCACGGCCTCCTCGCCATAGTGGAACTGCTTGACGCCAAAGCCGCCGCCGACGTCGGGAGCCACCACGCGCAGCTTGTGCTGCGGGATGTTCAGCACCAACGCCCCCATCAGGAAGCGCACGACGTGCGGAAACTGGCTGGTGCTCCACAGCGTGTAACGATCGGTGCCGGGCTCGTATTCGGCGATCGCCGCGCGCGGCTCCATCGGATTGCCGATCAGGCGATTGTTGACCAGACTGAGCTTTGCGACATGCGCAGCTTTGCGGAAGGCGGTCTCGACCGCACCCTTGTCACCGAGCTCCCAATCGCAGCAGATATTGTTCGGCACGTCGTCGAACAATTGCGGCGCGCCTGGATGGACCGCATCGAGCACGCCCACGACCGAGGGCAGCACCTCGTAGTCGATCGCTAGCAGCTCCGCCGCCGAATTGGCCTGCTCCACCGTTTCCGCGACGACGAACGCCGCCATGTCGCCGACGAAGCGTACCTTGCCTTGCGCCAGCATCGGAAACGGCGGCTCCTTCATCGGCACGCCCTTGGCATCCGTGATGCCCCAGCCGCAGGGCAGCGAGCCCAAACCGTCGGCCGCGACATCGTCACCGGTCAAGACCGCGACGACACCGGGCGCGGCCAGCGTGGCGCTCTTGTCGATGCCACGCAGGATCGCATGTCCATGCGGCGAGCGGACGAACACGCCGGCCGCCATGCCGGGACGCTTGATGTCGGAGACGTAATTACCGCGTCCGGTGAGGAAGCGCTGGTCCTCCTTCCGCTTCGGAGCCGCGCCGATCCCGATCACATTGCCCATGGTCACTCTCCCTTGGCCGCAGCGTTCATCGCGGCTGCACCGGCCATCACGGACAGGACGATGTTCTGGTAACCGGTGCAGCGGCAGATATTGCCCTCGAGACCATGTCGGACCTCCGCCTCGGTCAACGACGGCTTGTCCTTGGCGAGCGCAACGGCGGTCATCACCATGCCGGGTGTGCAGAAGCCGCATTGCAGGCCGTGATTCTCACGAAAAGCCTCCTGCATCGGATGCAGCCGGTTCGAGCCGGGCGCGCCCTGCAAGCCTTCGATGGTGAGGAGCGTCGCGCCGTCGAGCGCGGGCGCCAGCAGCGTGCAGCTCTTCACCGGCAGGCCGTTGAGATGCACGACGCAGGCGCCGCACTGGCTGGTGTCGCAGCCGATATGGGTGCCGGTCAGGTTGAGCTGCTCGCGCAGAAGCTCAGCGACGAGCGTTGCCGGCGCGACATCGACCGTGGTCGGCCGGCCGTTGAGTGTGAAGGATATCTGCACGATCAAAACTCCCTGTGCGCGACGGGTTTTAGGCAAGCGGGCGGGCGCGGTCGGTGGCCCAGGTGGCCAGCACGACATCACCGACATTGAGCGGATCTGCGAAGAAGGTCTTTTCCGGCACGTACGCGACGAACTCGTCGGGCACCGTGTCGAGCATGACCTTGACGAAGTAGCCCTGATATTCGATCGCGAGCACGCGGCTCGGCAGCGAGGTCGCGCAGCCCGCGGGCAGCGTCTGACCAGGCCGGAGCAGCGTGACGTCGTCGCGGCGCACCGCGATATCGACCGTGTCGCCGACACTGATCTTCGCCCGCGCCTGGAGCGGCACCTCGATGCCATCAGGCGCGGCCCGCGCCAGCACAAAGCTCGTACCGTTCACCTTCTCGACGCGACCCGACAGCACGTTCTGGCCGCCCATGAACTCCGCGACGTAGCGGTCATGCGGATGGGCATAGACATCCCGCGCCGGTCCCGCCTGCTTGATCCTGCCCTGCTCCATCACCACCACGAGATCGGCGAGCGCGATCGCCTCGAGCTGGGTGTGGGTGACGTGGATGAAGGTGATGCCGAGCTCCTGCTGCATCCGCCGCAGCTCCTGGCGCATCTGCACGCGGAGCTGCTCGTCGAGCGCGGACAGCGGCTCGTCCAGCAGCAAGACCCGCGGCTCTGTAATCGCGGCGCGCGCCAGCGCGACGCGCTGCTGCTGGCCGCCGGAGAGCTGGGCCGGCAGGCGATCGGCAAAGCTCGTCAGCCGCACCTTCTCGATCATGGCGTCCGCTGCACGCAAGCGGTCAGCCTTGGACATACCGCGGACGCGCAGCGCGAACGCGATATTCTCGCGCACGGTCAGGTGCGGAAACAGCGCGTAGGACTGGAACATCATCGCGGTGCGCCGCTGCACCGGCGCGAGGCCAACGACGTTCTGGCCACCGATCACGATTTCGCCTGCTGTCGGATCCTCATGGCCCGCGATCATGCGCAAAATCGTAGTCTTGCCGCAGCCGGAGGGGCCAATGAAGCAACAATAGGCACCGTCGGCAATCTTCAGATTGACTCCGTCGACCACATTGGTCACGCCGTCAAAACTCTTGCAGACGCCCGCCAGTTCGATATCGCCGCGTTCGATCGCCATTCCAAAAAACCTCTAGCCTTTCGCCCCTCGGCCGCGCTTCTTCTGAATCAGCACGATAGTGCCGAGGCTCGCACCGATGACGATGAAGGAGATGATGGTTGTCACCGTGCCGAGCGCATAGAGCGAGGGCGAGGTGACGTTCAGCGTCATGCTCCAGATCTCGAGCGGCAGCGTATTGAGCGAGCCGGCGGTCTGCAGGCTGCGGGCGAATTCATCGTAGGACAGCGTGAAGCCGAACAGCGCGACCGCGACGATGCCCGGCGCCAGGACAGGAACGATCACCAGCCAGATGGTCTGCCAGCGGCTTGCGCCTAGATCGTAGGCCGCCTCATCCCATGCACGGTTGTAGCGCGACATCACCGCGAACATCACCAGCACGCCGAAGGGCAACGTCCACGAGAGCTGCGCGCCGAGCGCGGAAGTGTACCAGCTCGCATTGAGGCCGAGCGCCTGGAACAGGAGCCCTGTGCCGAGCCCGAGCACGAGGCCTGGCGCGACCAGGCTGCCGATCATCATGTAGAAGACGACGGCATCGCCCGCAAAGCGCCGGCGGAAGCCGAGCCCCGCGAGGAACGAGATCACCACCGTGATGATGGTGACGATGACGGCGAGCTTGATCGAGCGGTCGAACGAGCCCTTGACGTCGCCGGTCCGCACCTGCGTGAAGAGATCGACGAACCAGTGCATCGAGTGGCCCTTCATCGGGAACACCAGCCCGCCGCGGATGTCCTGGAACGACAGGATGTAGATGCAGATCATCGGGCCGTAGAGCGCGAGCACGTAAAGCGCAAACAAGCCCGCTAGCACGTAGAAGGTCCAGGGACGCTCGCCCCGGCTCGGCGCAATCGCCTTGGTCGTCGCGGGAGCGACCACACCTTGCATGTCGGCGAGCACCGCGCTCATCGCGTGATCTCCTGGCGGATATCGACGGTGCGCAGGATCAGCGACACGATCGCGACCAGCACAAGCGTCAGCAGCACGGCGCTCGCCGCCGCGGTCGGATATTGCAGCACGCCGACGTCCTCGTAGAACGCGCTCACCACCGAGGCCGAGCCGCCGCCGGACATCACCTTGACCACGAAGAAGTCGCCCATCACGATCGAAACCACGAAGATGGTGCCGAGCGCGATGCCGCTCTTGGACATCGGCACGACGATCAGGCGCATGATGTCGAACCGGCTTGCGCCGGCATCGATCGCGGCCTCAACCAACTTCTTGTCGATCCGCGCCATCGCGTTGAAGATCGGCACGATCATGAAGATCGTGAGCTGGTGGACATAGGCGATGACAACAGCGAGGTCGGAGAACAGCAGCACTTCGAGCGGCTGGTGGATCGCGCCCGTCGCGAGCAGCGCCTGGTTGATCAGCCCTTCCTTGCCGAGCAGCGGAATCCAGGAAATCATCCGGATGATGTTGGAGGTCCAGAACGGTACGGTGCAGAGCAGGAACAGGCCGATCGCGAGGAGCTGGTTACGGACGTGGAACACCAGGAAGTAGGCGACGAAGAAGCCGATGATCAGGGTGAAGATCCAGGTCAGCACCGTGAATTTGATGGTCGCGAGATATAGCTTCAGCGTCAGCGCCGAATGCAGCACCTCGATATAGTTCGAGAGCGTGAAGCCGGGCGTCAGCCCGCCAAAGCCGTCGGTGGCAAAGAAGCTCGCCGCCAGCACGACCAGGATCGGCGCGACGAAGAACGGCACGAGCACCAGAACCAGCGGCGATACGTAAAGCCAGCCGGCGAGATTGGCGCGTGATGGGGGTTGACTGGACTGCATCTCGGCGAACGCCTTCGGTCTCTGCAGCCGGCGCGTCGCCGCGCCGGCTCTCGCTTACGTCAGGGAAAAGCAGGATTTAGGCCACCTTGAAGTCGTTCCAGCGCTTGTTCATGTAGGCGGCTTCATCCATCAGCGTATTCCAGCAGGAGATGTTCTTGACGCGGTCGAGGAACGAGCCGCCGTCGCGCTTGGTGCCGGACTTCTCCATCGGCACACCATAGGGATCGTTGATCACCTCGGGCGCGGGCTGGCCCTCGTACCAGAACGCCCATTCGGCCGGCGTCAAAAACTTCTTCGCGGTCGACGGCACCGGGCTGTAATAGCCGTAGCGCGCGACGAAGCCGCCCTGCCAACCCGAGAGATACCAGTTGAGATATTCGTAGGCCGCGTCGAGCTTCTTGCCGGACAGGTGCTTCATCAGCCCCATGCCGTTGCACCAGCCGCGATAGCCTTCCTTGCCGTTCTTGACGTTGACCGGCGCGTAGACGCAAGGGATCTCCTTCACGCGTACCGCGGCGACCGCCGGCGACCACATCGACTGGATAATCACCTCGCCTGCGGCCATGAGCTGCACCGACTGGTCGAAGGTGGTCCAGGTCGCGCGGAACTGGCCGTCCTTCTTCAACTCGATCAGCTTGTTGCAGGTGAAGTCGATCTCCTCCTTGGTCATGTTACCCTTGTTGCCGTACTTGATCAGGCCCGCGCTCTCGAAGCAGAGCGCCGCATCCATGATGCCGATCGCGGGCACGTCGAGGATCGCGGCCTTGCCCTTGAATTTCGGATCGATCAAATCCTTCCACTCGGTGACCTCGTGGCCGACGAGGTCGGGCCGGTAGCCGATGGAGTCGGCGTTGTAGACCTGCGGCAGGAACGTCGCCCATTCGGTGACTCCGTCGTGCAGATCGGTGGCGTCGGGCTTGGCGATGTACATGGCTTCATAGGGCGAGATGCCCTGGCGCGGGATCTTGTGGCCGTCGATCTCGCCCTTGGTGAAGATCGGCAGGATGTTGTCGAATTCCTTGACCTTCTTGACCTCGATGCCCTGGATGACGCCGCGCTTGGCCGCGAGCTTGGCCTGCCAGCCCTCAAGGTCGGCGATATCGACCGTATTAGGCTGGCTTATGAAGCGGTTGATGGCGGCCGAGGTGTCGAGATTCTGCATCGTCACCTTGAAACCGAGATCCTTGGCTGCCTGGTCTCCGATCGCCTTCACCACCGAATAGGAGACGCCGACGTGGCGGAGCTCTATGTCCTTGATCTCCTGCGCCCAGATGGTTGGGAAACCGCTGACCGCATCCGAGCCAGCGGCCGCGCCGGCAACCACCGCCGCACCCTTCAACAGCGTGCGCCGGCTCAGCTTTTTCGACTCCCTGTCCTTCGTTCCGGCCTGGTCAGCGCCGAAATTCCCCTTATTCCTGTCAGGCATGGCAACCCTCGTTGGTTACGATGAACTCTCTCGCCGATCGTCCGTGATCGGTGCGGATGTGATCAGTTGCGCGTGAGGCTATTGACCGGATTTCGCGAAGTAAAATTGGAAGTAAAAATTCGCGATATAAACGGGACTAATGGTTTGCACCGATGCATGTGGATTTGGCAGCGCGCATAAGAAGGCGCCAGAGCGTGTATACAAAGCGACGGGTTGAACGGAGCATGCGGCCTTGCGCGACGCGCGCGTTTTGCGTCGGGCTGCTCGTCGCGACGACATGCCACGCGCCTTGTGCGAGCGAGTCTTCGCTCGAGCCCGCGCGCATGACGGCAATCGGCACGATCGACGCTCGCTTTCAATCCTACAATGTCGAGATGGTCGAAGTGACGGGCGGCCGCTTCTGGACGCCGTACGCCGGACGCTCCAATGCGCAGATCGCGCGCGACCGCTACAGCTACAGGCCGCCGATCGATCTCGCCAACACGCGGCTACGCAAACTCGCTGCCGCTCTTGGCCCGGCCTACATGCGCGTCAGCGGCACCTGGGCGAACGCGACGTTTTTTGCCGATACTGACAACGCGCCGGCCGCACCGCCTCCCGGTTTCGACTCCGTGCTGAGCCGCGCGCAGTGGCGCGGTGTCGTCGACTTTGCACGCGCGGTGGATGCGGAGATCATGACGTCCTTTGCCATCAGTACGGGCGGCCGCAGTGCAGACGGCCGTTGGATGCCCGACCAGGCGCAACAGCTTCTCGCCTTCACCCAGTCACTTGGTAGCCACGTCGCAGCCGCCGAATTCATGAACGAGCCGACGCTCGCGGCAACGAACGGCGCGCCGCCGGGCTATGGTGCAAAGGCCTATGGCCGCGACTTCGCGATCTTCCGCGCGTGGATGCGCCAGCATGCACCTGACACGCTGATCGTCGGCCCCGGCTCCGTCGGCGACTCATCTTCGCCATCAACCGATGGCATCCGGACCCGCGATCTGCTCGCCGCATCCGGCCACGACCTCGATCGCTTCTCTTATCATCACTACAACACGCTCTCGCCGCGCTGCGGCGTCCGCAACGATCCGGCGCGAGCGCTGTCGGCGGATTGGCTCGCACGCACCGATCGCACGCTTTCGGTCTACCGCGGCTTGCGCGACGAATTCGAGCCTGGCACACCGATCTGGTTGACCGAGACGGCCGATGCCGCCTGCGGCGGCAATCGCTGGGACGCGACCTTCCTCGACACGTTCCGCTATCTCGACCAGCTCGGACGGCTCGCGAAGGCAGGCGTGCAGGTAGTGATGCACAACACGCTTGCCGCAAGCGACTACGGCCTGCTCGACGAGGCGACGTTTCGCCCGCGACCGAACTACTGGGGTGCGCTGCTATGGCATCGCCTGATGGGAACGACCGTGCTCGACGCCGGTGTGAGCAGCACGCCCGACCTTCGCCTGTATGCGCATTGCCATCCCAGGACGCCGGGCAACGTGTCCATCCTCGCGATCAACACATCGCGGACCGAGTCACGCAGCATGAAGCTGCCGATTGCATCGGAGCGCTACACGCTGGATGCGATGCCGCTCCAAAGCTCGACCGTGCGATTGAACGGAAGGACACTCGAGCTCGACGTCAACGACGTCTTTCCCCTGCTCGAAGCGCGCACGACGCCGGCCGGGACAATTCTCTTGGCACCGGCCACCATCACCTTCCTGGTGATGTCGGACGCTGCCAACCCTGCCTGCCGATGGCCGTATGAACTTTGAATTGGATCGAGCGTGAGGTCGCACCTTGCCGCATCATTGCGAGGAGCCACCCGGTCCCGCCTTCGGCGGGCCGGATGACAGGCTCCGCGACGAAGCAACCCAGAGTTTTTTCGCGGAAAGATTCTGGATTGCCTCGCTGCGCTGGCAATGACGGGTCTGCGGAGGAAGCACGCACGATGCTTCCGTGAGGCGGTCAATTCGCCGCCTGTCTCTCCGCCGGCATGTAGATCTGCGCGTAGCCTTCCTTGATCGCCGAGGTGATGCGATCGAGCCGCCGGTCGATGTGTTTTTCCAGCACGGAAACGCATGTCGCTTCGTCGCGCGCCTTGAGGCCCTCGACGACGGTGCGATGCTCGGCCTGCGTGTTGGAGCGGTTGGCGCGGTCCATGTCGATCCAGCGCACGAAGCGAATACGGGCGTTGACGTTGCGCAATACGCGCAGCATCTCGGCATTGTTCGACATCGCCATCAGCCGCTCGTGAAAGGTCTCGTCCAGCTCGACCAGTTCGACCGACGAACGCTCGCCGGGATCGGGCCCGGTGGCTTCGAGGAATTTGAGCAACGCGTCGATGTCCTCTTCCCTGGCGCGCTTGATGGCGAGGCGGACCGAGGCGATCTCGATCGACTTGCGCAGTTCGTAGAGATCGAAGATCTCGTGCGCATCCAGCTCGCGGCAGAAGAAGCCCTTGCCGGGCGTGAAGCGCAGGAACCCCTCGGTGTTCAGGCGATTGAGCGCTTCACGCAGCGGCGTACGACTGACGCCGAGGCGCTTTGCCAGCTCGCCTTCGTTGAGCCGTTCGCCCGGCTTGAATTCGTAGCTCACGGCCATCGCCTTGAGCTGTTCATAGACGCGATCGACGATGCTGTCCGAGGCAAGTTCCAGATGCTTGTTCATGGGCAGCTTCTCGACCTCTAACCAAACCGGCGCGGCCGCAGTCCGGCATGAAACCACGTGATCATGGAATAAATATCATAAACAGGCAGGCCCACCTCCGCCTGCAATGCGGCAGCGTAAGGCGGCATGTTGGTGCATTCAAGCACGATGGCGCCGACATCAGGATGCTTTGCCACGAGCGCCTTGCCGGCTTCGACCACGTCGCGCTCGGCCTGGGCGATATCCATGTCGTCCTTCTCGGCCTTGATCAGGACGCGGAAGAACTCCTTGCCGTTTTCGGTGCCGACGAGCGGCGTGTCGAGCGGCACGCCAGCGCCTTCCAGGTGAGCCGGCGACAGCGTCGAGCCCGACACCGTGACGAGGCCGACGCGCTTGCCGGGCGGCAAGGTCGCCTGCACCCACGGCACCTGCATCAACGATGACGTCGCCACCGGCACGCCAACGGCGGCGGCAAGCTCCTTCTGAAACAGCGCGAGGAAGCCGCAATTGGTGGTGATGGCTTCGGCGCCCAGCCGCACCAGCTCCTTCGCCGCTTCGATAAAGTCCGGCAGCAGTCCGGCGGCGCCCTTCAGCACCACCTTCTCCGGCGAAGCGCCGCTCACCACGCGATAGAGCACCGGGAACGGCCAGGTCGTGCCATTGCCCATGTCACCGGGGATGCGGGGGAAGCGTGCTTCCAGCATCAGGATGCCGAGCGGCGCGCCATAGAGCGCTTTGCCGCCACGGGCGATACGGGAGGAGGAGTTTTGCGGATTGGTCATGATGCGATCTCAGAGGAAGCGGCTGGGTGCGAACGGTTCGAGCGGAATCTCCGGCGCCTTGCCGCTGACGAGCTGCGCGACGAGGCGGCCGGTGCGGGCGGAGCCGACAAGGCCGATATGGCCATGGCCGAACGCATAGACGATATCGCGCGAGGCGCGGGCATAGCCGATGCAGGGACGGCCATCCGGCATGCTCGGGCGGTGGCCGAGCCATATCTTGATGCGTGAGGCCGGAATGTTTTTCGGCAGCTTCGGAAACATGCTGAAGAGATTGTCGCGCAGGATCTCGGCGCGCCTCCAGTTCGGCTCGGCATCGAGACCCGCGATTTCGACCGTGCCGGCGGCACGCAGGCCCTTGTTGGTCCAGTTCACGACCATCTTGGCATCGGACGCCATCATCGAGCTGCGGGGGCCTGATTCCGGGTTCTCGATCATGACGTGATAGCCGCGCTCGGTCTCGAGCGGCAGCGGATCGCCGACGGATGCGGTGAGCAGCTTTGAGCGCGCGCCGGCTGCGATCACGGCGGCATCGCAGGCGATCTCGCCGCCCTCAGTCAGAACGGCAACGAGCTTGTTGCCGTTGAGCTTGAGGCCGGTCGCCTTGGCGCGCACCAGTTTTGCGCCACTGGCGAGCGCATGAGTGGCGAGCGCCGCGACATAGGCGCCGGGATCGCGGCAGCGTCCGGCCTCCTCGACCACCACACCGAATGTGTAGCGTGGATCAAGCTCAGGCTCGCGCTGGCGCATCTCGTCTGCGGAAAGCTCCAGCCATTCGACGCCGACGCGCTTGCGGATGCGCCAGCCGAGATCGCCGTCGAAATTCCCACGCGAAGGGAAGACGTGCATGACGCCGTTGCGTTCGATCAGCTCGGAAACGCCGGCCTCGTCCGCCAGCTTCTTGTGCAGGAGCGGCGCATCCTTGAGGAGCGCGCGCAGCGCGACCGCCGTTGTCTCGACGCGCGCTTCGGTCCAGCCCGACAGCAGATATTTGATCAGCCAGGGCAAAGCCTTCGGCAGGTAAGACCAGCGGATCGCGAGCGGACCGAGCGGATCCAGCAGATAGCCCGGCACCTTCTTCCAGATTCCGGGCTCGGCCGGGGGGATCACCGAATGCGACGACAGCCAGCCGGCATTGCCATAGCTCGCCGCCTGCTCGCCACCGGGCTCGCCCGGATCGATCAGCGTGACACGATGGCCCTCGCGCAGCGCTTCGATGGCGCTGATCACGCCGACCGCGCCGGCGCCGATGATGGCAATTTGGCGGCCTTCCGACATCAGCGCGACTTCTCCTGTGGCACGAAGTCCTTGCCGACAGACATGGCACGAGGATCAATAAGGCAATGCAGGATCGACGGCTTGCCCGAAGCGAGTGCGCGCTCGAAGGCCGGCGCAAACTCTTCCGTGCGCTCGACCCGCTCGCCATGACCACCGAAGGCTTTTGCGTACATCGCAAAGTCCGGGTTCTTGAGCTGCGTGCCGACGACGCGGCCAGGATAGTCGCGCTCCTGGTGCATGCGGATGGTGCCGTATTGCGCATTGTCGATCACGACGACGATCAGCGCTGCGTCATACTGCACGGCGGTCGCAAACTCCTGGCCGTTCATCAGGAAGCAGCCGTCGCCGGCAAACGCGACGACGACGCGATCCGGATATTGCCGTTTTGCAAGCACGCCCGCCGGCACGCCATAGCCCATCGAGCCCGAGGTCGGCGCAAGCTGCGCAGCGAAGGCGTGGAAACGATGATGGCGATGCAGCCAGCCGGCATAGTTGCCGGCGCCGTTGCAGACGATCGCATCCTTCGGCAGCCGGTCGCGCAGCCAGGTCATGACCTGTCCGTACTGGAACGAGCCCGGCAGCTCGCGCGCGGTCTCGGTCCAGGCAAGATAATCCGCATGCGCCTTGGCCGCTTCGCCCTTCCAGGCCGGCTGCGCGGCAGGCTTCAGCGTCTCGACGGCGGCGGCGAACGCAGCAGGCGTGGCCTGGATCGCGAGCGTCGGCTGATAGACGCGGCCGAGTTCTTCCGAGCCCGGATGAACATGGATCAACCTTTGGCTCGGCACGGGAATGTCGAACAGCGAGTAAGACGAGGACGGCATCTCCGACATGCGGCCGCCAATCAGCAGGATGACATCCGCGCCGGTGATGCGCGCCTTCAGGCTCGCGCTCGGCCCAATGCCGAGATCGCCGGCATAGTGCGAATGATCGGCCTCGATCAACGACGCGCGGCGGAACGAGGTCGCGACCGGCAGGTCGAACCGCTCGGCGAAGCGCGCGATGCCCTTGGCCGCTTCCGCGGTCCAGCCGGAGCCACCGAGAACGACGAGCGGGGCCTTTGCGCCCGCAAGCATCGCAGTCAGACGTTCGAGATCGGCCGGCGCCGGCCAGCTCACGGCGGGCTCGACGCGCGGCGCATCGGCAACCGCCGCCGTCTCGGTCAGCATATTCTCCGGCAGCGCGATCACGACGGGACCGGGGCGGCCCTGCATCGCGACGCGGAACGCGCGCGCGACGAGCTCGGGAATGCGATCGGGACGATCGATCTCGACCGCCCACTTCGCCATCGTGCCGAACACCGCCTTGTAGTCGAGCTCCTGAAACGCCTCGCGCTCTCGCATGCCGGTATCGACCTGGCCGACGAACAGGATCATCGGGGTGGAATCCTGCATCGCGATGTGGACGCCGTGGCTGGCATTGGTCGCACCGGGGCCGCGGGTGACAAAGCAGATGCCGGGGCGGCCCGTGAGCTTGCCATAGGCTTCCGCCATCATCGCGGCGCCGCCTTCGGCGCGGCAGATCATCACGTCGATCGAACTGTCATGCAGCGCGTCCAGCGCGGCGAGATAGCTCTCGCCCGGCACGCAGGTGACGCGCTCGACGCCTTGCGCAACCAGCTGGTCGATCAGGATCTGGCCCCCGGTGCGGGCGTTACGAATGGTCATGACAGCTCCCTGAAAGGCTTTAGCGATGCGCTCGAGTGCGCGTCGGCTTGTTCTGAGGTGGCGTAGGACAGGCGGACAGAGCGCGCAAGATCGAAAGGCTTCTCATATCCTGCGCAGGCGTCATGCCCGTCCCCGATGTTTGCAACTACCGGCCAGTGGCGATGATGCGGCGGCAATGATCGAGCGCCGCACCGATCAGATTGTCGCTCGCTTCCGGCGTACGGAACGCCGAATGCGCCGACAGCGTCACGTTCGCAAGCTTGGTCAGCGGATGGCCCGCCGGTAGCGGCTCGACCGTGAAGACGTCGAGGCCGGCATGGCCGATGTGGCCCGAGCGAAGCGCCTCGATCATGGCGTCCTCATCGACCACCGCGCCACGCGCCGTGTTGATGAGGATGCTGCCCGGACGCATCATCGCGATGCGCTCGCGGGAGAGGAATCCTTTGGTCTCATCGTTGAGCAAAAGATGCAGCGAAACGACGTGGCTCTCCGCCAGCAGCTTCTCCAGCGCAACGAACTCGACGCCCGGATGCGTCTTCGGCGTCCGGTTCCAGGCGATCATCTTCATGCCGCAGCCCGCCGCCATGCGCGCGACTTCCGCGGCGATGCCGCCAAAGCCGATCAGGCCGAGCGTCTTGCCGGTGAGCTGGAGGGCGTCGCGGCGCAGCCAGTTGCCCTCGCGCATGCCGCGATCCATCTCGCCAAAGCCTTTTGCGGAGGCCCACATCAGCGCGATCGCGCATTCGGCGACCGCGGTGTCGCCATAGCCCTTGATGGTGTGGACAGCGATGCCGTGCTGGCCAAGCTCGTCCGGATTCATGTAGCTGCGCGCGCCGGTGCCGAGGAAGACGACGTGCTTCAGAGCCGCACACTTCGCGGCGACCGCCGTCGGCACCGCGGTGTGATCGACGATCATGATCTCCACCCCGTCCAAGAGGCGCGGCAGGTCGTCGGGCGAGATTGCCGGGTTGCGGTTGATGCCGACCGGGAGGCTGTCCGCACGCAGCAGCTTTTCGGTGACGGCGGCAAGCGTGTCGTTGGCATCGACGAACAGGGCACGCATCGGCTGATCTTTCTCTTGACTGAAAATACCGTATTGCATTTTAAGCTGAATACAGAAATAGTCCAGAAGCCGGGTTGGATGTTCAGGGGTAACTGCCCAGGAGAACTGCCATGAATCGCAGGGACGCACTCACCACCGTTGCCCTCGCCGGCGCTGCGATGGCCGCAGCCACCTCGGCCAAGGCTGACACCGCACCAAGCTCCACCCTCGACCGCATCAAGAAGAGCGGCGTGTTGCGGATCTCGGTCATCGCCGGCCAGGATCCCTATTTCCACAAGGACCTCGCCACCAATCAATGGTCGGGCGCCTGCATCGACATGGCGAACGACATCGCCGGCAAGCTCGGCGCCAAGGTCGAAACGCTGGAATCGACCTGGGGCAACCAGATCCTCGACCTTCAGGCCGAGAAGATCGACCTCGCCTTTGCCGTGAACCCGACGCCCGAGCGCGCACTGGTCATCGACTTCTCCTCGCCCATTCTGGTGCACTCCTTCACCGTCATCACCAAGAAGGGATTTGCCAAGCCGCAGACCTGGGCGGAGATCAACAAGCCCGAGGTCAAGATCGCCGTCGACATCGGCTCGACGCATGAGACGATCGCGCGGCGCTACTGCCCGAAAGCGACGATCCTCGGCTTCAAGGAGCGCAACGAGGCGATTCTCGCCGTGTCCACCGGACGGGCGGATTGCAACATCTCGCTCGCCGTGCTTTCGGTCGCGACGCTGAAGAAGAACCCGACGCTCGGCGAGCTTGCGGTGCCACGGCCGCTGCTCACGCTGCCGACCAATCTCGGCATCCGCGCCGAAGGCGATCGGCGTTACAAGGATTTCCTCAGCGCCTGGGCCGACTACAACCGCGCGCTAGGCCAGACCCGCGAATGGATGCTCAAGGCTTTTGAAACCGTCGGCCTCAGCGCGGAGGACATTCCGCCCGAGATCCAGTTCTGACGGACGCGCAACGTCCGCGCAGGCATTCAAACCCAGGGCCAGTTTCACCTAGCCCTGCACTATCATTTCAATTCCGCTAATGGACGACCAACACCGGCACGCTTCCGTCCACCAGAACCTCCGATGTTTGACTCCCCAACAAAAATTTCCTGAGGCCGCGACGCCCGTGAGAGGCCATGACGATCAAGTCGCAGCCTCCAGACTTTGCTGTTTTGATGATCGCAGTAGCCGGGTGCGCATTCGGAACATGCAAGAGTTCTGCCGAGATCCCGATCTGCTCCGCCATGACTCGAGCTTCATCGAGGATTTTGCCCGCACGTTCCTTGCAGGCTGCGTCAAAGCTATCAACCTCCTTCTGCGAGGGAATCCATCCCGAGGCGTGTCCGCTCCCATAGTCGACCGGCAGCGGTTCCGTCACGGTGACGACTGTCACCTTGGCATTCAGGGCCTTTGCCAAGGCAATCCCATGCTCAACGCCTTTTCTCGCGACATCCGATCCGTCCGTGCTCAAGAGAATATTGGCGTACATTCGGGGGCTCCCTTGCTCGTCGAACATTTTCCCTAAAGCTGCGAAGTACGGACGCGCCTCGGATAGTCAGCTCATGAAGGTAGACCGGAAGCGAATGGCAAGCCTTCAGACGGGCGGTTTTGACCGCAACCGGATATCAGCTCCAACGCCCGGCGCATTGATCTGACCCACCGAGTGGTCCCTCACTGACAAACGAGCACGGGGGTTTTCGCCTGCGTCAGCACCTTGTTCGTCACGCTGCCGATGAGAAGCATGGAAAGTCCGCTGCGCCCATGCGATGACATGACGATGAGATCGCAGCCTTTGTCTTCGGCTGCTGCGATGATGGCTTGATGGGGGTGCCCGCTCTCCACTTGAATCGTCTCGCAGGAAACGCCAGCTCCCTTTGCCGCCTTTGCCGCGCGATCCAACACGCTCCTGGCCTGTTCCTTGCGCACTTCAGCATATGTCGCGACGGCTTCAAGGAACCGCCCTGTTAATTCTGAAAACGGTTCCACGACGAAGATGACGGAAACCTTGGCGCCAAGGGATTTCGCCAGCGCCAAGCCATGCGCCACCCCATGCTCCGCGAGTTCCGACCCATCTGTCGGAATGAGAATATGCCGGTACATGCTTCACCTCCCGATTGTCCGGACGTATCGCTACCTTCCGAAGGTTGCGCCCACGTTCCGGAGACCGTCTTGAGATAAATCAATCTATTGCGCGGCGCCGTTTGCGAGATCCCGGATTTCGCTTCGCCGGGCTACAAGGCGGACCTCGACGTGTTTAGCCTGCCCGCATCATCGTCTTCTTGTTATCTGTGGCCGGGGCGGATCGATCCTCAAGCTCCGCCCACAGGCGGAAGCGCTCGCCGTCATTGAGGCGAGCAACATGGAATGGCCGGTCGAAGATGGCGAGAGGCTCCTTGCCGAGCTCGAACCGCGGCCAAGCGTCGTCTGTGTCAGGCGCGCCGGTCGCGACCAAGCGCAGCATGCTGGCCTGGAGGCGCGCCGCAACTTCGATATCGCCAGGCGTCATCGGGCCGCCCTTGCGCCGCAGGATGGGGCGATCGATGAAGTCAGGCAGGTGCGCCCAGACACAGGCATTGTCCGCGCCGTGCGTCGGCCCTTGCGACACGAAAGGCTCCAGCGTTGGGCGATGATCGAACCGGTTCAGCCAGACAGCACCGCCGGCCGCACTCTGATGGCGCGCAATCGCGGCCAGCGGCCGATGCCAGAATGCATCCGACAGCAACGCCTCGTAAGGATCTTCATCGGGACGCGCCGTCGCGCGATAGCAGCCGAGCAACCGCTCGAAGCCGGCGTCGCCGAAGGACGCACGGATGTGCCGCTCGGTAACGCCGATCATCGCGGCAGGCGGCGTGCTCTTCAAAAACATCACCATCTCGTCGCGGCAGGAGCCGAGCCAGAGTGAGGCATCGCGCAATGCGCCATCGGCGATCGCCGAGATCGGATCGCGCGGGATCACCGCACCATCGAGCACCGGGCCGAACACGGTGCCAGCTTCGGTTTCATCGGCCAGCCTGCGACCGACACTCTCCACCGCCGCGAAGAGCTGCGGCAGCGGCACCGTCGCAATGGCGCCCGCGTCGTTTTCAAGCTTGAGCTCCGCGATCACGCGCCGCGCGACTTCGTCAGCATGCGCGGGGTTCATGATGCCGCGGCCCGGCGCGCTGAAGGCGATGGCCCGCGCGAACTTGCCCTTCGCCTGAGGCAGGGTAGCCAGCGCGATCACGATTGAAGCACCGGCGGACTGGCCGAACAGCGTCAGCGCATCGGGATCGCCGCCGAAATTCGCGATGTTGGCGCGCACCCAGTCGAGCGCAGCGAGCGCATCCGACATTGCGAGATTGTTGGCCTCCACCAGCCTGGCACCGAGGCGATGCAGTTGCAGGAAGCCGAGCGGCCCGAGCCGGTAGTTGATGGTGACGATGACGGCAGGCCCCTGCGCTGCCAGGAAGCTGCCGTCATAGTCGGCGCCGCCGCCGGTGACGAAGGCGCCGCCATGGATGAAGAACAGCACCGGCAACGGCCGATCGGCCGCGGCCGGTGCGAAGATGTTCAGGCTGAGACAGGCGGCTTCATCCGCATGATCGAGATGGCCGGGCTGCGGCGCGTAGGCGCCGTATTCCGTGCAGGCGATCGGCTCCGACCAGGCGCGCGGCGGCACCGCTTTTGCGAAGCGCGGTGCGGTCGCATAGGGTACGCCCTTGAAGGCGCGCACGCCCTTCTGCGCGAGGCCGATGACCGGCCCGTTCGTGGTCGAAACTGCCTGCGTGAACATGCGAACGTCACCTCTGCTCTAGCCGCGCCGCCTGCCGAGATCGGCAATGTCGACCTTATGCGTCTCGCGCGCCGTCGCGGCGGCCGCGGCCGAGATCACGCAGCAGGCGGCGACGAAGGTCGCGACGGGAATCCACCCGTTCGGCCCCTCGCCGACCAGGCTCGCGCTCACCAGCGGCGTGAAGCCGGCGGCGAGGAAGCCGAGCTGCGTGCCGATCGCGGTGCCGGAATAACGCACGCGCGCCTCGAACATTTCCGCATAGAACGACGGCCAGATCGCGTTCGGCGCGGAGTAGACGATGTACAGGCCAATCGCGGCGGCGAAGATCGCGGGCGTGCTACCCGACGTCACTAGCATGAAATAGGGGAATAGCAGCACGGCACAGCCGAGCACGCCGCCGATGAACACCGGTTTGCGGCCGATCCGGTCGGCGAGCAAGGCCCAGAGCGGCTGCGCAATCAGCGCTACGACATTGCCGAGCACGCCGGCCCACAGCATGGTCGGACGCGCAACGCCGAACTTGCTGGTGGCATAGCCGAGTGCGAACACCGCGGTCAGGGTGCTGACGGTCGCGATCAGCGCGCAGACGATGACGCGCAGCACGTCGGGCCAGTAGTCGCGGAGCAGTGCAACCACGGGAAAGCGCGCGACCTGCGCCTTGTCCTTGATCTCTTCGAAGACCGGCGTCTCCGGCATGGTCCGCCGCACGAGGTAGGCGACCAGCAGCACCAGCGCGGAAAGCAGGAACGGAATGCGCCAGCCCCAGCTCAGGAGCTGGTCTTCCGGCAGGCTCGAGACCGGGATGAACACCAGCGTCGCCAGGATCGCGCCCGCCTGGGTGCCGCTCAGCGTCCAGCTCGTGAAGAAGGCGCGGTTGGAGTTGGCGGAATGCTCGAGCGTCAGCGAGTTCGCGCCGCTCTGCTCGCCGGCCGCCGACAAGCCCTGCAACAGGCGCAGCAGCGTCAGGATGATCGGCGCGGCACTGCCGATCGTCTTGGCATCCGGCAACAGGCCGATGGCAAGCGTCGAGGCGCCCATCACCACCAGCGTAAACAGCAGCACCGTCTTGCGGCCGATGCGGTCGCCGAAATGACCGAGGATAACGGCGCCGACCGGACGCGCAATATAGCCGATGCCGAAGGAGAGCAGCGCGAGCAGCGTCGCGGTCGCGGGATCGACGTTGGCGAAGAACACTTTTGGAAAGATCAGCGCGGCCGCAGTGCCGTAGATGAAGAAGTCGTAGTATTCGAGCATGCTGCCGACGAAGCTGACGAGCGCGGCGCGCTTCGGAAGCTTGTTCTGTACGCCTTCAGTTGCGGATGGTGCGTGCAACGATGCGGTTGACGTCAACGTCATGAAATTCCTCCCCGTGTGATGCGCGGCAGATCCCGCGTCGTTGCCGGCGACCACGTTGGGCTGCGCCGGTGCTGCGATGACTTGCCGTCACTCTCTTTCCTTCATAATGTACGAACTAGTACGTTTATGCAAGGCCGCATCGAAGCCCCGCCCGGAGTTGCGAAATTTGCCTTCACCTTCAAGGTGATCCATAGAAACGCGTGGGAGAAACAGTGATGCTGAAGCGCATGCCCCCTGCCCACAAGCGCACCAACGACCCCGAGCGCACCAAGCGCGACATCATCGAAGTGGCGACGCAGGAATTCGCCTCCGAGGGCTATTCCGGCGCGCGGGTCGACGCGATCGCGGCGCGCACCCGCACCTCCAAGCGGATGATCTATTACTATTTCGGCGGCAAGGAGCAGCTCTATCTCGCGGTGCTGGCGGAGGCCTATCGCAACATCCGCGCGCTGGAGGACCAGCTCGACATCGAGCGCTGCGACGCGCCCGAGGGCTTGCGGCGGCTGATCGAGGCGACCTTCGACCATGACGAGCGCAATCCGAACTTCATCCGCCTCGTCAGCATCGAGAACATCCACCACGGCAAGCATCTGAAGCAGAATCCGCAACTGCGCCAGCTCAACGCCAGCGTGATCTCAACGCTGGACCGGATCCTCGCCCGTGGTCGCAAGGAAGGCATCTTCCGCAACGACGTCGACGCCGTCGACCTACATCTTGCCATCAGCTCCTACTGCTTCTTCCGCGTCGCCAACCGCCACACCTTCGGCGCCCTGTTCGACCGCGATTTGAGCGAGCCGAAAGTGCTGGCAAAGAGCCGGACGCAGATCGTGGAGATGATCTTGGCGTGGCTGGGGGCGAAGGCGAGCGAGTAGCAATGCTAGCTAAAGCGTGATGAGTTTTGGGTGAATCGATGCGAGCCGAGAGCTCAGAACACCTCTCCCGTAGGGAGAGGTGAACCCCGGACGGCCGAAGGTCGCCGTATCTGTGCGTCAATTGCCGGTGGGCATCGCAATGTGGACGCCTTCCTTCGCGAGTTGCTCCCTGACCCACTGGAACTTCTGGTAGTTCGAGATGGTGATGGGACCGGTATAGCCGAAGCCCTGGAGCTTACGCGGCGGGTAATCGACGTAGGACTTCATGAGCTTTTTTAGTTGTTCTTCCATTACCGGAGCGATCCAGGTGCTTTCGGTGAAGTTGTTCATGAAGATGTCGTAACGCTCCTGCGGGTCCGCCCACAGATCGAAGATTTGAGGCGCGGTGGCGACATATTTCTCAGCGCCTTTCCAGCCCAGGTTCGTGTCGACGGCCAAGCCTCCGGTCAAGGCCCCGTCGTCACCACGCAGATTGAAGACAAATTTCCAGTTGTGCCAGCGGAAGGCACCGGGACTGAGCTCATCCTCTGTAAAGTAGAACCAGGATTCTCGGGCGAACTTGCCCGCGTCGAACAGGATCGGCGACATGTCGTAGCTGTCGAAGATGATGGGTTGCCCATCGCGGTCCTTGTCCGGAAGCTTTACGTCGGCAAGGGACGCGAACGTGGCCATGAAGTCCAAGCCGCCGACAATGTCGTGATTCTTCGTGTTGGCCTTGATCTTGGGGCCCCAGGCAATGGCTGGCACACGGTTGCCACCTTCGCGCACCGTCCCCTTGGTCCCACGGAACGGCGTATAACCGGCGTCAGGGTAGACGTCCTGCCAGGCGCCATTGTCCGTGGTCCAGAAGATATACGTGTTCTTGTCTAGGCTGAACCGCCACGGGTTTGCCGGAGGCTCCAACTCCTGAGAGGATGGAGCCATGACAAGCAAGACGACGAACAAGTTTTCACCCGAGGTCCGGGCTCGTGCGGTTCGGATGGTTCTGGATCATGCGAGCGAGCACCCGTCGCGGTGGGCGGCCGTGACCTCGATTGCGGCCAAGATCGGCTGCACACCGCAGACGCTGCACGACTGGGTCAAGAGGGACGAAGTCGATAGCGGACACCGGGCCGGCGTTCCGACCGACATGGCCGAGAAGCTGAAGGCGCTGGAGCGGGAGAACCGTGAGCTTCGGCAGGCGAATGAGATCCTGCGCAAGGCGAGCGCGTATTTTGCGATGGCGGAGCTCGACCGCCGGTCCAAGCCATGATCGCCTTCATCGACGATCATCGTGGGGCGCATGGGGTCGAGCCGATCTGCAAGGTCTTGCCGATCGCCCCTTCGACCTACCACGCCCATGTGGCCAGGCGGCGCGATCCTGCCAGGCTGTCGGCGCGCGCCAGGCAGGACGCTACCCTGAAGATCGAGGTTCGGCGGGTGTTCGATGAGAACTTCCGGGTCTATGGCGTGCGCAAGGTCTGGCGGCAGCTCGAGCGGGAAGGCTTCGATGTTGCCCGCTGCACGGTGGCGCGACTGATGCGGGACATGGGTTTGCAAGGAGTCATCCGCGGCAAACCCGTCAAGACCACGATCAGCGACAAGGCCGCGCCATGCCCGCTGGATCACGTCAACCGCCAGTTCAGGGCGCCAAGGCCGAACGTTCTTTGGCTCTCCGACTTCACCTATGTCGCGACCTGGACCGGCTTCGTCTACGTCGCCTTCGTCATCGATGCCTACGCCCGCAGGATCGTGGGGTGGCGGGTCTCGCGCACGGCGCATGCGGGCTTCGTGCTCGATGCGCTGGAACAGGCCCTGCACGATCGCCGGCCGGTCCATCGCGGCGGGCTCGTGCACCACAGCGACAGGGGCAGCCAATACGTCTCGATCAAATACACCGAGCGTCTGGCTGAAGCTGGTATCGAACCTTCTGTCGGCAGCGTCGGGGACTCCTATGACAACGCTCTCGCCGAAACCATCAACGGCCTCTACAAGGCCGAGGTGATCCATCGGCGCGGGCCATGGCGCAGCTTCGAGTCCGTCGAGTTCGCGACGCTGGAATGGGTGGACTGGTTCAACAACCGAAGGCTCCTCGAGCCCATCGGCAACATCCCGCCGGCCGAAGCCGAGCAACGCTACTACGCCATGCTGGAACAACCCGCCATGGCGGCATAACTTAAACCAAATTGCCTCCGGCAAACCCGGGGCGGTTCAAGGCCGAGTGCACGGACTTTATCCATCACATGGCCGATATGCGTATCGGCTTCGACGAGAGAGTCCGCGTATTTGCTTTTCGATAGTGATTTATGAATGAAGTCGGGGTGCGGCAGGTTCGGCTGGTGCACCTTCATGAAGTTGACGCTCATGAAAAATGGCTGGCTCGAACGTGCGTTGCGGTCGAGATAGTCTAGCGCAGCTTGCTCGACATAGGTGTCCAGGAAGGGAATGCCGACAATACCCTGCTGCGGCGTGTTGACGTATTCGCCGTTGACCTTGAACTCCTCACGCGCGGGCTCCCCTGCGTTGCCCGATAGCGCCCCCTTGGTCACCTTCTGGAACAAAGCGCGCAGCTCAGTGGGCATGTTGGGAAACCACTCCGGATCACCGTAGGTGTAGGCGTTGAGGTGATAGAGAAACGCATACTTCATTTCGTCATAGCCCTGGGCATTCGGTAGCGCGTAGTCGGCTTCACCCAGGTGCCACTTGCCGGTGAAAAAGGTCTTGTACCCCGCCGTCTTAAGCACGGATCCCAAAGTCCACTCCGCTTGCGGCAGCCCGCCGCCCTGTCCCTGGAAGGCCACCGTGGTCATGCCGCTGCGGTTCGGGAAGCGACCCGTCTGCATCGCCGCGCGGCCCGGCGTACAGCTCGGCTGGGCGTAGAACGAGAAGAACGTCATGCCTTCATTCGCAAGGCGATCGAGATTGGGGGTAGGCATACCGCGGCCTGGGCCACCGCCATAGGGGCCAGAGTCGCCGTATCCAAAGTCATCCGACACGATCAGGATAATGTTGGGCTTCTGCACTTGTTGAGAGAATGCGGGAGCGCATGCCATCATGGTGGCGGCGCACAAAACGACAAGATTGCCCTGGAGTTGTCTGAGCACGCTCATGGTTGTTTCCTCGTTTGTGTGCTTCGAGGCCAAATGCAGCGTTGGTCCGACTTCGACCCGCGGTCGGTTTTGGGGGGAGCTGTCGGACGTTATTGACTAAAGACAGAGTGTCCCGCCCTTTTCTTGATCTAGATCAACCTGCCGCTGGTCACTAGCCGACGTGGGCTGAGGTCCGTTTCGGGTCAAAACCGGCGGTCAGCGCAATCATCGCATTGCGTCCGGTCTCCCGCAGACAGCCGACATGGCCACGGCTCGTTCGTTGTTCGGCTCAGGGCTAAATGGGGGCATTGGTGTTGCGTTCTATTTTGTGAGCGCAAGGAGCCTGCCATTCGGCCGATTATGCTCCACGAAGCGCGCTCGCCCTCCGACTGACCTGCTCGCGCTCATCCTGTACTCACAAATGCAAGCGTGGATGATGCGGCAATTGCCACACCACCACGCATCGCCTTGAGATGGATTACTTGCGCTCGACAAGAAGGGCCCGACAATCCGTTTCACCAAGATTTTCGGCTGTATGCGAGGATGTGATTGGTCCCGCAGTCGCCACTCCCGCCTGGTTCTTCAACTCGCGGGTCGTGCCATCCGGATTGTGAACACGCACGGTGCAATCGTCGAGTGCGTAGACCACAAAGGGAAGCGGATGAGAATGCGGCTTATCCGTCGCACCCTTCTTCCAGGTGGCGACGATCACACGAAAGTTCTGATCTTCAAAGATCACCTTATAGACCGCCGGGTCGGCCTGATAAGTCGGAGCAGCGTCCTGCGCAGCGGCCGAACCGATCCAAATCGCTGCTGCACTCAGGCCAAGCATTGCACGTCGAACCATATCCAAATTCCTTTCAAGGGACGTATCGGAAGAAAAGCGCTAGCAGGCTGTTGAAGAAGTCTTCGAGCGACGCGCGATAAATGGGATGTCGTCGCCATTAAGGAGGCAGATTTCACCTTCGAGTGAGCCGTCATCCCGCAGTTCGGCCTAGCCATCACCGTTGGCTGGCTCCATTTCGTCGTTTCCCTGCCAGCCGAACTGGACGGCATCGCCGTCACAGGCTCCATGAATGCAGCCCGTGAGGCAATCGAAGGCGAACTCGCCGCCGTCGTCATCGAACAGGATGTAGGCGCCCGCCACGGCCATGTCGTAGCCTGGTGTCTCGACGACCCGCCATCTACCTCGGATGCTCATGCCGGTGCCGCCAGAAGCTTGGGCAGCCGGATCAGATTATAGGCCGCAAGCGCCAGGACGAAGACGGCATCCACCCGGTCGCGGCCTCGCAGCTTGACCTTGGCCAGGCCAGCGGAACTCTTGATCCAGCCGAAGACTTCTTCGATGCGTTTGCGGCAGCGTTGGCTGATGTCATAGCCGTCGTGACGCGTGGTACGCGCGTCGACCGCCGTCTTGCGCCGCTTGCCGGTCTTACTCAGATGTCCATTGATCGCGATATGCGGAGTAACCGATCTATCTCTCAGGTCATGCACGAACTGCGTGACGTCGTAGGCTTTGTCCGCCCCCAGAGTGACCCGCTTCGCACACCCGCGCCTGTCGATCATGGCAAGCGCAATCTCTCGTTCGGCGGTGCCAGTAGCTTGGCTCACTCCACCTAAAACCGCCAAACCATTGCGGTTCTCCATCAGCGCATGGCCCATATAGCAGAGTTTGGCCGGCTGGCCGTCGCCCTTTTTATAGAGCCTGGCCTCAGGATCGGTCGTGCTCTCATGGGTCTCGTTGGATCGCTTCTCCTTGTGGAAGCTGCGCTCGGCATTGCGTCCCGGACCGTCCTGATCTTTGTCGCTGCCATCCTTCCTCCGGAAGCTCTTGATCGAAGCCCAGGCTTCAATGAGCGTGCCGTCCACCGAGAAGTGATCGCTCGACAAAAGACGCTTCACCTTCGGCTGCGCCAAAAGCGCGTTCAAGAACTTGGCCGCAATCTCACCTTCAAGCAGCCGGTCGCGGTTCTTCGAGAAGGTTGAATGGTCCCAAACCGCATCGTCCACCCCAAGCCCGACGAACCAGCGGAACAGAAGATCGAACTCCATCCGTTCCATCAGATGCCTTTCCGAGCGAACCCCATAGAACGCCTGTAGGAGCATCGCCCGAAGCAGTTTCTCCGGTGCGATCGAGGGCCGACCGAAGTCCGTGTAGAGCTTGCCAAACTCCCCAGAAAGATCGCCCAGCGCCGCATTTGCCAGATCCCTGATCGCCCGCAGCGGGTGGTCGACGCGAACCCGAGCCTCCAGGTCAACATAACTGAACAGCGAGCCAGACCGTTCGTCACTTCCCCGCATCGTGCCACCCCAGCAAAATCCTGATCCTAGGGAATCACGATCCAAAACGCTTCGCCAGAGACTTCTTCAACAGCCTGCTAGAGAATTCCTTGGGCCGCAGCAGCGTCGCGATCGACCTGTCTTTTCCGGATGTTCGACAGCTCTCTGCCGCACGCCAGCATCCAGGCCCAAAGCGGGCCGTTGCAGCAAGCTAGGTGCAATCGCGGCATGATTGGCGGAATACCTTGCGCAGATCGCAGGGGGCTAATAGGCTTTTAAGGCTTAAGGTGAGGGGCGGCCGTGGAACGAGACGAACTTGAGCGCCTTGTCGGCGGCCGGTTGCGGCTAACCTTCGACGAGATTTTAAATCACCCCCGCCTGCCGGAAGCTCGGCGCGCCTATCTTGACAGCTTCGTACACCTGTACGAAGGTGATCCGTTTTTGGTTCGTCTGTTGCTTGAGGCGGGCCGATTCCTCGTCTTTCACTGCGTGGCGGTGCTCGAGGCAGCGCAAGACCCCTCGAGACGTGAGACCTGGTTCACAGTGGCTGCGCTAAAGCGGCAACTGGCCATGTTCGGCTATGCGAGTGGCCGGCAAGTGGATCATCTTGTCGCGCGATTGCGCGAGGTTGGATTTATCGAGCAGCGTCGAGTCCCCGGCGACGGGCGCGTGCGGCTGCTTGCGTCCACGCACAAGCTGCGCACTCATCACACCGAGTGGCTCGCAACGCACTACATCCCGCTTGCGATGCTTTTCCCCGATCATGATTACAGCCCGGTGCTGTCGCGCAATCGCGCATTTCACGTCCTCCACTGCAGCACATGCCTCCCATTCAATCCCGTGGCTGCCCGCCTGATGATGACGCTGCCGGACACCCTGCTGTTTTTCACACACGCAGCGGGACCACTGATCCAGAACGCTGTGCTGAAGGCTGCAATGGATGCCGCCGATCCGAACGCTGCGATACCCTACATCGAAGCCGCCGATCGTTTCGGCGTCTCCCGCACCCATGTCCGCAACTTGATGGGCGATGCGGAATCGGCGGGACTGGTCAGGATCACCGGGCACGGTGGCCATAGCATCTCGATCCTGCCGCGGTTTTGGGCCAGCTACGATCGCGGCCTGGCTATCGGGATGTATCTTCACGACGCCGCCAACCTCGTCGCGATGCGACAGTGGACGAAGGGCCACACGGATGGTGACACGACCGCCCTGCTTGATCGCACAATGACTGCTGGTCATTCGCCTTAGGTCGAACGCTCAGTTTGATCTCGCTGTCAGCGCGCGGCAGTCAGATCCGTCACCGACTTGGGCTTCCACCGACAACACAAAGGTTGCCGCGGTGGGGATCGCGGTCAGAAAAGGCGCGCCACCGTAAAACTACGGAAGGCCAGCGACTTGGATTTGCGCTGTTCGCCTTGACCCCATAGGTTCCCGGAGGGAACCGATCCTGGGCTGGATCGGAAGATGGCTGGGGCAGCCTGATGGGTAAAGGCTTGAGTTCGGGCGGCTTTCAGGCCGTTCCGGGTCTGCGTGATGCGCGTTTTTCTGCTGGTTTGGCGCGGCGTACGGCGCTCGCAGCCATCATTGCAATCGGGCAGATCGGTTCGATCCGCGCGCAAGATGTTCCCGCTGATCGCACAGCACACTCGTCCGGTAGCCTCGAGCCATCTGTGCAGTTGCCGCCGGTGACGGTCTACTCCAAGCGCAAGCGCACCGCCAAACCCAAGCCTGCCAAGCCAGCGGTTGTGGTTGCGCCAGCCGCGCCCACGACGCAACGCGCCAACGTTCCGGCGCTGCCCGACGGCGTCGCGCTGAACGGCGGCCCGCCCGTGACGCAGACCACCGCCGGCCCGGTGAGCGGCTATCGCGCGCTCACTTCGGTCTCGGCGACCGGGACCGACACACCGATCGAGCGGATTCCGCAGGCGGTTGCGGTCGTGCCGCGCGCCGTGCTCGATGACCAGCAACCGCTCGCGCAAATGGATGGGCTGCGCAACATCTCGGCCGTGACGCCGATGTCGGCCAACACTTTCATCGGCTATGCCTACAAGGTGCGCGGCTTTCCGGCTGACCGCTATGTCGACGGCTTGCCGAATTATTATGACGGCGGCGACAACACCTCGCTCGCCAACACCGAGCGGATCGAGGTGCTGAAAGGTCCGGCCGGCATTCTCTACCAGGGCGGCATCGGGCCTGTCGGCGGCATCATCAACACGGTCTCGAAGCTGCCGACCGAGAACCGGTTCGCCGAGATCGGCGTCAACGCGGGCGGTTACCGGCTGTGGAACACCTGGTTCGACGTGAACCAGCCGATCACGAGCGGAGGCACGGCGCTGTTCCGCATGACCGGGGATTTCGAGAAATCCGGCGACTTCGTCGATGTGATCGAGCACCGCCGCTATGCGCTCAATCCGACGTTTCTCTTCAACGATAATGACGGCACGCGCCTTACCATCCAGGGTAGCTTCTCGTCGCGCTCGTTCCAGAACTACACCGGGCTGCCCGGCGCGGGCACCGTCGACCGGTCGCTGTTCACGATTCCGCCGACGCTGTTTCCCGACCGACCCGATCTCGGCCGCAGCTGGACGACCTACAACGGCGTGACAGTGCGTCTCGATCACGAGTTCAATGCGGTCTGGTCGGCCAATGCCACGACCCACGTCAGCGAGATGCGGCTCGAGCAGTTCGGACATTTCCTCGGAACCGATATTCCGCTGTTCGGCTCGACGTTCCCGTTTCTCAGCTTCCACCTGCCGGTGGATACGCGCGAAATCGCTTCGAATGCCAACCTTGTTGCCAAATTCGCGATTGGGCCGACCAGGAACACGGTTCTGTTCGGGGCGGACAGCGATCACGTCGCCGACAAAATTCGCGACGATCTCGGCTTCGCCGGCCTCGTCGACTTCGCCAATCCAGTATTTCCCGCATACACGCCGCCGACCGCGAGTGCGTTCAACTCCAACAACCTCTACGTCAACAGCGGGCTGACGGCGCAGTGGCAATCGGACATCTATGAGCGGCTGCACCTGCTCGCTGGCATGCGTCTCGCGAATGTCTATATCCACGGCACCGACACGGTGGCAGGCAGCGATTTTACCACCAATGCCTGGAAGCCGCTGCCGCGGTTCGGTGCGGTGGTCGATCTCCTGCAAGGAGTATCGGCCTTCGCGGACTACTCGCAAGGCTACCGCGGTGTCCCATTCTTCAATGCCGCCGGCGCGCCAAAGCCCGAGGATGCCGAGCAGACCGAGGCCGGGTTGAAGCTCGCGCTGCCGTCCGGCTTTACCGGCACCCTCGCGTGGTTCACCAACACGCGGCGCAATGTCATGAACCTGCTGCCGGGAAGCATCTTCCTCGCCACGCAGGTCGGCGAGCAGCGCGCAGAGGGGTTCGATGCGGACCTGACTTGGCAGCCGTTCGCGGGTCTTTCGATCCTTGCAAGCTACGCACACGTGAAAGCCATTGTCACGAGGGATCAGCTATTCGCGCCCGGCACCGTGCTCGAGCGCGTGCCGCGCGACTCCGGCCGGTTGTGGGTGAACTACAAGTTCGGGGACGGATGGTTGCAGAATATCGCGATCGGGGCCGGCCTTTACGCGGCCTCCGCGCAGGCGGTGGCGCTCGACAACATCTATTTCACACCAGGATATGTCACGTTCGACGGCAAGATCGCCTATGAGACGGATCACTGGAGCATCGGCGTGACAGGGAAAAATCTCGCCGATCACCGCTACTTCGTGCCCTACGCGACCGGCTCCGGATACATCATGCCGGCCGACGGTCGCACCGTGCTGGCTTTCGGGAGGCTGAGATATTGAGCGGCGCGGCAAGAACTGATGGCAACGCAAACTGCGCCGACCGCGCCTTGCCGCCCGAGCTGGCATCGTCCTGAAAGGTCAGCGGCGAGAAGGCCAGCGCGGCGTTCCCACTGTCCGGGAAGGCCGCGTGGTATTTCTTGCAGGTGCGATGTTCAGCCAACCGGTCCGGGAATCCAGTAGTCGCCGGCAAGCGGACTAACTCTTACGTCAGAAATAACGCCGAGCTGCAGGCTTGGATCGAAATGGCGCATCGTCCGCTCATTGAGGTCAATGATGCGGCCAGGCCTTAGTGGCCCCACGTCATTTATCTTGACGATGACCTTCTTGCCCACGGCCTCGACGAGGGCATACTTCGGCCTCGCGCCAAATTGGACCCCACCAAATTTCTGACGCAAGCTCGTCTTGATGGCAGCCGCCCAGACAGAGGGATCATAACGCTCGCCGGAGGCTGTGTTCGGACCGCCCTCCTCCTTGCCGGGCTTGAACGGATTATACATGGATGCTGCGCCAACGATCGCATTTCCACAGGCGGCATTGACGACAGCGCTTGAGTGAACTCCATCCGTTTCACTTCGGGCAACGGTAACAGAAACGGCAAGCGCAACCACGGCGCCGCAAATTGCGGCGCCCGAGCAGAACACCATCATAACTCCTTTGATTTTCTCGATCGTACGGTTCCCCGATGCCGCCAAACATGCCCAAGCGAACGCGGAAGCGTTCACGAACTTGCGCCGGTATTTTGCGGATTCGTGCCAACCCTGGCGACGGAACCGTTGCGGGAACCAGGGTGGTTCCTCGCATGTCGTTCTAAGTTCTCACCGACTAAGACAGAGAATGCGTCAGCAGCATGACTGAATGGAACCTGGCGTGAGTGCCGTATGCGACGTCGGCCAGGGGTCGCGAACGGCAACGTTCCAACTGATCGCAAGATTCCGCTTCGCCTGTCAGAAGCTGACGTCTGCGCCTTTACGAGTACACGCTCAACTACGCCGCGGCCTCTCCGTATCCTCGCGCTGCTTCTGGAATACAGGGCGTGGACTCATTGACGCGCAGCCAGCCACAGCCGGATCGATGCGAGCTGGACGAAGGCAAGGTAGTTGGCTGCAAGCTTGTCGTAGCGCGTCGCGCGCCCGACGACATTGCTTGATCCGATTGAAGAACCGCTCGACTCTGTTGCGACATTCAACACATCAAAATCCTAGGTTGTTTGCTTCCTCACATGGGATAACATGATGGCGATGCTGCCCGACCGCGCGAGCCTGCGAATGAAAGAGGTGTTTTAACAAAAAGTCGCCATCTGAACTCAACGAGGCAAGACCATGAGAACTGGACAATTAATCCGGACGTCTGCTCTGTTGATCTCATCGCTCTGCGGTGCCGTGCCCACCTTGGCGCAACAACCTGCTACTCCGCCTCTGATAGAGCAGCTCAACAACGGCAACTGGTTGCCGCAAGGCGAAGCCGAAGCTCTCCGCGACGAACTGTTCTACCAGCGCGCCATCCAGGCCTATATCTATCTGCTGCCAGCGCTGAACGTCATCGGCATGCGCGACGGTTCGGAGGCCGCGTTCGGCAAGGGTTACAACGTGCTTCCGATCTGGAAGGATCGAATGGATGCACGCACTTGGGTCACTACGCCCAACGCTGACGTAATTTATTCCATGAGCTATCTCGATCTCAAGGAGACCGGACCACTTGTCGTTGCGGCGCCATCCAACGTCATCGGCATGTTCACCGACTTCTTCCAGCGCACCATCACCGACGTCGGCGCCATAGGACCGGATCGCGCACGCGGAGGACTCTACCTCCTACTGCCGCCGGGCTATGACGGTGAGGTGCCCCAGGGTTATTTCACCTTCAAGTCGCCGACCTACAATGTTTTCCTGTTCTTCCGTACCCTCATGCCCAAGGGCGAGAACGGGCCCGACCCCAAGCCGGCCGTCGCGCAAGCGGAAAAGACGCGCGTCTATCCGCTCTGGACGATGGAGAAAGACGTCAAGCCAATGCAATTCCCGAATGCCAGCGGCAAGCGCGTCAACATGATGTACCCGGTCGACAATACCTTCTGGACGAAGCTCAAGGCGCTGGTCGACTACGAGCCCATTTCCGCGATCAGTCAGGATATGCGCGGCGTTCTAGCCTCGATCGGCATCATCAAGGGAAAGCCGTTTAATCCGACGGCAAAGCAGCAAGAGCTTCTGAAGAAGGCGGTCGAGACGGCGCCGAAGATGATAGTCGCCATGCGTCAATTGGGGCGGTCGGACGAACGCAATCGCTACTACAAGGACAGGCAGTGGGAGAACGCCTGGGCCGGCGTCACATCCGAATGGTATCAGGACAGCTATCTCGACTTCGACCAGCGGGCGACCTACTTCCAAGCCGCTTATTCGTCAGCCCCCGCCATGGTGATGCGCACGATCGGTGCTGGCTCGAAGTATCCTGTCGCGTATCGCGATGCGAACGGCGACTTCCTCAACGGCTCGAACATCTACAAGCTGCACCTGCCGCCTAACCCGCCTGCAGCGCTGTTCTGGGCCGTCACCGCCTACGATTTCATGGACGGCACGATGGTGGAGACGCCGCAACTGATGCCGTCGATCAACGGCTTCAACAAGGTCGCGACCAACAGTGACGGTTCCGTCGATCTGTGGTTCGGCCCGACGAAGCCGCCAAATGCGCCGGATTCGAACTTCATCCAGACTGTCAACGCACGCAATTTCCTGATCGCCTTGCGCCTCTACGGCAGTGGAGTCGAGTTCTTCGACCAGACCTGGAAGCCGGACGACGTCACGAAGCTGAATTGAACATTCCGCAGGCTTGACTGGAAAGAGGAATATCAAATGACATCGATCTGGGACATCACCCGCCGTGACGCGATGAAGTTGGGAGCAGGTGCTGGGTCGCTCGCTGCAATCGGTACCGGGGCCGCTGTTCCCGTAACATTGTCCACCGCCTCGGTGCTGGCCGCCACTGAAACCGCGCAAGCGCAGTCCACCAAAGGTGCGGAATCGGTCGTCACAGAGCCCGCAACCGGTGTCACGATACACCCGGAATACGCCCGGACGATTGCGCAGATGGCCTATGTCTGGGGCTGGCCGATCGTGAACATGATGAACCGACGTGCAACGATCACGCAGGCGCCAACGGTCGGCCTGATGAACGGTGTGTTGCCGGTGGCGCCGCGTGGCCATCTCGGAATGCTCCACGATTATATCGACCCGGCGGAGACATTCGTCACCTGCCCGAACCAAGACGTAGTCTACGGCCTCGGATTCTTCTCGCTCGATGAAGAGCCCGTGGTCGCGCAGGTGCCGGATTTCGGCGATCGCTTCTGGGTCTATGCGATGTACGACGCCCGCACCGACCAGTTCGGCCACCTTGGCAAGGCGTACAATTCGAAGCCCGGATTCTATCTGTTGGTCGGTCCCAGGTGGAAGGGCCTGAAGCCTGCCGGGATCACGGACATCATTCGTTGTCCGACCGAGCTCGCCAATACCATTCCTCGGATATTCCAAGACGATACGCCCGAGGACAAGAAGGCCATTCAGGCGGTCGTCAACCAGATCGTCTTCTACCCGTTGAAGGAATTCGACGGCCAGATGAAGACGATCGAATGGAGCAAGCTGCCGAGCGTGCCGGGCCCGAAATCGGACGGTGAGACGAAATGGGTCGTGCCGGAAAAATTCTTCGACCAGCTCGGCGAGGCGCTCGACACTGTCGATGCCCTGCCCGGCGAAGAGGCCCTCTATGCACAATTTCGTCTGTTACTGGATTCGGCAGCCAAAGATCCGGAGCTGAAAAAAATCCTGCTGACGACCGCCGTTGAATCGGAGCAGAAGATCATCCAGCCGTTCTTTCAGTGGAAATACAACGGCCGCCCCGCCGGCAACGGATGGAATCGCTCGACCAACAACGCGCAGTTCGGCATCGACTACTACAACCGGACCGGGACGGCGAAATCGAACATGTTCGACAACAGGCCGACCGAAACCCAATATTTCTACGCGGACGATGACGGCGCGGGCGCGGAGCTGAATGGCAGCGGCAGCTACGAGATCAGCTTCCCGCCCGGACAGGAACCACCGGTCAGCGGCTTCTGGTCACTGACCATGTACAACGACAAGCACCTCTTTCACCCGAACGAGCTCAAGCGCTATTCGCTCGGCACCAAAAACAAGAACCTCAAGCGCAATCCAGATGGCTCGCTGACGCTCTATGCCGGTGCGAAGTCTCCGGGCGGAGACAAACAGTCGAACTGGCTTCCGGCGCCTGACGGGCATTTCTCGCTCTACATCCGCGCCTATTGGGGCAAGGAGGGTATCCTCGACGGTTCGTGGAAACCGCCGGTCATTCGGAAGGTCACTTAATGGCATCGGGGCTACATTGTCAGTCATCACCTGACGCCCCGTCGTGTCCGCCTGTGGCCCTTCGCATCATTTGTTGCGTTTGCCGATTTGAACGACGGACCAATGTCTTACGGCGCGCAAGGTCATCCCACCCGGGCGGCGGCCGTTCTACTTTGCATGGGGTTGTTTTCGAGGTTTTGGTGGGAAGCGTCCCGATGGGCCGCCTCACCCGCTCTTCCGCTGCCGGGCGCTCGCCAGCAGCACCAGCATGAAGGACGCCGCCGTCATCAGCGTGGAGATCGCGGCAATGGTCGGATCGATCTCGTCGCGGAGCGCGGTGAACATGCGCTTGGTCAGCGGCTGGTATTGGCCGCCGGAGATGAACAGCGCGATGATGGTCTCGTCCATCGCCGAGATGAAGGCGAAGATCGCGCCCGCCACCACGCTCGACTTGATCTGCGGCAGCGTCACCGCGAAGAAGCTGCGCAGGCGGTTCATGCCGAGGCTGCGCGCGACCATCTCCTGCGCGGGATCGAAGCTTTGCAGGCCGGCGAGCACGGAGATGACGACATAGGGCAAGCCCAGCATCACGTTGGCGAGCACCAGGCCCGGCAGCGTCGCGACCAACCCGACCCTTGCATAGATGAAGAAGATGCCGACCGCAGTGATGATGATCGGCACCACCAGCGGCAAGAGCAGTGCCATGTGGATCACGCGCATGATACGCAGCTTCGACTGGCTGATCGCGTAGGCGGCGGCAACGCCGAGCGGCGCTGCGATCACGACCGTGAAGGCCGCGACGATCAACGTCACCTGCGTCGCCTGCATCCAGGCGGGGTTCGAGAAATATTGCTGGTACCAGCGCAGCGACAGCGAAGGCGGCGGGAACGTCAGGAAGCGTGCGCTGGAGAACGAGATCGGCACGATGATCAGGACCGGCAGGATCAGATAGATCAGCACCAGTGCGCAAGCCGCGATCAGGACGATCCGTGCAGGCGAGATCGTTCTCATTTCTGCCCCAACACGCGATCGAGCGAAATGAATCGACCGACGACGAAGAAGATCAGGAGCACGCTGAGCAGAAGGACGACGGCAACCGCGCTCGCCGCACCGAACTGGTTGTAGAGCTCGACGTTGCGGCTCACCAGCATCGACACCATCACCGTGCGCCCGCCACCGAGCAGCTCCGGCGTGATGTAGAAGCCGAGGCAGAGCACGAATACCATGGTCGAGCCGGCGAGCACGCCCGGCAGCGAGAGCGGCATGAAGACGCGGAAGAAGGTGAACGCCGGACTCCCACCAAGGCTGGCACCGGCCTGCATCAAATCGTTCGGGATCTTCTGCATGGTGGCGTAGAGCGGCAGCACCATGAACGGCAAGAGGATGTGGACGGTGGCGACCACCGTGCCAAATGTATTGTGGACCAGCGCCAGCGGCTCGCCGATCACGTCGAGATAGCGCAGGAACTGGTTGATCACGCCGGTGCGCTGGAGCAGCGCGAGCCAGGCATAGGCGCGCACCAGCACGCTGGTCCAGAACGGCAGCACGACGAGCGCCAGGATGACGACGCTCCACGCCTTCGGCACCGCGTTCGCGGCATAGGCCACGGGATAGCCGAGCACAAGCGCGAGCACCGTCACCAGAAGGCTGATCTCGAAGGTCAGCGCGAAGCTGCGCCAGTAGATGTCTTCGTTGAGGATGCGGCGATAATGCTCGAGCGTGAAGCCGTCATGATAGATCGACTGCCAGGCGAGCCAGCCGACCGGCAGCACGATCAGCAGGAGGATGACGAGCAGCGCCGGCGATACCAATGCCAGCATCAGGCCGTCCTCACGGCGCTGATGTCTGAGCGAAGGATCTGATTTTGGTGTCGTCAACGCTGCCTCGCGGGTTGATCGGTCCGGTTCGGCGGCCACCGAACCGGCCGGCTTACTTCTGCATGAACGCGGCCCAGCGCTTCTCCGCCGCCTCACCCGCCGGCGAAGACCACCAGGCGTAGGACATCAGCGCCTGCTTTGCCGCATTCGCGGGCTCACTCGGCAGTTGCGCGGCGCGCTCCGGCTTGATCACGCCGGTGTCGAAGGCCTTCGGGTTACCCGGGCCGTAATCGATATTCAGCGGCAAATTGGCCTGATGCACGGGATCGACGGCCTCGTTGAGGAATTTCACCGCCGTCTCCAGGTTAGGCGCGCCCTTGAGAACGCAGAGCGAGGTGCTTTGCAAGATACCCTGGTTGTAGGTGAAGGTGACCTTTGCCCCCTCCTTGGCAACCGCGCTGACGCGGCCGTTCCAGGCCATCTCCATGTCGACCTCGCCGTCGTTGAGGAGCTGCGCCGACTGCGCACCTGAGGTCCACCACACCGTGATGTTGGGCTTGATCTCCTCCAGCTTCTTGAACGCGCGATCGACGTCGAGCGGATAGAGCTTGTCGGGCGCAACGCCGTCGGCCATCAGCGCAGCTTCCAGCGTTGCGATGGGGTGGTTGCGCAGCGCGCGACGGCCGGGGAATTTCTTGACGTCCCAGAAATCGGCCCAGCTATTGGGCGCATCCTTCGGGAACGTCTTCTGGCTGAAGGCGAGCACGCTGGAATAGAACTCGTAGGACACCGAATAGGGACTGCGATACGCCTCGGGCATCGCCGCGGCATTCGGGATCTTGGAGAAGTCGAGCTTCTCGATCAGCCCCTGCTCGCCACCGCGCAGGCAATAGCCGGTCGGCGTGTCCACCACGTCCCAGATCGGCTTTCCGCTGCCGACCTGCGTCTTGATCGCGGGCCAGGCATCGGGAATGGAATCCTGGTTGATGGTGATGCCGAGCTTCTTGGCGGAGGGATCAAGGATCGCCACCGTCTGCGCCTGCTGATAGGCGCCGCCTTGCGAGACGAACGTGATCTGCTCGGCGGCGTCAGCCGTCGTGCAAGCAAGTCCAAACGCTCCGAGCGATGCGCCCAGAAAAGCATGTCCAAACCTGAAACCCAGCTTCGTCGTCATCCTCGCCTCCTCTGTCGCCAAAAAGAAACTCACTGCCCGATCGCGTCCAGGAACTGGTACCAGCCGGCGACCATGCGCACGGCGGGCTCGCGGAAGGCATAGAACGGAATGACCTTGAGGCGGCTCGCATCGAGCAGCCCGACATCAGGCTTTTCGCCGCGGACGAAGGCGGCGAGATAGCGGCCCATCAGGCTCGACATCGCGACGCCCGCACCGTTGTAGCCCATGGAGAACAGCGTGCGGTCGTCCAGCCGGCCGATATGCGGCACCGAGTCCAGCGTCATGCCGACGAGGCCCGACCATTTGAACGCGACCGGCACGTCCGCGAGATCAGGGAAGATGCCGACCATCGCCTTGCGCAACGCCTCAAAAGCGGCTTCCGAATCCTGCTTGCCGAAAGCGCCGCGGCCACCAAAAATCACGCGGTTGTCGACCATGCGGAACCAGCGCATCATGCGCTTGGTCTCGGTGTAGGTGCGTCCCGTCGGCATCAGGCGTCCCGCGAGATTATGCGGTAGCCGATCGCTCGCGATGATGGCGCTGCGGAACGGGATCAGCGTGCGCTGCATGTGCCGGGTCGCATCCGTCAGGTCGGAATAGCTGTTGGTGGCGATGATCGCCTGCTTCGCGCGCACCGCGCCTTGCGGCGTCTCCGCGACGATGCCGCCTGGCTCGCGCCGCAGCTTGAGGACCGGCGTGTCCTGGAAGATGGCAACGCTGCGGCGCGCCACGCCGTCGGCGAGGCCGCGCACATAGTTGAGCGGATGGATGCCGCCGGAACCGGGATTGAGCACGCCGCCGACGAAAATGTCCGAGCCGGTCTCATCGCGTACGCCCTTGGCGTCGAGGATGCGGACCTCCGCATCGCCCATCTCGCGCTTCATCCAGCCGGCTTCATTGATCGCGGCCTTCAACGTCGTCTCATTGTGCGCGGCCTTGACCTGGCCGGTCCGCGTCAACCCCGCGCCGGTGATGCCGAATTCAGAGACCAGTTCCTCGACGATATCGGTGGATTCATGCGCGATCTCATACATGCGCCGCGCCATCGCGCGGCCATGCGCGGCGTCGATCTCGCGGAACGACAGGCGGAACTTTGCGGTGATCACCCCGCCATTGCGACCGCTTGCGCCCCAGCCGGGGCGGTTCGCCTCCAGCACAACCGGCGAGAGGCCACTTTTGGCGATGTGGTGCGCTGCGGAGAGGCCTGTGTAGCCCGCCCCGATGATCACCACATCCGCCTGATGCTCGCCCGACAGGATCGGAAACGCGCGAGCAGGCTCCGCCGTGCTCGCCCATAGCGAGTTGGCGGATGGCTGCGCGGTCCAATTCCCTGTCATGCGTCCGCTCTTGCTTAGGCAGCGCCGACGGCGGCGTCGGCGAAGGCCTTCATGGTGGGGAAATGGAAGTCGGGCTTGGTCAGCGTCGGCACCTCAGGCGTTCCGCCGAAACCGGCGAGCCCCTGACGCCGCTCGATCCAGCACACCTTGTAGCCGAGCTTCCGCGCGATCCCGATGTCATGATACTGGCTCTGCGCCACGTGCAGGATGTCCGACTGCTTGTAGCCGAACGCCGACTGCCGGCCCTTGTTGTAGGCGAAGAACTCCGGATTTGGCTTTGCAACGCCGGTGTCATCGGCGCAGACGGTGTCGTCGAAGGGATTGCCGAGCGCATGCGCGTAGCAGGACAGCGCGACACGATCGGCATTGGTCATCGCGACCAGGCGGAATTTCGTGCGCAGCCGCTTCAACGCTTCGACTGAATCGGCGAACGGCGCCCAGCGCAGCACGGCGAGCTGGAAGACGTCGCAGGACGCATCATCGGCCGCCAGGCCCAATTCCTTCGCCAGATAGCGATAGACGTGGAACATCACCTCGCTCGAGCGCTCGGGATGCGCATCGCGGCCGCGCTTGTAGGAGGCGAAGATCTTGTCGTCAGAGAGCTCGGCCGGCGTCTTGCCCGAGATCCTGCGCACCGCTGACAGCACGCCGGTCTCGAAATCGATCAAGGTGCCGACGACGTCGAAAGTGAGGACCTTGAAATTGCTGAACGCGGTTTGGGACGACATTGGGCTTCTTCTCTTTGGTTGGAACAAGGTGGGAGCTAGTCCACCCTCGGCACAACGATGGTGTCTTCCGGGTGAAGGGTGACGGTGAGGCTGCCGCCGACCGGCGGAATACGGCGATAGGCCTCGTGATAGGTCGGCTGGCGCAGGCTCAGCGCGGAGCCGTCGGCGAGGCTGAGGAAGATGCGCAGGCTCTCGCCCTGGTAGACGATGTCGGTGACGGTACCGGTCAGCCGGTTGCAGGCCCCATCACCCGCACCGTCGTCGATCAGGAGCTTTTCGCTGTGCACCGCAAGCATCAGCGCCTCGCCCGGTGGGACAGCTCGGGCGCTGCGCAATACAGAATTGCCGAGCGCGACGCTGCATGAATCAATGCGGCGGACGGGCAGGAGCGTGGCCTCGCCGATGAAACTCGCGACGAAGGAATCCGCGGGATGATCGTGCAGGCGCGCGGGCTCGTCGATCTGGATCAATTTGCCGTCCTTCATCACGGCGACGCGGTCGCTCATGGTCAGCGCCTCGCGCTGGTCATGGGTGACGTAGATGATGGTGGCGCCGATGCGCTTGTGCAGCGTCCGCAGCTCGATCTGCATGGATTCGCGGAGCTGTTTGTCGAGCGCTGAGAGCGGCTCGTCCATCAGGATCAGGCGCGGCTCGAAGATCATGGCGCGCGCCAGCGCCACGCGCTGGCGCTGGCCGCCGGAGAGCTGCGCGATGCCGCGATGCTCGTAGCCGGTGAGCCCCACCATGGCGAGCGCGGCACGCACCCTGTTGGGCCAGGTCGATTTCGGCAGGCGGCGGGCGCGCAAGGGAAAGGCGACGTTCTCGCCGACGCTCATATGCGGGAACAGCGCGTAGTTCTGGAAGACCACGCCGATCTCGCGCTTGTGCGGCGGCATGTAGGTGACGTCGCGGCCGCCGAAATAAATCGAGCCGGAGGAAGGCAGGATGAAGCCGCCAAGGATTCCAAGCAGCGTGGTCTTGCCGGAACCGGACGGGCCGAGCAGCGAGACGAACTCGCCGGCGTCGACATTGAGCGACACGTCATCGAGGGCGCGCACCGCGCCGTAAGCCTTGCTTGCAGACCTGATCTCGACGCTTTCCGCTCGTTTGTCCAACGATCGACCCTCGTCACGCCCCTAGGCGGCGCGCCTCACTGCACACCATAAGCTTGCTTTATAGACAGGCCGCAGGATCAGCTTGCGATTGCAGCTTCACGAGCACGCAATCTTCTCTCCCAAGCCTTATCTTTAGCCTGTCATGCCAATGACACCAGAGTTGGCAAAACTCGGCAATTGCCAAATTCTCACCGCTCGCATAACATCAAGTTATGCCCGAGCTCCGCCGGATGCTGCCCTCCTCCAACGCGCTGTTCGTCTTCGACGCAGCGGCGCGCAATGGCAGCTTCACGGCGGCGGCGGCTGAGTTGAACGTCACGCAGCCTGCGGTGAGCCGGATGCTCGGCCAGTTCGAGGAGCATCTCGGCGTTCGCCTGTTCGACCGCAAGGCGGGGCGCGCGGTGCTCACCGAGGAAGGCGAACTGCTGTATCGCCGCGTGCTCGAAGGCTTTCGCAGCATCGAGACCGGGCTGATCGAGATCGAGCGGCGGCGCAAGGGCACCGAGACGGTGACGCTCTCCGTCTCTTCCGCCTTCACCACGCATTGGCTGATGCCGCGCATCGACAAGCTGCAGCGGCACTTTCCTCAAGTCGACCTTCGCTTCCAGCTGATCTCCGGCGCGCTGCGCGGGCCGGTCGAGAATGTCGATCTCGGCATGCGCTTTCGCGACCGCGAGGAGCCTTACTCCGGCGGCACGCTGGTGATGAAAGAAGTCATGCTGCCGGTGTGCAGCCCCACTTACATGAGCGAGGCGGAGCCCGCGGAGGGCAACACCGTCATCCGACTCGCCGAGACGCCCGGCGACTGGGCGGCGGATTATCCAAAGTTTCTCACGAAGCGCCGCGGCCCGGCCAAGGCGCTGAGCTTCACCGACTATGCCGTCGTGGTACAGGCCGCGCTGCTCGGCCAGGGCATCGCGCTCGGTTGGCTCACCGTCGCTTCACATTGGCTGCTCACCGGCGCGCTGGTGCCGGCCTCCGACGCGCTCACCACCACGCGCCGCATCTGCGAATTCCTGCCGCCGCGCAACCGGCCGATGCGGCCGATTGCGGCGGAGATCCGCGACTGGATCATCGCGCAGATGCGCAGCGAGATCGCGGCGATCGACCAGCTGTATCCCAAGCTCGCATTGATGGCCGCCTGCTATTGATGCGTGATCGCGCGGATCGCGCCGCGCAACTCGGCGAGGCCACGCAGACGGCCAATCGCGGTGTAACCGGGGTTGGTACGCTTAGTCGCGGCGAGATCATCGAGCATGCGATGGCCGTGGTCAGGGCGGAAGACGATCTGCTTGTCAGGCACCCGCCGCGCGTTTTCCTTCAGGAGTGCCTTGAGCACGGCGACCATGTCGACGTCCCCATCGAGATGATCGGACTCGTAGAACGACAGACCATCGGCCTCGCGCTTGGTCGCACGCAAATGCGCAAACGCGATGCGCGGGCCGAAGCGCTCGGCCATCGCTGGCAGGTTGTTGTCGGCGCGCACGCCGAGCGAGCCCGTGCACAGGCAGATGCCGTTGGCTTTCGACGGCACGGCGTCGAACAGCGCCTGATAATCGTCGGCCGTCGAGGCGACGCGGGGCAGGCCGAACAGGGGGCGTGGCGGATCGTCAGGGTGCAGCGTCAACGACACGCCGAGTTGCTCTGCCACGGGCGCGACGCGCGCGAGGAATTCGGCGAGATGCTGGCGGAGGATCTCGGGCGTGATGTCGCGATACTGCTCGAGCCGGTCGCGAAACTGCGGAAGGGTCATCGGCTCGGTGGTCGAGCCGGGCAGCGCGCTGGCGATGACCATAACGAGATAGTCGATGTCGGCCTGGCTCATCTGCTCGAAGAGTTTCTTCGCGCGGGCCTGCTGCTCAGGTGAGTACTCCTGGAGCGCGGCGGGACGCTTGAGGATGTGCAGCTCGAACGCGGCAAAGCGATCCGCGTCGAAGCGCATGGCGCGGGCGCCGTTCGGCAGCTCCCATTCGAGATCGGTGCGGCACCAGTCGACCACCGGCATGAAATTGTAGCAGATGATCCTGATGCCGGCGGCAGCGACCGCTTCCAGGCTCGCGATCCATGCCTCGATCGAGCGGGTTGCCTTGGCCCCAAGCCGCTTGACGTCGTCGGGGATCGGGATCGACTCCACGACCGACCAGGTCAGCTGCGAGCGGCCGGGCTGGCCGTTCTCGATAAAATTCTTGCGCTCCTCCACGCCTTTGCGCGTCCAGGCCTCGCCGATCGGCACTTGATGCAGCGCCGAGACGATGTCCGTCGCGCCGGCCTGCCTGACATCATCGAGCGACACGGGATCATCGGGCCCGTACCAGCGCCATCCCTGCAACATCATGACATTTCTCCCGGCTCAGTTCGCGGTCAGCACGACCTTGACGCTCTGCGAGCGGTCGAGCGCGAGCCTGAGCGCATCGGGCGCCGTCGACAAGGGCCGCTCGGCGGTGACCAGCGACAGCACATCGACGCTGCCATTGGCAATCAGTTCCACTGCGGTTGCAAATTCGAAGCCGAAGCGGAACGAGCCGCGCAGGTCGATCTCCTTGGCCATCACCGCATTGGCCGGTGTCGGAATCTGACCGCCCGGCAGGTTGCCGATCTGCACGACCGTGCCGCCGCGCCTGACGATGCCGATGGCGCTGGCAAGGCCCGCGGCCGTTCCGGAGACCTCGAAGGCAACGTCGTAGGGCCGCGCGGCGGCCTGCGCCTTCAGGCCCTCCTCGCCACCCGAGACGTTCTCGACATGGGAGGCGCCGAGCCGGGTCGCGAAAGCAAGCGGCGCCGGCGCGATGTCGGCAACCGTAATGTCGGCCATGCCGGCGCGACGTGCCGCGAGCATGGTGAGGAGCCCGATCGGCCCCGCACCAAAGATGATGCCGCGTTTGCCCTTGACGTCACCGGCGCGCGCGACGGAGTGGAGGCAGACCGCGAGCGGCTCGGCGAGCGCCGCGGCCTGATACGACACGTGGTCCGGAATCTTCACACACTGTGCCGGAATCGCATCGAAGTAATTGGCAAAGCCGCCCTGCATGTGCGGGGTCTTCGAGGCCGAGCCCATGAAGAAGATGTTTTCGCACAGGTTCGGCCGACCTTCGCGGCAGGCGACGCAATGGCCGCACCAGCGCGACGGATTGACGGCGACGCGATCGCCGACCTTCAGGTTCGGCGCGGATCCCGCGATCTCCACGACCTCACCGGAGATCTCATGGCCCAGCACCAGCGGCGACTTCACCACGAAATCGCCGGTGCGAGCGTGGCGGAAGTAGTGCATGTCCGAACCGCAGATGCCGCCGGCGCCGAAGCGGATACGCACCATGCCGACGCCAAGCTTCTCGAGCGGATGCTCGATCATGCGCAGGTCTTCGGGGCCGAACAGGGTTGCAGCGAGAGCGACTGAGGTCATTTGGAGAGTCCCATATATTTAGGCAGCCAGAGCGTCAGCTCCGGAATGTAGGTGATGGCGATGAGTGCCAGGATCAGGGGCACCAGCCAGGGCAGGATCGCCATGGTGGTGCGTTCCACGGAGAGTTTTGCCACGCGGGCCAGCACGAACAGCACCATGCCGAGCGGCGGATGCAACAGGCCGATCATCAGGTTCAGCGTCATGATCAGGCCGAAATGGATCGGATCGATGCCGAGCTTGAGCACGATCGGCAGCAGGATCGGCACCAGGATGGTGATCGCCGCGATGGTGTCGATGAAGCAGCCGACGAACAGAATCAGGATGTTGGCCAGCAGCAGAAACACCCATTTGTTGTGGGTGACGCTGAGCATCCAGTCGGAGAGCGTCTGCGCCGCCTGCGACACGGTCAACAGCCAGGCAAAGATCGAGGCCGCGGTGACGATGAACAGCACCGAGGCCGTGGTCTCGATGGTGTCGAAGGTCGCCTTCGCCACCGTCTTGAACGTCATGGTGCGGTAGCGCACCATGCCAAGGAACAGCGACCAGATCACCGCAGCGACCGCGGCCTCCGTCGGCGTGAACCAGCCAAGCGTCATGCCGCCGATCAGGATCACCGGCGCCATCAGCGCCATCACCGCGGAGAAGTCGAAGTACCAGTCGATCGCGAGCAATGCGCCAAGGCCGATGACGACGGCCATGTTGGTGGAGACGCCGGCGAGCGTCATCAGCCAGATCGCGAGCGGGAAGCTGAAGACGATGATGACTTCAAGCCCGGCCGAGCCGAGCTGCGGCCAGGAGAATGGCGTATCGCTGCCCCAGCGATTCCTGTGGGCGAAATAGGCAACCGTCGCCATCATGAACAGCGTCATCACCACGCCCGGGATCACGCCGCCCAGAAACAGCGCGCCGATCGAGACGTTGGCCATCATGCCGTAGATCACGAAAGGCAACGACGGCGGAATGATCGGGCCAAGCGTGGCAGACGCGGCCGTGACACCAACGGAGAATTCGGTGGTGTAGCCGTGGTCCTTCATCGCCTTGATCTCGATGGTACCGAGACCGGCAGCATCCGCGATCGCGGTGCCGGACATGCCGGAGAAGATCACCGAGCCGATGATGTTGACGTGACCGAGGCCGCCGCGCATCCAGCCGACTAGCGCGACCGCGAATTTGTAGATGCGGCCTGTGACGCCGGCAATGTTCATGAGATTGCCGGCGAGGATGAAGAAGGGCACCGCGAGCAGAGGAAAGCTCTCGACGCCCGCGATCATGCGCTGCGCCAGCGTGACGTCGGGCGTCACGCCGCTGACGAGGATATAGAGCAGCGAGGACACCGCCATGGCGAGCGCCACGGGCAGCCCAAGCAGCATCAGGATCAGAAAGCCCCCAAGCAACAGCAGCATGGCATCACCCTTCCGTTCCGTCGTAGGCACCGGGACGTTCGAGGATCGAATAGCCCTGCCGCCAGTTCTCTACCGCCACCTGCACCGACCGGCCGAACATCACCACGAAGCCGAGCAGCGCGAGATAGTAGACGTAGTTCTTGGGGAAATTGATTGTCGTCATCGGCTCGTCGCCGATGACCTGGATGTAGATCCAGACCAGGCGGATGGCGTAGCCGAAGAACACGATGCGGATCAGGTCGATCACGGTCGACAGCGCGCGCGCCGCCAGGTGCGGCAGATAGCGGTAGACGAGATCGACCTGGATGTGCCGCGACAGCCGCACGCACATGGACGAGCCGATGAAGACCACGCCGATCAGGCAGTAGGTCGCGATTTCCTCAGTCCAGGCGTAGCTGTCGTTGAGCACGTAGCGCGTGAAGAACTGAAGGAAGACGCAGAGCGCCATCACCCAGAAGATCGCGAGCGCCAGCCAGTCCTCGAAGGCGTAGTGACCGAGATCGACCTTCGGCGTCGCCTCTTCCTCGAAAGTGTGGGCGATCTCGTCCGCGGTGATCTGCCGGTGCAATTCGGCGGTGGACATGTGTTTACTCCCCGGAGGAACTGAACGTCATTCCGGGGCGATGCGTCAGCATCGAACCCGGAATATCGAGGTTCCGGGTCTGGTGCTGACGCACCATCCCGGAACGACTGCATCTCGTCACTTCACCGCCTGGATGCGTTCCCAGTCGGCCTTGCGATAGCCAAAGCTCTCGAAGGAGACGTTCTTCATCACGGTGTCGCGGAACTCGTTCTTGTCGACCTCGGCCACCGTCAGGCCCTTCTCCTTGAAGAAGCCGATCAGCTTGGCTTCGCTCTGCTTGATCTCCTCGGTCGCCTTCGTGGCCGCTTCCTGGGCGACGTCGGTGAATATCTTCTTGTCTTCGTCGCTCAGCTTTTTCCAGAGCCCGCCGGACACCACGGTGTTGAGATGGTCGACGATGTGGCCGGTCAACACGATGTGCTTCTGCACCTCGTAGAACTTCTTGGCCTCGATCGTGGTCAGCGGATTCTCCTGCGCCTCGACGGTGCCGTTCTGGAGCGCGAGATAGACCTCGGCGAACGCAATCGGGGCGGTATTGGCGCCGCAGGCCCGCGGCATCGCGAGATAGGCCGGCACGTCGGGGACGCGCATCTTGAGGCCCTTCAGGTCGGCGCAGGCCTTGATCGGCTTGTTCGACGAGGTCTGGCGCACGCCGTAATAGGTCACCGCGATGATGTGATGGCCGCTCTTGTCCTCATAGCCCTTGGCGAGCTCCTTGAAGATATCGCTCTTGGTATAGGCCAGGAGATGATCGGCATCGCGGAAAGTGTAGGGATAATAGGTCACGCCGATCGGCGGAAAGCTCTTGGCGGCGAAGCTCGAGCCGGAGATGATGATGTCGACCGAGCCGAGCGAGAGGCCCTGGTTGAGGTCCGTCTCCTTGCCGAGCTGGGAGGCCGGATAGACGTCGATCTGGTAGCGGCCGTTGGTGCGCTTTCCGATCTCCTGCGCGGCCCAGACGGAGGCCGTATGGAACGGCTCCGAGGTCTCGTAGACATGGGCCCATTTGAGCTTGGTTTGCGCCATGCCGGCATTGGTGGCAGCCAGCATTGCTGCGACTGAGGCCGCGAGCACCATCGTCATCTTCCTGAACACTGATTTTTCCTCCATTGTCTAAGTCTGCTTCTTGTTTGCCCGGTCCGATGGTCCGGGCCGCCCATAGTCATCGCCGCCGCGTGCCGCTGCCCGCGGCCTGCTTTTTTGGCGGTCGTTTTGGTTTTGACGGACGCGCGGCCGATCGCGCCGCCCGGGTGCGGGCGGGCGCCGGTACCGCGCCGGCCTCGGTTCCGAAATTTCGTGCAAAGCGCTCCTGCGAGCGCGCCAGATGATCGCGCATCGCCTCACGGGCAGCCTCGGGATCGCGCGCCGCAATGGCGTCGCGCACGACGCGGTGCTCATCGAGCGCGGCCCGCCAGGTGCGCGGGCTTTCGAAGTAGTGCGCGAGCTGCGAGAAGTAGGGATTGAGGCGCTGGTCGAAGAGTTCGCCGACCACGCGCACCAGAACGGCGTTGCCGAGACAGCCGGCGATCGCGACGTGGAAGGCGCGATCGTGGACCATCGAGGCTTCGCCGGGGTGCTCGACGTTCTCCATCGCGATCAGGGAGGCGTCGATGCGCGCGAGATCGTCCTTCGTCGCCACGCGCGCGGCCTGCTCGGCGATGGCGCCTTCGAAGAATTCGCGCGCGCGGAGCAGCTCGAACGGGCCTTCGATCAGGGTTGCGGGAACGGACGTTGCGGGATTAGCGGGCTCGATGACGTAAATGCCGGAACCGACGCGGATGCGGACGCGGCCTTCGACCTCGAGCGCGATCAGAGCTTCGCGCACCGTCGGCCGCGAGACCTTGAGCTGCTCGGCGAGCTCGCGCTCGGTCGGCAGCCGGCTTCCAACGGCGTACTCGCCGCTGTCGATCAGAGCCCGCAATTGATCGGCGACCTGGCGATAAAGCCGTCTCGCCTCCACAGCTTCCAGCGGCACGCTGGCCTCCCTGAAAGGGCTCGTCCGGGGTGACGATCTCCGGCGGCCCGCCAATTTTTGGAAAATTGGTCTTACCAATTGACCAGAGCATTGACCGAGGAAAGCCGGCATGTCAAGCAGCAGAAAAGCAAAAGGGGGAGACGACCATGCGGCTTGGCCGCGCCAATCTCGACCAGCTGCCGTCCGGCATCCGCCGCCCGGCCTATGACCGTTCCCGCGTCACGCCCGGCGTCGTGCATCTCGGTTTAGGAGCCTTTCATCGCGCCCATCAGGCTGTCGTCATCGACGATTGCCTTGCCGCCGGCGCGCCCGCCTGGGGCATCATCGGCGCGAGCCTGCGCAGTCCCGACACGCGCGATGCGCTTTCCCCGCAGGATCATCTCTACACGGTCGCGGTGCGCTCGGCCGAAGGCACCGACCATCGCGTGATCAGCGCACTCGTCGGCAGCGAGGTCGCGCGTGAGGACCCGGCGCGGCTGATCGCGAAGATGGCCGATCCCGCCATCCGCATCGTCTCGCTCACGGTTACCGAGAAGGGTTATTGCCACACGCCGCAGACCGGCGATCTCGACGAGCGGCATCCCGACGTCGTGCATGACCTCAACAATTTCGACGCGCCGCGCTCGGCGCCTGGCTTCATCGTCGCCGCGCTTGCGCGGAGGAAGACGCAAGGGCTTGCGCCCTTCACCGTGCTCTGTTGCGACAACCTCGCCGCCAACGGTCACACCGTGCAGCGGGTCGTGACGCAGTTTGCCGCGCTGCGGTCGAAAGATCTCGGCAAGTGGATCTGCGAGCACGTCGCCTTCCCCTGCACCATGGTCGACCGCATCGTACCGGAAACGACCGATGGCGATCGCGCGGCTGTTTCAACCGCGCTCGGGATGCAGGATGCATGGCCGGTAATGACCGAGCCGTTCACGCAATGGGTGGTCGAGGACCGTTTCTCCGCGGGCCGTCCCGATCTTGCCGCCGCTGGCGTCGAGCTCGTCACTGACGTCAAGCCGTTCGAGCTGATGAAGCTGCGGCTGCTCAATGCCAGCCATTCGGCGCTGGCCTATCTCGGCTATCTCGCGGGCTATGAGACCATTGCCGACACCATGCGTGATCCGCACTTCGCGCGGCTTGCAGCTGGGGTGATGGAAGATGCTGCGGTGACGCTGACGATGCCGGCAGGCACCGATCTTTCCGCCTATCGGGCGTCGCTGCTGAAACGCTTTGCGAATCCGGCGCTGCACCACCGCACCTGGCAGATCGCCATGGACGGCTCGCAAAAACTGCCACAGCGGCTGCTTGGCACGATCCATGACCGATTGCGCCGGGACCTGCCGATCCAGACGCATGCGCTAGCGGTCGCAGGCTGGATGCGATACGTCACGGGAAGCGACGAGCAGGGCCGCGCGATCGACGTGCGCGATCCCCTTGCGCGCGAATTCGCAAGTATTGCGCGCGAGCAGGGTCCGGTTGCGGAGCGTCTTGCTCCGGCGCTGCTTGGCATTGGCAAGGTGTTCGGTCCGCTGGGCGCTGACCCGCGCCTGCGCGAGGCCGTGACCGACGCGCTCGGCAAGCTCTATGCGCAGGGCGCGCGGCGAACGGTGGAGAGCTGCCAGACTAGCTCCTGAAATCTTGCGGTCAAACTCCGAGCGCGGCTTCGCCCGGCTCACGCCCGGGGACGCTCAGATGGACCTCGTGCCCCTGACGGATCGCGAGCGAGGCTGCGGCGGCGGCCGATTCGAAGGCCGATTCCTTGGTCTCGTACTCGCCGTTGATGTTGCCGTCATGCAGCACACCCCATTGGTCGCGCACCGGCACGATCGCGTATTGAGCAAGTCCCATGGGTCCCTCTCCCGAGGCTCGATGCTGTTGCCTTCGCCGGATACAACGCTGGCCGTGAGCCGCTGTTCCGCCAGCGCGCCGCCGGAACACCACCGCCCAGTCGACGGAAATTGCTCTTGATTTTTGCCCGCGGTTGGCCCACCCGGGAGGTATGAGCAAGAGCGCGATCATCGCCGCCAACGCAGCCTTCTATGCCGCCTTCGCAGCCGGCGACGTCGCGGCCATGGAACGGCTATGGGCGGACGACGACGGCATCTCCTGCGTCCATCCCGGCTGGCCCGGCATCATCGGCCGCGCCACGGTGATCGGGAGCTGGCGTGACATCCTGCAGAACCCGAGCCGGCCGCAGATCGCCTGCGCGGAGCCGCATGCGATCGTCGAAGGCGACAGCGGACGGGTGCTATGCATCGAGATCGTCGACGGCACTGCGCTTGCCGCCACCAATCATTTCCGGCGCATCGGCAACGCCTGGCTGCTCGTCCATCACCAGTCGAGCCCGATTGCGCAGATCGTCGAGCAGACGCACGACGATCCGCCAGGGCCGAGCCGCAGCTTCCACTAGCAGCCTAACCGGTCACCAGCTCGGCAGCACCGCGCCCTTGAACTTGGTCAGGACGAATTCCTTGACCTCGGGCGTGTGGTAGCTGTCGACGAGGATCTTGACCCACGGCTTGTCCTTGTCGGCGGCTCGCACGGCGATGAGGTTGACGTAGGGCCCCTTTGGATCCTCGCGCAGGATCGGGTCCTTTACAGGATCAAGCCCGGCCTGCGTCGCGTAGTTGGTGTTGATCGCCGCAGCGTCGACGTCGTCAAGGGCGCGCGGCGCCTGCGCTGCGTCGACCTCGATGAATTTCAGCTTCCTGGGATTGTCGGTGATGTCGAGCACCGTCGGCTTGAAGCCAACGCCGTCTTTCAGCTTGATCACGCCCTTGTCGCGCAACAGAAGCAGAACGCGCCCGCCATTGGTCGGATCGTTCGGGATCGAGACCTTGCCGCCATCCGGAATGTCCGCCCAGTTCTTGTGCTTCTTCGAATAGACCCCGATCGGGAAATTGACGGTCAGCCCCACCGCCTCGATCTTGTAGCCGCGATCGGCCTTCTGGTTGTCGAGATAGGGCTGATTCTGAAACGAGTTGGCCTGGATGTCGCCGGCATCGAGCGCGGCGTTGGGCACGACGTAGTCGGAAAACTCGACGAGCTGGATATCGAGCCCGTTCTTCGCCGCGATCGGCTTCACCGCCTCGAGGATCTGCGCGTGCGGCCCCGGCGTCACGCCAATGATGGTCTCCGCCGAAGCCGCCGCCGACCAGGCGGCGAGCACGGTCGAAAGAATCAGAACGGAACGAAACGACATTCTTGGTCTCCAACGGAATTCACAGTCACTGGCCCCGTCTTCTCTCGCTTGGCCGGCGAAATCAATGAAATGGAAGTTCAAATTTGCCGGTGCAACAGGGTGCGGCTTCTCCGTATGCGGCCAAAAGGGGAATGGAGTCGGCGTTGCAACCGTGGCTGTTCCTCATCCTGAGGAGCGCGGAACGCGCGTCTCGAAGGATGAAGGCCCGGGAGGTGGCCCTCGCCCTTCGAGATGCGCGCAACCGCGCGCTCCTCAGGGTGAGGGATCGATACCGTTACCGACGCCCCCCCGGCCGATACTGCGTGTCAGCTCGCGCCGGAGCCGCCCTGCACGATCTTCTCGTTCAGCTTCTGATCGACCGTCTCGACCGTGCGGTCGATCTCTGCATTGGGTACGCCGAGCTGGTGCGAGATCAGCTTCACCAGGAGATCGACCCGCTCGATGAACGGCGCGCCGGCCGCGACCGCGCGGGCGGCAGACGACGGCTTGAGCAGGCTCTCCGCCGCCCTGGCGTATTTCTCGAACGGCACCTGGTCCTTCGGATCGGCGCCGAGACGCCGCGCGAGCGCATCGACGTGATCGTAGATCGATTGCGAGCGCTTCAGATCAGTGTGCACGGCATCGCGGATCGACTGCGGCTCGTGCGGCGTGATGCAGCGGTAATTGCCCGTGAGGAGCATCGACCATTTCGCGAGCGGCACGAACAACGAGTCGAACACCTTGAGCTTCACCGGAACGTCCTGGCCGTCGAGCGTGACCGCGTCGATATCGGCCTCGAGCTCGCGGAGCACCTTGTTGTGCTTCTCGTCCTCGAACACCGACGCCTTGAAGTTGGTGGGCAAGCCGACATGCAGCACGTTCGCCGCCTCTTCCGGCGGACGGAAGGCTTGCGGATCCGGCGAGCAGAGCGTCACCAGCCCCGGCTTGAAGCGCTCCCACACCTGCGCATTGGTATAGGCCTCCTCGAGATCCATGCCTGACAGAGCCGGGATGCGCTTCAGATAGGGCAAGGGCGGCATGTTCATGATCGACAGGCAGGGGAGCCCCGCTTCCGCGATCTTGATCATGAGCACGCGCACGGTGTGATTGGTGTATTGCGGCTCCTGCATCGCAAGGCCGACGAGATCATAGCGGGAGACGTCGACATTGCTGGGCGTCACCGCGTCGAGCTTGCCGGGCAGGTCGCGCGAGAAGATCGCGCGATGCACCGCCTCGTCGCGTAGCTTGATACGCACCTCGGTACCGTCCCGATTGATCAGCTCGGCCGTTTTTGCCCGGCACACCAGGGTCACGTTGTGACCCGCCATCAAAAGCTTGGTCCCCAGCAGGGAGCCGTAGGAGGCCCCGAGGATCAGAATGTTGCGCGCCATGCTCCCTCTTTCACAAACGATCTCGGTCACGAACGAAGCGATAATCCGAAGTATTTCGGACATTCCGCCATACTAGGTATTTGGTATGCCAGCAATGCCTAGCGGTGTCTATCGCCAATTGACGGACCCATGGCCCGTGTCCAGCACGCGCCAACATCCGGTTCGGCCGAACGTCCCCTTTGCGCCAGGAGCTCCCGGCAAGGCCACAATTTGAGCCCTAACAAACATTGCCGGACTGACGGCTCAAACTCCGGTGCCTCGTCGAGATGAGAGCGAACGTTTGGGTCCTCACTCATCCAGGACGTCGAGGAACAGCTCGACCTTTCTAAGCGGTCCCTCGGCACCCTTGTTAAGGTAGACAACCCGATCACCGTCGCGTTGCAGCGATCGCGCCTTGTGCTTCCGCAGCCGTCCCGGAAGGAACGTTGCAGCTACCGCCTCCGACCCGACATCCAGTCTTATGATCCCTCTTCGCCTGCAATCAATTCTGAGCCTTGCGACGGAAAAGAAATCGCGGGCCGCCGGCGGCAATTTACCGAATCGACGGGAAGTCTCCTCCTCCAGGTCGTCCAATTCGTCCTCGTTTCTGCATCTGGCCGTGCGGGCATAGATTTCGAGCCGAACCACCTCCGATTGCACGTAGCTCGCCGGCAACAATTCCGCTAACGGCACATTCAGGTCGGGCAACCAGAAGTCAGCTGCTCTATCGACGGTCTTCTCCGAGGCCATTTTCAGAAGGTGGCTGTAGAGCACGGGTCCAAAGACCTGCACGTGGCCCGACTGGCGCTCCGAAAGCAAATCCCCCGCTCCTCTGAGGTCGAGATCGCGCGCACTGATTGCGAAACCCGCGCCAGGTCTGTTGAACTCCTCGAGCACAGCCAACCGCTTCTCGGATCGTTCCGAGTCCGAATCGGACAGCAAGTATGCAAACGCGCGTATCCCGCTGCGTCCGACCCTTCCTCTGAGCTGATGGAGCTGCGCAAGACCGAACTTTTCCGGCCAACAGACCACCATCGTATTTGCACGCGGGATATCAAGGCCGCTTTCCACGATGTTGGTCGCCAGCAGCACGTCCGCCGCACCTTCAACGAAACTCATCATTCGGTCATCGATTTCATCCATCGGCAACTTGCCATGGAGCGAGACGATACGGAGATCCGGAGCTACCGCTTGTACTCGCGTCAGCAACGGGTCGAGGTCCTGAATGCGCGGGCAGATAAGGAAGCTTTGCCCATGGCGCCTTTGCTCGCGCAGCAAAGCCGCGGCAATAGCCGCATCCGAAAGCGGAGCGATCTTGGTGACGACCGGAAGCCGGTGAACTGGCGGAGAAGCAATGACACTGAGATCCCTGAAACCCGCAAGACCTCCCGCGAGTGTCCGCGGTATCGGCGTGGCGCTCATCCAAAGGGCATGGATGCCTTTGGCGAGCTCTGAAAGCTTCGTCTTCTCCGCCGCCCCAAAATGCTGTTCCTCATCGATAATGACCAGACCAAGCTTGGCGAAGCTCACGTCCTTGGAGGAGAGGGCCTGCGTCCCAACCACGATCTTCAATTTTCCGCTATTCAGCCCCGCCCTCACTTCTCTCGTCTCCGAGGCCGAGTTGGCTCGCGACAGGTTTCCTACATCGATACCGAATGGGGCGAAACGCTTGCGGAATGTTGCGACATGCTGTCTTGCCAAGACGGTCGTGGGTACGGCGATCGCGACCTGCTTTCCAGACAGCACAACGGCGGCCGCAGCTCGCAGCGCCACCTCGGTCTTGCCGAATCCGACATCGCCGCAAATGACCCTGTCCATGGGATGACCCGACGCAAGGTCATCCAGAACGTCTCGAACAGCTTTCGCTTGGTCGACCGTCGTAGAATACGGAAACCGTGCGACGAACCGCTCATAGATAGGGCCAGGGGGGACGAGTTTCGGAGCCCGGCGGCGGCGTCGCTGGCTGATGTGCCTGGAGAGCTGCTTTCCGACGGTTTGAATTTCATTCTCCGCCTCGCTGCGCCGGGCCCACCATGTACTTCCATCGGCCTTGTCCAGCGCCAGCCCGCCGAGCTCCGACGCATAGGGCCAGATTAGAGCCAGATCGGCCGGCGGAACGAGAACGGCGTCGTCTCCCGCAAATGCCAGCCTGATCATCTCACGCGACGACACGCCCCCCGTTGCCAAGGTCTGCAATCCGTCGAGCAAAGCCAGCCCTCGCTGCAGATGAATAACGACTGCGCCCGGCTCCGGCACGTCCGCGTGGTCGAAAGGCGCGTTCCAGGCTCTGGACATGGGCAGCGGATGATGAGCCCTGCTCCCAAGCACGTCGGAGGCCGTCACGACGACAAGAGGCTTTCGGCCAGGGACGACAAAACCTGCATCGAAGTCGGCGAGAAGTGCCGCTTCGCGATTGCGTCCGGCCGTGGCCTCGGTCCAGTCAGGAAAACGCTCCGCCTTGACGCCGCTCATCCGCTCCATGGCGCGCAGGTCTTCCTCCTGCGCCGCAAGCAACATGAGGCGAGAACCAGACCGCCGCGCCTCGTTGACAAAAGCGCGGAGAGCCTTCCTGGGCGAGGCAACCTTCGAAAAATCCGGCGTGGCGATGAAGGGTGACTTCTGAGACAGCCGGTTCATACGCCCGGTCGCCTGCTTCCATTCGCGCCGGCCAATATATTCGCGCTCTCTATCCGCGCGACCGGCCGCCTCCTCGATCGTGCTCAGCCAGCTATCGGCGTGCGCTGAAACCCCTGCATCCGCAATCCACTTGGCTCCACCACAATAGTCAAACAGACTCGCGCGCTTTCCGCGCTTACTCACGATCACCAGCCGCTCCGACATCGGGTCGATGAGAAGCTCTTTCGTTTCAAAAACGATGTCATGTTCTATCGGATCGAACGCCACGATCCGCAATATCGTCCGACCGGAATGCTCTACTCTGAACGGACCGAGTGCGCCGGCGGGAAAAATCTCGAATGTCTTACCGTGGAACAGCGCGCTACCGGGATAGTCAGCCTCCTCATCGAGGTCGTAGCCGAGCGCCTCGAGCTGAGCCCGGAGTCCTTGCTCGGAAAATGCTCCGCCGACCTTCAGACGGAGGACCAGGCGAGACCAACTCGCCGGCAGGGGCAGGCGCTCCATTACGGCCTCTGCAGTGGACACGAGCAGGATCGGCTGCTCCGGCTTGGCAAGACGCCTCAAGACCGAGCTTCGCCTACCCGCGATTTCGTGCGATGGCTCCAACTGATCCAACGGCAGCGTATTCAACCTAGGAAAAACGAGCACATCGCACGAAGGATCGAGGGCATGAATGACGGCACCCAGCCGTTCGGCCCTGCTCTCGTTTTCGGCAAGAAAGACGACGCCTTTGCGGCCAGCCTTCCTCCATTGCCCGAGTAGATGAAGGGCCACCATGCCCAAGGGTGACGAAGAAGAGATAGCAGTCCGCGATGAAGAATTCTTTCGTTTCGTTGCCTTGCTGGCAACGCGCGCTTTGCTGGAACGGCTCACGTTGAACTCGTCGTTGAATCGCGACCAGCCGAGGACCGATGGCGCGTGTTGCTTCGAACAGGCCCGCTCCAATTTGGGAGCCAAGCCTCGGGAAGCGTACATATTCGAGTTTCGCCGCGGATGCACATCTAATTATCCCGTGAAGCATCGCCTCCACCATGCACTGCGCCCTGGATCTCGGCGGCTGAAGCGGCGCAGCGACGCAACTCTAGAAATTATTCGCTCGTTCCCGCGCGCCGCGTCGGCGCGTCAGCCTCTCGGCGGGCGGCCTGTGGGCAAGCGCAACACTCGGTCCTCTTTCCGATCTCGGTATCTCTGTCCCAGGCTCGAACCTCCAAGCGACACGGCCCCGGTGCCGAACATCCGCCGCCCCTCGGCGCTCGGCAACCACCCGTGCGCAATTGGCGCGGCTTGCGCGCGGGGCTTGCGAGGGCCTGACTCAGAAGCCGAAAGGCAGCGCCCCCTCCACGCTACAAAGACGAAATCCTCCCTGCCTGCGCTCGCCGGGCTCCTCCCGCAACAAACTCAAATTTGAGCATTTCCGTTGCACCGACATTAAGTCAGGTCCAAGGCGCTGGCCCGTGCTTTACCGCTCGTTCAACCCTGCGATGGCCAAGTGGCGCTGTTTCTCTGAATTGTTTTGCTTTGAACATTTTCAAGCCGCGAGTAGCACCTATGGTCGAAACCGCATCGCTCCTACTCGATCTGGAAGAGACTGTTGCAAGAGGAAATCCCGAGAGCTGTCTGCGGGCGATGTGGCACGCGACCGACGTCCTGATCGCGGGGACCTATTCCGAGGACCAGATCTGGACGTTCGGCGAGATCATCGGCCGCCTTGCCCGGGAAATCGAAAGGACGTCACGTGCGCGGCTGGCGGGAAGGCTCGCCGCCAGCAACAATGCGCCCTACAAGCTGACGAGCCAACTCGCCTCCGACGACTGCATCGACGTGGCATCGCCTATCCTGAGGCAATCGCAGCGCCTGGACACCGAAACCTTGATCGCATGCGCCAAGAACAAGAGCCAGCAGCATCTCCTCGCGATCTCCCAGCGCCAGACCGTTCCGGAGGCCGTGACTGACGTCCTCGTGGTCCGCGGCGGCAACGAGGTCGTCAACTCGGTGGCGGCAAATAGCGGTGCAAGCTTTTCGAACTCGGGCTTCCTGCACCTGGTGCGGCGCTCCGAAGGAGATTCAATCCTCGCTGAATCCGTCGGGCTGCGAAAGGACATCCCCCGGCATCTCTTCCATCAGCTGATCGCCAAAGCCTCCGCAGAAGTGCGCCAGAAGCTCGAGCGCGAGCGGCCCGATATCGGGCCGCAGATTCACCGAGTCGTCGTTGACGTCACGGGCGCGGTGCACGCCAGGTTCGGCCCGGCCTCCAAGGATTATTTCCTCGCGAAGCGAACGGTCGCGAAGCTGCACGAGCGCGGCGAGCTGACCGAGGACAAGGTCTTCGAGTTCGCCCATTCGCTCAAGTTCAACGAGACGGCCGTCGCGCTATCTTTGCTGTGCCCGTTGCCTGTCGACGTCGTCGAACGCGCATTGATCGAACGGGATCGCGAACCTGCATTGATCCTGGCCAGATCGCTGAACTTTTGCTGGCCGACCACGATGGCACTCTTGTTCCTCGGGGCACCCAACTATCGCATCACGGCCGGCGAGCTCGAACGGTTGAAGCTCGATTTTCATCGGCTCGACGTGAAAGCCTGCCGGGGCGTCATGGCCGTATACCGTTCGCGCAAGGACGAAGCCGGAAGCGGTCCCTTCCAGCGCCCACGAAACGCGATCTAGCGGCCACGTCGCGGGGCCCGGCGCTCGCGATAAATCGCGATCGCGCGCTCGCTAACGAACGCGTTTCCCGCTATTGAACCGATGGATCCTGCGGGGCTTTATCCTCGCCGGACTTGTTGCGCGAATGCCGGAGCTTCTGGTGAACTGGCTGCCCGGGCGCACGCCGATGCGCGGCCCCGTCGCAATCGCGGAGACATCACGATGACCGTCACCATCTACCACAACCCGGCCTGCGGTACCTCGCGCAACACGCTTGCGATGATCCGGCAGATCGGCGTCGAGCCCGTCGTCATCGAATATCTCAAGACACCGCCGTCGCGCGAACGGCTCAAGGAGCTGGCGGCGGAGATGGGTATTTCAATTCGCACGCTCCTGCGCGAGAAAGGCACGCCCTATCGGGAGCTTGGCCTCGACGACCCGAAATGGACCGACGACCAGTTGCTCGATTTCATGATGGCGCACCCCATTCTCATCAACCGTCCGATCGTCGTGACACCGAAGGGCGCGCGACTGTGCCGTCCCTCGGAGGCTGTGATCGATCTCCTGTACGATCCCGTTGGGCGTTTCGTGAAGGAAGACGGCGAGGTGGTCGAGCCGCGATAGGCTTCGATCGGATCGCCAAGGGCGGCCGCGTCACGCTTGTGGGCGCGTGCCGCAACATGGCGATGCGCCTGAACGACCTATGCCCCTCGCATTTGCCGTAAGTTTTGCGAAAACTTTAGCCGGCCGATTTACTCGAATTTTCGTTCTGATGCCCTAGTTCCCTGCCGGGTTCCGCTCGGTTCCGCAAAGCAACATTGCGGCAACCTGTGGAGCTGGTCACGAGCGGCCTCGCCACCCACCGATCACGCAGCGAGTCGCTCCAATAACATCCGGTCTGACTTGTCGAGTGGGCTTGGCGAGCCAGCAAGTCAGTCGGGCAAGACGAAGTTTGAATGACGATTTTGGAATGACCATGAACTTGGCACGCGAGTCGATCGAGCTTTTGGGGCAGCTCGCGCGGATTTTCCTGTTTGAAGAGGTCAAGCACGGCTTGCGCGATCGGGAATGGATGGCGCTGCGCTTCCTTGCCCGCGCGAACAGATTTTCGCGGACACCTTCGGCGCTGGCGAGCCATGTCGGCACCACCCGCGGCACCGCGTCCTCCATCATCCAGGAACTCGAACAAAAGGGATATCTGGAAAAGTCGCGATCCGCCAAGGACAAGCGCTCAGTGACGCTCAGCGTGACGCAGCAGGGCAAGAAGTTTCTGATGCGCGACCCCGTCAATGCCCTGGTGGATGCGATTGCGCTGCTCGACGGGGAGCGCAAGATCAGCTTTCGCGACGCCCTTCGTCACGTGCTGGACCAGTCGGATACCGGCCAGCAGCGGCACCGCGCCGACGTTTGCAGAGGCTGCATGTTCCTGAGGGAAACCCGCGGCAATCCCGAGAGCGGGACGCCTGCGGAGTTCACCTGCCGCCTGTTCCGCGCTGTCATCACAGACGTTGAGACCGAGCTCCTGTGCACGAGCTTCGAGCAGCGCAGGCAATAACGCAGATCAGGGCGCAGATTTGCGCGCCGGCAGAACCGCGCCGGCACTGGTCAGCACGAGCAAGCGCCCATTGTCGCTTTTGATCTCCTCGATCCGACCGAGGCCCGGCACCTGTTGTCCGAGAATGGACTCGACGACACCGTTCGGCCCCTGAAGGATCGCGATGCCTTCATAGGCCTGACGAACCGACCAGCCCTTGACCACCTTCTTCGAAAGGGTCGCGTGCTCCGACGGCGGGACCGAACCGGTGATCTCGGTACCAGGGCCTGCCGACGCCACGACCGCCATGGGCTGGGCGGCAGCCGCCGTCTGAGAGGCGACGGGCGCCGGCGCAGGCGTCTGCACCTGAGCCAGCTTCTCGAGCTTTGCGGTCGAGGCCGAATTGACGCGCTCGATGCGATCGAGATTCTCGGCGAAGCGGCCGAAGCGATCGCTCGTCGTCTTGCTCGAGAGATCGACGGCGGTCCGCAAGCCGTCGAGATTCTCCGAGACGCCGGAAACCTGACGGCGCAATTGCGCGACCGTCTCGCGCAGATTCCTGATCTCGGCGCTGGTCGCCGCATTGGTCTGGCTCGGCTGCGTGGTCAGATAGGCGATGACGCCGGTGCAGGCGCTGACCACCAGACCAACCGCGACCGCCAGCGTCGCAAGCGGCGCCACCCAGGAAGGGCGCGGCGCCGGTGGCTTGGAGACGATCACCGCCGGCCGCACGGCGACCGATGCGGGCTTCGGTATCGCCATCTTGTCCAGCCGCGCCTTGGCGCGAATGCGCTTGAGCCCGTCGAGTGCTTCCTTTGCCAGTGCTTCATCCGCAGCGACAGCAGACGCATTCTTGGAGCGAGCCTGAGGCGCGGCAGCAGCGCGCGGCGAAGGGCCCTTGCCTTTCGGATCCTGCGCGTCACGTCGCTGCGTTGCTGCCCCCGACATGTCTGCCGGTCCATTCGGACGAGCCTGTCCATCGGACGACATTTCAAAATGCTCCGTCTCGGTTCTTCTCACCGTGGCGAAGCTAGAATGCCAAGCTTGTCCGAAACCGGCGCGAATGGCCGTGCGTCATGCGAGGTACGACACAACCGAGTGTAGTGCGTCGGCACGGACGCGCTACAGTGCGGCATCAAAGCAACAGCGCGATCACGATTTGCGTTTGCCGCGCTTGTCTAGCGTCACCTGAGTCAAATTGGCGCACCCGCCTCGCAGGCTCAGGTGTCGATGCAGGCGTCAAAATCCGCTGCAAATGCGGATGCACGCAACTGCACAAAATCCCCGTGATTTCACGGTGTCGGCGACGGATCGATCTGGCACGCGGCAAATCTAGTAAGGACGCTTAATCAACTGCTACGTTCGGAAACATCAAGAAGCAACCAGCAAAAACAAACAGCATCAAACCCGCATACCAAGAGGTTTGTTCCGCGCGCTTGATCGGAATTCGGCAATTGTTACGGTCCTACTCAAGTGATTCTCGCCAGTTGGCGAGGAGAACGACACGGTTCAGCAGCGTTCGGACGCAATCCGTAACTCGACGCAGTCGGTCCAGGTCGTTTCTCGTCTGCTCCGCGAGGCCGTCGTAAGGCGCTCGCCGAGCCTCACTTCGTAAGCGTTCAGTATCGAGTGGCGTAACAGGCCTGCAGACCGCAGGCGCTGAATGCGTAGGGCTGCCCGCGAACATCATCACCGAACCATAACAAGCGTTCGCGGGGGAATGTCGTCAAACAGCATGGCCGTTCGTTCCGCCGGGGCATCACAGAAGTCTTCCCGGCGGGATCTCAGCGAGTGCGAAACAGGGGCGAAAGACTGATGTATATAATCGTTGACGATCGCGAAAGCGTGGCGAACAGCTACATTGCAGGGCTCGTTCGTGAAGGCGTTTCGTCGATCGGCTTCTCCTCCGGAGAATTCTGGGATTGGCTGCAATCCGCAAGCGAAGCGGATCTCGAGGCCGTCGACGCCTTCCTCCTGGGGGATGTCGATGCGCGCGGAAGCCTTCCGCGCGCGGTACGAAAGCGATCATCGGCTCCGATTATCGCATTGAGCGGACTGAAGATGCTCAAGAACACGCTGGAGCTGTTCGAGGCAGGCGTCGACGACGTCGTGCACGTTCCTATCCACCTGCGCGAGATTCTCGCCAGGACCGCGGCGATCGCGCGCCGCCGGATGGGCGACAGTCCGCGGCCCTGCGAGACCAGAATCCAGGTCTTCTTCAACGGCCGCGACCCGGAGATCGGCGGGCATGCGCTAACGCTGCCCCGCCGCGAGCTGCGCATCCTTGAATACATGGTCGGCAACCACGGCAAGTGGATCACGAAGACGCAGATCTTCAATGCGGTCTACGGCATCTTCGAGGCGGCCTATGACGAGAGCGTCATCGAGAGCCATGTCAGCAAGCTGCGCAAGAAGCTGCGCGATCGCCTCGGCTTCGATGCCATCGTGGCGCGGCGCTACGTCGGCTATCGGCTCGACATCCCCGTGAGCGAGACCATCGACGAGCCGATCGGGGAACTCCAGGACGTCGGCATCCTCCTCAACCGGCCGCATGCCAGCCCGGCCGCATACACCGCCGGCGGCTAGCCGAGAGCCTAGATCAGGCACGGTCCCTGCGCTCAGGTCGCGCAGGCACCGTGTGCCTGTCCATTCTCCGTCATTGCGAGCGCGGCGAAGCAATCCAGAATCCCTCCGCGGAGACAGACTGGATTGCTTCGCTGTGCTCGCAATGACGAGGAGGAGAGATCTGCTCTTTCCAGCTACGGCTTGGGCTGGAATTCGTCGCGCGAGACGTAGTTGAAGTCCTCGACCAGGACGTCCTGAATGACGTCGGCCTGCATGCGCTCGTTGACGCGTTGCTTGATGGCGGCTGTCAGGATGGACAGGTCGTAACGGGCGAGCTTCCTGAAATCCAGGCGATCGTCCGCATAGATCTTGCGGAAGGCTTCATCGACGACGAACGGATCCGGCGGAACGGTGAGCTGATGCATCGTCCGCGCCTCGACTGTGTAGACAAACCGCGCGACGATGTAGCCCTGCACGCTGCCGTTCTCGACCATCGGCACGCTAAGCGCTCGCGTTTTCTGGTACTGGAGGCCGTCAAGGTACTCGTCCTTGTGGATCAAGCCACCGTTCTCCTTCCAATAGGCGACCGCGTAGCTTCCGCCCGCGGTGAGAATGCATACCCAGAGCCCGGTCAAGAGCAGCCTGATCATTTGCCCTCCTGCGAGGTCCTGCCGCTATAGGTGCCGTCCGACTCGGCCTCTCTGATCGCCCGCACGATGATTTCGGCCACCTCGCGCACCGCGTCGTAGTGCATCTCGAGGACCGCGCGGTTCTTCTCGAGCTTCCGCCGCAGATTCTGAATTTCGTCGGTGACCTCGGCCTCCACGCCGAGGTGGAGCTGCGCGCGTATCAGGCGAACGAATTCCAGCATGCTGCGGCTCTTGCGCGTGCTGAAATCATCGAAATCGATCTTCTTGCCCGTCTGGAGTGCGAGCGTCTCCTCCTCGATGACGCTCTCGAGCCGCCGGATCGCCGCGAGCAGGCCACGCACCTCGTCGGACTTGGAGGGATCGACCGGCGCGGGCGAGGGCTCGGCGCGCACATCCGGCAGATGCACGGGTAACGCCGCTCCGCCCAAGCCGACGGTCTCCGTGTCCCGCTGCTCCACCATGCTCGTCGCGCGTTCTTCTGCCTGCATCTCAAATCACCTCCCCACTCATTTCAAGTCCGCCCAGATCATCCGGCCTTTCCCGACTTGCCATCGGCAGATGCCGGATGCGCAGCCGCAAGCTGCCTCGCAATCCCGATCCCCTTGCCTTGCGCGAGCTGGTTGCCGAGCTGCTCGGCCAGCATCGAGCGCCAAATGCCGCCCGCGGTGCCCTTGCCGAACAGGTCCTGCGCATTCTGCGGCAACATCGTCTCGACGAAAACCTGGAGAACGAAAGCCTCGAACTTGCGGTAAACGTCGCCCGAGGACGGCGCCTTGATCACCCGCACCGGTGCGACCGCATTCGAGGAGTCGAGCGAGGCCTCTGGCGGCTTTGCCGCCGCCTGATCGCCTGCGACGCTCGCGACCCTGGCGACCTCGGTTTCCGTGGCAGCGAAATCGGTGCCCGACGACTTCAGCGCATCGAGCTTCGCGATGGCCGCACGCTGCGTCACCGGGTCGGCGGCCTCCAGGACGTCGAGGACAACGTCGGGTGTCGGTGTCACGATCATGCATCGGCTCCGTCTAGCTGCTTGTGGAGGTCCAGTCGCGCACACCGGCGTGCGCGCCGGTGATCTCCTCGAGGATGCGCATCTCCACCTCGCGCTGCTTGCTCGCGATCACGCCTCTTGCGACCTGCTCGAGATGTTTCACGCGCCGGCTTTGCGCATGGACCTGGCCGAGCTGCTTCTCGGCTTCGGCCTGGACGGCGCGAGCGCCGGCGCTGGTGGCCGCAAGACGCCGCGAGATCGAATAGCTCGACGAGCCGGCCGGCAGCTCTGCGCCGTTGAGGGTTTCGACCAGATAGACCTCTTCGTCCTGCAAGTGCTGCTCCCGCTGCCTCAGCTGCACGAGCTGCCATTCCGAGAGCCGGAGCTGCAGTTTCATCAGCGAGACCATGCGCGTGACCCTTTCCGCACGTGACGTCATCGATCATTCCGCGAGAAACGACGTCACGCCGATCATGAACTGCGTCAGGAGCTCATCGCTCGTCAGATAGAGCAGCAAGAGCCCGCCGAGCAGGACGAACGGCACCGAGATGAAATAGACAGGGATGGACGGCGTCAGCTTGTTGACGAGGCCGACGGCCAGATTGACGATGACGGAGTAGACGATGAAGGGGCTCGTGATCCGCAGCGTCAGCACGAAGGCTTCGGAAAGGCGGTTGACGAGCTGCGAAAGCGCGACATCGCCGCCGAGCCTGTCGCCGGGATGCCAGACCTCGTAGGAATTCATGAGTCCCCTCAGCACCTGCCAGTGCTGGTCGGTCATGAAGAACAGCGTGGTCACGGCCGCCATGATCAGCGGAACCAGCGCCGGCGCCGGATCGGTATCGCCGACCGGTGTTCCCGGAATGTTGGAAAGCCCGATCGCACCCGCCATCGCGGTCGCCATGGTCTGAAGCGCAAGAAAGAACACGCGCCCGGCGATGCCGATGATGCTGCCGGTGAACAGCTCCGAGCCGATGAGCGAAGCCAACGTGAGCGGCTGCGCGTCTGCCAGGAGCGGCTTCAGCGTCGCGACCAGGATCGGCGCCAGCGCGAAAGTGGTGACGATCGCGACGAACAGGCGGATCTGAACGGGAATGTTGACGCTGGAAAAGCCGGGCACCAGCATCAGGCAGGCGCCGATGCGACAGAACACGATGAAGGTGGCCAGAACGCTGTCCGCAAGACCACTGATCACGACACCGCTCCAAGCGCCCTGATCTCGGCGCTGCGCGCCACCTCGACATGCGACAGGATCGGCAGGGTCGGGAACACCCGCTCCAGGATCATGCGGACATAGGGACGGGCTTCCGGGGTCACCGCCAGTACGACGCTGGTGCCCTTCTCGGTGATCTTTCTGACGGCCGCGCTCGCCTCGGTCGCGAATTGCTCGATCAGGCGCGGATCCGCGTCGAACTCGACCACGTCGCCCTTGGCGTCGCGCTTCAGGCTCTGGTGAAATGCGAGGTCCCAGCGATTGCCGAGGCGCAGCACGTTGAGCACGCCGCTGTCGGAGAGGTCGCCGCAAATCTGCTGGGCAAGCCGCATCCGCACGTGCTCGGCGACCTGCTCGGAGCGCCGCACATGCGGCGCGATCTCGGCGATCGCCTCGAGGATGAGATGGAGATTCCGGATCGAGACGCGCTCGGCGAGCAGGATCTTCAGGATCGCCAGCAGCCCGGAATATGAGATCTGCGACGGACAGAGATCTTCGACCAGGCGCTTGTATTCGGGGTCGAGCCGGTCGAGCAGGCCGCGCATGTCCTTGTAGGACAGGAGCTGGGCGAGGTTCGCCCTGATGACCTCGCTCAGATGCGTGAGCAGCACCGACAGATTGTCGACCGGCTTGCAGCCCTGCCGCTTGACCTCGTCCGTGAAGGCCTCGGTCACCCACAGCGCCTTCATCCCGAAGGCCGGCTCGATCACCTCGTCGCCGGGCACGTCGGGCTTGCCGTCCTTGTCCACCAGCACCATCACCTCGCCGAGCCGCAGCTCGCCATGGGCGATCCGCGTGTCGTGGATGCGGATCTGATAGCCCTTGGGATCGATCGACAGGTTGTCGGTGAGCTTGATCTCCGGGATCACGAAGCCGTACTGCTTGGCGAACTTCTTGCGGATCTTGGCGACGCGATGAGCGAGCTCGCCGCGCGAGCCGAGCAGATGAACCGAGAGCTGGCTTCCCAGCGAGAGCTCGATCTCCGCCGTCTTCAGCGATTCCTTGACGGATTCCTTGGCCTCGGCCTGGGCCCGCTCGTCGGCCTTGCGCGCCTCCGCCTTGCGCTGCTCGGCCGCCTGGCGCCTGGGCAGCGAATAGCCGACGAAGGCCATGACGGCGCCGAGCAGCGCGAAGGGCAAGAGCGGCAGCCCCGGCATCAGCGCCAGCACGAACATCATCAGCGCGGCTGCCGAGACGGCGCGCGGGTAGCCGCCGAGCTGGCGCAGCACGGCCTGCTCCGCCGATCCCCTGGTGCCGCCCTTGGAGACCAGGAGGCCCGCCGACAACGAGACGATCAGCGCCGGCATCTGCGACACCAGGCCGTCGCCGACCGACAGCTTGGTGTAGACATCGGCTGCGCGCGCGAGCGTCAGGCCATGATGCGTGACGCCGATGACGATGCCGCCGAAAATGTTGATCGCGGTGATGATCAGGCCCGCAATGGCGTCGCCCCGCACGAATTTCGAGGCACCGTCCATCGCACCGAAGAACGCGCTCTCTTCCTCGAGCTCGCGGCGCCGGCGCTGCGCCTCCTTGTCGTCGATCAGGCCGGCGGACAGATCGGCGTCGATCGCCATCTGCTTGCCGGGGATGGCGTCCAGGGTGAAACGGGCGCCGACCTCGGCGATACGGGTCGCGCCCTTGGTGATCACGACGAAGTTCACCGTGACCAGAATCGCGAAGATGATCAGGCCGATGACGAAATCGCCGCCCATGACGAACTTGGAGAATCCGGCGACGACGTAGCCGGCGGCCTGTTCGCCCTCCCCGCCCCGCGACAGGATCAGGCGGGTGGTCGCAATGTTCAGCGCCAGCCGCAGGATCGTCGCGATCAGGAGCACGGTCGGGAAGGCCGAGAAGTCGAGCGGGCGCTGGATCCACAGCGCAACCATCAGGATGAGCGCCGAGAGCGCGATCGAGACCGCAAGGCCGAGATCGATCAGCATCGGCGGGATCGGCAGGAACAGGATCGTAAGCATGACCACGATGCCGCCCGCGAAGAAGACGTCCGCGCCAAGTCGTCGCGGGGTCGGCAGGCTCGCAGTCAACGTATCGGCCATAGGTCACCGGCAGGAGAATTCTGCCGCGCAATCTGCCGCGCAAAGCTTACGCGAGGATGGCGGCGGCACGCCGCGCCTCAGAATCCGTGCTCGATCCGCGCGTACACCATTTCGGTGAAGGTGGAGAGATGCGCCCCGATGAAGGAGCCGGAGACCGCCACGACAAGCAGGATGACGATGATCTTCGGAACGAAGGTCAGCGTCACCTCCTGGACCTGGGTCAGGGCCTGGATGAGCGCGATGATCGTGCCGACCAGCATCGCCGCGCCGACCGCCGGACCCGAGGCGATGATGATCGTCCAGATCGCCTGCTGGACGATGTCGAGGGCGTCCCTCTCGTTCATGGCCTAGCTGATGGTAAGCCCGGCGCCGACCGGGATGCGCGTACCGTTCTCGAGCGTGGCGACCGCGCCGTCGGTGTTGATGGAGACCGAGGCGATCTTGCCGCTCACCGTCGTTCCACTGCTGTCGGTATAGCTCGCCGTGTGCCCGATCAACCCGTCGGCCTGGGACAGCGCCGAGGAGGAAAGCAGCGCGTCGAGCTTCGAATTGGTCTGCATGGCCTGCTCGACCGTCGAGAGCTGCGCGAACTGGCTCATGTATTGCGAGGTGTCCATCGGATTGGTCGGATCCTGGTTCTTCATCTCGGCGATGAGGAGCTGAAGGAAGGTGTTGTAGTCGACCGTGTTGGTCGCCGTCGTGGTGGTGGACCCGGTCGAGGTCGACTGCGTGCTGGTCGCGTCGGTTGCGCTGGTGACGTTCATGAGTCTCTCCGCTGTCAGGCCGCCTCGAAGGGAACGTTGGTCGCAGAGCCGGCCAGGATCGCCTGCTCCACCGGGAACAGCGCCCGAATCCGCTTCAAGGCCTCGTAGTAACGGCTCGCTCCGACCAACTCGTCGATCGTGGCGAGGCCCTCCAGCATCTGCCGGTTCTCGCAGACCGCCTGCAGGGCGGCGTGATGCTGCCCGTAGAGCGCAGCCGCATCGACGATGTCGGTCGGGTTCATCAGCATGTGCTGGACGATGAAATAGAGCTGGCGCAGCGCCGTCGTGGCTTCAGCCGCCTGCATGACCTGGCCTTCCAGAAGGAACATCACGTCATTGACGAGCTCAAGCGAGACCTTCCGGTCCACACGCAGCACCGCCCCGTTGACGTAGATCCGCTCGCCCGCGCGCAAGGATATCTTCATCAGAGCGCGTCTCGGATCACGCGGTTGATCTCGACGAGCTGCACCACGTCGTTCGATTTGTCCTCGCGCAGGCGATCGGCCTCCTTGATGACCCACAGGCCGATCGAGATGATGTCGGCGCGGAGCTGCTCGGGCAAGCCGTTGTCCGGATGCGAGAGATCCTCGATGAAGATCGCCCACAAGCGGCGGACATAAAGCAGGGTTTCGACCAGATCCTCGGTACTGAACAGACCCTTGCCAAGCCGCTCCAACCGGTCGATGCCGAGCGTCAAGGCCATCCGCTCGCGTCCTCGCGCCTCAAGGCTGCTGTCTTCCACGACCGCTTCATAAGCTTCAAACGTCATCTGAACCACTCTGCGCAGGAAACCGAACGACAAGGCAACGGCCAACACTCCGGCTCAGAGATAGTCGATGAGGCTGATCTTCTGCATCCGCGAGGTGAGCGCGAGTGCCGTCTCGATCTGGTTCTGCAACGTGTTGACGCGAACCGAGGCTTCGGTCGGATCGACCTTCTCCATGTCGACGATCTGCTGGTTGAGAATGTCGTGCTGGATCTTCAGCTTGTCGGTCGCGGTCGAGACTTGCTGCTGGATCGAGCCGACGCTGCCGCCGAGCACCGCGAGATTGTCGATCGCACCGCTGACGAGGCTGATGGCCTTGTCCACGACGGTCTGGAACGTCGCCTGGCTCAGGTTCGTGTTACCGAGATCGCTGAGCATGGTGTAGGCCTCGGCGAGTTGGCGGAAACCCTGCTGGTTGGCGCTGACCGACGTATTGACGATCTGGGTCGTTGAGATGCGGCTGCTCAGCGGCTGGTTGGTGGCCGAGGACCAGTTGGTGTTCCAGGCGGGACTCTGGAACTCCGCATCGAAGGTGGTGTTGAGGAAGCTCTGCATCTGGGCAGGCGTAATGCTGCTCACGCCCGCCGCGCTTTGCGTGAAGCCGAAGCCCGTGGGCGGCGCTGCCAGGAAGTCCGCGTCAACCTGGTTCTTGCTGGTCGAGCCGGCCGCGTAGTTTGCGATCGGGGCGTTCTGCGTATTGAGACCGCCGAACAAATAGGAACCGTTGTAGGAGGCGTTGAGCGCGCCGATGAGGTCCTGCAGGTTGGCGGACGCACTCGGCAGGATCATGCTGGCGCCATTGTTGGCATCGCGCGCGGCGATCATATTCTTGAGGAAGTCCTGAGCGGTCGAGCCGAGCTGCGTGATCCGGTTCTGGGTCACGTCGAGGCGGCCCGAGACCAGCCCGTTGGTGTCCACGATCTGGTCGATGAAGTTCATGTCCGCCCGCAGCGCGACGTCGCGCCCGGTGGAGACGCCGAGCTGGAGGCCGACGTCGGCAAACCGGCCGGTGGTCGCTTCCTTGGTGGCCTGGCTCAGCGAGCTCTGGTTGTTCGTGATCGAGTACCTCAATGCCGAGGAGAGCATGTAGGTCGAGATGTAGTTCGCGCTCATCATGATGTCCCCACGGCGGCTAGCAGGCTGTCCAACATGTTGTCGACGGTCGAGATCAGCTTCGACGACGCCGAATAGGTGCGCTCGACCTGGAGCATCAGAGACATCTCGTCGTCCATGTTGACGCCGTTGACGTTCGAGAGCGCCGAGTTGCTGCGGTCGAGCAACGTGTTCTGGTACTGGACGCCGTCGTCGGCCGTCTTGCGCTGGTTTTCGATCCAGCTCGCGGACGACGAGGCGAAATCGATCACGCCGCCGCTCGGCTTGCCCTGGGCTGCAGGATCGAATGGCTGCGGCGCATCCATGTCGTCGATGAGCTGCTGAAGCCGGGTCGAGAAGCCGGCATTGCCGGCCGTGTTGTAATTATAGGCCGCATTGCCGCTGATCGCACCGTCGCGCAGCAAATTGGGATTGCCGCCCGAGGCCGGATCGACGGAAGCCGCAATCGTGATCGTGCCGGCAAGGCCGACCGACACGGTTGCGCTCGCAGGCATCGCCGGTGCTCCGGGATAGGTGAAGAGACCGGGCACGTTCGGCAGCGCGGCGCCGGACTGATCGGTCTCCTGGAAGGCACTGATCAGGCCGCGCGCGATTTCGTCGAGCTGGCTCTGATAGGTGACCGTCGCATTGTCGCGGAGATCGGCAAGGCCCGCGATCTTGCCCGATTTGAGGGGCATGACGGAATTGGCCCCAGTCACAGGCACACCATCGATAAAGACGGCATTGCCGGTGGTGCCGGGCGTGTAGGCGTTGGTCGGCGCAAAACTGACCGTCCGCGCCGTCTTGTCGAACAGCACGACGCCACTGTCGGTGTATAGCGCCGCATCGCCATTGGCGCGGATCGACATGGAGACACCGACCTCCTGCGACAACTTCGAGACGATGCTGTCGCGCTGGTCGAGATAGTCGGTCACGTCGTCGCCGGCGATCGTGCCTTTCACGATCGCGGTGTTGACGGTGCCGAACTGGGTGAGGAGCTGGTTGATGTTGGCGACCGAGGTCGCGATGTCAGCATCGGCGCCCTCGCGAACCGACTGCACGGTGTTCGTCGCCTCGTTGAGCGAGGTCGCCATGTCCTTGGCCGCAGAAACCGCAGCCTGCGCCAGCGTCGTGTTGTCGGGGGCGTTGGCATATTGCTGGAGCGCCTGCTTCAGCTTGTTGAGCTCGGCGGTCGGCGACTGATCGAGCTCCGGATCGTCCACTGTGGAGGCCGCGATCTTCTGAAGACCGTCATAGATCGCAGTTTGCCTCGCGGACGCCGACGTCGCGGTCAGGACGTTGGTGAACAGGCCGGCGCTCGCGGCGCGCTGGATCGCGGCGACATAGACGCCGGCGTTGGGGAACGTGTCCAACACGGCGGTCTTGCGCGAATAGCCGGTCTGGCTCGCGCCGGCAATGTTGCGCGAGACGACCGACGACTGGATGCCCGTCGCCATGAGCGAGGAGCGGGCATTGTCGAGAGCGGCAGTGAGGGACATGAGATGCTCTTTGGCTGGCTCTTTGGCGCGCTCTCGGCCGGTATCAGCGCTTCAGGTTGACGACGACGTCGAGCAGATCCGCGCCGGTCTGGAACGACTTCGAGTTCGCGGTGAAGCCGCGCTGCGCCTCGATCATCGAGGTCAGCTCGTCAGCGAGATCGACATTGGAGTCCTCGAGGGCGCCAGACTGGATCGTGCCGAGGCCGCCGGTGCCGGCATTCCCGATCTGGAGGTTTCCGGAGTTGAGGCTGACCGAATAGACGTTACCGACTTCGGGTGTGAGGTTGTCGGGGCTCGGGACGTTGGCGAGCGCCACCGTGTAGATCGGTATCTGCGTTCCATTCTGAAGAATCGCGTTCACCACGCCCTTGTCGTCGATATCGACCTTTTCGACGGAGGACGGAGCATTGCCGTTGACGGTGGCCTTGAAGCTAAAGCTCGAAGCCACCTGCGTCATGGCCGACAGGTCCATGGTCATGGCGGCCCCGTTTGGAACGTTCACCGAGAGCGTCGACGGACCGATCAGCGCGCCCTTACCGACCGCGGTCGTGTCGAAGTTGAACGTTCCGGAGGCACCCGCGATCGGAGTGCCAGTCGCGGAATCATAGACCTGGACCTGCCAGGTATCCTGGGTGGCGGTTGTCGCGGTCCTCGACATATAGACGTCGAGCGTCACGGGCCGGCCGATATTGTCGTAGGCCACGATCGAGCTCTTCGATGAATATGACGCCGGGGTGGGCGGACCGGCGATGACGGCCGCACTCGGGTCCAGATTGCCGTTGACAGTCGCCGTGGTCGAAGGCGTGGCCTGAAGCTTTGCCTGATTGACGTTGACGATCTGCATTCCGGCGGTGCTGTTCGAAGAAATGTTGGACACGGCGCCGGGGTAACCCATGAGATAGAAGCCGGCCGCATTGACCAAATTGCCCTGGCTGTCGGGCACGAAGGAGCCCGCCCGCGTCAGGAACTGCTTCGTGCCGGTGGCGTCCGACACGACGAAGAAGCCATTGCCCTGAACGGCAAGGTCAGTCGTCGACGTTGTGAACTGCATATGCCCGGCATCGGTGATCGCGTAGCGGACCTCAGTCTCGACCGCGCCGGAGTCGTAGTTGCCCGAGCCGCTCTTCAGGATCAGCGAGGAGAACTCGGTCGAAGCCCGCTTGTAGCCGGTGGTGTTGACGTTCGCGATATTGTCCGAGACCGTCGACAGCTTGTTGGACTGCGCGCTCATGCCGGACACACCGGTGCGCATTACGCCATACAGGCTCATGGATTGGGCTCCCTTGGTAAATTGGGCTTACAATGACCGCACTTGCTTGCGCGGGGCTGGCCGTGAAGCTCGCACATCATCGTCACGCCGCCTCCTTCTGACAGAAGGCGCGCGCCTTGTCGGTCCAGGCACCGAACCCGCTCGAGACGAGATGATCGACGATGTGGCAGATGTAGCGCTTCTGCGCGGGCTGATTGTTGGGCCCCGCATTGTAGCGGGCGACCGCCATGGTCCAGCTTCCCTCGCGCTGCTTCAGCTCCTTGAGGAAGCGCGCGGCGTAGTCGACGTTGCTGGCGGGATCGAACATCGCGCGCACGGAAGCGAATTTGTCGCCGTGATAGTAGTGATTGATCTGCATGCAGCCGAGATCGATCAGCTTGACGCCCCGACGGCGCATCGCCTCGAAATTTGCCATCGCATCGTCGAGATTCTTGGCAAACACCGTCTGGCCTTCGGCGCCGAGCGCGTAAGGGTAGAGCGCACCGCGGCGGCCGGTTTCGGTGAGACCGACCGCATAGAGGATACCGAGCGGAATGCCGTGTACTTGCGCCGCGCGCGCCATCTCGCGCTCGCAGGAGCGCATGCTGTCCGCGCCCGCCGCGGCGGCGGTCGCACTAAAGATAAACAGGGCCGCGACGAGTGCGCTGGGCCACGTCCTGCTCATGACGCGTCTCCTGGTTGGGCTGGCGCTCGTCCCTTGCTTGCCTCGCTCCACTGTCCGACTGGCCGGACGATGGGCTCGAGCCGTCGAACGATCCTTGCGCGTTCTGCGACTGCGGCTGGCCGGATAGCGAGGGCTGCGACTGGCCTGAGCCCGCCTGAAATCCATCCAGCGCGCCGTGCTGGACCGGCGCGACCTCGGCGACATAACCAGCCGACTGCATCAGCTCGCGGATCGAGTCGCGCTGCTGGTCGAGCAGCTGGCTGGTATCCTTGCGGTCGGCCGCGAGGTGAACAGAGACGGCCTCGCCGACCAGGCGAAGCCGCACGGTGACATTGCCGAGCGCGGGCGGCTCGAGGCTGATGGTCAGAATCTTCAGCGGCTGATCTGGAGCATTGCCCTGCGCTGAGGCGAGATCGGGTGCGGCGGTTGACGCCGGCGCCGCGGAGCTCTCCAATTCGGTGACGACGGCATTCGCCACCTGCTGAGGCGCGGTGAATTGCGCAACGGGTGGAAGATGGGTCTCTTGCTGCACGACGGTCACCTTGGCCGCTTCGGGCAACGCATCGCGAGCGGACACCTTCGCGGCCCGCTCGACATTCGCTGTGACGGCCTCGAAACCAGATGCTCCAGGCATGGCCTTTGGCGTGGGCGCATTGCCTTGCGGCACTGTCGCAAGCTGCGGCGCGTCGGCTTGCGTCCGGGTTCCGGCTTGGGCGATGTCAGCCGTTTGCGCTTTGGCAACGCTTGCCGCCGATAGCTCGCGCCCGCCAAGGAAGCGCTCGGATCGCGCGGGCGCATCCTTCTTGTCACCCGAGAGCGGTTCCGCCTGCGGCTTGATGAGCGCCGCGGCCGCAAGCTCTGACCCGACCGTTGTGGGAAGGCTCAAGCGGCTCTGGACCTCCGCCTTCGGTGCGAGATCGAGCGGATCGTGCTTGCCGCTGCCTTGCGGCTCTTCGGCCGAATCGACCCGATCGTCGACCGTCTCGTCCTTCGACTCGTCGCGCTCGGTCAATTGCGCGAGGTGCGTGCGCAGTGTCCCCGACTTCACGGCTGCTTCGTTTCCGGAATCATTCAAGGCCCGTTTCGCGAGGTTCGACACCGTGTGAAGCAGATCGTGAAACCCGGAGTCCGCGGTACCCTGCCCGGTCAAGCTCTTTCCGGAGCGAACCGTTCCGCGCGCATTGATGCTTTCGGCGACGGCCGAGAAGAGCTGTCCGGAAGTGCCGTTGAGCTTGGTCATGGGCGGCGGTCCTTGGTCAGAAGCTCCAGCTCTTCGAGCTGCCTTTGCGCACGCGCAAGGGTCGCGACCGACGACGCCAGATCCAGACGCGCCGGCGTGGGCGGCGGCTTGTCGGCGGCGACGGCGGATGGCGGGCCGGAGATCGGCTTGCGGACGTCGAGCGCGAGCTGGATGTTTGCATTGAGAAGAGACGCCTCGCGCTCCGGCAGCTTCGGCCTGTCGACCGCCTTCAGTTCACTGAGGCCGCCTTCATAGTCGTCGGTGAGCACCCGGGCGCTCCCCCGGAACAGATGCGCCCGCTCGCGCTCCACGCTCCCGTCGGCGCTCAGCGACAGCGCCTGCTCGCCTGCAAGACGCACCACGGCAAGCCGTCCGTGGACGAGAGCGCTTTTCGCGATCACCAGATAGAGCTTGAGACGGTTGGCGCGGTCGATCTGGTCGAGCAACGCCACGATCCGTGAAAAGCGGTGCTCGTCGAGCGCGAGGCTCGAACGCGTCAAGGCCGAGGAAAACCGCTGCCAAAAGTCGCCGGCATAGACGGAATTGCGATAATGCCGGATATAGGCCTGCGTCAGGAACTCGAACTTGTCGAAATCCTCGGCTTGCCCGACCAGCGGAACCTCGCGTCGCAGCGCCGCCTCTTCCACGAGCGTGCCCGGCAGAAGCAGACGCGCATCGTCCAAGCGCTCGATCGCGACCGGTGCATCGGAACTTGCGAGCAGCGCGCCCTGCACCAGCGCGATCTGTCCGCTCATGCTCGAGGGAATCGTGCGCGGCTTGACGTCCTTCAAAAGCTCCCGCGCTTCGTCCTGGCGGCCCTCGACATAGGCGAGCGCGCCGTTGAACAGCCGCTCGTCGACATTGATCCGCTCGCGCGGCAGCTTGCGCACGATCTGCGGCGCGCCGCCACTGAGCAGGTAGACGACGATCGCCTGGCCGTTCTGCGGGTTGCTCCACACGCCTGGATCGGCGGCAAGGAATTTCTCGCCGATCTGCCGGATCAGCGCGAGATGGCCGCCATGCGCCGCGGCGTCGCCGCTGGCGATGCCGTCCTGCACCGCCTGCAGCGAACGAACTAGCGCATACGGCTCCTCCGACGATGGCGCAGGCTCCGGCGATACGGCGAGCGCGCTCGTCGCAGCGAACGGCACCAGGAGCAACGCGAAAATTCTCGGGCCGATCACGGGCGCTTCTCCCGGATCAAGATCTCGATCCGGCGATTTTGTGCCGCCGCCGGATCGTTCGTGAGCTTTGGACGGCGATCGGCATAACCCTCGACATGCTCGATCCGCTGCGCATCGACGCCGGCGCGAACCAGCATGTAATAGGCCATCTGGGCGCGCGCGGTCGAAAGCCGCCAGTTGTCGTAGGTGTCCGACCGGTAGGGCCGATTGTCGGTATGGCCGCGCACGATGATCGTGCCCGGGCGCTTGGTCAGCAGCGGCCCGATCTTGTCGATGACGCGGATCAGTTCGGAGCGCGGCTCGGCGGAGCCGACCGCGAACATGCCAAAACTCGCGTCGTCGGTCAGACTGACGAGCAGGCCTTCCTCGACCTGGCGCACCTCCGCCACCGGCCCGGCGCCGGCCTTGATGTCCGAGAGCACGTCGGTGATCGCGGCTTGCAACTGCTTGACCGTGGGCTGCTGCGCCTGTGCCGCCTCGCGCGGCTCGGTGTCCTTTGCGGCAGAATTCGCCTGCGCGTTGGCCTGAGGACTGGCTTGCGCTTTGCCGTCGCGGCCGGCCTGCGGAGGTGCAGGAGCCGGCGGCAGCAGAGGCGACATAGCGGCGGACTGCGCTTGCGCCTCGGCCGCGGCGCCGACCTCGTCAGCCTTGCTACGACGCGCGGGCTCGCCTTGATCCGCGGCGGCCGCATTTTCACGTGCGGCCGGATTTGGAGCTGGCTCGGTCTGGCTCGCCCGCCCGTCCTTCGCCGTTTGCGGCGCGAACTTCCAGAAGCCGGGATCGAAGGGGTCGCGATAGGCCTCGCCGCCCTTCAGGCCCTCTTCCTCGGCGGAGGCGAGCGCCCCGACGCGCCGCTGCCCCGCCGCCTGGCTCGAACCAGCGGCGATTTCCGCGAGGGTCGCGTAAGGGTCGCGAAACAGCACCTTCTCCTCGTAGAACGGCGGCTTCTCGGCCGTGGGCGAATCGCCGCGACGCTCCTCGTTCGGGCCTGCCGGCTTGCGCTTGCCCTCCTGGCCCTCGGACGCCGCAGGGTCCTTCTTGACGGGATCCTTCAGACCTTTCGGTGCCGGCGCGTTCTCTGCGAGCTCGATCGGATTGAAGTAGCTCGCCACGATCTGGCGCTGGTCCTGATTGAGCGCGTTGAGCAACCACATCACCAGGAAGAACGCCATCATCGCGGTCATGAAGTCCGCATAGGCGATCTTCCAGACGCCGCCCTTGGCCGGCGCATCGTCGAAAGCGCTGCGGCGGCGGATGATCACAAGCTCGGGTTGGACGTCGCTCATGGCGGATTACCGTCGCGCGTCCTTCAGACGCTCGATCCACGGCGTGATCTGCGTCTCGATCACGGTCTGGTCGGCGACCACGCGGATTTCGAAACTGTCGGCAACCTGATATTCGATGCCGGTCCGCCGCGCCGTGTCGAGCTGCGCCTTGACCAACTCGAGCAGATCGCTCGGCCCCGTGATCTTGAACACCGGCACGGGCGACTGGCAGGTCAGCGTCGATATCTGCGCGACCAGAGCCGCAACGGCCTTGTCGCGGACCGCATCGGCGAGGAACGGCTGCAGGATGCGGGCGACCGCACTGGCGATATTGGTTTCGAGCTCGCGGCAGGCCGCACCAAATCCGTTCACGATCGCGACCGCCTGCTGATCCGACCATTTGGCCCGCTCTTCGCCGAGCCTGATCGCGCCGCGCACGCGCTCTTCCGCAAGCTTGGCATCGCCTTCCGCAACGCCCGCGGCGTAGCCGCGCCGATAGGCATCATCGAGGAGATTGACGGGCGGCGTCTCAACCTTCGGCACGGCGGGCTGAGGCTGGGATTGAAGCTGAGGCGGCGGCTCCCGCCTGACCTCCTTCGGCTTTGCCGCCGGCTCCGGAAGCTTGGGTTTGTCGGCCGGCCTCGCCCGTCCGTTGGCGTCGAACTGCGTGAGTAGCTTTCCGATTGCCGCGTTCATGCCGCCTCCTCCCGACGCATCCACTCTTTGAGGATTGCCGCCGCCTGCGTCTGGTCGAGACGCACGATCTGCTCAAGCCGCTTCTGCGGCGTGCGCTGCATCTTGCCTTCGAGGTCTTCGACCAGGTTGAGCTCCGCCTCCTCCTGTTCCGGCAGCGCGAGCGCCGCGGCTTCGAGCTGCGCCGCAACGTCGGCGGCTTCGGCCTGCTCCTGCTGCGCGCGATGGGTCAGGATGCCGTTCACGGCAGGACGAAGGCCGAACCAGACCAGCATCGCGGCGACGGCCAGGATCGTGACCGCGTTGATGAAGCTTCCCATCTGCCGGTTCAGCATCTCGACGAAGCCGATCGGCGGCACCGGTACCAGCTCGCGCGAGCCCTCGACGAAATCGACGGCCGTCACCTGGATCTGGTCGCCGCGCTGCTTGTCCAGTCCGCCGGCGGTGGCCGCGAGCTGGCCGATCTCGGCGATCTTGCTGTCGACGATGGCCTGGTTGGTCTTGTCGCCGAGATCGGCGACCAGCCGCGCGCGGTTGATCAGCACGGCGATGAAGAGCTTTTTCACGGAGTAGCCGTCGCTGACCGTCGTCGTGGTCTTGGACGACACCTCGAAATTGGTGACGTCCTCGCGGCGATTCTTCTCCTCGTTGGAATTCTTGGTGCCGCCGGAATTAACCTGCTGGTCCGGAAGATTCTGCTGCACCGTGGTCGGCGTCGAGCGATCCGCGTTCTGCGACGTCTCCTTCTCGCGGACGTTCCGCACCGAGCGTTCGGCCCGCGCTTCCGGATCATAGACGGTCTCGTTGATCTGCCGCTTGTCGGTCGACAGCTGCGGCGCGACGCTGACCTCGAAATTGTCAAGACCGAGATACGGCGTCAGCGCCTTGCGGATGTTCTCCTGCACCATCTGGCCGACCATCTTCTGGAGGCTAGCCATCTTGGTCGGCGCAGCGCTGGCCTCGTCCTCCTCGGCGAGCAGCATCGAGCCGTCGGCATCCAGCACCGTCACCTTGTCGCGCGTCATGCCGGGAATGGCGGCGGCGACGAGATGCCGGATCGATTGCGCGGTGCGCGCCTCGATCGCGCCGTCGGTACGCAGCACGACGGACGCGGACGGAGGCTGCTGCGTGGCGCGGAACGATCCGCGCACGGGAAGGACGATGTGGACCCGCGCCGCCTTCACGCCTTTCATGAGCTGAACGGTGCGCGCGATCTCGCCTTCGAGCGCGCGGAGCTTGGTGACCTCCTGCATGAAGGAGGTCAGGCCCAGCGAGCCGATCTTGTCGAACAGCTCGTAGCCGGAATTCGCACTGGTCGGCAGCCCTTTCTCGGCCAGCAGCATGCGCGCCTGCATGGTCTGGCTCGGGCGGACCGAGATCGCATCGCCCGCCGCGTTGACGTCAAAGGCGATATTCTGCTCGCGCAGCGCGGCGCCGATACGCGTTACCTCCTCGCGCGTCAGGCCAGTGTAGAGGGTCTCGAATTCGGGCCGGCTCAGATAATAGGCGCCGCCCACGACGGTGACGAGAACGGCAAAACCGATCAGCCCCAATGCCATCAGGCGTCGCGGGCCAAGCTCCAGCAGATTGTTGAGCAGCTGCTGCACCTGCGCGCGACTGAGCATATGACCTCGTACCAATGCGAACGCAAATGACACTCCGCTGCCAACCTTGTCTGAAGGTTGCGCGCGACTCGAAGCGAGTCAGTTCGCCGCGCAGGCGTTGCAATTTTGCATAAGGTCTTGGAACGGATGGTCGGCAACGGCCGCACGCCGGAACGTCGACGTGCGCAGGCGCTGCGAGACGTCGCCGCTGATGGTGGCAGACCATGTCGGAGGCCGCATCATTACATCCGCCGTTTACGGCGGGGACCGTGCTCCCATGGGAGCACGGTCGTTGTTCGAGCCGAGGCTTACTTGAACAGCGACAGGATGCTCTGGCTGTTCTGGTTGGCGATCGATAGCGCCTGCACGCCGAGCTGCTGCTGGACCTGGAGGGCCTGAAGGCGAGTCGATTCCGCGTTCATGTCGGCGTCAACGAGCTGGCCGATACCGCGGGTCACCGAATCCATCAGGGACTTCACGAAGTCCGTGTTGTTCGAGATGCGGTTCTTGATGGCACCGAGGTCGGCGGCGGACTGGCTGACCGTATTGATGGCACCGGTGACCTGCGCGATGTAGCCGTCGAGCGTGGCCTGGTCGGTCGCCGAGTCCGTCAGCGCGCCGATGTTCATGGTGTCGACGGACACGCTGGTCGTGGCGCTGACGGTGTCGAGAAAACCCGCCTGCGTGCTGGTGTAGAGCGAGTAGTTGGCGACCGTCACGCCGATCGTGTTGATCGTTGGCGTGCCGCCGACGCGCGAGAACGACGACACGAGGTTGACGTTGGTCGGCGTGGTCGCGTTCGTGCTGAGCCAGTTCACCCCGTTGAACGTCGCCGAATTGGCGGTGTTCTTCATATCCTGCTGGATCTGGGTGATTTCCGACTGGATCTTCTTGCGGTCGATACCGGCCGTCTTGGCTTCGACGAGCAGCGCCTCGAGCTTGTTCAGGCCGGAGTTGCCGTCGCTGCCCAGAACCGAGGTCAGCGCAGTATATTCGGTGTCGACGGTCGCCGCCGACAGGCCGAGCGAGTCGGAGACGGCGGAGAGCGCCGCGTTGTCGGCGCGCATCGAGGTCGCGATCGACCAATAGGCCGAGTTGTCCGACGCGGTCGCGACGCGCTGACCGGTCGAGATCCGGTTTTCAGTCGTCTGCATGTTCGAGCTGACCGACCGCAGGGTTTGCAGTGCGGTCATCGCGGCCGAGTTGGTAAGCAGGCTGGAAGCCATCGTTAATGTCCCTTTGAAAGTGGAATTGAGCTTTTGGCTGGGGACATACCGGACTCTCACCGGTACGACAGGGCGACGTCATGCCTTTGGGCATCTCGAATTCGGTCGAGACCCAACCTGTCGTAGCAGCAAGGATAGCGCTCGAAGCTTGCGCGAGGCTTGTGGCGCGGAGCCGGGACGTGGATCAGGGATCGTACGGACCGGAACGAAAAAGGCCGCGCTCGCGAGAGCGCGGCCTTTCCGCATGGGTGAGCGAGGCTTAGCGGAACAGCGACAGGAGGCTCTGGCTGTTCTGGTTGGCGATCGAGAGCGCCTGAACGCCCAGCTGCTGCTGAACCTGGAGGGCCGACAGACGGGTGGATTCCGCGTTCATGTCGGCATCGACGAGCTGGCCGATACCGCGGGTGATCGAGTCCTGCAGCGACTTGACGAAGTCGGAGTTGTTCGAGATGCGGTTCTTGATGGCACCGAGGTCGGCGGCGGACTGGCTGACGGTGTTGATGGCACCGGTGACCTGCGCGATGTAGCCGTCGAGCGTGGCCTGGTCGGTCGCTGAATCGGTCAGCGCGCTGATGTTCATCGTGTCAACCGACACGCTGGTCGTGGCGCTCACCTTGTCGAGAATACCGCCCTGGGTGCTGGTCTAGAGTGAGTAGTTGGCAACAGTCACGCCGATCGTGTTCGTCGTGGGCGTGGCGCCGACGCGCGAGTAGGACGACACAAGGCTGACGGTGGTCGGCGTGGTCGCGGTCGTGCTCAGCCAGTTCACGCTGTTGAAGGTCGCCGAATTGGCGGTGTTCTTCATGTCCCCCTGGATCTGGGTGATTTCCGACTGGATCTTCGTCCGGTCGATACCGGCCGTCTTGGCCTCGACCAGCAGCGACTGGAGCTTGTTCAGGCCGCTGTTGCCGTCGGTGCCAAGGACCTGGTTCAGCCCGGTGTACTGGGTGTCGACGGTCGCGGCCGAGAGACCGAGCGAGTCGGAGACGGCAGAGAGCGCCGCGTTGTCGGCGCGCATCGAGGTCGCGATCGACCAATAAGCCGCGTTGTCCGAAGCTGTCGCAACGCGCTGGCCGGTCGAGATCCGGCTTTGCGTGCTGGCCATGCTTTGGCTGACCGACCGCAGGGTCTGCAGGGCGGTCATAGCGGACGAGTTCGTGAGCAGGCTTGACATGTGGAATGTCCCTTTATGTACGCGTTACATTTTCATGAGGGGACATACCGGGCTTTCACCGGTACGGCAGGGCGGCATCATGCCTTTGGACTGGATATGGGTGGGGTCCAACCTGCCGTGGCCCCGTAACTAGCAGCCGAACGTTATTTGTAGCTTAAGAGGCGCGCGAATTTCGCCGCAATAACAAGGGCATCCGTTTGCGTTTCGGTAACCATGCCGCGCCGGCAGGACCGATCGTCCTACGAGAACGATCGCACCAGTCCGGAGGCGAGCAGATTCCAGCCATCGATCAGTACGAAAAACAGCATCTTGAACGGCAGCGCGATCACCGTGGGCGGCATCATCATCATGCCCATCGACATCGTCAGCGTCGCCACGATCATATCGATGACGAGGAACGGCAGGATGATGAGGAAGCCGATCTCGAAGGAGCGGCGTAGCTCGGAGATCATGAAGGCCGGAATGATCACGCGCATGTCGATGCGCTTGTCGTCGAACTTCCTGCGGAAACTTTCCGCAGCGAGCGCCTCGAAGGTCTGCAGATCCTTGTCGCGGACATGGGCCAGCATGAACTCGCGGAACGGATCGGTGATCCGCAAATAGGCCTCCTCCTCCGAGATCTCGTTCTTCATGAGCGGCTGAACGCCGGTCTCCCAGGCCCGATCGAAGGTCGGTGCCATGACGTAGAACGTCATGAACAGCGCCAGGCTGATCAGGACGAGATTGGCCGGCGTCGTCTGCAGGCCGAGGCCGGCCCTGAGGAACGACAGCGCGACCGCAAAGCGCGTGAAGCTGGTCACCATGATGAGCAGGCCCGGTGCCACGGACAGCACCGTGATCAGCGCCATGAGCTGGACGATGCGGCCGCTGGTCGAGCCGTTCCCCGGAGGCAGCAGGGAGTTGAGGTCCGGGATCTGTGCGGACGCCGCCTCGGGCAGCAGAATCAGCAGCAATGCAAGCAGCAGGACTCTCGTTCTCACTGGATCACCAACGTCTCGATAATCAATTCCCGGACCTTGCCCGAGGAGCGGACATTGGCGCGCTCGGACAGGTCATCCCGCAGATGCTGAAGGCCCCGCGCACCTTCGAACTGGGCAGCCGTCGCCGACCTGAGATAGGCGACGATGTCCTCGCTGATGTGAGCGGCCAAAATGCCCGCCTCCTCGTCATTCATGCTATCCGTGACCATGGAGGCCTCGACGCGGGCCCAGTTGTTGGCGGGCGCCGCGAGATTGGTGACGACCGGCGACAGCTTCCGCAACCGCGCAGTGCCGGTGTAGGTCGACGCAACGGGAGGCGGAGTCACGTTCTTCCTGGCGTCGACGACGCGTTCGGCCGTCACCAGCAGGTGATAGCCCGTGATGGCGCCGGCGCCGGCCGCGATCAGCGTCAGGATCACGATGGCCGCGATCAGGCGCATGGCGTCCCGCGGCTCCGCGATCCGGTGCACGTGCCTTGCAAATCAGAATGGCGCCACGGTGTCATAAATCCGATGCCCCCATCCCGGCTGCTGGACGTCAGACAGATTTCCGCGACCACCATAGGACACGCGTGCCTCGGCGATCTTCTCATAAGAGATCGTGTTTCCCCGCGAAATGTCCCGCGGACGCACGATGCCCCCGACGTTGAGCACGCGCATTTCCGTGTTGACACGAAACTCCTGCGATCCGCTGATCATGATATTGCCGTTCGGCAGCACGTCGGTCACGATCGCGGCAATCGACAGCTTGATGTCTTCCGCGCGATCGATCTGGCCGTTGCCCTTGATCTGGGTGTTTGTGCTGAGATTGGCGTTGGTCTGGCCCTTGTCGCTCCATCCTGCAACGTCCATCAGCCAGTCGAGACCGACCTTGATCTGGGAATCGCGCGAGCGATCGGTCTTGTTGTCGAGCTTCGCCTTGTCCTGCATCGAGATGATCACCGTCACGACGTCACCGACGCGCCGCGCCCGGGGATCGCGGTAGAGATCGGTACCATCGTCCCAGGTCGAACGGTAGCTGACCGGCGTGCGGACGCGGGGCGTCACCGGGATCGGATAGGCCTGCGTCCTCAGGCCGTCGCCCACGGGAGACAATTGCGGCCCACGCAGGATCTCGGACGGGTCCTGGGCGCAACCGCTCAGGAACACCAGCGACAGGATGAGCACCGGCTTCTTCATCTACTTGGTCTTTCCGTCGTCCACGCGACGCATTCCGCCGAGCAGATCGGCCAGATGCGCTGCGCGTGCCGTATCCATCTCATTGAAGATCGCGCTCGAATTCCTGGGGCTCAGCTTGGCGAGCACGGCCGCGGCGGTGTCGTCCGCCATGCTGGCGATCTGGATTGCGGCAGACTCCGGCTTCATGCGCGAATAGATCTCGACCACGCTCGCCTCGGCCTTCTTCAGGAACTCGTCGCGCAGGGCCATCCATTTCTCATATTCGGCCCGCTTGGCCTCGACCTCCGCGATCCGCTCGCGCAGCAGAGTCTCGGCCTTCTCCAGCTCCTTCAGCTGCCAGGCCAGCCGGGCGTCGACGGCGGGGTCCGCGACGCTGCTGCAGAATTGCGCAACATCGTTCTCTGCCGCCGCAGCCGCAACGGGTGGCGCGGGCTTCGGAGGGACGCTGCCCGGCTTGGCCGCGCGCGCGACAGGCTGCGTCTCGGGAGCAGGCACCGCGCCGGTGGTCAGGGGTGCGGCATCCTCCGCAGCCCAGGCCGTCGCCCTGACAGAGTTCGTATCATTAGGAAGCGGCGTGATCGGCGCGCGCGGCTTCTGCGGGCCCGCCGCGCGCGATCGCGCAAAGGAGAGCAGATTGAGCGGCTTTGACGGCTTCGGCTCGTCCAGCGCCGCAGCCGGCGATGCGCTCACCAGCACGGACGCCGTGATCAGGTAGAGGAGATGCGTTTTGTAATCCAGCTTCAGCATCGGGCCGCGCGCGAATCTCGATTGAGACGACAGACATGCGCGATCAGGCTTGCATGGCGCTTGCGCGTCATTGGACGATCACATCCGCCTGCAGCGCGCCGGCCGTCTTAATCGCCTGGAGGATCGCGATGATGCCGGACGGCTTCAGGCCGATCTGGTTGAGACCGCGCACCAGGCGCTGCAAATCGACGCCGCTGAGGATCGCAACCTGGGCCCCGGCCTCGTTGGCCTCGACCATGGTCTGCGGAACGACCACGGTCTTGCCTTGCGAGAACGGCGCGGGCTGCGACACGACGGGAAGCTCCGTCACACGGACCGTCAGATTGCCGTGCGTCACCGCAACGGTCGATATCCGCACGTCGCGCCCGATGACCACCGTGCCGGTGCGCTCGTTGATGACGACTCGCGCAGGCGTATCCGGCTCAACCGTCAACTCGCCGATCTCGGCGAGAAAGCGGACCGGGCCGGCATAGCTCGGCTTCGACAGCACGATGGTCCGGTAATCGCGCTCGAAGGCGATCTGTGACCGGTAGCGGCCGCCGGCGTAGCGGTTGATGGCATCGAGGATTCGCGTTGCGGTGACGAAATCGGGATTCTTGAGCTCGAGCACGAGGAACTCCATCTCGTGAAGGCTCCCCTGCACCTCCCGTTCGACCAGCGCGCCGTTCGGAATGCGACCGGCGGTCGGCGTGCCCTGGCTGACGTTCTGCGCCTGACCTCCGACGCTGTAGCCGGCAACGGTGACGGCGCCTTGCGCCACCGCATAGACCGCGCCGTCGGCCGCCCGCAGCGACGTCATCACGAGCGTGCCGCCGAGCAGCGAGGTGGCGTCTCCGAGCGAGGACACCGTCACATCCATACGCTCGCCGGGCGAAATCGACGGCGGCAGGTCCGCGGTCACCATGACGGCCGCGACGTTGCGGGTGCGCAGCGTCGTTGGCCGCGCCGTGTTGTTCGTGCTGGTGGTATCGTTCCTGACGTTGATGCCCATGTTCTCGAGCATCGACTGGAGCGACTGTTCCGTGAATGGCGCGTTGCGCAGCGTGTCGCCGGTGCCGTTGAGGCCGATGACGAGCCCGTAGCCGACGATCTGGTTTTCGCGCAGTCCCTTGATATCAGCGATGTCCTTGATGCGGACTGCGGCCTGTGCGCTTGCCGCGGAGACGATGAGAATGAACGCAAGCAGCAGCCTGATCATGATCCATCCATGACCTTAACGGTGCCGTCCGGCTGGACGATGCCCTTGATGATCACGCCGGTGTCGGTGTTGCGTACCGGAATGAGCGCGCCGGCCGCGCCCGATTGCAGGGCCGAGCCATAGGTGACAATCGAGAGGCCACTGTCTTCGACCACGACCTTGACCATGGCCCCGCGCGCGACGGTCCAGGGATCCTCGACCGCATTGGTCGGGATCGGCTGGCCCGGCAACAGCGTCCGCCGCGCCATGCGTCCGACCAACACCTGACGTCCTTCGATGAACATGGCGACGCCGAGGAGGTTGGCCGCAAAGGCACGCTCCGTGATCATGTCCTCGCGGATCAGTTCGCCCGCGCGGATCGACACGGCCGGCACCGGAAGCCGGCGATCCTCGGCCGCAGCCAGGGATGCTGAGGCGAGCACCAGCAGCGCGGCGGCCAACCCGCGCATGATCAGGCCGAGCCTGTTCGACATGGATACACCGGAACTAGCGGCCAAGCCCCTTCGACACGGTCTGGGCCATCTCATCCGAGGCCGTGATGACCTTGGCATTCATCTCATAGGCGCGCTGCGCGGAGATCAGTTCGGTGATTTCCTTGACGGGATCGACGTTCGAAGCCTCGAGATATTGCTGGTTGATCTTGCCGTAGCCGGAATCGCCCGGCAGCCCGACGACTGGCGTTCCGGAAGCCGTAGTCTCACGATAGAGATTGCTGCCTAGCGGCTCGAGGCCGGCTTCGTTGGCGAAGTTCGCGAGGTTGAGCTGGCCGATCTGGCGCGGATTCACCTCCGTGTCCAGCTTGGCAAACACCTGGCCGGTCTGGTTGACCGTCACCTGGACCGTTCCCTGCGGCACCGTGATCGCAGGATCCAGCAAATAGCCGTCCATTGTGACGAGCTGACCGTTGGCGTTGGTGTTGAACGAGCCCGCGCGCGTGTATTGCACTTCATTGTTCGGGCCCAACACCTGAAACCAGCCGCGGCCGTTGATCGCCAGATCGTAGGGATTGCCCGTCTGCGTGAGCGCACCCTGGATGTGCAGCTTGCGGATGGCCGCCGACCTGACGCCAAGGCCGAGATTGGCGCCCTCGGGGATCGGCGAGGAGCCCGTCGCGTTCGGAACGCCCTGCATGCGATCCATCTGGTAGAACAGATCGGTGAACTCCGCACGCGCCCGCTTGAACGACGTCGTGTTGATGTTGGCGATGTTGTTCGCAATGACCTCGATGTTGGTCTGTTGCGCATTCATTCCGGTGGCCGCGATGGCGAGCGATTTCACAGCATGATTCCTTCAGATCAGATCGACATGCGAACGACTTCTTGGTAGGCCTGCACGACCTTGTCGCGAACCGCGACCGCCGTTTGCAGCGCCTGCTCCGCCGACATCAACGCCTCGACGACGCGCCGCGTCGATTCCTTGCCCTGGATCGCCGAGATCGACGCGGCCTCACCGGCCTTGAGCGTCCCGATCGCATCCGTCGTGACCTGCTTGAGCACGGAGTCGAAGCCGACCTCCCCACCCGACTGAACGGCGCCTGCCGCAGGCGCGGTCACTTGTGCTTCAATCGAGCGGGCTACCGCCTGACCCGCGGAGATCGCGGTGGACGCAATTGCCTCTAACATCGTCAGCTCCTTAGGAGATCGATGGTCATGCCAACCATCGACCGCACCTGTTTTACGACCTGAAGGTTGGCCTCATAGGATCGATTGACTTCGCGCATGTCGGCCATCTCGATCATCATGTTGACGTTGGGCAGCTTGACGTAGCCGGCCTTGTCGGCAGCCGGATGGCCCGGCTCGTATTCGACGCGGTATGGGCTGGTATCGACACCGACTTCCTTGACTTTGACGAGCTGGCCACCCGCAGCGCGATCCATCTCGGCATCGAAGGTCACGGTCTTGCGCTGATATGGGTCGGCACCAGCGATGCGCCCCGTCGAATTCGCGTTCGCCAGGTTTTCCGAGACGATGCGCATCCGCGTCGACTGCGCCTCGAGACCGGAGCTCGCAACCGCGAGCGAAGCCTGCAGGGAATCCACCATGTCAGATCACCTCAGGCTTTCACGCCGGACAGCAGCATCCGGTGGAACGACCGCACGATCGCGGCATTCATCGAATAGTCTCGATTGACCTCGCCGCCCTTGAGCATCTCCTGCTCAAGGCTGACGGAGTTGCCGGAGTGCACGACGTCCCAGCTGTCCTTCTTGGCGTTGGTTCGCGTATCGGTCTCGGCCGCACTCAACTGCATGTGCGACGGCGATGTCGTCGCGAGCCTGACCGGGGTAGCATCGAGAACCTTGTTGAACGGTTCGACGTCACGCGCCCTGAAGCCGGGCGTGTTCACGTTGGCGACGTTCGCTGCGATCGTCGACTGGCGCAGCTCCAGCCACCGGGCTTGCGAGGAAGCAAGTTCAAACAGATAAAGCGGTCCCACGGCAGCTCCCGATCTCGTCTATGCAGACGAACATAGGAAGTTAAGCTTTTCTCAAGCTTTCGCCGCAAGACGCATCATTGAACCTTTTCGCTTCGCGGCGCCTTCTGCGATTGCAGGAAATAGATGATCTCGGCGACCGGCCGGAAGAATTCCGGCGGGATCAACTGATCGACCTGCACTGCCTCGTAGAGCGCCCGCGCCAAGGCCTTGTTCTCGATCACCGGAATTCTGTTCTCTTCGGCCACCGCGCGGATCTTGAGCGCGATCGCATCCATGCCCTTGGCGACAACCATCGGCGCCGGATTCTCGTCGCGCTGATAGCGCAATGCCACCGCGAAATGCGTCGGGTTCGCGATCACGAGCGAGGCGCGCGATGCAGCCGCGATCATTCGCTGGCGCGAGCGATCGCGTGCCAGCGACCGCAGCCGCGCCTTGATCAGCGGATCACCTTCGGCCTGCTTGTGCTCGTCCTTGAGCTCCTGCCTCGTCATGCGCAGCTCGCGCCGCCAGTGGAAGCGCGCCCAGGCGAGATCGATCGCCACCAGCACGATGGTCGCAATGCAGATCGCCGACACGATCCGCATCGCGATGGTCAGGATCATCTCCGGCAACGCGACCGGATCTGTATACATCGCCTCGAATGCCCTCGCCTCGGAGGATCGCAGTACGAAGCCGACGACGAGGCTCACCGAGACGAGCTTGAAGACCGATTTCGCGAATTCCACGAGCCCTTGCGTCCCAAAGAGACGACTCCAGCCCTGCGCGGGCGATATCCGCGAAAAATCCGGCTGGATGCGGGCGAACACCAGCCGCGGCGCGTTCTGGAGCAGCGAGGCTGCCAGTCCGAATACCGCGAGAACGAGAACCGGCGGAAGCAGGAAGCGCAGCGACTCCAGCCCGACGACCGACAGGAGATCCTTTGCGTCCGCGGCCGTCCGCAGGCGAAAGCCGTCGGGGTCGTCGAGCAGAGCTTTCAGGGTCGGAACGAGCTGCTGCACGCCCTGCCCGATCAGGAACGCCTGGATCACCATCAGCGCCGCCATCGAGGCGAAGACGGAAGCCTCCCGAGATACCGGAATCCTGCCCTGCTCGATGGCATCGCGGATCTTCTTCTCGGTCGGCTCTTCGGTTTTGCTCTCCTGATCGGATGTCTCTGCCATGCTGTTCGCCGGTCAGCGAAAGACCAGCTCATCCTCCTGGTCGGGGTTGAGCTCGATCTCGCCGCGCTCCGCCAGATCGAGCGCGAGGTCGGTGATGACGCGCCGCGCCTCCAGCACGTCGCGCTGGTTCGACGGCTCGCCGATCGCCAGTTCGTGCTCGACGACGCGCCTGACGCGCGAGGCGACGGAGGACAGGATCAGCTCGCGGAAATTCTTGTCCGTGCCCTTCAGCGCGACGACGATGCGGTCGGTCGGCACCTGGTCGAAGATCATGGTGCGCGCCTTCGGCGTCAGGTTGACCACGTCGTCGAACGTGAACAGCAGCTCTTTGAGCACCTCCGCCGACTTCGGACGTTTCTCCGACAGGCTCTTCAGCATGTCCTCGATGTGGCCGCGCTCCATCTTGTTGATGATATCGGCAACCCGCGCATAGGTGTCGGCGCCGAGGTTCCGGGCGAAGTTCAACGTCAGGTCCTCATGCAGCGTCTTCTCGACGATGCGGATCGCGTCATCGACGATCGGCTTCAGGCTCAGCACGCGCCGCATCAATTCGTTGCGCAGGCTCGAGGGAAGTTGGCTCATAACCTTGGCGGCACAGGCGGGCTTGACCTTGGAGAGGATCACCGCCGCAGTCTGCGGGTGTTCCTTGGACAGGTAGCTCGCGAGCGAGTTCTCCGAGACCGACGATACGCGATCCCAGACTGACCTCGAGGAATTGCCGAGCAGGTCCGACATGATCTGGGAGACCTGCTCGGCCGGCAGGACGTCGCCGAGCACGGCCTCGAGACCCCCGAGCGTGCCGAGAATATTGGCGCCCATCGAGAACTGCTGGGCGAATTCCTCGACGATCCCTTCCAGCTCCTGCGCCGTGATCGGGCGCAGCTCGGCTGCCGCCTTCGTGACGACGCGGATCTCCTGCGGCTCGAACTGCTGCAGGACGCTCGCGGCCGCCTGCCGGCCCATCGCGAGCAGGAGTGCTGCGACCTTCTCCGTCCCTCCCAGCGAGGCCACGCCGCGCTGCTTGACGGAGGTTGCGATGCCCATCGGTTCCGCCACGATCAGGCTTCACCGTGACCGCCCAGCGGCCCGACGATCTCCGTGAGCGACACGCCGAAGCGGGAATTGTCTTCTTCAACGACCACGACCTCGCCGCGCGCGACGATCCGGCCGTTGACCACGACATCGACGGGTTCGCCGACCCTGTGGTCGAGCGGGACCACCGCACCGCGGCCGAGCTTCATGAGGTTCGCTACCGGCATGGTAGCCGCACCCAGCACCACCTGCACGGTGACGGGAATGCGCAGGATCGCATCGACATTGGCAAACTTGCCGGATTCCTCGGCCGTTCGCGCCGCGATCTCCGCCAGCCGCTCCAGCGGAGAGGTGTCGATTTGTGCCTCGCCGGACGCTGCCGCCCGGGTGGCAGATGACTCATAATCGAAAGTTTGCGCCATTTGGTCTTGCCTCTTGAAAACGTTCCTCCCGGAAATCTGCTCCGGGACGATCCCCCTACCTGCGCGCCGACGTCAGGTGACGACCCCGGCGTCCGCAGGACGTAGCCTACGGCTCACCCGCATCGCTGCCGCCTTTGGTCCCCGGCACAGCCTGCGACCGCCGCGCGTCCAGCGCCGTGATCGCCTCGTGAGCCTGATCGATTTTCGCGCTGAGCACGTTGGCCAGCCGACCGAGATTGGCGGTCGAGTCATGGGCCGCCCTGATTACGGTATCGAAGGCGCCCGCGGTCTCCTGCACGATCGTCGAGAACTCGCCCTGGTAGCTGCGCAGCCGCGCCAGCTCACGATGCATACGGGTCACCCGCATGCTGGTGAACGCGAGCGCAATGAGCAGAACCGCATCAACGAGATAGGATATCATCGACAAACTCCCGCTTCTGATCGACGGGATCCGCTACCTGCATGGCGTAATAGCCATCGAGCTGGCCGATCTGACACCAGAACAGCACCTGGTTGTTGTTCTCGAGCCTGGCGAGCGTGCGCGGCGTGGCGTTGAGCTCGATGACCTGCCCGACCTGAAACTGCGCGACCTCTCCGAGGGAGAGCACGCACTCATCCAGCACGGCGTTCAAGGTGACCTCGGTGCGCTGGACCTCGCTCTCCATTTGCCCGCGCCAGTTCGGATCGGCCGCCCGGCCGTCGGAGACGACGACATGGGCGAGCTTCTGCCTGAGCGGGTTGAGCGCCGAATGCGGGATGATCAGGAACATCTGCCCGCCGCGATAGAGCGCCTGGAGCATGATGTTGGCACAAACCGACATGTTGCTGCTGCGCCCTATCGCGAGCGATGCCATCGCGGTCTCGACCCGCTCGAGCTTGAAGGTGACATCCGACGTCGCGGCGAAAGCCGATTGCAGCGCCTTGGCAAAGCGCTCGAACAGCACCTGCACCACACGCAGCTCGATGTTCGAGAAGGCTCGTTCGACATCGATCGGCGGCTCCGCACCGTCGGAGCCGAACAGCGCCTCGACCATCGTGAATACGAAATCGCGATCGAGCATGACGAGGACCCGGGCGTCCCATTGCTCGGCATAGAGGACCGCGGCGACCGCGTTGCCTTCGTAATCCTTGACGACGTCGCCGACGCGGGCGTTGCTGATGTCGTTGACCGAAAAGTAGCAGGGGGTTCCCGCCATCGGCTGGAGACTGTCCGTGCAGGATGCCGCCATGCGATCGAAGATCACATTGAGCATCGGCATGCGGTCGATGGATATGCCCGCCGCATCGAGCAAATAGTTCGGCAGCCGCTTCTGCTGCTCGACGTCGATCCCTTCCATCATCATGCTCTGGCAGCCTTCGGTTCGGCGTCGGCCACGACGGCTTTCGGCCCGGCGATCGTCTCGTTCTCGACCACGTCGATCGACGGCCGCTCGGTGCTGGCGATCATCTTGCGGCCGTGCTCGACCGCGATCTGCGGCATGGCGCCGTTCATGAAGGCGAGCAGCGTCTGCTTGACGATGATGTAGGGCCGGCAGCGCTTCTCGCGGGTCAGCTTTATCTTCAGGGCGAACGGCGAGATGATGCCGTAGGAGAGGAAGATGCCGGCAAACGTGCCGACCAGCGCCGCACCGATGAAACCGCCGAGCAGCTTGGGCGACTGGTCGAGCGCGCCCATGGCCTTGATGACGCCAAGCACGGCGGCGACGATGCCGAGCGCCGGCAACGCCTCCGACACCACGACGAGGGCGTTATAGGGCGTGAGCTTGCTCTTCACGATGGTATGGATCTCCTCGTCCATCAGCGCCTCGATCTCGTGCGTGCGGGCGTTGCCCATGATGATCAGGCGCACGTAATCGCAGATGAACTGCAATAGCGCGGTATCCGCCAGCACGCTCGGGAACGCCTTGAAGATCTCGGAGGATGAGGGATCGTCGATATGCGCCTCGACCTCGTTGCGGCCCTTGCCCCGCAACTCGCGCATCAGCGCGTGAAGGGCGCCCAGGAGATCGAGATAGTAGCGCTCCCCGGGCACCGCCCCGGTAACGGCCTGAACCGCCGCGAGCCCGGTGTCCGCCACGACCTTCCAGGGGTTGGCGACGATGAAGGTGCCGGCCGCCGTGCCAAAGATGATGACGAATTCCCACGGCTGCATGAGCACGGCCAGATGCCCGCCCATGGCGGCAAATCCGCCGAGCAAGGCGGCCACCGTGATGATGATCCCCACGAAACTGCCCAACGCGCCGCTCCATCGCCAATCCCGTCGGCCATGTCTATGCGGCGACGCTTGCGCGAAGCTGGCTTCCCGCTGGCCAGCCCCGCGCAAGCTATTCGCGGCAGCTTGGGACGATGTCGCAACGGCCGTAAGGGGACGCGTGTCATGCTATCCACGATCGCGGACTACACGAGACTAACCAAGGACATGGGCAAGTCGCTGACGCTCGTCGCGAAGCAGCCGGATGTCAGCCGCGAGACCGACTATTTCCTCGCCAATATCGGCAAGGTGAAGAGCATCGACGACTTCCTGAAGGACTATCGCCTCTACTCCTACGCGATGAAGGCCTACGGCCTCAGCGACATGGTCTACGCCAAGGCGTTCATGCGGAAGGTGCTGACCGAGGGTGTCGCGACCAAGGATACCTTCGCCAACAAGCTCTCCGATTCTCGCTACCGTGAGTTCGCCTCGGCCTTCAATTTTGCCGCGCTCGGCAGCAACGCGACGCAGACCACCCAGGCCACGACCGGCACGGCCACCCAATATGTCACGCAGACGATGGAGCAGAACGCCGGCGACCAGAACGAGGGCCTGCGGCTGGCGCTCTATTTCACGCGCAAGGCCTCCTCGATCAAGAACGCCTATCAGATCCTCGCTGACAAGGCGTTGACGCAAGTGGCGCAGACGGCTCTCGGCCTGTCGGCGACCGTCAGCTCGGCCGACATCGACAGCCAGGCTGCGATGCTGACGAAGATGATCAAACTCACCGATTTCCAGGATCCGGCCAAGGTCACCAAATTCGTGCAGCGCTTCGCGGCGATGTGGGATGCGAGCCAGGCCTCGAGCGATATCAGCAACGGCAGCTCGACCAATCCCGCGCTGATCCTGATTGGCGGCGCGTCGACGACTGCCAGCATGGATACCGACATTCTCTCGAAACTTCAGTCCATCCGGCTCGGAAAGTAAGTCATGCAATCGGCTCTTTATGTGGGATTGTCGGCCCAGGTCGCGCTGGAGAAGCGCCTGCAGACGATCGCCAACAACGTCGCCAACGTCAACACGGCGGCGTTCCGCACCGACGTGGTGAAATTCGAGACGGTGCTGTCGCGTGCCGGAACAAATCCGGTGGCGTTTTCCTCGCCCGGCGACAACATCATCTCGCGCGAGGCCGGCAATCTCTCCGAGACGGGCAACCCGCTGGATGTCGCGGTGGTGGGCCAGGGCTGGCTGGCGTTCGCCGGCCCCAATGGCACGGTCTATACGCGCGACGGCCGCCTGCAGATTGCCCCCAATGGCGATCTTCAGACGCTGACCGGCTTTCCCGTCATTGATTCGGGCGGGGCACAGATCACCGTCGATCCGAACGGCGGGCCCCTCGCCATCGCACGCAGCGGCGCGATCACCCAGGACGGCAACGAGATCGGAACGCTCGGCCTGTTCAACATTCCCACTGAGGCCAACCTCGATCGCTACGGCACTTCGGGCATCGTGCCCGATCGTCCAGCGGCCGCCATAACCGACTTCACCAGGGACGGCTTTCGCCAAAGCTATGTCGAGGGATCGGGCGCCAATCCGATGCTCGAGCTGACGCGGCTGATGTCGGCGTCGCGCGCCTTCGACGGCACCAATTCGCTTGTCGAGGGCACTGAGAGCTCGCTTCAGAACGCGATCCGCACCCTGGGCGACCCCGCCAAATAGCCTTCCTTCCGAGGACTTCCCTTGAACGCTCTCCGGCAAATCGAGTGGGCGCTGCAAGAGCTGCAGCAGAGCACCCCCATTGCAAGCACCAGCGGCGCCATTTCGGAGATCGCGCCGACGCATTTTCGCGTGTCCGGCCTGTCCCGTTTCGTCAAGCTCGGCGAGCTCATCGCGGTGACGTCAGGTGGCAGGCCGCAGATCGGCGAAGTGGTTCGCATCGACAGCGACGGCATCATCGCAAAGCCGTTCGACCGGCAATTCGCAGGCGGGCTCGGCTCGGTCGCATTCCGACTGCCTCCGTTGTCGCTTGCGCCGGATGCGAGCTGGAAAGGGCGCGTCATCAACGCGCTCGGCGCGCCGCTCGACGGGATCGGCGCGCTGATTCCGGGATCGCGCGCGGTCTCGGTCGAGGCGGAAGCGCCTTCGGCCATGAAGCGGGCGCGCGTCCACAAGCCGCTGCGCACCGGCGTGCGCGTGATCGATCTGTTCGCGCCGATCTGCGCAGGGCAGCGGGTTGGCATCTTTGCCGGCTCCGGCGTCGGCAAGTCGACCCTGCTCGCGATGCTGGCGCGCAGCACCGGCTTTGACACCGTCGTCCTGGCCCTGGTGGGCGAGCGCGGCCGCGAGGTGCGCGAATTCGTCGAGGATGTGCTCGGCCACGGCCGGGACCGCGCCATCACGATCGTATCCACGGGCGACGAAAGCCCGATGATGCGACGGCTGGCGCCGAAAACCGCGATGGCGATCGCTGAATATTTTCGCGGCCGCGGCGAATCGGTCCTGCTGGTGGTCGATTCGATCACCCGGTTTGCCCACGCCTCCCGCGAAGTCGCGCTCGCCGCCGGCGAGCCTGCGGTCGCGCGCGGCTACGCGCCGACGGTCTTCACCGATCTGCCGCGCCTGCTCGAACGGGCCGGGCCCGGAGAGGAAGGCACCGGCACGATCACCGGAATCTTCTCCGTGCTGGTCGATGGCGATGATCACAACGAGCCGATCGCCGATACCATTCGCAGCACGCTGGATGGACACATCGTGCTCAGCCGGCATATCGCCGACCAGGCGCGCTACCCGGCCGTGGACATTCTCGCCTCCGTCTCGCGCCTTGCGCATTGCGTCTGGGATCCCGAGGAGCGCGAGCTCGTCAGCAAGCTGCGATCCATGATCGCCAAATATGAAGACACGCGCGACCTTCGCCTGATGGGCGGATACCAGTCGGGGCGTGATTCGGGGCTCGACCACGCCCTCGACATGGTGCCGAAAATCTACAGCGCGATGCGCCAGGATGCTTCTGCCCCGCCCAGCGCGGATGCGTTTCGCGAGCTGAGAGACGTGCTGAAGGCCGGTTAGCGCTGCCGTGTAGCGAATGGGCCTTCGCGTTAAACGCATGACTCGGTGCCCACGCGCGATCGTCGAAGCGAAGCGTCAACACAACGGCGACGAGAATTGCCGTGCGCTCCGGGCATAGCTTGTTGCATATGATCGTCGCATCAGGCCGCCGCTGCGCCCATCCCTCAGGCAGAGACTGCGTAGCGTGAGACCAGCAGGTATACAACTCCTGCGCGCGAATGTTGCATATCGCCTCCCGGATTCCGGCGAGCGACGCGGCAAGCCGTCAAACGAGGGTGCAGGTCGTCATCTCATGCATAGGCTCTCATCATGCTGCCTCATCGGCGAACAACATTGTTCGCTTTCACACAACTGTCGCATCCATTCGTGCTCGTCGCGTGGCGCATGAGGTGATTTACGCTGGTGATTTGCCGAGGGCGTGGCGGTCAAGTTGCACACTGTGGAGAACTCGCGCACGGGGACCGCGCCGGGCGAAACACAAAGATCTTCAAGAGCGTCTCTACTTGCTTTTCCTAACAAGCTCAGTCATCGTTTTTGCGCTGGATAAGAAACGTGGGCTGACTGACTTTTGGAATGCAGGGGCTTCGGTTGAGCAAATTCGACCCATCGTCCGACGCTGATGGCGACAGCGACTTCCATTCGGCATTGCCACACCAGACATGCCATCGACGGCCCGGTCCGCGCCGAGCAGCATCGCGACGGTCGGGGTAGGTCATGCCGCTGGCACGCGAAGCAGTCGAGCTGCTGATTCAGGCGGCGAGAGCCTGGTATTTCGAAGGCGACCGACACGGGTTACGCGATCGGGAATGGATGGCCCTGCGCTTCCTCGGGCGCGCCAACAGGTTCTCGCGGACGCCGTCCGCGCTGGCGGGCTTCATCGGCGCAACCAGGGCCACGGCTTCGCAGATCGTGAAGACGCTCGAGACCAAGTCGTACATCATCCGCAAGCCTTCGCACGAGGACAAGCGCTCGGTGGTGCTCTGCGTCACCGCCCAGGGCGAAAAGTGCCTTGCGCAGCACGACCCGATCAATCCCGTGCTGAACGCCGTGACCGCGCTGGACTCGGAGGACCGCATCCGGCTGCGTGATTCCCTGAGGGAGATCCTCAACAATCTCGACGCGACGCATCAGCGTCTCAACGCCAGCATCTGCCGGGACTGCATGTTTCTTGCCGAGCGCAGCGCGCCCAAGGGGCGCGCGGGCACAGAGTATACCTGCCGGCTCTATCGCGCTCCGATTTCGCCCGACGAGATCGAGCTCCTTTGCGCAAGCTTCGAGCGCGCCAACGACCGGTTGAGGGTCGACGAGACCCCGGACAGGATACGCGTCGCGAGCGTGTGAGCCCTTGCGGTATCTGCGCCGGGCGGATCGACGGGTCATTGCAAGCGCAGCCCAGGCGGCTTCCGCCGCTGGTATTCTTCTTGCAGGATGCTAAGCTTCACGTCCGACCTTGGACGAGGTGTTGACGGCGCCGTGGCGGCCTGCCAGCGTAAGCGCGCGGGCGGCGGGATCGGGGGCCTGATCCAACGCAGCGTCAGCGCTCCGTTCGCAGCACTCTCGACCACGCCAGGCGGAGAAAGTATTGCGTATGGCCTGCGGCAATGAAGCCTCGATGACGGCGTGCGACGTTCGCCGCTACCCGTTGTCCTCGCAGATCGACTGCGTCCCGGGCGCAGCACCCGGACACCGCCGGGCCACATCTTACTCTGGCGAACCCGGTTGATAATGGTCCCGGCTCGGTGCTCATCAGCGGACGGGAGGACAGCATGGAAGGCGCCATGACCGCGAGCACGCCGGCCCTGGTGCGCTTTTCCGGCATCCAGAAGACCTACGACGGCGAGCACCTCGTGGTGAAGAACCTCGACCTCGACATCAGGAAGGGCGAGTTCATCACCCTGCTTGGCCCGTCCGGCTCAGGCAAGACGACCACGCTGATGATGCTGGCAGGCTTCGAGGTCCCGACCCAGGGCGAGATCTACCTCGCCGACCGGCCGATCAAGGACATGCCGCCGCACAAGCGCGACATCGGAATGGTGTTCCAGAACTACGCGTTGTTTCCGCACCTCACGATCGAGGAGAATGTCGCCTTCCCGCTGTCCGTTCGCAAGGTCAACAAGGCGGAGGCGCAGGAGCGCGTGCGTGCGGCGCTGCGCATGATCAAGATGGAAGCCCTGGCACAGAGGCGGCCGGGACAATTATCCGGCGGCCAGCAGCAGCGCGTCGCACTGGCCCGCGCGCTGGTCTTCAACCCCCAGATCGTGCTGATGGACGAGCCGCTCGGCGCCCTGGACAAGCGCCTGCGGGAGCAGATGCAGCTGGAGATCAAGCAACTGCACGAGACGATGGGCATCACCGTCGTCTACGTCACGCACGACCAGAGCGAAGCGCTCACCATGTCGGACCGCATCGCCGTGTTCAACGACGGCATCGTGCAACAGATCGACAGGCCCGACGCACTCTACGAGCAGCCCGTGAACAGCTTCGTCGCCCACTTCGTCGGCGAGAACAACGTGCTGGCCGGCACCGTCGAGACGATCGAGCAGGGATATTGCCGCGTCGCGCTGGCCTCGGGCGGCTCCGTCATGGCCCGGGCGGTCAACGTGGCGGGCAGTGGCACCGCCACCTCGCTGTCGGTGCGGCCGGAGCGGATCTCCATTATGATGGACGGGGCGACGAGCGAGGGACCGAACCGTCTGCCGGCCACGGTGCAGAGCACCATCTATCTCGGCGACCACACGCTGGCCGTGCTCGAGGTCGCCGGCAACGAGGAGTTCATGGTCAAGCTTCAGCCGGGCGAACATGACGGCTTGAGGCAGGGTGAAAGCGTGTCCATCACGTTCCGCCCCGAAGACTGCCTGGCCCTCGATCCCGTGTAATCGCGCGGGACAGAACATTTTCAGGACGCAACTCACAACAAGAAGGGAACGAAGACGATGCTGAAGCTCAAGATGGCACTGGGATTCGCCGCGACGCTGACCGCCGGCGTCGCTCTGGCAACAGTCGCGCAGGCCCGCGACCTCACCGTCGTCTCGTGGGGCGGGGCGTATCAGGATGCCCAGAAGAAGGTTTACTTCGAGCCGTTCAAGAAGGCGGCCGGCGTCCCCATGAACGACGAGTCCTGGGATGGCGGCATCGGCGTGCTGCGCGCCAAGGTGCAGGGCGGCGCCGCGACCTGGGACGTCGTCCAGGTCGAGAGCGAGGAACTCGCGGTCGGCTGCGACGAGGGCCTGTTCGAGAAGATCGACTACACCAAGATCGGCGGCGAGGCCGCCTATCTGCCGCCGTCGGTCAATCCCTGCGGCATCGGCGCCATCGTGTACGATTTCGTTCTCGGCTACGACAAGGACAAGCTGAAGGACGCGCCGAAGGGCTGGGCCGACTTCTTCGACACCAAGAAATTTCCGGGCAAGCGCAGCCTGCGCCAGGGTCCGAAGACCACGCTGGAGATCGCCCTCATCGCCGACGGCGTTCCGCCGGCGGACGTCTACAAGGTGCTGGCGACCGACGAGGGCGTCGATCGCGCCTTCAAGAAACTCGACACCATCAAGGGCGACCTCGTGTGGTGGAAGGCCGGCGCCCAGCCGCCGCAATTGCTCGCTTCCGGCGAAGTGGCGATGACGTCGGTCTATAACGGCCGCATCGACACCGCGAACAAGAACGAGAAGAAGAACTTCGGCATGGTGTGGGACGGCGCGCTCTACACGCTCGACAGCTGGGTCATCCTGAAGGGGAGCCCGAACAAGGATGCCGCCTACAAGTTCCTCGACTTCGCCGGCAAGGCCGAGAACCAGTCCAAGCTCTCGGAGAACATCGCCTACGGCACCTCGAACAAGGGCGCCGCAGCCCTGATCCAGCCGGCGGTTCTGAAGGATCTGCCGACGGCGCCGGACAACATGAAGAATGCGGTGGAGATCAACGTTGCCTTCTGGCTCGAGAACATCGACCGCCTGACCGAGCGCTTCAACAAGTGGGCAGCCAAATAGCGCGCCCGCAAGGCCTGACGCGATGACGGAAGCGTTCCTGACCAGCGCCGATGCGCCGACCGACGTGCCGCTCAAGCGCCGCCTCAAGCGGGCGGAGCGGGCACGCCAGGTCAAGGCATTGGCGCTGGTCCTGCCGCTTCTCGCATTCCTGCTCTTCACCTTCTTGGGGCCCATCGCCGGCATGCTCTGGCACGCCGTCGACGATTGGGAGGTGCGCAAGGTGCTGCCGCTCACCGTGGCGGCGCTGGCATCGTGGGACGGCAAGGACCTGCCGGACGAGAAGGCCTATGCGGCGCTGGCCGACGACGTCCTGGCGGCGCGCGCTGCCGGGACGCTCGCCATCGCCGCCAAGCGGCTGAACTACGCGGTCAACGGTTTCCGCACCATCCTCACCGGCACGGCGCGCAACCTGAAGGCCCCGCCTGAGCCCGGCACGGCGAAGGAGACGCTCGGCAAGATCAATCCGGCCTGGCGCGACCGCGCCACCTGGGCCGCGATCAAGGGCGCGAGCGGCCCGGTGACTGGCTTCTATTTGCTGGCGGCGCTCGACCTGACGCGAAACGTGGACGGCGCGATCGTCGCCGCCCCGCCCGATCAGGCCATCTACCGCGACATCTTCGTCCGCACCTTCACCATCGGCCTCAGTGTCACGGTGCTGTGCCTGATCCTGGGCTTCCCGGTCGCCTATCTGCTGGCGACACTGCCGGCCGGACGGTCGAATCTGCTGATGATCTTCGTGCTGCTGCCGTTCTGGACCTCGCTCCTGGTGCGCACCTGCGCGTGGATCGTGCTGTTGCAGACCAATGGCGTGGTGAACGACAGCTTGCGCTTTCTCGGGATCATCGATGCGCCGATGCGCCTGATCTACAACCGCTTTGGCGTCTATGTGGCGATGACCCACGTTCTGCTGCCCTTCATGATCCTGCCGCTCTACAGCAGCATGAAGGCGATCTCGCCGGCCTATATGCGGGCCGCCGCCTCGCTCGGCGCGCCGCCGCTCACCGCCTTTCTGCGCATCTACCTGCCTCAGACCCTGCCCGGCATCGCGGCGGGAAGCCTGCTCGTCTTTATCCTGGCTCTCGGCTACTACATCACGCCGGCCCTCGTCGGCGGCGGCGCCGACCAGATGATGAGCTACTTCATCGCCCTCTACACCACCGAAACCGCCAACTGGGGCCTCGCATCCGCGCTGGGCGCGCTGCTGCTGGCCGCAACGCTGCTGCTCGCCGTCGTCTATGGAAAGCTGGTGCAGGGACAGCAGGTCACGGGAGGAATGAAGAATTGAGCGGCGATGCATCCCTCCGCACGACCAGCCAGCGCATCGCGTGGAGGGCGACGATCGTCCTCTCCACGCTGGTCTTCATCTTCCTGATGGCGCCGATCCTCGCGATCATGCCGCTGTCCTTCAGCTCCGGCTCCTACCTCACCTACCCGCTGCCCGGCTTCTCGCTGCGCTGGTACGACGAGTTCATCCATTCGGCGCGCTGGATGGCGTCGGTGAAGAACAGCATGATCATCGGCGTTGCCTCGACGGTGCTGTCGGTCGTGCTTGGCACCCTCGCAGCGCTGGGGCTGGCGCAGTGGAAGAGCCGCTTCAAGCCGCTGGTGCTGGCGATCGTGCTGTCGCCGGTCGTGGTGCCCGGCGTCATCACCGCGGTCGGGCTCTACTTCTTCTTCGCGCCGATCGGGCTGACCGGCAGCTATCTCGGCCTGATCCTCGCCCACACCGCGCTGGCGACGCCCTTCGTAGTGATCACGGTCGGCGCGACGCTGCAAAGCTTCGACATGAACCTGGCGCGCGCCGCAGCGTCGCTCGGCGCCCCGTCGCTCTACGCCTTCCGCCGCGTGATCCTGCCGCTGATCCTGCCGGGTTTGGCATCGGGTGCGCTGTTCGCCTTTGCCACCAGCTTCGACGAGGTGGTGATCGTGCTGTTCATGGCCGGCCCCGAGCAGCGCACGCTGCCCCGCGAGATGTTCAGCGGCATCCGCGAGAACATCAGCCCGACCATCACGGCCGCGGCGGTGATCCTGACCACCGTCTCCGTCATCCTGCTCGCCACCATGGAGGGCCTGCGCCGGCGCAACGAGCGGCTGAAGGGCAACAGCGCCTGAGGGGCGCTAGCCGCGTTGCTAAAACCAAAACATCGAAAACAACCCCATGCAAAGTAGCCGGTGGCGGCCGGCGTGATGATTTACGATTTTACGAAATCATTTGACATGTCGGGCAAATCAGGGGTATGTTGCCATCATCGGGCGGTGGCATGATCGTGCCGCAACTGGCCACGTCGAGCGACAGTAGCGGCCGATCGTAGCCCGGACCTTCACCCGTGATACGCGAACAGCTCGACGGGCTCGTTGAAGCCGCGGACCGGATGCTCGCCGACGCGCTCGAGTTCGACTTCGTTCTTCACAAGGTCGGCGAAAGCGCGGGATAGCAGCACGGTTCGCCCAAACTGTTTTGTGAGCGTTTCGAGACGCGAGGCCATGTTGACGGCCGGGCCGATCACGGTGAAATCCAGCCGGGTGCGCGAGCCGATATTGCCGTACATGACGTCGCCGACATGGGCGCCGATCCCGTAATGCAGCGGCGCGCGGCCGGTAACGCTGTTGTTTTCGTTCAGCACCGCCATGGCCCGACGGGCCTCGCTCACGGCCCGCAACAGGTTTGCGCAGGCCGACGGCTGGCTGAGCGGAAAGATCGCGAGCAGGCCATCGCCGATGAATTTCAGGATCTCCCCGCCATGCCGCACAATCGGCTCGGACATCGCGTCAAAATAATCGTTGAGGAGATCGATGACATCGTCGCGCGGCCAGTTGTCGGAGATGCGGGTGAAATCGCGCAGGTCGCAGATCAGGATCGCGGCGCGCACCGTCGTGCCGCTGCCGCGCCTGGTGGCACCCGCGAGGATGAGCTCGCCGGCGTGCGAGCCGACATAGGTCTCGAGCAGAGTGCGCGCCAGCCGGTTCTTGACCCGGATCTCGCTGACCAGCGCGAGGACCGGCAACACTCTCCTCAGGGCTGCGATATGCGCATCGTCGAAACCACCGGGACGGTCGGTTGCGAAGGTGACGAGATGCTGCTTGCCGAGCGTATGGTAGAGCGGCCACGCCACATAGTCGGTCAGGCCCTTCGCGCGCATCTCGTCATAGACGGCGTGCTTGCGCCGCTCTGACGGGTCCCGATCGAGATGCTCGCGCACCTCTGTTGCACCGTCAAGAATTTCGTTGGCGGGACTGCCGATGAATTCGGACCGCCCGCGCACATCGTAATCGACCCGTGAAATCTCTGCCTCGCGCATCCCGTCGGCCCACATCATCCGCGCGCCGAGCCATTGCGGATGGTTGATCACGACATGCAGCGTCGCCCGCGCGACCGGAATGCCCGCCTGCTGGAGCCGGATGCACATCTCGGCAAAGATGTTGTCGATGAAGCGCTGATCGCGGGTCTCGTTGGTCAGCCAGTGCAGGACGTCGCTGCCCGGAAGCGCGGCGGCAGGATCGATGTTTTGCGGCGCATTCATGGGGTGCTCCTGGGCCGGGGACGTGGATCGGTGCAGGATATGTCGTGTCTCGGATCGGCGGCGTCAACTGGTTGTGCGCATCGCAAGAGGTGGCAGCCCGGATGGAGCCAAGGGGGGCTGCGCAAGGCGCTGCCCGATGGCTTGCTCCGCGAAACGCAGGCACACACGCGACCCGACACAGTTATCCCGGATTGCGCTTGGCTCCATCCGGATTTTGGGTTTCGGCAGCCTTCGCCAATCCAAGGTCGGCAAGGATCGCTGGTTCCTGTGCCGCCTTTCGCCATTGCGCCGGGGTGATGCCCATGTGGCTTTTGAAGGCGCGCTGGAATGCAGCCTCGGATTGATATCCTACCATTTCCGCAACGGCTCCGGTCGAAATCGAGGATCTCCTCAATTCGTTCGCCGCGCGCGACATGCGGATATCCGTCAGGAGATCGCTTGGCGACCACCCCAGTTTCTCCTGGAATTGACGGGCGAGCGTGGCACGCGACATGTTGCACAGGCGCGCAAGCTCGGGCAGCGACCAGCCGCGCGCGGGCTCGTTGAACAGAGCGGCCACGGCCGGAGCCAGGCGAGCATGACCAGCCAGCGCGAGGATACCTCGCGGTGCATCTTCGGTCTCGCTCGCAAGCCGCAGCACGAGCGCAAACATCGCCGTTGAAAGCGCGTTGAGCATTGCACGGCCACCCAGGTGATCGTCCGCCGACTCGCTACGCATCAGAGCAACGAGACCGGCGAGCTGCGCGCCAGTATCCCTTTGCACCGTTCGAGCGCCGGCGTGCACGACCAGGCGTGGCGGGAGATAGCTGCGCAAAAGCCGGTCGTGTGGGGGCGTGATCGCGAAATGCCCGCAGAGCAGGTCGAGCCGCTCGCCTCTGCCTGCGTTTTCACTGATCACCAGATTGAGCTCTCGGCGATTTCGTGCCGGCTTCGGCCGCGCGGTGCTCCCGTCGTGCATCACGTGGCGCGGATTGCCGGGAAGCAGCAGGATGTCGCCCGTTTCCAGGCGAAGCGGCCGCCCGCCCGCTGGATCTTCGAGCAGCGCCGAACCGCCGACAACGGCGTGATAGGGGATTTCGTTCGCCTCGCCCGGCCCCTGATCGATGCGCCAGGGCGCACCGTAGGCGCAGCGCAGGTCCAGGCGACCGCGCACCGGCATCATCTCGAATAGCCGGCTAAGCCAATCCACGACGCCCCTCAGGAATGAGACGATTGAGCATATATACGAGTTATTACGACATTCAACGTCTCAAACCGCGATCATATCGTCACTCCGTAATCGTTCACCAACCCCAACGAAGGAGTGCCACCCATGTCTCGTCTTTCCGTCCCCAACCTCGAAACCGTCGTCGGCCCGTCCGGTCAGGTCTATGCCCAGATCAAGAAGGCCATCGGCAGCGTGCCAAACACGTTTGCGGCCATTGCCGCCCACGGTCCCGCTGCGCTCAAGTCGGTCCTCGCCGCCGACGCCGTGCTCGCTGCGGGCAGCCTGACGAAGCGCGATCAGGAAGTGATCAAGCTCGTCATCAGCGGCGCCGGCGGCTGCGACTACTGCGTCGCCGCCCACAACTATCTCGCCAAGCTCGCCGGCGTGAAGCCGGACGAGCTCAGGCGGATCCGCGAGGGCCAGCCCACCGGCGATGCCAAGCGTGACGCACTGGTCGGCTTCGTGCGCAAGCTCGCTCGGTCCAGCGGCACCGTCAGTGACGAGGATTTCGCCGCGATCAAGGCCGCCGGCTACAGCGACGCCCAACTGGTCGAGATCAGCCTCGCTTTTGCGACCACTGTCTTCACCAACGTGTTCAACCGCATCAACGACACCGAGATCGACTTCCCCGCAGTGGCATGAAGCGACCATGCAGTCAGATCTTCAATAAAGGAATCACGACCATGACCATGCTTGCCAAGACCATGCTTGCCAAGACCACGCAAAAGACCACTCAAAATCCCGTTGTCCGCGCGCTGCACAGATCCGGCCTGCTCGCCGACGACCTCGACTACCATGTCGTCCGGGCCTCGATGGTAATCATGTTCTTCTTCTTCGGGTATCAGAAGTGGTTTCCGTACGAGTTCGAACGCCTGGTCCCGTTCATCAGCAACGGGCCGCTGATCTGGTGGCTGTACCCGGTGTTCGGCCACGCCGGCGCCAGCTACTTCCTGGGCGTTTCCGAGTGGACGTTCGGGTCCCTGCTGCTGGGGGGCTTCTGGGACAAGCGGCTCGGCATTATCGGCGCCCTGGGCTCAACCGGCACGTTCATTGCGACGGTCACCATCATTCCGTTCATGCCGGAAGGCTGGGACGTCGCCGCGGGAGGCTTCCCTGCGATGACGGGCAACGTGCCCTTCCTGATGAAGGATGTCGTTCTGCTCGCCGTCTCGCTCTACCTCCTGAGGCAGGACGTGGTTCGCCTGACGCGGCAATAGGGTGGCGCACTGCTGATGGCGATGCGTCGCCGGCGAGCTTCCCACTCGCCGGCGATTGCGCGGCTTCGCGCCACACCGAGCCGGCATGACGAGAAAAGCAACGGCCTGCGCTGGGAGGAGGACGATCTGGATAGACGGTCCACCTTTGGACGGTCACAGTGCCGTCATCCCCGCTTCGTCGATCGTTGCTCTGGTCGCCGCGCTTATGTGAGGGGCTCAAGATGCATTTGTTCAAGACGATCTCGTCCGACCGCCGGTCGATCCTGAAGGGACTCGCGGCCGCGGCCGTCGCGCCGCTGGCGGGGCCGGCGATGGCGGCGGAGGGATTGCCGAAGGCGCCGACGGGGTTGGCGATCGCCAGCGACAAGGCTTATTGGGACGCGGTGCGCGGGCTCTATGCGGTGACACCCGATATCGTCAACCTGGAGAACGGCTATTGGGGCGTCATGCCCGAGCCGGTGCGGCGCGAGTTCATCCGCCAGACCGACATGGTCAACTCCCAGAATTCCTATTATGCGCGGCAGCGCTTTGGTGCCGATTTCGAAGCCGTGCGCGTCAAGGTGGCGGAGGCCGTCGGCGCCGCACCCGAGGAGATCGCGCTGACGCGCGGTGCAACCGAGGCGCTCCAGCTCCTGATCGGCGGCTACAACAGGCTGAAGGCCGGCGACACCGTGCTCTATGCCGATCTCGACTACGATTCGATGCAGTATGCGATGAACGCGCTGAAGGCGCGACGCGGCGTCGACGTCGTCAAGTTCGACGTGCCGGAGCCGGCGACCCGACAGGCCGTGCTGGACGCCTACACAAAGGCGATCGAGGCCAATCCGAAGACGAAGCTGCTGCTTCTCACCCATGTCAGCCACCGCACCGGCCTCGTGATGCCGATCGCCGAGATCGCGAGGATGGCGAAGGCCAAGGGGATCGACACCATCGTCGATGCCGCACATTCGTGGGGGCAGCTCGACTTCAAAGTGAGCGAGCTCGAGACCGATTTCGTCGGCTTCAACCTGCACAAGTGGATCGGCGCGCCGCTCGGCGTCGGCTTCCTCTACATCAAGAAGGACCGCCTTTCCGAGATCGACCGCGACATGGGCGACGAGGATTATCCGGAGGCCGACATCCGCTCGCGCGTGCACACCGGCACGATCAATTTCGCGACCGTGCTGACGGTGCCCACCGCGATCGCGCTGCATCAGGAGATCGGCGCGCCCGCCAAGCAGGCCCGCCTGCGCCATTTGCGCGACTCCTGGGTGAGCCGCGTTCGGGCGTTCAGGGATATCGAGATCCTGACGCCGGACGAGGCCGGCTCCTACGGCGCCATCACGTCCTTCCGCCTCGCCGGCAAGACCAGCAAGGCCGACAACGATGCCGTCGTGGCCAAGCTCCGGGACGGCTTCAGGGTGCACACCGTGCGCCGCGCGGGCGTCGCCAAGGGGCAATGCATCCGCGTGACGCCGGCGCTCTACACCACGGAAGCCGATCTCGATCGCCTGGTCGAGGCGCTCGCCGTCGTCACCGGCACCAGGGCGGGTTGAAGCTCTGCAGGGTCGAAACCTGGCGGAGGATCACGCCGCCTTCGCCCATTCGGCTGTGGCGGAGACGATCTCCTGCAAGGCGATGTCGGCGAGCTTCAGATTTTCGGGATCCGCCGGCTGAAGAGGCGCCCTCGCCTTGCCGACCTGGTGGCCCATCCTGCACATCGCGTTCTTGAGCGGCGCTGGATGGTTGGCCGTGTAGAGAGCGGCCACGAGCTTCAGCAGCGCGCAGTGCGCCTTCCTGGCGATGGCGAGGTCGCCCTTCACCGTTGCCTCGAAGAGCTGCCGATGGAAGGCCGGGACGAGGTTCGCCGTCATGAAGATGCCGCCTGGGCTGCCCAGCAGGAAGGTCGGAAATCCGAGGTCGTCATCACCCGACATGACGGCGATCCGGTCCCCGATGGCGGCGATCTTGGCCGCCACCACCGCGAGATCCCGCTCGCATTCCTTGAGCGCCACAATGTTGGGAATTCCCGCGAGCTTCTCAAGGATCGGAATGTCGAGATTGAGACCCGTGCGGCCCGCGTTGTTGTAAGCCACGATCGGAATGTCGGCCACGCCAGCCACGCGAGCGAAATGCTCGTGAATGCCTACCGCGCTGGCCTTGATATAGTAGGACGGGAGCACGAGCACCGCATCGGCCTTGGCGTTCGCGGCCATGCATACCGTGTCCTGAACCTCGCGGGTCCCTGGTGCCAAAGCGCCGACGGTGACGGGAATCCTTCCAGCAGTCTGGTCAACCGCGGCCTCCACGACCCGCTGCCGTTCCGCTGGCGTGAGGCTGACGAACTCGCCACTCCCCCCGATGACGAGCAGGCCGCTTGCGCCCTCCTCGACCTGAAAGTCGATCAGGGAGCGGAAGGTCGCCTCGTCAAACTCGTCGGCGTCCGTGAAGGGGGTGATGAGGGCGGTGTGGATGCCGTTGGGAGTGAACTTCATGATGCATGCGCCTTCTTGGAGTGAAGCGAGACGTCGTTCTTGTCGAGGGCGAGCACGGACCAGTCGTCCGACAGCTCGCGGAACAGGCACTCTGCGATCCAATAGTTGCCGTAGGGCATGACGTCTTCCTGGGGGAATCTGCCGAGCCGAGGCTTGCCGGATTCGACGTGCCGCATCCGACCCCACGAGCCATGGAGCAGGACGCCGCCGGGGGTCAGGAAATTGGAAATGAGTGCCTTGAGCGTTTCTCGCGCGACCCCGCGATAGCTGTCCGCCCGGTCAGGAAGCCATCTCGCCAAACGCAGCAGATTCGCGGTCGCAATGCCGGCCGCGCAGGAGTCGAACGGCAGACTCTCGCGCTCGGGATCATCGTAGTCGTAGCGAGGCACCCATCCGGATGGCGCATGCGCGACATACCAGTCCGCTGCGCGGCGCGCGGCATCGAGATAGCGGGGATTGCCGCTGGCCTCGAAGCCATGCGCGAAGTTCAATATCGCCCAGCCCTGGCCGCGCGCCCAGACGCTGTCGTCCCGCCAGCCCTGGAGGCTGAAGAGCTTGGTGACGGCGCGCGTTTCCGGATCGAGTGCCGCCGCATGACAGTTGGACCCGTCCTCTCGAATGAGACCAACCTCCAGAACCGTGTCCAGGTGCCGATAGGCCAGCGCTGCGCGCCCAGGCTCCCACTGCGACGCCCAAAGCATGGACGGCAGGTTCAACCCCGTGTCGATGACGATCCGATCCGCGCCGGCGATCTGGATGAAGGCCTGCGCCCTCCGGTCAAAGATGTTCGCGAAGTTGTCGCCCCCCGCGAAGATCCACGACTTCAGCTCTTCCCGGCCGGTGATTTGATATCCCAGCGTCAGAGCGTAGTACATGTCGATGCCGGTGGACGAGAACGTGGTGGGCTTCTCGGCCAGCACGGGTCCGATCCGCTCGCAGAGCCGCATCGCCGCCGCGCTGAAACGGCTGTTCCCCGTGAGCAGCGAGAGCAGCCAGAGCCGGCCTGTCAGGAAGCCAACCCACTGGAAGTCAGCCCAGCTGTCCCAGACATAGTTGTCATCCCAGCTGTATCCGCCCGTCATGTAATTCAGGCGCGGGACTCCATCGGTCCGCTCGAGACCATCGCACACGACGTCCGCTCCAACGCAGAGGTGCTGAAGGGCGCGATCGAGAGATGACTTGTATTCGCTGTCCACCTTGTTCCCCGATGTCGAGGTCGCGCAACCAGGCAGCCCGCAAAATGACAGGCGGCACGAGAGACCGATCTTTTCAATTCAAACGAGGAGGATGAGCCGCTCTCGCGCACCCTCGACGTGCGCCCGCGCCAGCTTTTCGGCCACATCGCAGTGCCGCTTCTCAATCGCGTCGATAATGGCGAGGTGCTCGGCGTGGATCTCCTCTGCCCGCCGGCTCGTCAGATTCGCAAGGCCGGCGGACATGACGAGGTGGATCTGGTTGCAGAGGCTCTCCAGCATCCGCTGGAGCTCCGCCGAACCGGAGGCCCGCGAGATGGTTGTGTGAAACGCGATCGCCTTGCCGGTCAGCGACGGATCGCTCTGTCCGCCAGCCGCGACCGTCGCTTCGTTGAGAAGCTCGGCGTTCGCTCTCAGCGCGGCGACCAGCTCCGGCGTGCTCATTTCGGCGGCCCAACGCGCCGCCACGCCCTCGAGCGCGGCGCGAAGGGTGTAGGTTTGGCGGATTTCCTCGGGACTTGGCCGGCGTACCTCTGCGGGTCTGTTAGGGCGGCTCACGCAGAGGTTCTCGCGTTCAAGCTGCAGAAGCGCCTCTCGGACGGGAGATCTGCTCACCGAAAGCTGCTTGGCGAGGACATTTTCGTGCAGCAGCTGCCCGGGCTTCAGGGACCCGTCGAGGATGGCCTTCCGAAGGATCGTCGCGACTTGATCGCCGAGTGCGTTCCGGGGACCGAGTTCGAGATCAATCACGCCAAGGCACCCTCATTCTGCATCCTGTCGACAGGATACAGTCGACTAGCGCGATGTCAATGGCGATTGGTCGAACAAGAAAGGCCTCGCTTCCGCGAGGCCTTTTTGTCTTGTTTGTTTTGCGACCGTTGGCCGGCGCAGCCCGAACGAGATCTCAACTGACCGATACCAGCTCCCCGTCGGTCGTCACCATCGAAGCCCTCGTGCGCGGCAGGACGAAGTGGATGATCGCGGTTGCGATCAGGTAGACGCTGGCACAGGCAAAGAACACGAAGGTGTAGTTGTTTCCCGTTGCGTCAAGCACGCGGCCGATGGCCGCGGCGGAAAAGGCGCCCGCCACGGAACTGATGCCGCCTCCGAGCCCCACCGCAGAAGCGACCGCCCCGCGCGGCATGGTGTCGGATACCAGCGTGAACAGATTGGCGGAAAAGCCCTGGTGAGCCGCCATCGCGATGCCGATCAGGATGACCGCTGCCCACATGCTGTCCAACTGCGGCGCGAGAAACACCGGCACGGTGCAGGCTGCGCAGAGCAACAAGGTGATCTTGCGGGCGGTGAAGACCTCCGTGCCGCGCTTGATCAGGGTCGACGAAATCCAGCCGCCCGCGATCGAGCCGACATCGGTGAGCAGGTAGATCACCACGAGTGGCAAGCCCACCGCCATCAGTGACACGTGAAACTTGCTGTTGAGGAAGGACGGAACCCAGTTGTTGTAAAACCACCAGGCCGGATTCGTGAGCACACCACCAACGATGTAGACCCAGGTGCCGGGATAGGCCAACAACTTTGTCCAGGGGACCTTTCCCGTCGCGACTTCGGGGTCGCTGTTGATATAGGCCAGCTCGCTCGGCGACACGCGGGGGTGTTCGGCCGGGCTGCGGTAGGCGATCAGCCAATACGCGACCCAGATCAGACCCATCGCGCCGGTCACGTAGAAGGCTGCCTGCCAGCCGGACAGGCTCACGACCAGCGCGCCGATCAGCGGCGCCAGCATCGCACCGACATTGCTGCCGCTGTTGAAGATGCCCGTTGCCAAGGCACGGTCACGCACCGGGAACCATGTGGCGATCGTCTTGATGCACGTCGGGAAGTTGCCACCTTCACCGAGGCCGAGCACGATGCGGGCGATCATGAAACCGGCGACGGACGCGACCAGACCGTGCGCCATGGATGCGAGGCACCACAGGATCGCAGCCGCAGCAAGACCGAGGCGAATTCCGATCTTGTCGGTCAGCCACCCCATGCCGGCGTAGCCGAAAGCGTAGGCGAACGAAAAGCAGAAGATGATGTTGCCGAAATCTGTTTCGCTGAAATGCAGATCGTTCTGTATCGTCGGCTTGAGCACGCCGAGAATGTTGCGATCCATGTAGTTGATCGTGGTCACGACGAACAACAAGGCGCAGATGACCCACCGATAGCGGGTGGACGCCTTGGTGAACGCATGCAGGTTCGACTCGCGCATCAAATCCTCCCTTGAGCTGGCGCCTCGGCATGTTGCCCAGCCTCCGGCCCGGCCCCGGTTTTCCCGCGGCTCATTTCGCCATCGCCTCGAACCTAGAAGACATCCCGAATGCGATCGACTTGCTATTGAGCATCGATCAATTCAATTTCGGCATTGAATGACGCGACGAAACCGATGGCCGTCGGCGTGTCCGCTAGATCGGATCGAAGGCGCGGATCGGCGGCAGGTTGCCGGTGAAGCGCTCCACCTCGACGGTCGTGAGCTGGCCGGTGCAGCCTTGCGCGAAGGACGAGGTGCCGATGTCGCGGGTGAGTACGTTCGGATTGCCGTGAACGCAGAGCGGCGCGTCGTCCTCCGGATCCATCGGGTCGTACCAGGCGCCGGTCGGCAGCTGGACGACACCGGGCGCGATGCCGTCGGTGACATGCACCGCGGCAAGGCAGGCCCCGCGCTCGTTGAACAGGCGGATGATGTCGCCATCCTTGATGCCGCGGGCGTCCGCATCGTGGGGATTCATGCGCGCGACCTCGCGGCCGCGATGTTTTGCGCCGAGCGAATGCCCGCCGAAGTCGAGCTGGCTGTGCAACCGCGTCACCGGCTGGTTGGCGACGAGGAAGCACGGCGAGCCGGGCTTCGGCATGTCGGTCTTGTCGAGCCAGACCGGATGGCCCGGACAGTCCGCATCGCCATGGCCCGCGATCTTTTGCGAGAAGATCTCGATGCGGCCGCTCGGCGTCGGCAACGCATGATTGGCCGGATCCTCGCGGAAGCGACGCAGCCTGCCGCCATCGTCGGGCTGTTGCGGCACGACGAGGCTGCCGCGCTGCCAGAAATCTTCGAAGCTGGGCGCCTCCAAGCCGCGTTTGGCGAGCGAGGCGCGGGTCGGCTCATACAGATGTTCAAGCCACTCCCGCGATGTGCGGCCTTCAGTGAAGGGCTCGCGGGCGCCGAGACGATCGGCGAGATCGGCAAAGATCTCGTAGTCGTCGCGCGCCAGCCCAAACGGCTCGGCGATGCGGTGCATCGCGACCACCAGGGGATCGTTGGTGGAATAGCCGATGTCCTCGCGCTCGAGCGTCATCGTCGAGGGCAGGACGATGTCGGCATGCCGGGCCGTCGCGGTCCAGGCGAGCTCGTGCACGACCAGCGTGTCGACTTTCGCGAAGGCCTTGCGCAGGCGGTTGATGTCCTGGTGGTGATGGAAGGGATTGCCGCCGGCCCAGTAGACCAGACGGATGTCCGGATAGGTCCGCGTCTCGCCATTATAGCGATAGGTGGTGCCGGGGTTGAGCAGCATGTCGGCGATGCGCGCCACCGGAATGAAATCGGCGACGCCGTTGCGCCCCTGCCCCAGCGTGGGCCCCGGCACGTCGTTGACGCGGCGGCCGTAATAGCCGATCGCGCCGAGCGAATAGGCGTAGCCACCGCCGGCCAGACCAATCTGGCCGAGCGCTGCCGCCAGCACCATACCCATCCACACCGGTTGCTCGCCATGTTCGGCGCGCTGCAGAGAATGGGAGACGGTGATGAGCGCCCTTTTCCCGGCAAGGCGACGTGCAAGTTTTCGGATCGTGGGCGCATCGACGCCAGAGATCGCGGCGGCCCATTCGGCACTCTTGGCTTGCCCATCGCTCTCGCCGGTCAGATAGCGCAGGAAGACCGGCCAGCCCTCGGTGTAGCGATCGAGGAAGGCCTGATCATGCAGGCCTTCACTGACCAGCGTGTGGACGATGCCGAGCATCAGGGCCGTGTCGGTGCCGGGCATGCACGTCATCCATTCGGCACCGGCTTCCACGGGCAGATCGTCACGCAGCGGGCTGACCAGGATGAACTCGCAGCCGCGCCGGCGCGCAGCACTCATGGCGCCGCGCTCGACGTGCTTGCTGATCGAGCCGCCGGCCACCATAGAATTCTTCAGCGCCATGCCGCCGAACGCCAGCACGATTCCCGTCTCGGTCGCGATCTGCTCCCAGGTGACGTTGCGCTTGGTGATGTCTTCGTAGCCCGCCAAGATCTGCGGCAGCAGCACCGATGACGCGCCCGAGGAATAGGTGTTGACCGAACGCACATAGCCGCCCATCGCGATGTTGAGGAAGCGATGCACCTGGCTCTGCGCGTGATGAAAGCGGCCCGCGCTCGACCAGCCATAGGAACCGCCGAACACAGCCGAGGGGCCGCGCGTGTCGCGGATACGCGACAGCTCGTCGCCTAAGAGGTCGAGCGCCTTCTCCCAGCTGACGGAGACGAACTCGTCGCGGCCGCGGCGATCATCGGGGCCGGGACCACGCTCGAGCCAGCCGCGGCGGATCGCCGGCTGGGCGATGCGCGCCTGATGGCGCAACGCGCCGGGAAAATTGTCGATGATGCCGTTCGGATCAGGATCCCCCGCATAGTGCCTGACCTCGAGCCCGGCCTCACTGTTGCGCGCCGAGAACACGCCCCAGTGCGAGGTGTGCGGCTTGAAACCGTCCGACAGGTCGAGGCCGGGATCGGGGAAGCCAATCGTATCATCCATCGCGTGGTCCTCATCGCGGAGCGCCGCGCAGGCTGCTCCGGTCGCAATGACCGAGACAATATGAGGCGCGCCTGTGAAGGGCAACGGATTAGCGATGTCGGGAACCGAGAGCATAGCAACCTCGCGCAGATTGCACAGCCCACAGCCTTCATGCATCCGGCCTCAACGTCGTCGTTGCGAGCCACCGGGTCCGCGCGTCGCGCGGCCCGATGCCAGGCTCCGCGAAGCAATCCAGAAAAGCTCCGCCCGTTCGCCATTTCGCCGCAGGGTTTGCGGCCTTGTCGGCATTGCCGCCTTCGCCATGATGAAACATGATGGGCTTCAGCCGGTGAGAGCTTTTCTTCCAGAGGTGGGGATCTTCCGATGAACGAAAACGAAATCCGCAGGTTCATTGCGGAGGTTAAGGAAGGCACGCTATCGCGACGCTCGTTCATTCAGACGATGGCTGCGGTCGGGATCGCAGCGCCCCTCGCGAGCCAGATCCTGATCTGGAACGACGTGGCGATGGCGGACGCCACGCTGCAATACAAGCCGACCAAAGCCGGCGGCGGCGGCCCGCTCAAGATCCTGCTTTGGCAGGCCCCGACGCTGCTCAATCCACATTTCGCGCTCGGCACCAAGGACCAGATCGCCTCGCGCATCTTCTTCGAGCCGCTCGCCGGCTGGGACAAGGAGGGCAACCTCATCCCCTGCCTCGCCGCCGAGGTCCCGACCAAGGCGAACGGCGGCCTGGCGGCGGACGGCGCCAGCGTGATCTGGAAGCTGAAGCAGGGCGTGAGGTGGCATGACGGCAAGCCCTTCAGCGCGGACGACGTGGTCTTTACCTGGCAATACGCCGCAGATCTCGCGACCGCCGCATACACCACGGGATCCTACAAGGACATCACCGTCGAGAAGATCGACGACCACACCGTCAAGGTGATCTTCAAGGCCCCGACCCCGTTCTGGGCCGATCCCTTCGTCGGCGCGACCGGTCAGATCCTGCCGAAGCATCATTTCGGCGACTATGCCGGCGCAAAGTCGCGCGAGGCGCCGGGCAATCTGAAGCCGGTCGGCACCGGCCCGTACAAATTCGTCGAGTTCAAGCCGGGCGACATGATCAGGGCCGAGCGCAATCCCGACTACCACGTCAGGAACCAGCCGCATTTCGACACGCTCGAGGTCAAGGGCGGCGGCGATGCGGTCTCCGCGGCGCGTGCTGTGCTCCAGACCGGCGAATACGACTATGCCTGGAACCTGCTGGTGGAGGACGAGGTCCTCAAGCGCATGGAGGCCAGCGGGAAAGGCAAGGTGGAGTTCACGCCCTCCGGCAACGTCGAGTTCATCATCCTCAACACGACGGACCCGTGGACCGAGGTCGACGGCGAGCGCTCCAGCGTCAAGACGAAGCACCCGACGCTGTCCGATCCGGCCGTGCGCCGGGCGATCAACCTGCTGATCGACCGCGAGGCGATCCAGAAATTCATCTACGGCCGCGGCGGCATCGCGACGGCGAGCTTCGTCAACCAGCCTGCGCAGTTCAAGTCGGGCAAGCTCAAATACGCGTTCGACGTCGACAAGGCGAACAAGATCCTAGACGATGCCGGATGGAAGATGGGCGCGGACGGCATCCGCGAAAAGGACGGCAAGAAGCTCAAATACGTCTTCCAGACCTCGATCAACGCCCCGCGCCAGAAGACGCAGGCCATCATCAAGCAGGCCTGCCAGCGCGCCGGGATCGAGATCGAGCTCAAATCGGTCACGGCGTCGGTGTTCTTCTCCTCAGACGTCGGCAATCCCGACACCTACTCGAAATTCTATAGCGACATGGAGATGTACAACACGACGCAGCCACAGCCTGATCCGGAGCGGTTTTTGAACCAGTGCGTCTCCTGGGAGATCGCGACCAAGGACAACAAATGGCTCGGCCGCAACGTCTCGCGCTGGTCCGATCCCGAGGTCGACAGGGCCTACAAGGCCGCGCAGAACGAACTCGATCCGGTCAAGCGCGCCGCACTCCTGATCAAGGTCGACGAGGCCTTCTGCGAGGCAAACGTGTTCCTGCCGCTCCTCTCGCGCAACATCGTCGGCGGCGCCGTCAATAACCTCATGGCCGACATCTCGGGATGGGACGTCACGACCTGGAATCTGGCGAGTTGGTATCGCAGCGAGTAACGCGAGCCAGCATCGCGATCAGTCCAGATCAAAGGAAGACGTGGCTGCCCTGACCGGTGCCCGCCGGCACGACCGCGCACATTCCCGCCGGTTATGATCTCCTGAAAACTTGCAATTGGACGCAGGTTTGGCCCGCGCGTTATTCCCACCGCGAAGCACGGCTCCAAATCCGTGATGGCACCGATCCATCGCCGAATGCTTCGACAGGGAGAAAACACGTGTCATCTCACGCTCACGCGGCGGGCAGCGAGCACGCGCCCCGATCGCTGGAGGCCACGCTCAGGGCGATCGGCGTTCCCCTCGCCATCGTAATCGCGGCCGCCATCTGGTTCAGCCCCACGCCGGAAGCGCTGTCCCTCCAGGGGCACAAGGCGCTCGCGCTCTTTGGCGGCATTTTCGTTCTTTACCTGACCGAGGCGATGCCGTTGGCCATCGCCAGCCTGATGGTCGTACCGCTCGCGGTCCTGACCGGAACGGCCACGCTTCGGACCGCGCTTGACGGCTTCTCCGCCTCGCCCGTGTATCTGATCGTCGGCGCCTTCATCCTGGCGACCGCCATGGTGAAGACCCGGCTTGCGGAGCGCATCACTTACGTCATTTTGGCGCGGTTCGGCAGCGAACCGACGCGGATCACGCTCGGCGTGACGCTCGTCAACATCGCGCTTGCGTTTCTCGTTCCATCATCGACGGCGCGCACGGCAATCCTCCTGCCGGAGTGCCTCAGCATCCTGACAATCTTCGGAGCCGGAGCGCGTTCGCCATTTGCGATCAATCTGCTCCTCACTCTGACGATGACGAACGCGACGATCGGCGCCGGCGTTTTGACGGCGACGGTGCCAAACCCCGTGACGGTCGAGTTCGTCGCGAAGACCAGCGGCCATACGATCACCTACGCCGAATGGCTGCTCTACGGATTCCCGCCGGCGCTGGTCATGACCATGTTCACCTGGTGGTTCATCCAGCGTGTCTTTCCGCCGGAATTCAAGGCCGGTCATGAGCAGGCCGACGCGCGGATTTCGCAGAATCTCGCCGCGATGGGGCGGATGTCTTCCGCCGAATGGCGCGCGCTGGCCGTGTTCGTCCTGGTGACCTGTCTGTGGGCGACGCAGGGCCTGACCGGGCTCGACACGACGGTCGTCTGCCTGATGGGGGCCTGCCTGCTGTTCCTGCCACGCTTCGGCGTGATCGACTGGAACGATGCCAATAAGGGCGTCTCCTGGCAGGTGCTGCTCATCGCGGGCGGCGGCGTCTCGCTCGGCGATATCCTTCTGAAGACGGGCGCCGCCAACTGGCTGGCCAATTCGATCTTCCACGCGCTCGGCCTGGCCGGTGCATCGGCGCTGATCGTCATCGTGGTCGTGATGTTCATCGTGCAATTCATGCACGTGATGTTCGTCGGCACGACCGCCATGGCGACGGCCCTGCTGCCGATCATCCTGGCGATGGCCGGAACCGCCAATGTCAATCCGGTCGCGCTGGCGCTGCCGGCCGGCATGATCATCGGCGGTTACCCGCTCCTCATGTTCTACAACACGCTGCCAAGCATCCTTGTCTATGGAACGGGCCGATTGCGCGTCGAGGATTTCCCGAGAGTGGGTGTCGTCGTCTGCATCGTCGCCTGCCTTCTCTACGCCCTGTGCGCCGCGACCTGGTGGCGCTGGCTTGGACTCGTCTGATCCCTCGCTCATCAACTCAATCATCCGGAGCACACCATATGACATTGCCACTCGCCGGTATCCGCGTTCTCGATCTCTCGAACGTGCTTGCCGGTCCCTTCTGCGGCTATCAGCTTGTGCGTCTCGGCGCCGAGGTCATCAAGATCGAGAATCCGAAGGGCGGCGATCTCGCGCGCCGGCTCGGCGCCGATCCGGCGATGGCGAAGAACCTCATGGGATTGTCGTTCGTCGCGGTCAACGCGGACAAGCAATCCGTCGCCATCGATTTCAAGGCCGATGAAGGCAAGGAGATCTTCCTGCGTCTCGCCGAAACGGCCGACGTCGTGCTGGAAAATTTTCGCCCGAAGGTCATGGAACGGCTGGGGCTCGGCTATGAGGTGCTCGCAAAGCGCAATCCGCGCATCATTTATTGCGCGATCTCCGGCTTCGGACAGGACGGCCCCTGGGCGGCCCGGCCCGCTTACGATCAGATCGTTCAAGGACTTTCGGGCGTTATGAGCGTCACGGGCGATGCCAACACCGCCCCCTTGCGCACCGGCTTTCCGATTGCCGACACGATTGCCGGTCTCACCGCATCCTTTGCGATCACGGCCGCTCTGGTGGAACAACGGCAGACCGGACGCGGGCGGCACATCGATGTCTCGCTGCTTGAATCAACCCTGGCTGCAATGGGCTGGGTGGTTTCCAACCACCTCAACGGCAATGTCGATCCGCAACCGATCGGCAACGAGAACTTCACGGCAGCTCCGTCCGGCACTTTCACGACGGGCTCCGGGCCGCTGAACATCGCGGCAAACGAGCAGAAGCAGTATGAGGCGCTGTGCGACCTCGTCGGCAAGCCGGAGCTGAAGTCCGATCTGCGGTTTCACGAGCGGCAGGCGAGAAAGGACCATCGCGCGGCCCTGAAGCAGGAGCTTGAAGCCGCGCTCGCCGGCAAATCCGCCGCCGAGTGGGAGACGCTCTTCAACGCGAAGGGCGTCCCTGCGGGATGCGTTCTGAGCGTGCCGCAGGTGCTCAAGGAGGAGCAGATCGTCGGTCGCAAGTTCGTCGAGAGCCTGAAGGCGTCTGTTTCAGGCGGCCAGACGATGCGTGTTACCCGCCCGGGCTTCCGGCTCGGGACGGACTATCCGGAACCGTTGCCGCCACCCCGCCTCGGCCAGGACACCGAGAAGTGGCTCAGGCGGCTCGGCTTCGAGAACGGCGACATCGAGGCATTCGGCCAGCGTGGCGTTGTCGCCTTCGACAACCGGCCGACGGTCAAGGAGACGGTCAAGATGCCGGATCTGAAGGCACGCGCCGAGACCTCAAGCACCTGACAGGCGATCGAGGAGAGACTCATGACCGATCAAGGCTCCGCAGACCTGCTGCAAACCGCGACCCAATGGTGGTCGACCGACATTATCGACATGAAGCCGGGCGTGATCCGGTTCCGCGGTTTTCCGATCGAGCAACTGATCGGCCGGGTGTCGTTCCCGCAAATGATATGGCTGATGCTGAAGGGCGAGCTCCCGTCCCCTGAGCAAGGAGCACTCCTGGAAGCTGCGCTTGTCTCTGCCGTGGACCACGGTCCCCAGGCGCCGTCGATCGCGATCGGACGGATGGCCGTGACATGTGGCCTTCCTCTGAATGGCGCGATGGCCTCGGCCATCAACGTGCTCGACGACGTGCACGGCGGCGCCGGCGAACAATGCATGGAGCTATACGGCGACATCGAGCGGCGTCGGGACGCCGGCGTCGAGCTGAAAACGGCCATCGAACAGGGCCTCGACGCCTTCATCGCCGCGAACGGAAAGATCGTGCCCGGGTTCGGACACCGCTTTCATCCGATCGATCCCCGGTCACCCCGACTTCTCGAGCTCGTCGATGCAGCGCGAGGGAACAAGGTGGTCTCCGGGCGCTTTGCAGAGATCGGCCGCGGGGTCGAGGACTTGATGCAACGGCGCAAGGGTCGAAAGATCCCCATGAACATCGACGGCGCCACCGCCGTCATCTATTCGGAACTGGGCTTTTCGCCCGCGCTGGGTCGCGGCCTGTTCATTCTCTCGCGTTCGGTCGGCATCCTCGCGCATGCATGGGAGCAATCGCAGCAAGGCGGACGGATCAAGGGACCCATGCCGCCCGGCATCCCCTATCGCTACACCGGGCCCGCTCCTCGGGATTTCGTAAAATGACTCAATCCCAAACCGAAGGCAGCGGCTCCGCCTCTCGGTCGGGAGGCGGTAACTATCTCGCCGTGCGGCCGGACTGGCTGGCGCGCGGCTTCGAGGAGGCGCTCGAACCTGGGCTGCCGATCATCGACGCCCACCATCATCTCTGGGACAGGCAGAACTGGAGATACCTGTTCGACGAATATCTCGCCGACATCGCCGGAAGCGGCCATAACGTCACGGCGAGCGTCTTCATGCAGTGCCAGGCGATGTACAGGTCCGACGGACCAACTGCGATGCGGGTCGTCGGCGAAACCGAGTTCATCAACGGTGTCGCAGCCATGATCGCGAGCGGCAACTACGGTCCGCGGCGCCTTTGTGCCGGAATTGTCGGTCATGCGGATTTGCGTCTCGGAGACAAAGTGACGCCCGTGCTCGAAGCCCACGTCGCCGCCGCGCCCCGCCGATTTCGCGGCATTCGACACATCACGGTGTGGGATGCGGATCGAGGCCTGATGAATCCGCTGAGTGCCGGTCCACCCGGACTCCTCGGCGACAGCGCGTTTCGAGTGGGGTTTGCGCGGCTGGCGCCATTGGGTCTCGTGTTCGACGCCTGGCTATTCCATCCGCAAATCGGCGAGCTGACCGACCTCGCACGCGCATTTCCGCAAACGACGATCGTGCTCGATCATCTCGGCGGGATCGTGGGGATCGGCGCCTACAAGGATCGACGCGACGAGGTCTTCGCCGAATGGTCGCGCGCGATCCGCGATCTCGCACGGTGCGAGAATGTCTGTGTCAAGCTTGGTGGCCTCGGCATGCGCATCAACGGTTTCGGATTCGAGATGCGCGACGACCCGCCGACGTCGGAAGTCCTCGCTTCGGCCTGGCGGCCCTACGTCGAGATTTGCATCGAGGCGTTTGGCGCGCAACGATGCATGTTCGAGAGCAATTTTCCGGTCGACAAGGGCTCCTATGGATATGGATCGGCGTGGAACGCATTCAAACGCCTGACACGTCACGCAAGCGAGAGCGATCGCCAGAGCCTGTTCAGTGGGACGGTCGCACGCGTTTATGGACTCGCTCCGCCCGACTGACCACGATCGCAGGCATGGCGGCGGAGGCATCCGTCATGCCCGGCAACGTGACCTGCTCGAGGAAATCGCGCCCTTTGGATTTGAGCAGGCCGACGACCCGCTGCGCAGCCGGAGAGAGATAGCCGTCCCGGCGGGTTACGAAGCCGAGCGGCCTTCGCATCGTCGTGGTGTCGATCATCAACCGGTCGAGCTGGCTGCCCAGTCGAAGAGGATGAAGGTTTCGCGTGGACGTAAAGCTGAGCAGCGCCGTGTCGGCGATCAGCTTGGGCAACGTCGTGATCGAGTTGGTCTCGATCTGGACGACCGGCGGCGGCAGACCATGCGCTTCGAATACGTTGTCGAGCCACTGACGCATCGCGACGGTGCGGGCCGGCAGCACCCATTTCGACGCGACCAGATCCTCGATAGCGAGCCGCTTGCCGCAAAGTGGATGATCCTTTGCGGCGACGACGACCACTTCGTCCATGCCAAACGCTTCGTGCCTGAACTCCTGCTCGTCCGAGGCAAGTATCGGTCCAATCGCGAGATCGAGGGTCCGCTCGCGAAGCGCTGCCCTGACGACGCCACTCATTCCAATCTGCACTTCGATCGCCAGTCCGGGCGCATCGGCGATGATGGCCCGGCATATCTGCGGCAGCAGGTATTCCCCCATCGTGGCGCCACAGCCGATACTGACGCGCCCCGCTGCACCAGCAGCGAAATCGGTGACCTCGCGCAGCGACTCCTCCATCGCCTCGCGCATTCGTCGCGCGCGTGCCAGGAGGACCTCGCCGACGCGCGTGAGGGTGATCCCACGCCCTGTTCGCTCGAAGAGATCGGCGCCCACGGCTTCTTCGAGACGCTGGATGCATTTTGTCAGAGCTGGTTGAGTGCGACCGAGCTTGTCGGCGGCTCGGCCCATATGGCCCAAATCGGCAATCACCTCAAAATAGGTGAGGTCGCGAAGGTCCACTTCTTCCTCCCGGTTATCGATTCTTGAACATTAGCGATTGGACCCTTGTCCGCTCGATCTGGCATGTCGAGCCTAACACGGCTGGGCCCCATCGGGGTAACCGGCCCGGATAGCGGGAGGACCGGCGGATGACCGAAATCACGGCCAACAGATCATTCACGGAAGGAAGTCCCGATGCGGGACTGCTAGCAAGTGCCATTTCCAAGAACACCTGGCGTTTGGTCCCGCTTCTGGGTCTCGCCTATCTCTTCAACTACCTCGATCGCACCAGCGTCGGCTTTGCTGCACTGCAAATGAACAAGGATATCGGTCTGAGCGCCACTCAATTCGGCTGGGGCGCCGGAATCCTGTTCTTCAGCTACTGCCTTCTGGAAGTTCCGAGCAACATGATGATGTACCGGTTCGGTGCGCGGCGCTGGCTGGCCCGCATCATGATCACGTGGGGCCTTGCTGCGGCGGCGACTGCGTTTGCGACGGGACCGTACAGCTTCTACCTGATCCGCTTTCTCCTCGGTGTATTCGAGGCCGGCTTCTTTCCGGGCGTGATCTGGTACATCTCGATCTGGTTTCCCGAGAAGCACCGGACGAGCGTGCTCGCCCTGTTCATGGCTGCGACGCCGCTCTCCTCGCTGCTGGGAAGTCCGATCTCGGCAGCCCTCCTCGGGATGGATGGATTCTGGGGGCTTGCAGGCTGGCAGTGGATGTTTCTGATCGAAGGCCTTCCGGCATGCGTGCTCGGAATTCTGTGTCTCGTTCTGCTCGCCGACAGGCCCGAGCAGGCTCGATGGCTCACGCCTCAGGAGCGACAAGCGCTTCTGTCCGCTCTTGCCGGCGACAAGCACGACAAGCCCAAAAAGAACCTGTGGGCCGCAATGAAAGATTCGCGGGTGCTGATGCTCACGGCGATCACCTTCGCCTTCACGATCGGCTCCTACGGCATAGGCATCTGGTTGCCATTGATCCTGAAGGGGCACGGTCTGAGCAACATGGAAGTCGGGTGGCTCTCGGCCGTTCCCTACCTCTTCGCAACGATAGGCATGCTGTTTTGGGCCAGTCTCGTGGATCGGAAAGGTCAGAAGATCTACAATCTCATGGCCGCTCTGATCCTTGGCGCCCTGGGCCTTGCCCTCTCGGTCGTCTTCACCTCGCTCGCTCCGGCCCTTGCCTGCCTGACACTGGCGTTGGTCGGCACGATCTCCGCGCGGACGGTCTTCTACACGATCCCGCAGAGCTTCCTGACGGGCGCCGCGGCGGCCGGGGGAATAGCGTTCATCAACTCTGTCGGTGCGTTCGGCGGTTTCGTGGGTCCCTATATGGTCGGCCTTCTGAAGGACGCGACCGGCTCCTTCAACGCCGGCATGATCGGGATGGCCGTGATCCTCGTCGTGGCGACAGGAATTTCCGGCGCACTCAAACTGGTCGCCGAGAAGATGTGATCATTCGGAGGAAGCTCCTGCGGCTCGGCCGGCCTGTCCTGTCGCTAACGGACGTCGCACCTCGGGAGCAGCGGTAGCGAAAGCATCATATCCGTTCGTCCTGCGCCACACCGTAATATCGCAGAGCCAATCTGCCGCCCCATCCGACGAAGTAGCCAGCGCCGAGGCCGGAGATCGGCATTGGTGTCGCAGCGGCCGTCGACGCAAACCGGCTCATTATGAAAACGCCTAAGAGGCGCAATCTGAGATTTGCGGGCCACCTTAAAGCTACTGCTTCGCCTCACAATAAAGTGCGTTTTACGTCGCCGCCCTACTCCTAGACCCCCGCACTGGGATACCGGATAATGACTCCAGACCTCACGAGCTGCCGTGGGAATGTGCTGCCAGGTCAAATCTAGCAGACAAGGCCCCTCCACATGAAGCTGACGGGTTTCTACGGTCAGGCTGTGACCCAGTACTTTCATCTGGAGCATCAACCGTCCTCGTTGATCACGCGTTCGCTGCGCAATGCCGAGATCGCGGTTACTGAGGTCCGGGATGATACCCCTGTGGAAGGCCCTTCCGGCGAGATGGATCTTCAGGATGCCTATGTTGTCAGCCTGAAACTTTGCGATTACCCCAACGCCGTGCGCTGGGAGCGCGGCAAGCCTGCCGCCAAGACCGATATTCGTGCGGGCGCAACACACCTGTACGACATGAAGAAAAATCCGCGATTCATCATCAACAAGCCGTTACATCACCTTCATTTCTATCTTCCGCGCTCGGCACTCGACGGCATCGCTGAGCAGGCCGGCGCACCGCGCGTGGGTGAGCTCCCCTCCCAGCTCGGCGTCGGCCATGATGACCCGGTCATCCGTCATATCGGTGGGGGAATCCTGCAAGCGTTGCGTCGACCGGCTGAGACCAACCGGCTCTTCATCGATTACACGATGCTCGCATTTACCGCGCACGTTGCGCAGACCTATGGGGGGCTGCGAACTATCCGCACGCTGGCCCGCGGCGGTCTCGCTCCATGGCAGGCCAAACAAGCCTGCGAAAGTCTCAACGCCGATCTCGGTGGAACGCTTTCGTTGCAGCAGGTCGCGGCCGAGTTTGGCCTCTCGGTCAGCCATTTCTCACGCGCGTTTCGCATCTCAACCGGCCTGCCGCCGCACCAATGGCTGCTTCGCCAGCGCGTGAAAGCGGCCCAGCAGTTGATGAGCGTGCGTGACTTGCCCCTGGCCGAGATTGCGATATCAGCCGGATTCGCCAATCAGAGCCACATGACAAAGGTCTTTGCGGCCTTGGTCGGTGTGAGCCCGGCGACATGGCGTCGCGAGGTGCTCGGTGTCAGGGACAGCGTGGCACGATCGTCCGGCTAGTGGCAGGGAGGTGGCAGCGACGCGGCGGCCGAGTCAGCTCAGGGTCAAAATGCGAAGAACTCATAGGGAGCCAATCTGGTCGGCTATGCCCCAATGAGCGGACCTCAATGAGACAACCCGCTACCAAGCCGCGAATTTTATAAATCAAATCTGACAGTCAGTTATTTTTGGTAGCGGGGGAGGGACTCGAACCCCCGACCCCAGGATTATGATTCCCGTGCTCTAACCAGCTGAGCTACCCCGCCACAGGGCTCGCGGGGCCGAAACGGCCGATCTCGCGAACGCGCGGCATATAAGGAAGGGGGCGGCGGGCTGTCAAGCAAAGTGGCCGCCCAGCGCGCCCTTTTCGGCACCGGACTCGTAGGCGAAGAAAGGGGCCCGGCCCTATTTCGGCCGGATCGTGGGATCGCCGCCGGGGCTGCCGGGCGGCGGGATCACCGGGGTTTTGCCGACATCCGGCGCCGGGGCGCGCATTTCGGGATCGATGCCTGCAGGCGGACAGAGCACGCCGTCGGATTGTGCGAGCTTGTCGCCGAGGGGTTCCCGGGCCTGGCCGGTGGTCGCGCCATTGGGCATCACCGTGCCACGCGAGCGATCCGTCTGGCTCGGCGTGCAGTCGCTGGCGCGCTGCGGGGGCGGCGGCGCGGTCGCCTGCGGCGGCGTCGCCGGGCTGGGCGGAGCCTGCGCGATCGCGTTACCCGAGGCGGCGATCAGGAGGGTTGCAAGGATGAATTTCGATGTCGTGCGCATGACGTGGAAACGCACGCCGACGCGCGCGTGTTCCAGCTAGCTGCGTTCACGATTTGCGGTAGCGGATCAGCGAAAAGTGGCCCATCGGCGGCATCGGCCGCCGCTCTGCGAGCGTGATGCCACCGTGGCGCTTCTGCCAGTTGACGAGGCGGTCCCAGGGAAACTCCGGGCGCCAGCCGAGCCGGCGCGCGAGCGGCGCAAAGGCGAGCTCGAACAGTTTTCGCGGTCCGCTTTCCGCGCCGATGTGATTGACGAGGATGAGCTCGCCGCCGGGCTTGAGCACACGCACGAACTCGTCGAGCGTGCCTTCGGGATCGGGCACTGCGGTGATGACATATTGCGCGACCACCGCGTCAAAGAAGGAACTGGGGAATGCGAGGTTCTTCGCATCCATCACACTGAGCACCTCGACATTGCCAAGCTTCTCCGCGCGCACGCGCGCTTGCGCCTTGCGCAGCATCGGCTCGGAAATGTCGACGCCGCAGATTTTCGTCGAGCGTGAATAATCCGACAGCGACAGGCCGGTGCCGACGCCGACGTCGAGGATGCGGCCACCGATCTTGTCGGCCTCCGCAATGGTCGACTGGCGTCCCGCGTCGAACACCTTGCCGAACACGAGATCGTAGACCGGCGCCCAGCGGCCATAGGCCTTCTCGACCCCGGCGCGCGAGATATCTGCTGCCATGCCCCCTGCCCTGTAAGGATCTCAGCCGCGGACCGCTTCCGCGAGCGGCCGCGCCGCATCGCTTGCGACCTTCGCGGCTGCGCTCTGGATAAAGCCGCCGCCGAGCACGCGCGCCTGCCCCGACGGCGCATCGTAGAACACGCAGGCCTGTCCCGGCGAGACGCCCTCTTCGCCGGCGACGAGCTCGACCTCGTAGTGGCCGTCGCCGCCGCGCAGCCAGGCCGGCTGCGGCGCCCGGGTCGAGCGCACGCGCACGAACATTTCGAGGCCGCCGCCGATCGCGCGATCGATATCGCCGTCGCCGATCCAGTTGACGTCGCGCAGCACGATGCGGTGCATCTTCAAGGCATCGCGCGCGCCGACCACGACGCGGCGGGTCGCGGCCTCGAGCCGCACCACATACAGCGGCGAGCCGGAGGCGATGCCGAGGCCGCGGCGCTGGCCGACGGTGAAATTGGCGATGCCGTGATGCTGGCCGATGACGCGGCCGTCGAGATCGACGATGTCACCGGGCTCCATCGCATTGGGACGCAGCCGGGTGATGATGTCGGTGTAGCGCCCCGTGGGCACGAAGCAGATGTCCTGGCTGTCGTGCTTGTCGGCAACGCTGAGGCCAAAGCGGCGGGCGAGCTCGCGCGTCTCGGTCTTGGTCATGTCGCCGAGCGGGAAACGCAAGTAGTCGAGCTGCTCGCGGGTGGTCGCGAACAGAAAATAGCTCTGGTCGCGCTCGCTATCTGCAGCGCAGACCAGCGCACGGGAGCCGTCGGCAAGACCGCGCGAGGCAACATAGTGGCCGGTCGCAAGCGCGACGGCGCCGAGCTCGCGCGCGGTCTTCAGGAGATCGCGGAACTTGACCGAGCGGTTGCACTCGATGCATGGCACCGGCGTCTCACCGAGCGCGTAGCTGTCGGCAAAATTGTCGATGACGGACTCGCGAAAGCGGTCCTCATAGTCGAGCACGTAGTGGGGTATGCCGAGCTTGGCGGCGACGTCGCGCGCGTCGTGGATGTCCTGGCCGGCGCAGCAGGCACCCTTGCGATGGGTCGCCGCGCCATGGTCGTAGAGCTGGAGCGTGATGCCGACGACGTCGTAGCCTTCGGCCTTCAGCAGCGCAGCCGTCGTCGAGGAGTCCACGCCGCCCGACATGGCGACGACGACCCTGGTGTCCTGCGGACGGCCTTCGAGATCCAGACTGTTGCGCATGGTTCCGGCTGTTGAATGCGACTGCTGCGGCGTGCGTTCCGCTGACCCCGCGTTTGTCGGTCGGGAAAGGGGCGGTCTCAGGGAACGGAAATAGTTCCACGAGGTCGGCTTGCCCGGTCGAAAGCGGCTGAGAGCTACCCTTTAATATAGGCCGTATTCCCGTGAAGCAATCGCAGGGGAGGCTTTCGCCACGCGCTTAGGGCAATTCTTGCCGGGAGGCAGAAATGGGCCGTGTTCCGGGGGCCTTCCAGCCGTCAGGCCAAACAAATCAAGTATCTGATTTTATTATATAAAGTGACATTTGGTCCAGCTGGCCCGCTCCTTGCTAACTCCTTGTGCTGAGTTCATTGCAAGGGGCGTGTCCGTGGTCAGCGTGACGTCAGATGTAGCCGCAAGCGTGTCGGTCCAGACCGCGTCGCCGAAACCTGCCCGCTTGCAGGGATCGACGGCGAACGACCAGTTCGGCGCGCTCGTCGACAGCAACACGGCGGCTGCCAGCAGCACGCCGAGCCAGACCTCGGATTCCGCACCGCGCCGCACCGACAATGCGTCCTCGTCCTCCTCCGACAAGAGCACGCGCGATACGTCGTCGACGGACTCCTCGTCGCAAAGCAAATCGACGGATGCGACCGACGATTCGACCTCTGCCGCCACCGACACGCCGGCCGATCCCGGCAAGGCGACCGACAAGACCAAAGGTAAGTCGGACGCCTCCGGCACGAAATCGAGCGAAAAATCCGACGACGGCAAGGGTGACAAGACCGAGGACACTGATGGTCTGGCCGCCGCCATTCAGGCCGATCCCACGCAGGCAGCCGCCACCGCAACGCCCGATCCGAACGCCGTCGTCGTCGCGGCGCCGGTCGTCCCGGTCGATCCGAGCGCGGCCGCGAGCCAGGCTGCCGGCAATTCAAGTTCGCCGCTCACGATCGCAGCCGCCGGCATTGCCGCGAGTGCCTCGACCGCGGCGCAGATGGCTGCGCCCGCGGTCAAGTCCGACGCGACCGGCGGCAAGACCGCCGCAACCACCGATGCCGGCACCGCCGCAAAAGCCGCGCTGACGGATGCTGCCGCCAGCGCGACGGCCGACGCTTCGCCGACCGATCCGCAAACCCAGGGCGCGCTGACCGCCACTGTTGCCCAGGCCACGCCCAAGACCTCGTTCATGGCGGCGGCCACGACGCAGCAGAACACCGACGTTTCCGATCTCGGACAGGATACGAGCAAGACGGGCACGACCGGCGCGACGCCCAACCAGGCGACGACGGCCACGAACCCGAACGCAGCCGCGCATCCGCAAGCCGCCAAGCCGCAGGTCGACGGTAACACGACCGAGGCCAAGGCCGACGCATCAGACAAGACCGCTCCCGCCGCACCCGCCACGGCATCGACGCACGACCATACGGCGAGCACCCAGGCGCTGACCAGCACGACGGACACCAGCGCCCAGGCCGCGGTCGCGGTGCAGGCGCCGCAGACCACGACGACCTCGGTCGCCGGCGCATCGACGGCGACCCTGACCGCGACTGCCGCCACCGCGACCGCGGTGCCAATCAGCGGCCTGCCGGTCACGATCGCCGCGGCCGCGCGCAGCGGCAAGACCCAGTTCGACGTCAGCCTCGATCCTGTCGAACTCGGACGCATCGACGTGCGCATCAACGTCGACCGCAACGGCCAGGTCACCTCGCATCTCACCGTCGAGAAGCCGGAGACGCTCTCGATGCTGCGGCAGGACGCGCCGCAATTGCAGCGCGCGCTCGACGATGCCGGCCTCAAGACCGGCAGCAACGGCCTGTCGTTCAGCCTGCGCGACCAGAACTCGTCCGGGCAGAACTCGGGCAACAACAACGACAATGGCAGCAACGCCCGCCGGCTGATCATCAGCGACGAGGACGCAGCTCCGGCCGCGCCCGTGGGACGCGGCTACGGCCGCATGCTCGGATCGAGCAGCGGCGTCGATATCAGAGTGTGAGGAGTATTCGACATGACCACCACGAATGCCGCCACCGCCCCGTCAGTCGTTTCCGGCACGACCCAGACGTCGTCCTCGTCGAGCTCCGGCCTGAGCTCGACCACGGGATCGACGCTTGCCGGCAATTTCCAGACCTTCCTGACGCTGCTGACGACGCAGCTCCAGAACCAGAACCCGCTCGATCCGCTCGATACCAACCAATTCACCCAGCAGCTCGTGCAGTTCGCAGGCGTCGAACAGCAGCTCAAGACCAACGACTCGCTGTCCCAGCTCGTCACCTTGCAACAAACCACGCAGGCAACGCAGGCGCTGGGTTTCGTCGGCAAGACCGCCGTGGTCGACGGCACCACCGCGACGATGACCAGTTCGTCGGCGACCTGGCATCTCAACGTGCCCTCCAGCGCTACGGTCGACATCTCGATCGCCAACTCGAGCGGCCAGACCGTCTTCACCGGCAAGTACACCGCCGGCGCCGGCTCCGACATTCCGTTCACCTGGAACGGCCAGGGCAATGACGGCACGCAGTGGCCTGACGGCAAATATACGATCAGCGCGACCGGTAAGGACGCATCGGGGAATTCGGTCGGCGTCGCCGCGCAGGTCCAGGGCACGGTGTCTTCGGTCGACCTGACGCAGTCGCCGCCGCTGCTGACGATCGACGGCAACACCTACACGGTCAGCCAGATCAAGAGCATCGTCAGCAGCAGCAATTAAAGCGGCGCGCCGAGACGACGGTGAAAAAACGCCACGCACGCCCCCGTGCGCGGGTCTTTTGTTAGTAAAGTATTTACGAAGTTGCCCGCTTGGCCGGTTGAGACCCCGTCTCACCCGCCGGGCCGATCGTGTTCCAGCCATTTTCAACGAGAATTGTATTGAAGCCTTAGGCTTAGCCAATTTTTAAGCCGACCGGCGTAGGGTTACGGCGTGAGTTCAGTGGTTGAGAGTTTGTGAGTACGCCATGACAGAACCCCATCGCCCGAGGGTGAAATACGTCATCGGGCCGGACGGCAGCCCTTTGACGATCGCGGACCTGCCTGCACCGGGGACCAAACGCTGGGTCATCCGACGCAAGGCTGAAGTCGTTGCCGCCGTCCGAGGAGGCCTCCTCTCCCTCGAGGAAGCCTGCAGCCGTTACACCCTGACGGTCGACGAATTCCTCTCCTGGCAGTTTTCCATCGACCAGCATGGTCTGGCCGGACTGCGCACCACGCGCATCCAGCAGTATCGCCAGTAAGCGATCTGGAAATTCGCCAAGTTTGACGCAAATCGGCCTCGCTCTGCGAGGCCGATTTTTTTTCATGTCGCGACTTTTGTCCCACCTCTTAATCTTCGTTAACCATATCGAAACCATCACCTAGGCAATAATTGCCCAGTCGGCTTGCCGGTTGCAGGCCGAATCTGGCGGGGCGATTGCTTGCAAGGTCTGTTGGACTTCCTGAAAGGTATCGGCGCCGCCCGGTTCGGGGCGATGATCGCGGTCACCGCCGCGCTCATCGGCTTCTTTGCCTTCGTCATCATGCGCGTGACCACGCCGCAGATGACGACGCTGTTCACCGACCTCAGCGTTGAAGATTCCTCCGGCATTATCAAAGACCTAGAACGCCAGGGCATCCAGTTCGAGCTGCGCAATGAGGGCAGCATCATCATGGTGCCCAAGGACAAGGTCACGCGGCTGCGGATGAAGCTTGCCGAAGGCGGCCTGCCCAAGGGCGGCGGCGTCGGCTACGAGGTGTTCGACAAGTCGGACGCGCTCGGCACCACCAGCTTCGTCCAGAACATCAATCATCTGCGCGCGCTCGAGGGCGAGCTCGCCCGCACCATCCGCGCCATCGACCGCATCCAGGCCGCCCGCGTCCACCTCGTCCTGCCGGAGCGCCCGCTGTTCTCGCGCGAGGCGCCGGAGCCGTCGGCCTCGATCGTGGTGCGGGTCCGCGGCTCGCTGGAGGCACAGCAGATCCGCGCCATCCGCCATCTCGTCGCCTCCGCCGTCAACGGGTTGAAGCCGCAGCGCGTCTCGATCGTCGACGAATCCGGTCAGTTGCTCGCCGATGGTGCGGCGAGCGATCCGGAGCAGGCCGTCGGCGACGAGCGCCGCACCGCGTTCGAGAAGCGGATACGCAAGCAGGTCGAGGACATCGTCTCCTCGGTGGTCGGCTCGGGCCGCGCCCGGGTGCAGCTCTCAGCCGATTTCGACTTCAACAAGATCACCCAGACCTCCGACAAGTTCGATCCCGAAGGCCGCGTGCTGCGCTCGAGCCAGACCCGGGAAGAGAGCAGCCTCACCGCCGACAACAACGGCCAGGTCACCGTCAACAACGAGCTGCCGGGTAATTCATCGGGCGGCACGGCGGTCGCGGCCCGCGACCAGAGCAAGAAGACCGAAGAAACCAACAATTACGAGATCTCCCGCACCACCAAGACCGAGGTGACCGAGGCCGGCCGCGTCAACCGCATCTCGGTCGCGGTGCTGGTCGACGGCATCTATTCCAAGAACGACAAGGGCGATCTGGTCTATCAGGACCGCACCAAGGAGCAGCTCGACCGCATCGCCACGCTGGTGCGCTCGGCGATCGGCTTCGACCAGAAGCGCGGCGACCAGGTCGAGGTCGTCAACCTGCGCTTTGCCGACGCGCCGTCGACCGCCCCGATCGCCGAGCCATCGGGCTTCCTCGGCATGCTCCAGTTCACCAAGGACGACGTGATGTACTTCGTCGAGCTCGGCGTGATGATGCTGCTCGGCCTCATCGTGATGTTCATGGTGATCCGGCCGCTGGTGAAGCGGATCCTTGCCTCCGACGAGGTCGCGGCCCTGACCAGCGCGCTGAGCGCCCCTGCGCTGACCGACGAATCCGGTTCCGCCTCTGGCGGCGGCCACGCGCTGGTCCCGAGCGGCAGCGCCACGGCGAGCGCGATCGACGTCGCCACCGTCCAAGGCCAGGTCCACGCCCAGTCCGTTCATCGCGTCGGCGAGCTCGCCGAGCGCAACCCCAATGAAACCGTCGCCATCATCCGCCAGTGGCTGAGCGAACCCGCGAAATGATTCGAGAAGTGAACTGACATGGCCCCTTCCTTGCAAAACGCCAACTCGCAAGACATCACCAGCGTGATCTCGACGCTCGGGCAGCGCGCCGGCAACCGGGCCAAGGACGGCAAGTCCTCCGAGCAGCTGGCGGGACCGAGGCGCGCCGCAATCCTGATGCTGGCGCTCGGCGAGCAATATGGCGGCAAGATCTGGTCGCTGCTCGACGACGAGGAGGTGCGCCAGCTCTCGCTGGAGATGTCCACCCTCGGCACGGTCGAGGTCGACACGGTCGAGGACATGCTGCTCGAATTCGTCTCGCGCATGTCGGCTTCCGGCGCGCTGATGGGCAATTTCGACGCCACCGAGCGGCTGCTGCAGCAATACCTGGCTCCGGAGCGCGTCAACGGCATCATGGACGAGATCCGCGGCCCTGCGGGGCGCAACATGTGGGAGAAGCTCTCCAACGTGCAGGAAGAGGTGCTCGCCAACTACCTGAAGAACGAATATCCGCAGACCATCGCGGTGGTGCTGTCCAAGCTCAAGCCGGAGCACGCCGCGCGCGTCCTCGGCATCCTGCCCGAGGAGCTGGCGCTCGATGTCGTCAACCGCATGCTGAAGATGGAGGCGGTGCAGAAGGAGGTCATCGAGAGCGTGGAGAAGACGCTTCGCGTCGAGTTCATGTCGAACCTGTCGCAGACCCGCCGCCGCGACGCTCACGAGGTGATGGCGGAAATCTTCAACAATTTCGATCGCCAGACCGAAACCCGCTTCATTACCTCCCTGGAAGAGGAGAACCGGGAATCGGCCGAGCGCATCAAGGCCCTGATGTTCACCTTCGACGACCTCGTCAAGCTGGACTCCGGCTCCGCCCAGACGTTGATGCGCAACGTCGACAAGGACAAGCTCGCCGTCGCGCTGAAGAGCGCCAACGAGGACGTCCGCAACTTCTTCTTCGGAAACATGTCCTCACGCGCAGCCAAGATGCTCCAGGACGACATGGCGGCGATGGGACCGGTCCGGTTGCGTGATGTCGACGAGGCGCAGGCGCTGCTGGTCAACCTCGCCAAGGACCTCGCCGCCAAGGGTGAGATCATGCTGACCAAGAACCGCGCTGACGACGAGTTGGTGTATTGATGGCGGCGCCCGCGAAATTCCTGTTCGACAACGATTTCTCCGCGCCCGACCGGACGCGCGAGAAGGCTGCGAGCGCAGCCGAGATCGCGCAGAAGATCGCGGCCGCCGAGGCGCGCGCCTACCAGGCCGGCTTCGACGCCGGACAGCGCGAGGCCAAGGCCGAGAGCGACCGCCGCGTCGCGCTCGCCATGGAGGAGATCAACATCTCGGTGAGGGGCATCGCGTCGGGCATCGGCAATATCGAGGCCAGGATGGAGACCGAGGCGGTCGACGTCGCGGTCGCCGTGGCGCGCAAGCTGTGCGCCGACCTGATCGCCGCCGAGCCGCTCGGCGAGATCGTGGCGCTGGTCAAGGACTGCTTCTCGCACCTGGTCGCGACGCCGCACCTGGTCGTCCGCATCAGCGACGCGCTCTACGAGAGCGCGCGCGAGCGGATCGAGCGGCTCGCCAAGCAGAGCGGCTTCGAGGGCCGGCTGGTGATCCTGGCCGAGCCGGAGATTGCGACCGGCGACTGCCGGATCGAATGGGCCGATGGCGGCGTCGTGCTCGAGCGCGGCGCCATTCTCGGCAAGATCGACGAACTCGTCGGACGCTATGTCGCGTCCCGCAAGGGGAACTAAGCCATGAGCGACACTGACGGGCAGGTCCCGCTTCCCGATCTCAACGGCCCGATGGCGCCGACCGGCACCGATGTCGGCTACAACGAGGACGAATACGCGGCCCGCGTCGCTGCCGACCTCGAGGCCGTATTCGACGTGCCGGTGCAGGTCTCCGCCGTGCTCGGTCGCTCCAAGATGGATGTCGGAGAGCTGTTGAAGCTCGGTCCCGGCACCGTGCTCGAGCTCGACCGGCGCGTCGGCGAGGCCATCGACATCTACGTCAACAACCGCCTCGTCGCCCGCGGCGAGGTGGTGCTGGTCGAGGACAAGCTCGGCGTGACCATGACCGAAATCATCAGGACCGAACGCACTTGATTGTTTCGAGCATGATCCTTTCGGAAAACCGCGACACACTTTTCCGGATCATGCTCTAGCGCAGCGAATGACGCGCGGCAGCGCGAACAGACGGACAGGAGACTGACATGCGGCTTCTCATCGTTGGCACACTGAAGGGCCAGCTCACCACCGCCACCAAGATCGCGATGGAGAACGGCGCCACCGTGACCCACGCCGAGGACCACGAGCAGGCAATGCGCGTGCTGCGCGGCGGCAAGGGCGCCGACCTGCTGCTGGTCGACGTCGCCCTCGACATCCGCGACCTCGTGATGCGGCTGGAAGCCGAGCACATCCACGCTCCCATCGTCGCCTGCGGCATCACCAACGACGCCCGCGCCGCGGTCGCCGCGATCCACGCCGGCGCCAAGGAATACATCCCGCTGCCGCCGGAGCCGGAGCTGATCGCCGCCGTGCTCGCCGCCGTCGCCAACGACTCCCGCGAGCTCATCTATCGCGACGACGCCATGGCGCGCGTGGTCAAGCTCGCCCAGCAGATCGCGGGCTCGGACGCCTCGGTGATGATCACCGGCGAATCCGGCACCGGCAAGGAGGTGCTGGCGCGCTACGTCCATACGCGATCGGCACGTGCCAAACGCCCCTTCATCTCCATCAACTGCGCCGCGATCCCAGAGCATCTCCTCGAATCCGAGCTGTTCGGTCATGAGAAAGGCGCCTTCACCGGTGCCGTCGCCCGCCGCATCGGCAAGTTCGAGGAGGCGACCGGCGGCACGCTGCTGCTCGACGAAATCTCCGAGATGGATGTCCGCCTGCAGTCAAAACTGCTCCGCGCGATTCAGGAGCGCGTGATCGACCGCGTCGGCGGCACCAAGCCCGTCCCCGTCGACATCCGCATCATCGCGACCTCGAACCGCAATCTGGCCGAGGCCGTGCGCGAAGGTACGTTCCGCGAGGATCTGCTGTTCCGCCTCAACGTCGTGAACCTGAAGATCCCGCCGCTGCGCGAGCGTCCCGCCGACGTCCTCGAGCTCGCCCAGCATTTCGTGAAGAAATATGCCGAGGCCAACGGCGTGCCGCTGCGCCCCATTTCGGCGGAAGCACGCCGGGTGCTCTCGACCAACCGCTGGCAGGGCAACGTCCGCGAGCTCGAGAACACCATGCATCGCGCGGTGCTGATGGCGCAGGGCGACGAGATCGGCGCCGACGCCATCATCACGCCGGACGGCGACCGCCTCGATGTCGCCAGGACCGCGCCGGCGGTGGCACACGCCACGATGGCAGCCGAGCAGGTGACGCGGGCGCTGGTGGGACGCACCGTCGCCGATGTCGAGCGCGATTTGATCCTGGAGACGTTGAAGCACTGCCTCGGTAACCGGACCCATGCCGCCAACATTCTCGGCATCTCGATCCGCACCCTGCGCAACAAGCTCAACGAATATGCCGACGGCGGAATCCCGATCCCGCCGGCGGGCACGCCGGGCGAATATCCCCGCATGCCGGCGATGGGGGCGTGAGGCGATCACAAACATTAAGACGACGCGAAATGCCCGGGCCAAGTCCCAGGCATTTTCTTTGCGGCGGACACGTATACACTTGCCCCGTCATCCTGAGGCGCGAGGCATGCGATGCGAAGCAGCGCATGCCGAGCCTCGAAGGATGAACGGCTACGGACGCAGCCGGGCCGTCGCCCTTCGAGGCTCGCCAAGCGGCGCGCTTGCGCCGCTAAGCTCGCACCTCAGGGTGACGGTCAACGAACGCACATTCAGGCTTGCGAGACTGGACTGTTCCAGGCGCAGAGGCGAACCGCATTCGGCGACTAGGTCGGGCCGGAATAAGACCCTATAAGCGCGAACGATAATCACGCGAGGTAATAATGTCTGAGGCTCAAATCACCGATTGGCTGGCGTCGCAGAAGCAGGCGATGATCGACCTGTTGCGCGACGCCGTGAACATCGATTCCGGGTCCTATGACAAGGAAGGCGTCGATGCGGTCGGTGCGCGGTTCGAGCGGCATTTTGCCGAGCACGGCATTCCGTTCCGGCGCGAGGGCCATGGCACCTTTGGCGATGCGATCCATGCCGAAGTGGCCAAACCCGGCAGCAACGAAAAGCCGATCCTGCTGATGGGGCATCGCGACACGGTGTTCGGCAAAGGCGAGGCCGAACGACGCCCCTTTACGATTCTGGACGGCCGCGCCTATGGCCCGGGGGTCGCGGACATGAAGGCCGGCCTCGTCATGAACGTGTTCGTGGCCACGGCCTTTCAGAAATTCGGCGGCAGCCCTCACCCGATTAAGGTGCTGATCACCTCGGACGAGGAGATCGCCTCGCCCTCCTCGCGCCCGGTGATCGAGCGCGAGGGACGTTCCGCGCGCGCCGTCTACAATTCCGAGCCGGGGCGGCCGACCGGCAACGTGGTCACGAGCCGCAAGGGCGGCATCTTCATGCACCTTGCCGTCACCGGCAAGGCCGCGCATTCCGGCGCGAATTTTGCGGCCGGCGTGAGCGCGATCGGCGAGCTCGCGAACAAGATCGTCCATATCCATGCGCTGACCGATCTGTCCAAGGGGATCACCCTGAACGTCGGGCTGATCGCGGGCGGGCAGTCGGTCAATACGACGGCGCCTTACGCCGAGGGCCAGATCGATCTGCGCTATGTCGAGCCGAGAGATCGCGACGCGGTGATGGCCGCGATCGAGAAGATCGTCGTCACCTCCTACGTGCCGGGCACGAGCGCCACGCTGACGATCAAGGGCGAATTCGTGCCGGCGGTTCAGAGCGAGGCGTCGAAGACGCTGTTCGAGGGTTACCAGGGCGCCGCACGCGACGTCGGGCTGACCACGCTCACCGGCGAATTCTCCGGCGGCTGCGCCGATTCAGGCTTCACTGCCGCCGTCGGCACGCCGACGATCTGCGGCGTCGGCCCGGTCGGCGGGCTTGCACATACGCCGGAGGAATATCTCGAGCTCGACAGCATCGTCCCGCGCGCACAAGCGCTGGCGCTGGCGATCTTGCGGAGCTGACGGCGACCCAATTCGTAGTGCGTAGGGTGGGCAAAGGCGCACTTGCGCCGTGCCCACCATCTCTCCAGGTCTCAGACGGAAGTGGTGGGCACGCTTCGCTTTGCCCACCCTACAGGAGACATCTCAAGAATAGCTCGGCGCGTCGGGATTGCGGAAGATGTGGATGGGGTCGCCGGGCACGATGTGCCGGCCGGTGAACATCGCATAGGCGTAGAGCGCGAGATAGGCGATCGCGAGCGCGCCGACGGCGTAGAAGGCCCAGGTCGCAACGCGTTTCATCGCCGGCTCCATCGCCTCCTCCGGGAGGCTCTGGCGGGGCTTCTAGATCGAGGGAAACGAAAAGGCCAGCCCGGAAGGCCACCCGGCGGTCAAATGACGCGCCGGCCCCGCGCGGGAACACTGACCTCGGCGAGCCCGGCGGCGTCCTCATCCTGGTCGAGCGCGACGTACTGTCCGTGCCAATAGGCGAGCGCCGCGCTGCGGGTCGAGCTCCGGATGTCGCGCACGCGTCCGATGACGATGCCGTGCGAGTGACGCTCGACGATCTCCTCGACCTCGCAATCGAGCGCGGCCAGCGCGCCGGCCAGCAGCGGGACGCCGGAGACGGCCGTCACCCAGTCACTGCCGGCGAAGCGATCGGCACCCTTCAGCCCGCCCTTGCCGGCAAAGCGCTCGGCGATGTCGAGCTGGTCGGCGTTGAGGATGTTCACGCCGAAAGCGCCGTGGCGCTTGATCAGCGGGAACGACGAGGCGTCGCGGTTGATGCTGACGAGCAGCGTCGGCGGATCGACCGACAGCGACGTCACCGAAGTCACCGTCATGCCGGTGATGTCCCTGCCGCGGCCGGCGGTGATGACGCTGACGCCGCCGGTGAGATGGCGCATAGCGCCGCGGAAATCGGCGGAGGGGATGGTCGTGTCGGTCATGATATGGCGGGCAATCACGTTCATGGCATGCTCCCCGAAATCAGGGCCCCTGTTATCTAGGTACGATCATCCGCCGAGAGAAGATGGCGCAGGATGGAGCCTTCGAGGCCCGCAAGCTCCACCGAGCCGCGCTCGCGCGGCCGCGGCGCATTGACCGTGACGTCATGCGCGATACGGCCCTCCTCGATCACGAGCACGCGATCGGCGAGCGCAACGGCTTCCGCGACGTCGTGCGTCACCAGGATCGCCGTAAAACCCTGGTCGCGCCAGACGCGCTCCAGGAGCCGCTGCATCGAGATGCGAGTCAGGGCATCAAGCGCGCCGAGCGGCTCGTCGAAGGCCAGCACGCGGGGCTGGCTGACGAGCGCGCGCGCCAGCGCCACGCGCTGCTTCTGGCCGCCGGACAGCACCGAGGGCCACTGGTCGCGCTTGTCGGCGAGCCCGACCTCGGTCAGCGCATGCTCGGCGCGCGGATGCGCATCAAGCGAGGCGCGGTCGCGCCCGAGGCCTACCTCGACATTCGACAACACGCGGGCCCAGGGCAGCAGCCGAGGCTCCTGGAACATCACCCTGATATCCTCGGGCCGCGCCGCCTCACCAAAGCTGATGGCGCCGGCATCGATCTTGTCGAGGCCGGCGATCAGCCGCAGCAGCGTGCTCTTGCCGCAACCGCTTTTGCCGACGATCGCAACGAACTGGCCAGCGGGGATATGCAGGTCGATGCCGCGCAGCACCTCGTTGTCGCCGAAGGATTTACGCAAGTTCCGGATCGTGAGCGGCAAGCCAAGCGCCGGCCGCTCCTGCCGCGCGCGCCGGGCCTGCGGCGTATTGCGGGTGCGCTGGTTGCGTTCGGTCTCGGGCAGGAGAAGAGCTGTCTGCATTTTTGTCTCAACGTTTCTGGAAGGCGGGGTGCCAGGCGAGCGTCAGGCGCTCGAGCAGGCGCGAAGCGCTGTCGGCGAGCTTGCCGAGCAGGGCGTAGATCAGGATCGACAGCACGACGACGTCGATCAGCATGAACTCGCGCGCCTGCATCGCCATGTAGCCGAGGCCGGAGGACGCCGCGATGGTCTCGGCGACGATCAGCGTCAGCCACATGATGCCGAGCGCGAAGCGGATGCCGACGAAGATCGAGGGCAGCGCGCCCGGAAAGATCACGCGGCGGAACAATTCGCCGTCGCTCATGCCGTAGATGCGGCCCATCTCGATGAGCTGCGGGTCGACGGTGCGAATGCCGTGCAGCGTGTTGAGATAGACCGGGAAGAACACGCCGAGCGCCACGAGGAACAGCTTTGCGCTCTCGTCGATGCCGAACCACAGGATGACGAGCGGGATCAGCGCCAGATGCGGCACGTTGCGCACCATCTGAAGCGTCGTGTCGGTCAGCTTTGCCGAGAGCTGCGAGAGGCCGTTTGCAAGCCCGAATGCGAAGCCGATGCTGCCGCCGATCAGGAAGCCGATCGAGGCGCGCCAGAAAGAGACCCAGATGTTGCGCACGAGCTCGCCGGAGAGCAACAGCTTCCAGCCCGCGAGCGCAACGTCGCTCGGTGCCGGCAGCACCCGTGTCGGCACGAGACCGGTGATGCAGGCGATCTGCCAGACGACGATGATGGCGAGCGGCACGATCCACTGGATCAGGCCGTCGACGCGCGGCAGGCGGACGCTGCGCGGAAGGGGAATGCTGTCGATGAGGCTCATGACTGCGACACCTGCTTCTGCGGACGGAAATCGCTGCCGACGGTCTCGCCGAACGGACCGCCGTTGAAGTGAAGCTTCGTGACGTTGCTCGGCAGCTCGAGCGAGAGCAGCGGGAATACCAGCTCGGCGAAGCGATAGGCTTCCTCGAGATGCGGATAGCCGGACAGGATGAACGTATCGATGCCGAGGTCCTGATATTCCTTGATGCGCGCGGCGACCGTCGCAGGATCGCCGACCAGCGCGGTGCCCGCTCCGCCGCGAACCAGGCCGACACCGGCCCAGAGGTTCGGGCTGATCTCGAGCTTGTCGCGCCTGCCGCCATGCAGCTGTGCCATGCGCTGCTGGCCAACGGAATCCATGCGGGCAAAGTTCTTCTGCGCGAGCGCGATGGTCTCATCGCTGACGTGCTTGATCAGCTCGTTAGCGGCCTGCCAGGCCTCTTCATTGGTCTCGCGGACGATGACATGCAGGCGGATACCGAAAGACAGCTTGCGCCCACGCTGGGCCGCGACCGCCTTCACCTTGGCGATCTTCTCGGCGACCTGCGCCGGCGGCTCGCCCCAGGTGAGATATTTGTCGACGGTGTCGACGGCGACGTCGATGCCTGCATCCGACGAGCCGCCGAAATAGAGCGGCGGCCGCGGCGACTGCACGGGATGGAACAGCAGCTTGCCGTCCTCGATGCGGATGTGCTTGCCCTCGACATTCACGGTCCTGCCGGCAAGCAGGTCGCCATAGATGTTGAGGAACTCGCGGGTGACCTCGTAACGCTCGTCATGGGCGAGGAAGATGCCGTCGCCCTTGTTCTCGACGGGGTCGCCGCCGGTGACGACGTTGATGAGCAGCCGGCCGTTGGTGACGCGGTCGAGCGTGGCGGTCATGCGCGCCGCGACGCTCGGCGATTGCAGGCCGGGCCTGACAGCCACGAGATAGCGCAGCCGCTCGGTGAACGGCGCGACGCTCGAGGCGACGATCCAGGAATCCTCGCAGCTTCGCCCGGTCGGCAGCAGCACCCCGTAATAGCCGAGCTGATCGGCCGCCTGCGCGATCTGGCGCAGATAGTTGAAGTTGACCTCGCGGCCGCCGATGCCGGTGCCGAGATAGCGGCCGTCGCCGTGGGTCGGCAGGAACCAGAGGATGTTGCTCTTGAGAGATTGGCTCATGGATGTCTCGCGCTCAGATGATTAGCCGTAGGATGTTCCGACCGCAGCCGCCACGATGCCGATCGACAGGGCAATGGCTGCGACCAAGCGTTGAATAAGACGCCTCATGTTCAAACCCTTTGAAATCGGAAGATTTGTCGGCACGATCAGGTCGCCGTGCTGCGCCAGACGATGTCACGGATCGCGATAGGCTTGGGAATCAGGCCGAGCTTGTAAAAGCGATCGGCAACACCCTGCTGGGTCGCGATAATGTCCTCGGTGACGGGGCCGACGACGAAGGCCGAGCGATTGGCCGCAATGGTCTGGATGTCGAGAGGAATGCCGGTCACCGCGGCCAGCGATCTTGCAACCTCATCGCGGTGCTGCTCGGCCCAGCGCGCCGTCGCCGTCGTCACGTCGACGATCTGCTGAGGATCGGGCCATGGTTCTTCGCGAAATCGCGGTTGGCAATGTAGAAGGAATTGCTCTTGGTGACCTCGCGCGCGTTGATCAGGATGCGGCCGTTCTGCTTGGTCTCGCCGATTGCGAAATAAGGATCCCAGATCGCCCAAGCATCGATGCTGCCATTGGCAAAGGCGGGGCCGGCGTCCGGCGGCGTCAGATAGACCGGTGTGATGTCGGCATAGGTCAGGGCTGCCTTCTCCAGCGTTTGCACGACGATGTTGTGTGCGCTGGACCCCTTGGTGAAGCCGATGCGCTTGCCCTTGAGCTCGGCGATCGAGCGGATCGGTGAATCCTTGGGCACCAAAATGCCCTGACCGTTGGTGATCGGCTGGCCTGCCGCATAAACGATCGCGGCGCCCGCGGCCTGGGCAAACACCGGCGGGGAATCGCCGACCGCGCCGTAGTCGACGCTGCCGACGTTCATCGCCTCCATCATCGGCGGGCCGGAGGAGAACTCGACCCATTTCACCTCGATGCCCTGGGACGCGAAATGTTTTTCCAGCGCAGCCTGCTGGCGCGTGATGACCAGCACGCCGTTCTTCTGGTAGCCGACACGAATTTCCTTCACGCCTTGTGCGCTTGCACGCGATGACAACGCAGCCAGCGCCGTTGTTCCAAGAGAGAATTTCAGAAAGTCCCGACGCTGCATTCCCAACTCCCGACCGCGTGCGGCCGTGCATTCTATTGCGATGCGGGAATGATGGTGCGAGTTACGAAAGCTGTCGAGACGTCCTGAAAAATAGCGACACGCGCACTGCGTCTGCGGCAATGGGCGTGATTAATCTTTCAATTGCCTAGGGAAATGCAGAGAGAACTTTTCCGCACGCGAACGTGAAGCCGTACCCAGCCGCGCCACTTGTTCACGCGCTAGTGCCTCCACCTCACCGGAAGGTTCAAGAGACCGCGAAACGCCCAGCCGCCGATCCGCACCGGCTCGTCGTCGGCGATCTGCAAATTCTTCGCCTTCGCGAACACGGTCGGCAAGGCAACGTCGGCGATCATGGCGCGCGAAGCCCAGGCGCCGGCGCAGAAATGCGGGCCGGCACCAAAGGCGACGCTCTTCGACACGTCGCGCCGCAGATCGAATTCCTCGGCACGCTCAAAATGCTTCTCGTCGCGATTGGCCGAGCCGAACATCAGGAACACGCGCTCATTGACCTCGAACGAGACGTCGCGGATGGTCCACGGCTTTGCAATTCGGCGTGGCGACATGCCGATCGGCGAAATCCAGCGGGCATATTCCTCGAACGCCTGGAGCCAGGACACCTCGCCGCGCCGGACGAGCTGGAACTGGTCAGGATGGGTCAGGAGCGCCCAGACGGTGCCGGCGATGGCCTTGCGTGGCTCGTTCTGACCGCCGGAGATCGCGAGCTTGACGTTGGCGCGCATGCTCTGCATCGGCATGCCCGACGCCAGCATCACACTTAACAAACTCTGGTCCGGATTTTTCTGCATGACCGGCAGCATGTCGTCGATCGCCGCATCGATGCCGGCGGTCGCCGCATGGCAGCGCGCTTCCACGGCGGGATCGCCGGCATAGTTCGCGATGCCGTCGATCATTCCTTGCGACCAGGCATCCATCTCCGCAAAGCCAATATTGGTGAGGCCCGTGATCGACTTCAGGCATTCGCCCGAAAACGGCAGCGCGAAGTCGCGCATGAAATCGATCCGCGCGCCCGGCTCGATGTCATCGATGATGCGGTCGGCATGGGCCTGGAACTGCGCGGTCCAGTGCGCCTTCACCGTCCTGGGCGAGACCGCGGGAAACACCGCGCGGCGCTCGACCTGATGCGCCTCGCCGTCCTTGCGCATCATGTTGTGGCCCATCAGCCTGTTCATGAGCCCTTCGGGCTGGTGCGAGGAGAACACGTCGATCTGCTTCTCGGAGATCGAGATGTCGTCGCGGCTCACGAGCAGCGTCGAGCCGAGCTGCGGCACGAAGGCGATCGGCGCCTCCCGTCGCATCTTCGCAAGCATCGGATAGGGGTCGCTCCAGAACGAAGCCGGGTCGATATCGATGCGCGGCGCGGTGCTCAAGGCGGTCTCCCCTGGATTCTCGTGTCCAGGAGACTAGCGAAGTCCGGCGCCGGCGTCTGTCCCTAGCGATAGGGACGGGCGGCGTTGGAGTTACTGAACCTCGGCGATCTTCGGTCCAGATGACGGCATCTGCGCGTTGGCCGCCAAGGGCCGCTTCGACGGCGATGCCGGGTCCGGCAATCGGAAAGCGGCGTCGGCCGGCGTTCCCTGGGATGGACGACGGGCAGCGGTTGCCGGAAGCACGATCACTTTCGCTCCGACTTTCACCCGCTCATAGAGGTCCACGACGTCCTCATTGGTCAGCCGGATACAACCGGACGAAACCCGCTTCCCGATCGTATCGGGGTTGTTGGTGCCGTGAATTCTATATTCGGTCTCACCCAGATACATCGCCCGAGCGCCGAGCGGGTTGCCGGGGCCACCTGCCATGAACCGAGGCAGATAAGGCTGACGCGAGACCATCTCCGCAGGCGGATGCCAATCCGGCCATTCTGCTTTACGAGCCACAGTCTGCTCACCGGACCATGCGAATCCCTCGCGGCCGACACCGATGCCGTAGCGCATCGCGTGCGCGTCGTTCAGAACGAAATAAAGGAATGTGTTCTTGGTATCGATGATCACCGTGCCCGGCGCCTGGCGGCTGGCGTAGTCAACCACTTGCCGAACAAGTGCTCCGGGACCGTCAGCGGCTTTTGGCGGTTCGACCAGAGGCGCCGGGGGCGGAATCGGAGCGGGAGCTGGAGCCGGCGCAGATGCATGAACCGGAGTTGCCACGTAAACCGGCGTTGACGATGCCTGGGCTTGTGGTGCAGACGACTTCCGTACCGGTTGCACGCTCGCCGGGCGGGACAGCAAACTATACCCCAATGCAGCGACGGCCACGGCGCCAATTGCAACTCTCGCGGCCATTGGTAGTGCGAGCGTCTCTGCCTTTCCACGTTTGGCCCGCTTACTCATGTCTTCTCCCAGGTCACCATCCTGGAAGCGGTACCCAGCAAACTTTAAGAAACTTCGAAGCGACTTCGCTCAGACTGGAACCGTCAGCGATGGTTAACGCCGAACTTCTTGACAGGCCATGAGCCGACAATAAGCCCGTCCGTCACCCATGGTTTCCAAGAGCAAGCCCAGCACGATCGCAAACAGCTCGCTCTGCGAGGAAATTCCGAGCCGCTCATCGGCGCGCTTGCGGTAGGTCAGGGTCGAATGCAGGCTGATGCCGAGGGCTTGCGAGATCGCCTCGGAGCTGAGGCCGGAGAGGATGCGGCGGCAAACCTCCTGCTCACGCGGCGTCAGCGCGGAGAGCGGCGCGCGTGTGGCGAATAATGCGGCGAGGCTCTGGTCGGGCGTTGCGGCCTGCTGGAAGTGTCGGGCGACGCTCGCGCCGATCGCAGGCGCGATTGTTTGAAGCCGCGCACGCTCGGCATCGTCGAAGCGGCCCTGCGACGTGATGCGGTAGAAATTGACATAGAAGCAGGTGTCGCCGGTCCAGATCGCGGTGGCGCATTTGTCGACGATGCCGGAATCGAGGAAGAAGATTTTCCGGTAGCGCGCGCCGTACATGCGCGGCGCGAAGAACGGGAGCATGATCGGGGCACCGCCCTCGCCTTCGAACAGCGCATCGCGATTGGGATCGGATTCGTGGAACTGGCCAGCATAGGCCGCGCCAAGGTCACCGCCGGTCGGGATGTTGCCGACGTCGAGCAGGCAGTGTGCGGCACCGGCCCGGCTCAGCGAAAACACCATGCAATGGCCGACGCCGGCCTGCCGGCGCAGGGTATCGATGAGGACAGACGCGAAGTCGGGCCGGCCGATGGCGAGCACCGCCGGGGTGATGTCGCCGGCCGCTGAAGTCGAGGCCATACCGTGGGGCCGCATCGTTTTCCTCCGCAAAGCGTTCTTTCGGCGATGGATAGCAGCAAGGGAACTATCGAGGAAGGCAGCCAAGCCGCTTCTGGGTCCCGGCTCTGCGCCGCATCGCTACGCGCTGCAGCGCGTCCGGGACACGTGCCTCGCAATTGGTCTCGTTACCCGGACGCTGCGCAGCGCTTCTTCAGCGGTGCGCTGCTGAGCCGGGGCCCATGCGGCCGCAACGGAGATGCTCGAACGCCCTACCCCACCGCCACCTTCGCCGACGGCACGTTGATCGCGAGCTTGCCGTAGCGGTCGGTGAAGGCCTGCGTGTCGATCTCCTCGAGCCCGATCTCGCCGCTCATCACGGCCCGCTTCCAGGCCTCCTGCTCCGGATCGTTCTGGAACTCCGGCATCACCTCGCGCGCGAAGAGGTCCAGCGACTCGCAGATATGCTCGTGGCTGTTCTTGCCGGCCTGGTTGAGCAGGATCACCTGGTCGATATGGGAGGTGCGGAAGCGCCGGAGCTTTTTCCGGATGGTTTCCGGCGAGCCTATCAGGCCGCCGCGCAGCGCGGCTTCCTGCGCTTCCGGATTGTCGCGCTTCCATTTGTTGTACTCGTCCCACATATTGACTGTGCCGGGTGCCGGCCGCTGGCGATTTTGCGACGCGCCGTAGAAGCGCAGCGCGAACTGGAAGAAGGTGGCGCCATCGGCCCGCGCACGCGCCTCCTCGTCCGTCTTCGCGCACATGAAGAACGACACCAGCGCCATGTTCGGATTGATCTCGTAGTCTGCCAATTTGTGCAGCCGCTTGGTCATCGCGTTGTAATAGGCATGCACCCAGGCGTGTGCGGCGTCCGCGCTGACGAACTGGAAGCCGAGCGCGCCAAAGCCGTGGCGGCCAGCGCGCTCGATGGTCGGAAGCTGCGAGCAGGCCATCCACAGCGGCGGGTGCGGCTTCTGCACCGGTTTCGGCACGACGTTGCGCAGGGGCATGTCGAAATATTTGCCGTGATGCTCGCAGCCGCCATCCCGAAACATCGGGAAGATCGCACGCACCGCCTCCTCGAAGATCTCCTTCTTGGTCTCCATGTCGCGGCCGAACGGCTCGAGCTCGGTGATCGAGGCGCTCTCGCCCATGCCGAACTCGCAGCGGCCGTTGCTGAGGAGATCGAGCACCGCGACGCGCTCGGCGACGCGCGCGGGATGATTTGTGGTGAGCTGGAGGATGCCGTGGCCGAGGCGGATCCGTTGCGTGCGCTGGCTCGCGGCAGCCAGAAAGGATTCCGGCGACGGCGAGTGCGAATATTCCTCGAGGAAATGATGCTCGACCACCCAGGCATGGTCGTAGCCGAGGCGATCGGCGAGTTCCATCTGCGTCAGGGCATTCTGGTAGAGCCGGAGCTCGTCGCCCGCCACCCACGGACGCGGCAATTGCAGCTCATAGAAGATGCCGAACTTCATGACGCCTCTCCCTGGATTGTTCTTGTTGCGGGCATCTTATTGAGCGGGGCTGCGCTGTCCATGGCGGCTCAATTCCGCCGGACGGGACGTCTTTGACCGGACGCAGGGTGTGCCAGGTACCCGATATCGTCTGTGCGAAGGCAGACGACCCACGACGCGCAAACTGTCGAAAACAACCCCATGCAAAGTAACCGATGGCTTCCCTGCCCGCTCGTCGCAGCCGTGCGGCGAAGTGCCCGCAGGCGCCAACCGTTGATTCAGATCAAGGCGATCTGCCGCCCGATACCTATGGTGCGGCAAGGCAACGGCCCGGAAGCCGTCCAATTTCCAAATTTCAGAGAGACCGAATATGTCGGCCCCTGACGACACGACTGGGCGCATGCGCCGCAAGCGCATGGAGATCTTCGCATTCCTGTTCCTGACCGCGGTCGTCATGCCCGCCCTCGCGGTCGGAACGGTCGGCAGCTACGGGCTCGCCGTGTGGATCTACCAGATGTTCGCAGGCCCCCCCGGCCCGCCTCCTCCACATTGAAGCCCCGCAAGCCGAAAGACCGAGATCATGGCCCAAGCCACACTCAACCGCCGCGCACTGATCACCGGCCGGGTGCTCAGTGCCGACCGCATCATCCCGCCGCCCGGAGGCGAAATCGCCAGCATTCTGGTGCAGGCGCGACCTGAGCGCCTCGCTGAGCTCGAGGCCGCCATCACCGCGCTGCCTGGCTGCGAAATCCACGGTCGCGATGCGCGCGGCAAGCTCGTCGTCGTGGTCGAGGCGCCGGATGCCGGCAGCCTCGGCACCCTGCTCAACGACATCCAATCCATGCCGCACGTCTATTCCGCGGCGCTCGTGTTTCACGCCATCGAAACTGCCTGAGACCGCGTCGCCCACGCCGGGAGAACCATTATGACCTCACCGAAGATCGACCGCCGCCAGATGCTGAAGCTGGAGGCCGCTGCGATCGCAGCCGCCGCCGCGGGCATGCCGGCACCGGCGCTCGCCGCCAACCTCATCGCCGAGCGCGATGTCAGCGAATTGAAATGGGACAAAGCCGCCTGCCGCTTCTGCGGCACCGGCTGCTCGGTGATGGTCGCGACCAAGGACAACCGCGTGGTCGCGACCCATGGCGACATCAAGGCCGAGGTCAATCGCGGCCTCAACTGCGTCAAGGGCTACTTCCTCTCCAAGATCATGTACGGCCATGATCGCCTGACCCAGCCGATGCTGCGCAAGACGAATGGCAAGTACGACAAGAACGGCGAGTTCACGCCCGTGTCGTGGGACGAAGCCTTCGACATCATGGCCGAGAAGTGGAAGGACGCGCTGAAGAAGCGTGGGCCCAGCGGCGTCGGCATGTTTGGCTCCGGTCAGTGGACGATCTGGGAAGGCTACGCCGCCTCAAAACTGTTCAAGGCCGGCTTCCGCACCAACAACATCGACCCCAATGCGCGGCACTGCATGGCCTCGGCGGTGGCCGGCATGATGCGCACCTTCGGCATCGACGAACCGGCCGGCTGCTATGACGACATCGAAGCCACCGACGCCTTCGTGCTGTGGGGCTCCAACATGGCGGAGATGCACCCGATCCTGTGGACGCGGCTGACCGACCGCCGCCTTTCCGCACCGCATGTCCGCGTCGCCGTGCTCTCGACCTTCGAGCACCGCTCGTTCGACCTTGCCGATATCGGCATGGTGTTCGTGCCGCAGACCGATCTCTATATTCTCAACGCGATCGCCAACCACATCATCAAGACCGGGCGCGTCAACAAGGATTTCGTCGCCGCGCATACCGTGTTCAAGCGCGGCCAGACCGACATCGGCTACGGCCTTCGGCCCGAACACCCGCTTCAGAAGAAGGCAACCGGCGCGGCCAAGGCCAACGATTCCACCGACATGAGCTACGACGAGTTCGCAAAGTTCGTGTCGGACTACACGCTAGAGAAGGCCGCAAAGATGTCCGGCGTGCCGCTCAACCGGCTGGAGGCGCTGGCCGAGCTCTACGCAGATCCGAAGACCAAAGTCGTCTCGTTCTGGACCATGGGCTTCAACCAGCACACCCGCGGCGTCTGGTGCAACAACCTCGTCTACAACATCCATCTGTTGACCGGAAAGATCGCGTCGGCCGGCAACAGCCCGTTCTCGCTGACCGGCCAGCCCTCGGCCTGCGGCACAGCGCGCGAGGTCGGCACCTTCTCGCACCGCCTGCCGGCCGACATGGTCGTCACCAACAAGGAGCATCGCGACAAGACCGAGCACATCTGGCTGTTGCCGGAGGGCACGATTCCCGACAAGCCCGGCTATCACGCCGTGCTGCAAAGCCGGATGCTGAAGGACGGCCTGCTCAATGCCTACTGGGTGCAGGTCAACAACAACCTGCAAGCGGGGCCCAACATCAACGAGGAGACTTATCCAGGCTTCCGCAACCCCGACAATTTCATCGTGGTTTCGGATGCCTATCCGACCGTGACGGCGCTCGCCGCCGACCTGATCCTGCCGACCGCGATGTGGGTGGAGAAGGAAGGCGCCTATGGCAATGCCGAGCGTCGCACGCAGTTCTGGCACCAGCTCGTCACGGCGCCGGGCGCATCCAAATCCGATCTCTGGCAGCTCATGGAGTTCTCCAAGCGCTTCAAGATCGAGGAAGTATGGCCCGAGGAGCTGCTCGCCAAGAAGCCGGAATATCGCGGCAAGACGCTGTTCGACGTGCTGTACAAGAACGGGCAAGTCGACAAGTTTCCGACCTCGGAGATCGAGGAAGGCTACGCGAACGACGAATCCAAGGCGTTCGGCTTCTACGTTCAGAAAGGCCTTTTCGAGGAATATGCCGCGTTCGGCCGCGGCCATGGTCACGACCTCGCGCCATTTGAAGCCTATCACCGCGAGCGCGGCCTGCGCTGGCCCGTCGTCAACGGCCAGGAAACCAAGTGGCGTTTCCGCGAGGGCAGCGATCCCTATGTGAGACAGGGCGCGGACGTGCAGTTCTACGGCTATCCCGACGGCAAGGCGCGGATCTTCGCGCTGCCTTTCGAGCCGGCGGCGGAATCGCCCGACAATGACTATCCGTATTGGCTCTCGACCGGCCGCGTGCTGGAGCACTGGCATTCCGGCACCATGACACGCCGCGTGCCGGAGCTCTACAAGGCCTTCCCCGAGGCCGTCTGCTTCATGCACCCCGACGACGCGCAGGACGCAAAGCTGCGCCGCGGCGACGAGGTGAAGGTCGTGTCCCGCCGCGGCTACATCCGTGCTCGCGTCGAGACGCGCGGCCGAGACCGGCCGCCGCGCGGGCTGGTGTTCGTGCCCTGGTTCGACGAGTCCAAGCTGATCAACAAGGTGACGCTGGACGCCACCGATCCGATCTCGCTGCAAACCGACTTCAAGAAATGCGCCGTGCGCGTCGAGCGGGTGTGACCATGACGAAACGATCCGGAATCGTCCTTCTGGCGCTCGCTATTGCCGCGGGCGCGAGTTCGCTGACCGCGCAGACGGTAACCTCGGGCCTGCGCGGGCCGACCCCGCTCAACGACGAAGGGCCGGCGCCGCCGATGCTGCCGAACCGCAACACCTCCGAGAGGGAGTCGCGCAACTATCCGGAGCAGCCGCCGGTGATCCCGCATTCGATCGACGGCTACCAGATCGACCTCAACAGCAACAAATGCCTGTCCTGCCATGCGCGCTCGCGCACGGCGGAATCGCAGGCGCCGATGGTCTCGATCACGCATTTCATGGACCGTGACGGCCAGTTCCTGGCCTCGATCTCGCCGCGGCGCTTCTTCTGCACGGAATGCCACGTGCCGCAGAACACCGCCACTCCGCCTGTCAGCAACGACTTCACCGACATCGACACGCTGCTCTCGCGTTCAAGCCCGGGTGGCCGCCGATGACGACGACCGCCGATGACCCCAATTTAGACCCCAAGGCCAAGCGCGGCTTGCTCGCCCGAAGCTGGGATTTCGCGCTCGAGCTCTGGGGCGTGCTGACGCGGCCGAGCACGGTGTTCGCATTGGGCACGCTGGTGCTCGCGGGCTTCGTGGCCGGCGTCATCTTCTGGGGCGGCTTCAACACCGCGCTGGAGCTGACCAACACCGAAAAATTCTGCACCGGTTGCCATGAGATGCGCGACAACGTGTTCGCCGAGCTGAAGTCGACCATCCATTTCAGCAACCGCTCCGGCGTGCGCGCGACCTGCCCGGACTGCCACGTCCCGCACAACTGGACCGACAAGATCGCGCGCAAGATGCAGGCCTCCAAGGAAGTCTGGGGCAAGATTTTCGGCACGATCGACACCCGCGAGAAATTCACCGACCACCGGCTCGAGCTCGCGGCGCATGAATGGGCCCGCTTCAAGGCCAACGACTCCCTGGAATGCCGCAACTGCCACAGCGCCGATTCCATGGACATCACCAAGCAGTCGCCGCGGGCCTCCGTCGCGCATCAGCGCTTCCTGTTCACGGGCGAGAAGACCTGCATCGACTGCCACAAGGGCATCGCCCACCACCTGCCCGACATGCGCGGCGTTCCCGGCTGGCAATAGGGCCGGCGCCACCGCTTGAACCGGCGGGGGGAATGGTTAGTTTTGAGGATCGGCGAATCGATCATTTTCGCCCTCCCTCAAGACGAAAATGCCGACATTTACCCCGCATCAGGATGCCGCCCTCAAGGCCGTCGCCGACTGGCTCAAGGCAAAGCCAGGCCGCAACGGCACGCCGCCGATCTTCCGCCTGTTCGGCTTTGCCGGAACCGGCAAGACCACGCTGGCGCGGCACATCGCGGACGGCGTCGATGGCGAGGTCAAGTTTGCCGCCTTCACCGGCAAGGCCGCGCTCGTCATGCGCAACAAGGGTTGCGACAACGCCTCCACCATCCATTCCCTGATCTACCGCGCCCGTGAATCCGGCGAGGAACAGCCGAGCTTCGAGCTGTGGGACGATGCGCCGGCCTCGAAGGCGAAGCTGATCGTGATCGACGAATGCTCGATGGTTGATGCCGAATTGGGCCGCGACTTGATGTCGTTCGACTGCCCGCTGCTCGTGCTCGGAGACCCCGCACAGTTGCCGCCGATCCAGGGCGGCGGCTTTTTCACCAATACCGAGCCCGACGCGATGCTGACCGAGGTGCATCGCCAGGCGCAGGACGATCCGATCGTGCGGATGTCGATGGACATCCGCGAGGGCCGCGAGCTCGAAATCGGCCGCTATGGCGAGAGCGAGGTGGTCTCGCGCAAGGAGCTCGATCCTGACCGCGTCATGAGCGCCGACCAGATCCTGGTCGGCCGCAACAACACCCGCCGCGCCTACAACATGCGCGTGCGCCAGCGCCAGAACATCGAGGACCAGTTTCCAGTCGCCGGCGACAAGCTGGTGTGCCTGCGCAACAACCGCAAGAAGGGCCTGTTCAACGGCGGCCTGTGGCGCGTCAAGTCGCGCAACACCTCGCGCTCGAAGTCGCGCATCCTCAGCATGCGGCTGTCGCCGGACGAGGACTTCGGTCACAAGGTCACGAAGGTCTCGGTGCGCGCCGACTGTTTCGAGGGCGGGGTCGAGCAGATCGCCTGGGAGCAGCGCAAGCCCTATGACGAGTTCGACTACGGCTACGTGCTGACCGTGCACAAGTCGCAGGGCTCGCAATGGGACGACGTCGTGCTGTTCGACGAGAGCTTTGCGTTCCAGGACAGCCGCGCGAGGTGGCTGTACACCGGCATCACGCGCGCGGCGAAGCGGCTCAGCGTGGTGGTGTGATCGGCGGGACCCGGGCGACGCCGCAGCCTTAACCTCCGTTCGTCATCCCGGACAAGCGAAGCGCAGATCCGGGATCCATAGCCACAGGGAGTAGTTTGGCGAAGACTCGTGGTTAGCTGATCGCGCGACAACACCTCCCTGGGGGTATGGGTCCCGGCCTTCGCCGGGACGACACCGAATGTGTGGCGCCGGTGTTCCGCAAATCGCGCGATCACTTCCCCGCCACGAAGTAGAAATCCTCGCTGCCCGGCGGCGAGCCGTAGGTGAAGGGTTGCTGGCCGTGCTTGGTCTGGAGCCAGACGTCGTCGCGGACGATGTCGAACAGCTTGCGGACCTCGACGTTCGGCTGCCGCACGTCGCGGGCGAGCGCGAGCGCGAACGGGCTGTCGTTACCGTCGCCGTCCATCGCGGTCTCGCCGTGCTTGGCGGCGTAGACCACCATGAAGCCGACGCTGGGCTCGATGTTGGAAAAACCCTTGTCGACCAGCTTGAGCGCCAGCGTGTGCTGCATGGTTGGCGCGAAGGGATTGTCGCGACAGGCATCGAGGATGACGAGCCGCAGCTTGTGCGCGCCACCAACCGCCGCGATCACCTGCTCCAGCGCCACCGCTTCGGTCTCGGCGTCCTTGTCGATTGCAAGCCTTGCGTCGACCGGCACCAGGTAATTCACGCCGCCGATCTCGAAGCCATGGCCGGCATAATAGACCACGGCCCAATCGGCCTTCTCCGCATCCGCTGCGAAGGTGCGCAGCGTCTCGAAGAACTGGTCCCGGGAAAGATCAGTCGAGATCGTGACGGTCTGGAAGCCGACGTCACGTAGCGCGCCGGCGACCAACTTGGCGTCGCGCGGCGGATTGGCGAGCGCATGAACGTTGCGGTAGGCGCCGTTGCCGATCACCAGCGCCACACGGCGCAGCGTCGAGCGCGTCGACGGCGTCTTGGGCTCGAGCACGGCCAGGCGGCCCCGCGCGCCGGTGCGCGCCATCGCGACTTCGATCTCGTCGAACGGGGTGAGCGCGAAGGCGGCGGCGCGGTAGTCGGCACGCGCCTGCGCGAGATCCTGCTTGCGCTCGAACACCTGGCCGCGGCCGGCATGGGCGCGGACGTTGTTCGGATTCATCTCGAGGATGGCGTTGTAGTCCTTCAGCGCGGAGTCGAGGTCGCCCTTGGCGAGGTAGGCATCGGCGCGGTTGGCGAGCGCATACTGGTTCTTCGGCTGCTTCTCCAGGATGTTGTTGCAGTCAGCGAGCGCCTCGTCGAAGCGCCGCATCGCGGCAAAGGTCACGCAGCGATGGTTGGGAATTTGCAGCGCATTCGGATCGATCTTCTGCGCGTCGGCAAAGTCCGCGAGCGCGCCGTCATAATTCTTCATGAAGGTCCGCGTCCGCGCGCGGTTGGTGTGACCGACCAGCAGATTGGGCGTGTATTTGATCGCGAGATTGAAATCGTCGAGCGCGCTCTGGAGCGCGCCCTTGCGCAAGTACAGCGTGCCGCGGTCATTATAGGCGCCGCCATAGTTGGGGCGCTTCTGGAGGGCGAGGTTGTAGTCAGCCATCGCCAGATCGTCCTGGCCCTTGCGCTGATGCGCCTGGGCCTGGCCGTCGAGCGCGAGCATGTTGTCGGGATCGGCGTCGCGCGCCGCGGCAAAGGCTTCGAGGGCGTGATCGAAGTCGCGCTTGTTCAGCAGCGAGAAGCCCCGCACGATCAGCGCGATGGACTTGTCCTTCCCGGTCACGCGGTCCGAACCGAGCAGCTTTTCGCAGGCCGTGAACCGCGTCGGCAGATCCAGCTTTCGCTCGCGGCAGGTCTCGAGATCATCGCCGAGCTGAGGGTCGGCCAGGACGACCGGCGCAGATGACAGCAGGATGAGAACGATCAAAGAAACAACGCGCAACATTTTCGTCGAACAAGCTCCAGCGCCACTCATTTTCTATGTCGGTCATCCAACGAAGGGGTTCATCCCGGTCCGATTTCCCCGTTCCGGCGACGCTAGCATGCCTTCTTCACGGGCTCGTGTCCGCCAGCGCGTAACATCCGGCCCGTCCGCCCGTATCTTGGGCAGGCCCGCATGCGGGGCCTGGCGGGCTGTTCGCCCGGCCCCAACCACCCTAGACTGTCGCATCGACCGAACGAGGATCCGCCATGAGCCGACCCGCCTTCCATTCCCTCCCCCTCCTCGCCGCCACCGCCGCGCTGGCGCTGGCCTTCGCCACGCCGTCACGGGCGGCGGAAGACGCGGTGGTGATCCCCGCCCCCGCTGTCGACGCGGCGCCCGCAAGCGGTATCCAGACCGCGGTCGTCGCCGGCGGCTGCTTCTGGGGCGTGCAGGGCGTGTTCCAGCACACCACCGGCGTCGTCAACGCGGTCTCCGGCTATGCCGGCGGCACCAAGGCGACGGCCGACTATCACACGGTCTCGTCGGGCACGACGGGCCACGCGGAATCGGTCGAGATCAAATACGATCCGAAGAAGATCTCGTACGGCAAGATCCTCCAGATCTTCTTCTCGGTCGTGCACGATCCGACCCAGCTCAACCGCCAGGGACCCGACACCGGCACGCAATATCGCTCGGCAATCTTCACCACCTCCGACGAGCAAAAGAAGATCGCGGACGCCTATATCGCCCAGCTCAACGCAGCCAAGGTCTTCAGCAAGCCGATCGTGACCAAGGTCGGCGCGCTGGACGCGTTCTATGCGGCGGAAGGCTATCACCAGGACTATCTGACGCTGCACCCGAACCAGCCTTACATCGCCTACAACGATATCCCGAAGGTCGAGAACCTGAAAAGGCTGTTCGCGGATAACTATATCGAGAAGCCGACGCTGGTCAGCGCCGGCAAGGTCACCAACTGATTGCAAAGTCATTAGCTGAACGGGAGATCCATGCCCGACACCAAGACACCCACGAACGAAACCAAGGTCGCCAAGAGCGAGGAGCAGTGGCGGCGCGAGCTCACGCCGATGCAGTATGCGGTGCTCCGCGAGAAGGCGACCGAGCGTCCCTTCTCGGGCGAGTACGAGCACGACCACCGCGCCGGCACCTACGTCTGCGCCGGCTGCGGCAACGTGCTGTTCGAATCCGACGCCAAGTTCGATTCCGGCTGCGGCTGGCCGAGCTTCACCCAGCCGGCGGTCGAGAGCCATATCGACGAGGAGACGGACCAAAGTCACGGCATGGTTCGCACCGAGGTGCTGTGCTCCAAATGCAGCGGCCATCTCGGCCATGTCTTCCCTGACGGCCCGGCGCCGACGGGCCTTCGCTACTGCATCAATTCAGCGGCGCTGAAGCTCAAGCCAAGATGACCTGCAAGAGCCGGGTTCCGGCGTGGAACCCGGCGGCCGGATGTGCTTTTCTCTTCTGACGGGCGCGGGCGGACAGGGCATTCCGGCGGCCGTCAGGGAGGACGCCATGACCCTCGGAACCATCCTGATCATCCTTGTCATCATCTACCTGCTGGGCGGCATGTCCGGCCGGTTTGGCGGCTATGGCTATGGCATGGGCCATTCCGGCATGGGGCTCGGCGGCGTGGTCCTGGTGGTGCTGATCGTGCTGCTGCTTCTTGGCAAGCTGTAAACCACTCAAGCCATTGAATTTATTAAACTTATCTCCGTTGCGGGGCTGCCATGCGCGGATTCATCATCTCCGTTCGCGGGGGTCGCATTTTTGTCAAATCGGCCTATATTAGAGGGCGAAAATGACATGGCCGCCTGGTTGCGGCCCGCGCTCACAAACCCCACACGCGCCCGAAACCGAAGAAGATCACGAGGTCTTTGACCATGCGTCCACTGCGTCCGTTCAACTTCAATACCTCCGCCGAGCTTTTCCCCGCTGCGATCCGCAAGAAGAAGCGTGCGGGCTTCACCTATCGGCGGTTCGGCACCGCGGCCGAAGCCGTGCGCTTCGCGATCGAGGAATTGCCGACGGATTCTCTGAACGGCGCGTACCTCCAGGTCGAGGAAGCTCGCTTCGACCAGAACGGCATCCGCTCGCTCTATGAGAGCGAGGCGTTTCCGCTGCCGCGCCGCCGCAAGCCGGCCGCGAACACCGACGCCGACGCGGCGTAAGCTTTTCTCATCCCCCGATGCGCAATGAGCGCGGTAGCCGAAAGGTTACCGCGCTTTTCGCGTCTTGATCTCTCCCTCTCCCCGTTCTTGCGGACCGCACGCGGGAGAGGCGAAGGGTCCGCGCTCGCCTTACAAGCGCGGCTGCTTGTCCAGCCAGCGGCGCAACAGGCGGACGTTACGCATGTTGGCGCGAAACATGACATCGAAGGCATCGCCTGCGAACGGCACCATGCCGACCACACCGTCGACCGCGACATTGCCGAGCATCCGCGCCGTGATGTACCAGGGCGCGCCCAGCGCGCGGGCCTCGCGCACCAGCCACAACGAGATCGCGGTGGTGATGATGTCGCCGATGACAGGGATCAGGCCGATCAGGCCGTCGATGCCGTAGCGGATCTTGGTGCCAGGCAGGATGAAGGCGACGTCGAGCAGCTTTGCGATCGCCTCGAGCCGCGCCAGCCGCTGCTCGCGCGTCAGCTTGCCGAAGGGATTGGTGCTACCGAACTCGAAAGCGAATTCGCGAAAGCCCTCTCCAAGCGTCTCGGGACGGATCTCGCGGCCGTCCTGATCGATGATCGGCCCGCGCGCCTCATCGCCCGAGAAGTCTGCGCGCGAGGTCCTCCGCGAATGGGCACGGCGCGTTGCAAGAATATCGTCGTCAGACATCGTCATCGCTTGAGGCAAAACCATCGCTTGAGCGTCATCGCCTGGGGCAAACGCGCATGCGCCGCTTCGGTTGCTGCGCCGCGCCCAAACGCCGCCCCCTGCCCTCAGGTCGGCGCCGGAGCCGGCTGCGGCTCCTCGACATATTTATGTACGAGCCAGGACGAAATCACGCTCGGCACGAAACCGACGAGGCCGTAGAGGACCCATTGCACCGCGCCGGTATCTGCCCCGCGCGAGCCATAGGTGATGGCGGCGAGGACGAAGGCGAACAGGCCGACCAGCAGCATCCGCAGCACCGGGCCGATGCGCTTGACGTGAAACAGGATGTCGTCGACCGCGCCGATCATCAGCGACGGCAGGAAGCCGAACAAATAGCTGTATTGCAGGGTCTTGAAGAACACCACGAACAGCTTGCCGACCTCGCCCCAATTGGTCTGGGCCCAATAGCCGGACTGGTAGGTCGTCGTCAGCAGCAGCAGGAATCCACCGACAAACGGGCCCACCAGCGCAAAAACCAGATAGCGTTTCATCAAGCACCCCTCACCTCAAGACCCGCCCCCGTTATAGCAGCGCCTTGAGAAGCTTGGATAGCCGGGTCGAAGCCCGGGGAACAAGTGGCAGGCCGATGGGTTCTGTGAACGGCCCTCGTGTCTGTCCTTTCCGGAGATTGGATTTGGCCATGCGTTGGATGACCCTTTTCCTGGCGACGATCATGCTCACCGCAATCGGCTTCTCTGGCCTGCCGGCGTTCGCACAAGGCCATGCCGGAACCCAAGGGGAGCAGCAGGCCTGCTCGCGCGACGCCTCGCGCCTGTGCCGCAAGGAGCTCGGCAATGACAGCGCGGTCCAGTCCTGCCTGCAGGCCAACCGCGCCAAGCTCTCGCGTCCCTGCCGCAAGGTGTTCGAGAGCCACGGCATGTGAGCGCAACACATGTCGGAGACCTGGCGATGCTGAGCGAATTGCCGTGACGAACGCGCAACAATCGTGAAATCGTTCACGCGAACCATTGAAGCTTCGCGGCATTCGCGCATAATCGAATCGGGGCGGCGCAGCACTTTCGATTCGAAATCTCAAGCGTAATCGAGCAACCACACCGGGGGCATCTCCCCGCGTGTTGGATCTGACGTGCGGCAGTGCAAGCCGCGTGCGGCGCCTCCAATACACAAGCGGCCAACACCGCCAAAATCTTGGGGATGCATCTCACATGTTTAGCCACAGTATCGGGAAGATCGCCACGCTCGCCGCCATTGCCGCAACTGCCACCGTGCTTCAAGCCGCACCCGGCCTCGCCTTCTCCTCCGAGGCGCAACAGATGTGCACCGGCGACGCCATGCGGCTGTGCGCCAGCGAAATCCCCAGCATCTCCCGGGTCACTGCCTGCATGGTCCGCAACAAGCACCATGTCAGCCCCGGCTGCCGCGCCGTGATGGACCGCGAGGCCGCTGCCGCGCGCAAGCGGGAAGCTGCCGCGAACTGATCACTCGCGCGCACTGCAAGTTGAGCGGCGTCCTGCCACGATCGCGCTATGCTGAGGCCCGGCCAAGAGAGCTGGAGCAACAGACATGGCGAGGATTTCGGCGAGGATCCTGATCGCGGACGGCTGGCGGCAATCCCTTGTCCCGGCGAGCACAGCCGCCCTGTTGGCACTGGCGCCTTGCGCAGCGCCCGCCCAGCAGGCCGGCGTCAACTTTCCGGATGGCCCCGGCAAGAGCACCGTCGTCGGCATCTGCGGCTCCTGCCATGACATCGGCCGGCTGGCGGCGGGCTACACGCCCGAAGGCTGGCACACCGTGATCCGCATGATGCAGAATTTTGGCGCACCGATTCCGCCGGAAGAGACCGCCGAGATCACCGACTATCTCATCAAGAGCTTTCCCGAACGGCCCCGCCCCGCCGCCGTGCTGATCGCCGGCGACACGCAGATCGACATCAAGGCGTGGCCGGTCGCCACCGAAGGCTCTCGGCCGCACGATCCGCTCGCCGCCCACGACGGATCCTTGTGGTACTCCGGCCAGCTCGCCAACGTGCTCGGCCGCCTCGATCCCGCCACGGGCGCTATCCGGGAATACAAGCTCGATCCGCAGACCGGCCCGCACGGCCTGAAGGAGGACAAGGACGGCAACATCTGGTTCACCGGCAATTTCGCCGGACTGATCGGCAGGCTCGATCCGAAGACCGGCGACGTCAGGGAGTACCGGCTGCCGGATGCGTCGGCCAAAGATCCGCATACGCTCGTTTTCGACCAAGACGGCATCATCTGGTTCACCGTGCAGGCCGGCAACAAGGTCGGGCGCCTCGATCCCGCAAGCGGCGAGATCAAGCTCGTCACGCCGCCGACGGCAAATGCGCGGCCCTACGGCATCGTGGTGAATGCAAAGAACGCCGTCTGGTTCGTCGAGTTCGGCGCGCCGAAGATCGCGACCATCGATTCGAAGAGCATGGAGATCCGCGAGTACCTGCTGCCGGATGCGGCCGCCCGTCCCCGCCGGCTCGCGATCGGTCCGGATGATGCGATCTGGTATGTCGATTTCGCCCGCGGCTTTCTCGGCCGGCTCGATCCCGCAACGGGCATGGTGAAGGAATGGGCTTCACCGAGCGGCCCGAAGTCGCAGCCCTACGGTATTGTCTTCACCAAGGGCGCGGTCTGGTACAGCGAGTCCGCTGCAAAACCCAACACCATCGTCCGCTTCGATCCCGCAAGCGAAAAATTCCAGAGCTGGGCGATCCCCGGCGGCGGCGACATCGTCCGCAACATGGACATCGACCGCAGCGGCAACCCGGTGATGGCCAACAGCCTCGTCAACAAGGTCGGCGTGGTGGAGATCGGCGGGACGGGGCACTAGGTTCTGCCGTCATTCCGGGGCGCGCGAAGCGCGAACCGGAATCTCGCGCCACAATCTCGGGATTCCGGGTTCGACGCTGACGCATCGCCCCGGAATGACGAAAGCGGTTGAAGTGTTCCCTAAAGCATGATCCGGAAAAGTGCGAAGCGGTTTTCCGGAAAGATCATGCGCAAACAAAAACCTAAGGCGCGATGACGATTCATCCTGATCTCATCGCGCTTTAGTCCCCCCACTGCGCGAATGCGTCGTTGAACGCGCGCTCGCCGGGGGCGCCCTTCTCGATGGCGATGATGGCGCGGCGCTGGTTGGTATAGACCAGCGGCACGTCGAACCAGGAGCGCTCCTTCAGGAGCTGGACGTTGCGCGCGCGGTCGGCATCGACGTTGGAGAGCCCGACCAGGAAGAAGCCGTCGGTGACCTTGACGGCGAGGCCCGCGAGCGGCGTGCCGCGCGCCTGCTCGTTCGACTTCATCAGGATACCAGGCACGTTGGCCACGCCGCCACCGGGGAAGTCCGGCGGCAGGATGAAGGTCAGCTCCGCGGTGTGGCTCGCCGGCAGCGATGAATCGGTGTTGCGGCGGAACGACATCGTCATCTTGAACTTGCGGTCGGGAATGTCGATGTCGGCGCGCACGGCGACGTCGGCCTTCTGGTTGCCCGAGGCCTTGATCGGCTCGGTCCGCCAGACCACGGTGCCGACATATTGCTTGCCCTTCGGATCGGACGGATCCTCGTCATAGAGCACGACCTTCTGCGCCACCGGCGCGGCCGGCTGCTCGGTCGACGAGGGCTGGCCGACGCGATCGGGGATCTTCGGCTTTGCGGTCGGCTGCGAAGCATCCTTCGGTGCCTCCACGACCTGCGTCGTCGCGGACGGCTTGAACAGGCCGCTCACGGTCTGCACCGCCTGCTTGCCCCAGAGGATGCCGGCGCCGACCAGGATGAGCACGATGCCGACGGCGATCGCGCTCTTGAACGGGAAGGCGGAGCCGGAGCGGGCACGCTTCTTGGTGTCGCGATCGAGGACCGGAATGTGCGGGCGCGGTGCCGCCGGCCGCGGCGCGTAGCGCTCGGCCTCCTCGATCGACTCGTCATAGGAATACGGAACGTCCGGCGGCTCGCCGCGGTTCTCCAGGCTCGGCTCGAGCCGGTCGAACTCCGGCGAGGGCGACGGCACGTTGGCATAGGTGCGGCGTGCGGCGCGGTTGGCCTGCGCCGCGGCGCGGCCGAGGTCGTCGGCATCCGCGGTGATGTCGCGAAAGCCACGAACGCCCGGCGCCTGCGGCACCGGCGGTGGCGCGCCTTCCGGCGGCCGGCGCGAGGCCGAGCGATCACGCGCCGCAGGCGGCGCCGGCGGCTCGGGCATCGGGGGCGGAGGCGGGGCCTGCGGGCGCGGAGGACGCAACTGGCGCTGGGCATCGCGGTCTCCGAGGTCATCCCCAGCAAGCGGGGGACGCTCGTTGCGCGACGACGGCGGCGCGGCAGGACGTGCGGGGCGCGGTGGTGCGGACGATGAGGTCGAAGGCGGCGCGGGCGGAGTGCCCTCGGCGGCGCGGGCGCTGGCGCGGCGGAAGGCATCGCCACTGCCACTGCCGCCCGCACTGCGGGCGCCGCCACCGGGGCGCGAGGCATCCCGGGCGCGCTGGGCGGCTTCCGATTCGACCTTGCGGACGGCCTCTTCGAGCGACAGCCGCTCGCGGGTGATCTCGGATTCGGAGAGCGGTGGCTGCACGCTGCGGAGCTGCGCGATCAGCGCCGTGCGCGCCCGTTCATAGAGCGCGCGGCGGCTTTCGCCGGGAGCGTTGGGGTCCAGGGCGGCAATAGCGCGGGCGATCAGCGGATAGTAATCAGCCATTTCAACTCAACTATGCGCCTGTCCCGGTAAGATACCGTTAAGCCTCAAACGGGTTTTGCACCAGAATAGTATCTTCACGTTCGGGGCTCGTGGAAAGAAGCGCGACCGGACAGCCCACCAGTTCCTCGATCCGGCGCACATATTTGATGGCCTGAGCCGGCAAGTCCGCCCAGGAGCGGGCGTTCGCGGTCGGCTCCTTCCAGCCTTCGATGGTCTCGTAGATCGGCTCGACCCGGGCCTGCGCGCCCTCGCCGGCCGGGAAATGGTCGATCTCCTTGCCGTCCAGCCGATAGCCGGTGCAGACCTCGATCGAATCGAAGCCGTCTAGGATGTCGAGCTTTGTCAGCGCCAGCCCGTTGATGCCGCAGGTTCTGACCGCCTGGCGAACCAGCACGGCGTCGAACCAGCCGCAGCGGCGCGGACGGCCGGTGTTGGTGCCGAACTCGCGGCCACGCTCACCGATCTTGCGGCCGATCTCGTTGTCCTGCTCGGTCGGGAACGGCCCCTGGCCGACGCGGGTCGTGTAGGCCTTGCACAGACCCAGCACGTAGCCGACCGCGCCGGGCCCGAGGCCCGCACCGGTCGCGGCCTGCGCCGCCACCGTGTTGGACGAGGTGACGTAGGGATAGGTGCCGTGATCGACGTCGAGCAGCGCGCCCTGCGCACCCTCGAACAGCATGCGCTTGCCTTCGCGACGCTTGATGTCGAGCAGCCGCCACACCGTCTCGGCATAGGGCAGCAGCTGCGGTGCCAGCGCGCTCAGCTCGGCCAGGATGACCTTGCCGTCGAACTCCGGCAGATTGAGGCCGCGGCGAAGTGCATTGTGGTGAGCAAGGAGCCGGTCGATCTTGTGCGGCAGCGTGTCGAGGTCGGCGAGGTCCATCAGGCGGATGGCGCGGCGGCCGACCTTGTCCTCATAGGCGGGGCCGATGCCGCGGCGGGTGGTGCCGATCGCGGTCGCCGCATTGGAGGATTCGCGAAGCGCATCAAGCTCGCGATGCAGCGGCAGGATCAGGGTGACGTTCTCGGCGACGCGAAGATTGTCCGGACTGACCGCGACGCCCTGCGCCCGCAGCTTGGTGACCTCGTCGAGGAAGGCCTGCGGGTCGAACACCACGCCATTGCCGATCACCGACAGTTTCTGGTCACGCAGCACGCCGGAGGGCAACAGCGCGAGCTTGTAGGTCGCGCCATTGATGACCAGCGTATGGCCGGCATTGTGGCCGCCCTGAAAACGGACGACGATGTCGGCCTGCTCCGACAACCAGTCGACGATCTTGCCCTTTCCCTCGTCGCCCCACTGGGCGCCGACGACGACAACATTGGCCATTCGCGGGTAATCCCTATGCAAACTGTCTTTATATCGCATGATCCTCGCGGAAAACCGGTGTCCACTTTTCCGGGATCATGCCGCGCCCAGCTCCATCCACGGCCGGGGCCGCTCGCATGCGAGGCAGCTCAACCGGATAAAGGAAGCGGCCTCTCTAGGCAAGCAAGAACGGGGCTTTTTCGCGACCCGGAACCCGCTTCAAGCCTTTGATATCCCCGGAAAATCCATAGCCGGTTCCGACCTCGACGAAAGGCGCAGAGGCTGTCTCTGGCGCGCATGGTCGCGATGCATCCGCTGCCGTTGCTGCTACGCGCGATTCCGTGTCTGTGTGCCAAGCCGGGTATCAACCGACCCGGGACGCCGCCGGGCCGGCCGCCTCGGCACATGACCCGGGGCCATAACAATCACAATGTCCGCCGCCGACCAGACCACGCGCCTTGCCGCACCCGGCCGGCACTGGATCACCAACCAGCCCTACCTCCTGCTCAGCATCACCGCGCTGTGCTGGGCCGGCAATGCCATCGTCGGGCGGCTCGCCGCCGGGCACATCCCACCGGTGACACTGTCGTTCCTGCGCTGGTTCATCGCCTTCCTGCTCGTACTGCCGTTCGCCTGGACGCATCTGGTCAAGGACTGGCCCGCGATCCGCGGCAAGCTCGGCCTGATGATCGTGCTGTCGGTCACCGGCATCGGCGCCTTCAACACGCTGCAATATTGGGCGCTGGAGCATACGCAGGCGCTGAACACGCTGCTGCTGCAATCGGCCGCGCCGCTGGTCGTGGCGCTCTGGTCGCTGATCATTTTGGGTGTCCGCCTCACGACGACGCAGGCATTCGGAGTTTTGCTCTCGCTATGCGGCGTGCTGACCATCCTCTTGCACGGCGACCTCACCACGCTCTCCAACATCGCGTTCAACAAGGGCGATCTGATCTTCATGGGCGCGCTGGTGATCTTCGCGCTCTATTCGGTGCTGACGCTGAAGCGGCCCGCGATCCACGGCCTGTCGTTCCTTGCCTTCACCTTCGGCTGCGGCGCGGTGTGCCTCGTTCCGCTTGAGATCTGGGAATTGTCGGCCCGCCCGGTGATGAAGCTCGATCTGCCGAACCTGCTGACTCTGGTCTATGTTGCGGTGTTTCCCTCGACGCTCGCCTATCTCTGCTTCAACCGCGGTGTTGCGCTGATCGGCGCCAATTGCGCCGCGCCGTTCTTCCACGTGGTGCCGGTGTTCGGCTCGATCATGGCGATGATCTTTCTCGGTGAGCTGCCGCAGGCCTTCCATTTCATCGGCTTTGCGCTGGTGCTGTCAGGCGTGTTCGTGGCCTCGCGCAAGCAGGCGAGCTGAACGGCGCATTCATCCACGTGCGCGCCGCACACCTTCGATGTTCAACATATTGACCGCCAAAGCCACCTCCATGATCTCCACTGCATTGTAGCATTGCGGCGGTGGGACTTGCGGTGCAGCCGCGATCCGGCGCAAGCTCGCTCACGAAAAACAATGACAATCGCTTCGCCCGCGCCACCGGCCACGAATCCGGCCGGCTGGCTCAACAACCAGCCCTATCTGCTCCTGAGCCTGAGCTCGCTGTTCTGGGCCGGCAACATCGTGCTCGCGCGCCATGTCGGCGCACATGTGCCGCCGCTCACGCTGACCACGATCCGCTGGTTCGGCGTGTTCCTCATCCTGCTGCCGTTCGCAGGGCCGCATCTGAGGCGCGACTGGAAGGCGCTGCGCGCGCATCTGCCGCTGATGCTGTTCCTGTCGCTGGTCGGCTTCGCCTTCAACAACGCGATCTCGTTCTGGGCCCTGCAATACACGGAGGCGCTGAACGCGCTGCTGATCCAGTCAGCCGGGCCGCTGTTCGTGGCGCTGTGGTCGCTGGTGCTGTTCGGCGTCCGCCTGACGGCTGCGCAATTCGCCGGCATCGCAATCTCGCTACTCGGCGTCCTCATCATCATCCTGCGCGGCGATCTCGCGGCGCTTGCCGGCATCAGCTTCAACCGGGGCGACATCATGTTCGCCTCCTCGCTGGTGGCATTCGGGCTCTATTCCGCCTTCATCCCGCGGCGGCCGAAAATCCATCAGCTCTCCTTCCTGTCCTTCACCACCTGCTGCGGGGCGATGATGCTGCTGCCGGCCGCGGTGTGGGAGTTTTCCGCGGGCAACGTCTTGAAGCTGGATTCGACGACGCTGGCGACATTCGCCTACATCCTGATCTTCCCCTCGACGCTCGCCTATCTCTTCTTCAATCGCGGCGTGGCGCTGATCGGACCGAACCGCGCCGCACCGTTCTTTCATCTGGTGCCGGTGTTCGGCTCGGCGATGGCGATGCTGCTGCTCGGCGAACGGCTGCAGCTCTTCCATCTCGTCGGTTATGCGCTGGTGCTCGCCGGCGTCGTGATCGCGTCGCGGCAGGGCTCGGCGTCGAAATAGTTCGGCAGGGCATCGGGAAGCAGTACGAAGCAGCCACGCGTGATGCCGCCGTAGGGTGGGCAAAGCGTGGCGTGCCCACACAAAGTTTCCACGGTTTTGAAGAGAAAAGGTGGGCACGGCGCTGACGCGCCTTTGCCCACCCTACAAGACCATTGCGGGGCTTAAGCCGCCCGCACCTTGGCGAGGAAGCCGTCGACGGCGCTGCGCAGTGCGCCGGACTGGTTGTCGAGCTCGCGGGCGTTCGACAGCACGTCGGAGGCTGCCGTACCCGTCGCCTTGGCCGCCGAGGTCACGCTGCCGATATGGGCGTTGATCTCGCTGGAGCCGGTTGCGACCGACTGGATGTTGCGGGCGATCTCGCGCGTCGCCTCGCCCTGCTGCTCGATCGACGCGGATATGCCAGCGGTGATCTCGCTCATCTCGGCGATCGTCTGGGTGATGCCGGCAATCGCGGCGACCGCGTCGCTGGTCGAGGTCTGCATCGCCGCGACCTGGGCGGAAATTTCCTCGGTGGCCTTCGCGGTCTGGTTGGCGAGCGCCTTGACCTCGGAGGCGACGACCGCGAAGCCGCGGCCGGATTCGCCGGCGCGCGCCGCTTCGATGGTGGCGTTGAGCGCGAGCAGGTTGGTCTGCGCCGCAATCGAGTGGATGAGCTTGACGACCTCGCCGATCTTCTCGGCGCCGGAGGACAGCACCTGCACGGTGGTGTTGGTGCGCTCGGCGTCGCTGACCGCCTTGCTCGCGACCTCGGTGGAGCGCGTCACCTGACGCGAGATTTCGGCGACCGAGCTCGACAGCTCTTCGGCGGCGGCCGCGACCGTGCCGACATTGCCGGACGCCTTTTGCGAGGCGGCGCCGACGGTGGCCGCACGCGCACTGGCATCGCTCGCGGTCGCGGTCATCGACTGCGCGGTGGTCTGCATGCCGGCGGCAGCCGAGGAGACCGAACGCACGATGCCGTTGACGCTGCGCTCGAAGTCACTGGCGATCCCTTCCATCGCGCTGCGACGCTCCGCCGCGGCGCGTTCCTTCGCCACCGCGTCGGTCTTCTCGATATCGCGGATGCGGATCGCATTGTCCTTGAAGATCTGCACGGTCGAGGCCATCGCACCGACCTCGTCACCACGACCGACGCCGGGGATGTCACCCTCGAGCTTGCCATCGGCGAGCTCGTTCATGCGCGTGCCGAGCCTGTTCAGCGGCAGGCTGATGCTGCGGCCGAGCAGCCAGGCAACGCTGCCGGCGACGATGACGATGCCGAGCATGGACAGGCCGAGCAGCCAGTAAACCGGGCCCATCTTCTCGTCGATATCCTCGAGATAGGCGCCCGTGCCGAGATACATGTCGAAGCCGGGAACCGCGACGGCATAGCCGAGCTTGCGGATCGGCTTCTCCTGACCAGGCTTCACATATTCATAGAACAGCAGGACCTCGCCATTGGCCTTGACGCCGTCCATGATCTCGCGGGACAGCTTGCGGCCATTCGTCTCCACGTCCATGCGGTTCATGCCGACCTGCTTCGGATCGGGCGCGAGCTGCGTGATGCCGTCATAGGTGGTGCCGAACAGATAGCCCGAGTTCTTGTCGTAGGTCATGGCGTTGCCGTAGCGGCGGAATTCGGCCAGCGCGGCCTCCTTCGTCATCTCGCCGGCGTTGACGCGCTTCATCAAGGTGGCCGCATAGTTGCGGGCCAAATCGACGATCGCCTTGGTCTGATCGATGCGCGCATTCACCATCTCGCGCTTCATCAGATATCCGGACAGAACCCCGGAGATGCAGAGGCCGAACAAGGTGACGCCGACAAGGATGCCAAGCTTGGGGGCGATCTTCAAATTGCTCAACTTCACGAGGTGGCTCCGGCAATGAAGGGGATTACGGACACGCGGGTGGGTCGATCGAATTTGAATCAATTTTTAGTGTGGGACCCATTAGCAACTTGTTACGATGGCTGCGTTGAAGCCCGCACAGGAGGCAAAAACCCGCAAACACCGCGGCCTGCGACAACCGACGATTGTACGCGCCAGGCTCGATTTCGCGTAAAAGACGCAAAGACCCGGCGCCAAAGCCGGGTCGGACAACAAGAACCGACAAACCAAATCGGAGCAGGAAATGCCGAAATTCAGGGTGGTGACGCCGAAGGGCGCGAGCTTCACGGTGGCGGGAAGCGATTATTCCTTCGAGCGGGAGGCGCTCGACCCGATCGACGCGGAGATCGTCGAGGCGCCGGCCAACGAGACCGAGTTCATCGCCGCAGCCCGGACGGCTGACGCGATCTACGCCAAGGGCATCCCGATCACCAAAGCCATCATCGACGCGCTGGAAAACTGCAAAGCGATCACGCTCGGCTCTGTCGGCGTCGACAGCGTCGATGTAAAGGCGGCAACTGCCCGCGGCATTCCAGTGACCAACATCCCCGACACCTTCATCGAGGAGGTCGCCGACCACGCGATGATGCTGCTGCTTGCAGGCTTCCGCCGCCTGGTCGAGCAGGACCGGATGGTGCGCACCGGGCGTTGGGCCGAGGGCCGACCGGCACTGCTGAAGATTCCGCGGCTGATGGGACAGACGCTCGGCTTCATCTCCTTCGGCCGCGTCGCGCGCGCGGTCGCCAAGCGCGCCGCCCCCTTCGGCCTGCGGATGATGGCCTATGACCCCTTCATCCAGGAAACGCTGATCTATGATCACGGCGTGATACCGGCGACGCTGAACGAGGTGCTGTCGCAATCGGACTTCGTCTCGATGCACGCCCCCGCCCGGCCCGAGGTGCATCACATGCTGAGCGAGAAGCATTTCCGGCAGATGAAGAAGGGCTCGATCTTCATCAACACCGGGCGTGGCGCCACGGTGGACGAGGAGAGCCTGATCAAGGCCCTGCAGGAGGGCTGGATCGCGCATGCCGCGCTCGACGTGCTGGAGAAGGAGCCGCCGTCGCACAATAATCCCCTGCTCGGCATGGAGAACGTCACCCTGACCGCCCACGTCGCCTCGGCCTCGGCTCGCTTCGACGAAGCGCGCAAGCGGCGCGTGGGCTACGAATTGTCACTGGTGCTTCAAGGGATGTGGCCGGTAAGCTGCGTCAATCCGTCGGTGCTGCAGAACACGGCGCTGCGACGCTGGCAGCCCGTCAGCATGGATCGCGGTCCGAACAGCTAAAGCCTGTGACGCGCCTTCAGATGAATTGTACCGGATGTTCCGCTTTCGCGGGCGTGAGGCCGGAGAGTGCTACCTCACCGTAAACTCCACCGGAATCGTAAATCCCATCGACCCGCTCGTGATCTCCGGTGGAAATGGCGGGAAGGGTTGCGCCTGGCGAACCATCGCCATGGCCTGCGCGTCGAAGGCAGCGACGCCCGACGAGCCGCCGAGACGACTGGACAACACCTGCCCACCGCGGCCGAGTGTGAAATTCAACCTGACCACGCCGCGCTGGCCGCCGGCTCCTGACGGATACTGGTGGAAGCGCATCAGGTGTGCGCGGACGCGCTGATTGTAGGACGCAATCACGGAGGCCACCGCACCGGCGCTCACGGCGGAGGCCGGCGGCGCCTCGCGCTCGGCTCGCGGCGGCGCGCTGGTCCGCGGTGCAGGTGTCGCATCCGACGGCCTCTTCGCATCGGGGCGAACCACCTTCGGCTTCGCCGGCACGGGCTTCTCGAACGGGACGATCTTTGCCGGCTCCGGCTTTGCGGGTGTCGGCTCCAGCTTCTGCTCCGGTGGCGCGACGACGTCAGGCTTCTCCTGTGGCGGGGTCGGCGCGATCATCTCCTCAATTGCCTGCTGCTGCACCGGTTCCGGCAGTGAGGCGTCGGCCTGCTGCATCACCGGCCCCGGCGCCACGTCGAGCGGCATCGGTTGCGGTGCCGACGTCACCGGCGCGAGATCGACAAGGATCGCCGGGCTGCTCACCCCCTGCTCCGTCGGCGGCTGCGTGAGCCAGGCCAACGCAACCGCGACGATCGCGGCATGCGCCAGGATGATCGCCGTCGCCGATACGCTCCAGCGCACGATTTCGCGCTCGTCAAGCGGCAGATGCAAGGCGAACGCATTCGCCGCCGTCATTTGCGCACCTCGAGGCCGACAAGGGCGACCTTGAGATAGCCGGCGTCGCGAAGTGCGTTCATGACCTCCATGAGATTGCCATAGCTGACGGCCTTGTCGGCGCGCAGGTAAATCCGCTCGTCCTTGCGCCCTCTGGTCGTCGCATCGAGCGCAGCCACGAGGCCGTCGCGGCCCACGGCGTCCTCGCCGACAGCAACGGCGAGATCAGGCTTCACGGTGACGAAAACCGGCTTGTCGGGCCGCGGCTGCGGCTCGGCGGCGGTTGCGGGCAGATCGACGCCGATATCGACGGTGGCAAGGGGTGCTGCGACCATGAAGATGATCAAGAGCACCAGCATCACGTCGATGAAGGGTGTAACGTTGATCTCATGCGCGACGTCGAGATCGTCGAAGGCACCGCGGCGCAGTCCCAATGTCGCGCGTCCTCCGAGCTTGGCCGTCATGCCCTACTCCGCCGCCCGCGCCAGCGAGAAGTCGCGACGATCGCGCTGCCGGCTCACCAGCAGCATGAGCTGGGCCGAGGCATCGCCGAGCAGCGCGCGATAATTTGCGATGCCGCGGACCAGGTGATTGTAGATCACCACGGCCGGGATTGCCGCGACGAGGCCGAGCGCTGTCGCGAGCAGTGCTTCTGCGATGCCGGGCGCGACCACGGCAAGGCTGGTGGTGTGGGTCTCCGAGATGCCGATGAAGGCGTTCATGATGCCCCAGACGGTGCCAAAGAGGCCGACGAACGGCGCAGTGGCGCCGATCGTCGCGAGCACGCCGGTGCCGCGTGCGATCTGCCGCGACATCGCGGCCTCGACGCGCTCGAGCCGCAGCGCAATGCGTGCCTCGAGACCATCGCCAATGATGCCGCCGGAAAGATCGGCCTCCTTGGCCGTGCTCTGAATGAGCTGGGCGACCGCGTCACTGGCGGCGCCGGCTCGCTTCGCCGCCTCGGACATCGTGATGTCAGCTTCGAGCGCGCGCGTTCGCGTCACGGCCAGCGCGCTCTTGCGGCGGAGCTCAACCGTCTTGGCGAGCCAGACCGTCCACGTCACCAGCGAGGCGCAGACGAGCCCGATCATCACCGCCTTCACCACGATGTCGGCGCTGAGGAACATGCCCCATGGCGAGAGGTTGCGCGGCAGAAGCGCCTCATCCGTCGCCGCCGTGGCAGAAGCCGACGACAACGCCAGCAACGCGCCTGCCGCGAACATCCACCGAAGGAACAAGCTCCGCATCCTGACCTCCCAACGCTATGGCACGGCGGACGCTCCGATCCGCTCCGCAAGCTGCCTGAACCGCGCGAGCTGATCGGCGCGCAATGCGCGGGTCTCATCGCGGCCGACGAAGACCTTGAACATGATGCTGCCATCGACATTGACGAAGGCGATGAACGCCGACGTCTTTCCCATGAAGGGACGCTCGACGAAGGCGATGGCGGCACAGCGGGTGTGCCTGAGATGCCCGTGCAGCCCCTTCGGCTGCATCAGGTTGAAATAGCCGCGGCCGACTTCGCCGGCGGGGACCGCGCCGGTGAACTCGAATATCCCGTCGTCGGTATGAACGATAAGCGTGAGCTCGCCCCATTGCGCGATATCCTGCATGGCGATCTCGAAACGATCGCCGCCGGCCATCGAGACCATCGGCGACGGCAACGCTTCGATGACCTGGTGCGGCGTGACCTTGCGCTCGCGCGCGACATCCTCGATCACCGCGCCCGGATTGTCCGCCATGTACGCCCTGAGGTCGGCGAGGTCCGTGCTCAGCATCCCACTCTCCTTCAAGCAGCGGCGCTGGTCTTGCGCTCGCTCTGGATGACCTCGAAGCCTTCGAATTTGGGATGGCCGAGATAGAGGCTTTCGCCACCCCTGCTGTCGGCGCGGGCGTGCGCGCGGCGGAATTCCTCAGAGCGCGTCCAGGCTTCGAACGCGGCCTTGTCGACCCAGCTCGTGTGCGAGGAATAGAGTGTGTGGTCCTCCGCTTCCGGCCCCCTCAACAGGTGAAACTCGACGAAGCCAGGCATGGCGTCGAGATAGGATTCGCGTGTGGCCCAGACGGTCTCGAACGCAGTCTCTGCGCCCTTCTTCACCTGGAACCGATTCATGGCGATGAACATGTCATTCTCTCCTTTTCGAAACTGAAACGCGCCAGAGCCGCGCTGGAGCATCAACGCGGCCCGGCGGAGATTGGGGTGATGCATGCCGTGGCCGGCTACGCGCCCCCGAGGTGGATCTTCAGGCCGGCCTTGTAGACCGCACCGGGGCCGGGGCTGGAGAACAGCACGTCGTTCTGCGTCGTGCCGTCGGTCGAGCTGCCGGGAATGGCGTAGGGCCGGTAGTATTGATTGAGCAGGTTGTCGATCGAAGCGGTGAAGGTGATGTCCTTGGTCGCCTGATAGGTCAGGTAGAGATTCACCAGCTCGTAACCCGTCGACGGCAGGTAGCCGGCTGGGACATCGTTGTTGGCGCCGAACGAGGCCCATTGCGCCGAGATCGTCAGCGCGCGGTCCAGCAGGCGAACGCCGGCCGTGGTCACGACCTTGCGCGGGGTGATGGTGGCAAGCCCGATATTGGTCGCGGTGTTCTTGCCGCGTATCAGGTGACCCGAGACCCCGACGAACCAGGCGCCTGCATCGTACATCGTCTCCGCCTCAAAACCCTCGATCCGGGCGTGGGCGATGTTCTGGTACTGGTAGTACTGGCTGTAGGATCCGTACGGTGTCGCAACCCGCGTCGAGGCAACGAGGTCGATGTAGCCGTCGACGTCGTTGCGGAAGACGTTGAACTTGCCGCGGAAGGAGTCGACGGCCGAGAAGATGCCGTCATATTTGAGATTGACACCCGCCTCCTTGTTCTTGCCGATCTCCGGCCGCAAGTTCGGATTGGGCAGGAAGCAGAACAGACCGATCGAGCCATCCGGACAGGTGAAGAACGCGGGTCCGCCTCCGGTCGCATGCGCGCCCGAGATCACCGTCTCGGTGATCGACGGCGCGCGATAGCCTTCGGCATAGCTGACATAGGGCGTGAAGCCTGCAACCGGGGTGACGCCGAGGGTAATCTTCGGCGAAACGCGATCGCCGCCGGCATCCGTGCTGCCCGAGTGCAGGTCGTAATGATCGTAGCGCAGCGCGCTGACGGCCTCGAACCAGGTCCCGTAGTTCTGCTTCAACTGGAGGAAACCGCCCGACACGTTGCGGATGCCGCTCGGTGTCGTGATGTTGGAGTTGCCGCGACTGTCGGTCGTCCCGACGTCGTCCTGGAACGCATCGAGACCCCAGGTCAGCGCATTGCGCCAGTCGCCAACGTCGAAGCGCGTGGTGTTGTTGGCATCGATGCCGATCGTATCAAGCACATAGCCGCGCTTGTCGCCGACGCAGCCGGAGATGTTGTTGCCGTAGACACCGGCGCCGCAAAAGGCCGTGCCGCCTGTGGAATAGTGATAGGTCTTGGTCTGGTCGTTGTCGGTGCGATTGCCGTAGACCGACATATGCCAGTCGAACAGGCGGTCGTCGGGACGCGAATAATTCCAGGTGATCGTGCCGGTGTAGTTCTTGGCGTCGGAGGCATAGACCGACGAACCCTGATAGAGCGCGCGCTGCGCGGCGGTGAGCACCGGACCGCGATTGAACTGGCCGATATTGTACTGGTCGTCCTGGAAAATGGCGCCGAACTTGACCTCATGCCCGGCGGCCGGCCGCACCGTGAGCTTCATCAGGCCACTCGTGATCTGGTTGCCGGTGTTGCCGATCTCGGTGCCCGAGCCGTCCTTGTAGTTGCCCTGCGTGCGATACACTGCGCCCCCGAACACATCGACGTCAGGCGTGGCACGCACGCCGCCGAACACCGAGCCGAGGCCGCGATCCTTGTTGGTGCCATAGGAGCCGCTCATGTCGACACCCCAGCGCTCGCCGGGGCGCAACACATCCTCGATGTCCTTGGTGCGGAACGACACCACGCCGCCGATCGCGCCCGAGCCGTAGATGTTGGCGGTCGGGCCGCGCACCACGTCGACGCCGCCGACCAGCTCGGGGTCGAGGAAGAAGGAGCCGTTGGCGTTATGCCCGGTGCGCTGGTAGTTCTGCCGCGCGCCGTCGACGACCACGGCGACGCGGCCGAAATCCTGCAAGCCGCGGACGTTGATAACGGTCGAGGGATCGTCGCCGCGCTCCTGGAACGATACGCCTGGAACGTTGTAGAAGATATCGGACAACCGGTTCGGCTGAAGCCCCTGGATCTTCTCCAGCGTGACAACGCTGACCGGCGCCAGCGCGTCGATGGCGCGCTCCTCGGTCTTCGACGCGGCAACCGTGATCGTATCGAGCGATTGAACGCTGGTCGTGCTTGCCTGCGCATGTGCGTCCATTGCACGCGCGGCCACCTGCTGATCCGCTTGCGGCTTGGATGGCTTGCGCTTGGCCTGCTTCGGCGTGGACGTGGCACGTGCGCTCTGCTGGTCGGCAGTCTGTGCGAGACCGCTCCCCGGCAATGCCGCCGCCATTGAAACAACCGACGCACCCAGAATCAGCGCGCGCGAATACCTAGCTCCGTCAGCCATAAAAGCCCCAGCCCAATCATCTCTGTGTTCGTTCTGGCTGGCGTGCGCCGCGCGAGGCGAGCGACTGGCTGGCTATGCTTTGGCGCGCAGGCCGTCGGCCTGCATCGCGTCTCGATTGGTTACGTCCCGTGCCATATCAGGTCAAGAATGCACGGTTACAGTTTATATCGATTGTAAATCGCAGCCGTTGGAATGCGCATCCCGCGACCTATACAAGCATCCGACATCCGAATTTCGAAAGCACCTTAGCAATACAATGTCGCAAGCTTCCGGAGACGACAGCAGCACGCCCGCGGCACACGCGGGAAACCCTTCCGTGGCAGCGAGAAGTTTGATCATGCAGGGCAACCGAATCGACAGCCGCGCACTGTTCGCGACTGAGCGCGAAATCATCATCACCCATGGCGATGACCGCTACCGCCTGCGGCTGACCTCACAAAACAAGCTGATCCTGACGAAGTAACTGACAATGACATATTGTCGCACGCTCGCGCATCTGCTCATCACAAGCGCCATTGCGCTCGGCGCGGCCTCGCATGCCGCTGGCATTACAGTGCACGACGCCCGCAACCGTGATGTCGCGGTCGACGATCCCGCCCGCACCGTCTCGATCGGCGGCGCCATCACCGAGATCCTCTACGCGCTCGGGCTCGAGAACAGGCTGGTCGGCGTCGACACGACGAGCCTCTATCCGGCAGCGGCGCTGCACGACAAACGCAACGTCGGCTACATGCGCCAGATCTCCGCCGAGGGCGTCCTGGGACTGAATCCCACGCTGATCCTGGCCGTCCAGGGATCCGGTCCGCGCGAAACGCTTGATATCCTCGATACCGCGAAAGTGCCGATGGTCCTGGTGCCTGAGATCTTTTCCGAGCAGGGCCTGCTCGACAAGATCGCCCTGGTCGGCCACGCCATGGGCGTCGATGCGCGGGCCACATGCCTGAGCGGCGCAGTTGCCGCCGATCTCGCGCAGCTCCGCGAGCTGCGTGGCAAGGTGACGAAGCCGGTCCGTGTGATGTTCGTGATGTCGCTCCAGAACGGGCGGGCGATGGTCGCCGGCCAGAAGACCGCGGCCGACGAGATCATCAGACTGGCCGGCGCCGCCAACGCCGTCGACGACTATGAGGGCTACAAGATCATCAGCGACGAGGCGATCGTCGCGGCCAGGCCGGAAGTCGTGCTGTCGATCGAGCGCGGCAGGGAGACGCTCCAGGCCGAGGCGGTCTATGCCCATCCCGGCTTCGCCCTGACGCCCGTCGCCGCCAACAAGGCCTTCATCGCGATGGAAGGACTTTACCTGCTCGGCTTCGGGCCGCGCACGGCGGCAGCGGCGCGCGATCTCTCGATCAGGCTCTATCCGGAGCTGGCCGCGCAGGCGGGGGCGCCGGCCGTGTTGACGGCCGATTGCCGGCAATGAGCATGGCGTTCGAGGTGAAGGCAGGCGACCGCGCGCGGCCGAGGCAGAATGTTGCGGCGTTCACCATGGCCGCGCTCCTCCTTACCCTTCTCGCTTCAGCCATTGCCTCCCTCACCGTCGGCGCGGCCGGCATTCCGCTGCACCGCCTTGCTGCGGCCCTTGGCGTCTGGGGCGATGGCGCGACCGGTCCGCTCCTTACGCGCGATCAGCTCGTGCTGTGGTCGATCCGCATCCCGCGAATTGCAGCGGCGGCGATGATCGGCGGCCTCCTCGCGGCCGCGGGCGCGATCATGCAGGGACTGTTTCGCAATCCGCTGGCCGACCCGGCGCTGGTCGGTGTCTCCAGCGGCGGCGCACTGGCGGCTGCGGCAGCCATCGTCTTCACGGACTCACACCTCGGCGAGACCATGCGCGCCCTGCAAACCGAACTGTTGCCGCTTGCGGCGTTCGGCGGCTCACTCCTGACGACGGCAGCCCTCTACGGTATCAGCAGCCGCTCGGGCAAGACCTCGATCGCAGTCTTTCTGCTCGCCGGTGTCGCCATCACCGCCATCACCAATGCCGGCATCGGCCTCCTGGTGTTTATCGCCGATGACCGCCAGCTCCGCGACATCACGTTCTGGATGCTGGGCTCGATGAGCGGCGTGACCTGGGCCAAGAACGCCATGCTCGTGCCCGTGCTGCTGCTCGGGCTCTCGGCCTGTGCCTTCATTGCCCGAGGTCTCGATGTCCTCGCGCTCGGCGAGGCGGAAGCCTTTCACGGCGGCGTCGATGTCGAGCGGTTGAAGCGGACGTCGATCGTTCTGATCTCCGCCATGACCGGTGTTGCGGTCTCGGTCTGCGGCGTCATCGGTTTCGTCGGCATCGTCGTCCCGCACGCGCTGCGGCTCGTGATCGGACCGGCGCACCGCTCGCTGTTGCCGGCCTCTGTGCTACTCGGAGCGATCCTGATGCTCGGCGCCGACACGCTCGCCCGCACCATCGTGGCACCGGCTGAAATGCCGATCGGCATCCTGACCGCTGCGGTCGGAGCTCCCGTGTTCCTCGCGATCCTGCTTCGTCAGCGCGGGCTTGCGACGCTGTGAGCGCCGTGATCGAGGCACGGGGCCTGACGAGGCGTGCCGGCCGCGCCACGCTGCTCGAGGCGGTCAACCTCCGGGTCACCGAAGGCGAGATGATCGCCATCATCGGCCCGAACGGCGCCGGCAAATCGACCCTGCTGCGGCTATTGTCCGGCGATCTTCGCCCGAGCCTGGGCGAGGTGTTGCTGAAACGGCGGAACGTTCATTTCTACACACCGCGCGAACTGGCCGCGCATCGCGCCATGCTGTCGCAACACGTCAACGTGACCTTCCCGTTCACCGTCGAGGAGATCGTGCGGATGGGCGCAGACGATCGCGGCGGGCGCGGGGCGGACGTGCTCGTGGATGCCGCGTTGCATGAGGTCGGACTGTACGACTTTCGCAATCGGCAGCTGCCGACGCTGTCGGGCGGCGAGCAGCAGCGCGCCCATTTCGCTCGCGTGCTGGTCCAGCTCGCCTGCGGCGAGGCCACGCATGGCCCCGGGCTTCTGCTGCTGGACGAGCCGACCTCCAGTCTCGATTTGCGCCATCAGATCGATCTGGTCGAATCGGCGCGCCGCCGCGCCGCCGGCGGCACCGCCGTGATCGCGATCCTGCACGACCTCAACCTCGCCATCCGCTTTGCCGACCGGCTTGTCGTGCTGCGCAATGGCCGGCTCGCGGCCGATGGCGGTCGCGGCGAGGTCGTCACGCCCCAGACGATCCGGGATATTTTCGAGATCGACGCCGTCGTTCATCGCGGTGACGACGGCGTCCCCTATCTGCTGCCGCAATCGATGCGCGCAGCCGTTGCCGGAGCGGCGATCAGCCCGCCGGCGCCATGACGATGCCCTTGTCCTTCGGCCAGCGCACGCGCCAGCCGAACTTGATCTCCTTGACTTCGCCGGGCTTGGCGTCGAACGCCCATTCCAGCACGCCGCGCTTGTCGCGCAGATTGGTCGACGTGGGCGGCGTGGTCGTGGGCAGCATCTCGACCGCGATGTCCTCGCTCTCGCTGACCGGGAGCTGATCCTCGATCGCGATCCGGATCGGGAAGTCATGACCATTGCGCACGGCGGTCCGGAACGAACGCGTATCAGTCTTTGACGACGAGATCACGCCCGCCGTGCCTTCGTTCTGCCGGATCACCGAACGCTCGATCTTGATCTTGTCGTCGGCGCCGAAGCCGAGGCGGATCGCCTCGGTCCGCGCGGCGGTCGAGAACTTGCTGCGGCCGACGAATACGCCGTCGCGGAAGATCGCGACCTTGCCGGGCAAAAGGTTGGTGTCGTCGGAGAGCTTGAACGAGGCCTCGAGATAGGCGGTCGGATCCACCACCGGCGCCGCACGGATCGCGAGGTCCGGCGTGACCGTCATGGTGGAGATCAGCAGGCTCTTGGCGCCTTCATTAGCGCCGAGGCTGACGCGGCCTGCGATCTGATAGACCGCCTGGAAATCGCCGATCTCGGCATTGGCCTGCTGCTCAACCGCCTGATCGCGCGGCACCAGGGGCTTCATTTCCTTCGCCCTCGCCGGCGACTGTGCCTGCCGCGTCATGTCCGGCTCAGGTATGTCCACGTCGGAACGCCCTCCCAATGCCAGCGGCTTCGGAAGCTGCGGATAGCGGACGACCAGCGAATTCAGCTCCGGCGCACTGCCGCCGCGGCTGACACGAACGGTGGAGACGCCGAGGCTGACATTCGACCAGTCCTCGCCGGTCGACTGGGTGATTTCCGCGCGGCGCACCAGTTCGAGCTGCGGCTTGTGGTCCCTGGCGCCGGTGTCGAGGCGGGCGTCGTAGAGCGGCGCCCAGCGTGCATTGCGCACATTGTAGGTCACCCTCAGCGTCGCTTTCGTCACGGCAGCAGATGCAATTTCGACCCGCACCTCCAGCTTGCTCGGCGGCTTGGCCGCGCGATCGGCTTCGAGCTGAGCGATCTGGCGATCGATCTCGCGCTGCTTTCGCATGGCATCGCGGATCGCGGTGTCGGCGGTCGCGATCTCCTCGGCAACCGCGGAGAAGGCCGCGCGCCATTCGGTCATCGGCCGCGCCTCGCCCTTCTCGCCGATGCTGGCGGGAGAGGCCTCGGCAAAGCGCTCGGCAAACTTGCGCCGGGCACTGGCCGCATCGGCCGCGCCCTGCAAATCCGAGCGCTGGTCCTTCAAGGCCTCGATGCGCTTGTCGAGTTCCGGCAGATTGACCAGAGCCGCTTGGCGCGGCGGCCGCGCGTCGATGGTGCCGATGGTGAGCTTTGCACCTGCCTCGCCCTCAACCCGCAAGGAGGACGTGTCGAGGCCGAGCGGAAAATCCTTTGCGACCAGCGTCGAGTCGCCCGGCGGCAGGTCCAGCGTGATGACGCGAGTGACGCTCGCACCATCCGGATAGACCGTGACGGCGTCGATGGCCGACGTCGCATCCAGATCGGCCGCCCATGACGGCAGCGCAATCGCCGCCGTGACCAGGACCAGGCTCGTCGTCGCCAGACTCTTCGCGATCGTTCGCATGAATTTCTCTCCTGCCAATGTCGCCGTATCCCCAGCCGGACGCGGCGAAAAAAGTCTCACCATCGTGGTGAGACGCGGCAGGAAAGGAACCGGTTCGATTGGGGTTTCCATACGGCCGCGCCACGGCAGAGCCGTGGCCACGGAACGCGTCATCTGGCCGCGCCGACGCTTCGGCCTTGGTTCAGCCTTGGTTCACCCTTGGCCGTAGATGCGGCGAAGCATATCCGTGACGTTCTTCGCGCCGGCCTTTCTCAGGATGCTTGCACGGTAGCCCTCAACCGTCCGCGCACTCAGGCGCATCACGCGAGCGATCTCTTTATTGGTGTAGCCGGCCGCGAGGTGCTCCAGCACCTCGCATTCGCGCCCTGTGAGTGGCTCCCAACCGGCGAGCCAGCGCTGCCGGTTCGGATCGGAATGCGCGAACTCGTCGATGGCGGCATCGATGCGGCCGACAATCTCATGGCTCCGGAACGGCTTCTCGATGAAATCGAACGCGCCGCGCTTGATGGCATCGACCGCCATGGCGATACTGCCATTGGCCGACGTCATCAGGATCGGCGCCATGCAATTTTCTTCGCGCAGCCGCTTCAGCACGTCGAGGCCGGATTGATCCGGCTCCTGCACCTCGAGCAGGACACAGGCCGGCATGCGCACCCTCGCCTCCGACAAGAGAGACGCACCATCGGCAAAGCAGATGACCTCATAGGCCGTCTGCTCGAGCGCCATAGAAAGTTGTTCGCGGGAGGACGCGTCAGTATCGATGACGAATACCTCACCCTTGGAAAGCGTGTTTCCCGGCATCATCCTGCTCAGCAATGTCTTGGTCAAAAGGACCGGGACGGCGCCTGGGCCCCTTCGCCCTGCCGGCCGTCATGAACCGGCATCTGCGCCGGTGCTTCGGTTTTCGATATGTATGTTCAACCCGGTTCCGGGATTTGACGGATCGGGACAGAAATTTTACATTTCGGGACATCTGCGTGAATGGCTGGCAGGAACGGTTCGCATGACCGATCTCATTCGCAGCGCAGGCCTGACCTACTATCCGGAGGTCGCCCGGTCGGTCGGGCTCGACCCGAAGCAGATGATGCGCAAGGTCAAGATTCCGCTGGCCTGCCTTGAAAAGCCCGACGTTCGCATCGCCGTTGCCGGTCTTCGCCGCCTGCTCGAAGCATCTGCAGAAGCTTCCGGTGCCGAAGATTTCGGCTTGCGCCTCGCCGAGCTCGGCGGACTGACCAATCTCGGGCCGGTCGGACTGATCGTTCGCGAGCAGGCCACCATTGGTGATGCGATCGAGGCGCTGTCGCGCTTCATCCATGTCCATCACGACGGCATGCGGCTCGACGTCACGCGCGACAAGAAGATCGTGACCATCACGATGCATCTACGCGGACGGCGTCCGCGTGCGCCGCGTCAGTCCATCGACATGGCGCTCGGCAGCGTCCACCGCATCATCCAGTCGCTGTTCGGCGGCGACTGGCGGCCGCTGGAGGTCCATCTTCACTATCCGCCGCCCCGCGACCGCAAGCGCTATCGCGAGTTCTTCGGCTGCCCGGTGACCTTCAATGCCGCGACCGACGCGCTTCTGCTGTCAGCCCACGACATGGAGCGCCGGATCCCGAGCGCGCATCCGCTGGTCGCGAGCTATCTGCGCAAGCGTATCGAGGCGCTTGATACACGACCTGCGAGCTGGGACGAGAAGGTCGACGAAGTCGTGCGCTCGTTGCTCTCGAGCGGCGAATGCACGGTCGAGCGCGTGGCCGAGCATCTGGCCTGCACCCGCCGCACCATCCATCGCCACCTTGCCGAATGCGGCACCACTTTTTCCGAGATACTCGACGCACAGCGCGCCGAGCTCGTCACCCAGCTGATCGAAGAGTCCGGCCGGCCGCTCTCGGCGATCGCCGAGCAGCTCGGCTTTTCCGCGCAAAGCGCCATGGCGCGCTGGTTCCGCCGCCGCTTCGGCTGCAGCATTACCGACTGGCGCAAGGGCGTGCGGCCGGCGATGCCGCGGACCGATGTTGCCGGTCACCGCACACAAACGGCGAGATTCTAAATCGATCAGCACGAGCTCTTCTTCCTTCTCCCCTTGCGGGAGAAGGTGGCGTAGGCCGCCTCCGGCGGCCGTTCTTAAGAGACGCCGATGCTTTGCATCGGCTATGTCGCCGGATGAGGGGTTGCATCCGCGAATTCAAACGCAAGTAGCTCGCGCGCGGATAGAGACCCCTCACCCGTCTCGCCGCTACGCGGCGATCCACCCTCTCCCACAAGGGGAGAGAGGAAGAGAAGCGCGATGCGTACACCGCAAAGAAAAAAGCACGGCGCTCGACGCGCCGTGCTTTCGTCGTTCGCTCAGTAGGCGCTCGCCTCAGCTAATAGATCTCGAACAGGCCGGCGCCGCCCTGGCCACCGCCGATGCACATCGTCACCACGCCCCACTTCGCCTTGCGGCGGTGACCTTCCTGCAAGAGGTGACCGGTAAGACGCGCGCCGGTCATGCCGAAGGGATGGCCGATCGCGATCGAGCCGCCGTTGACGTTGTACTTGGCGGGGTCGATGCCGAGCTTGTCGCGGCAATACAGGCACTGGCTGGCAAAGGCTTCGTTGAGCTCCCAGAGATCGATGTCATCGATCTTCAGGCCGGTACGCTTCAACAGCTTCGGGATCGCGAAGACCGGGCCGATGCCCATCTCGTCCGGCTCGCAGCCGGCGGTCGCCCACGCAACGAAGCGGCCCAGCGGCTGAAGCCCACGCTTCTCCGCGTCCTTGGCTTCCATCAGCACGACAGCCGCGGCGCCGTCGGAGAGCTGGCTGGCGTTGCCGGCGGTGACGAACTTGCCCGGCCCCTTCACGGGCTCGAGCTTGGCGAGACCTTCCATTGTCGTTTCCGGCCGGTTGCACTCGTCGCGATCGACGACGTAGTCGACGATCGACTCGGCCTTGGTCTGCTTGTCGACCACCTTCATCCTGGTCTTCATCGGGACGATCTCGTCCTTGAACTTGTTTGCCTGCTGGGCGGCCGCCATGCGGCGCTGCGATTCCAGCGAGAACTCGTCCTGGTATTCGCGGCTGAGCTTGTAGCGCTCGGCGACGATGTCGGCGGTGTCGATCATCGCCATGAAGATGTCGGGCGCGACTTTCAGAAGCTCGGGGTCGACCGACTCCTTCGGCGAGCCACCGCCGGGAATCGAGATGCTCTCGACACCGCCGGCAACGATGCAATCGGCCCCGTCGGAGCGGATCGAGTTGGCGGCCATCGCGATGGTCTGCAGCCCCGAGGAGCAGAAGCGGTTCACCGAGACGCCGGCGGTCGTCTTCGGCAGGCCGGCGAGAAGCGCGGACTGACGGCCGATATTCGGCGCGCCATGGGCACAATTGCCGAGATAACAATCCTCGACATAGTCCTTCTCGACACCGGCGCGATCGACCGCGTGATGGATGGCGTGGGCCGCGAGAGACATCGGCGGGGTGATGTTGAACCCGCCGCGGCCGGATTTTGCGAGACCCGTGCGCGCATAGGAAACGATGACGGCTTCACGCATTGTTTTCTCCCTTTCGGATCGCCGGATTGTGGCGCTTCAAACGCTATTCGTACAGATATCCCGCCAAGGCAACAGAAATAGTTTCCGTCCGATTTTCCGGCCAGCGGAACGGCCTGATATCATCGCTTGCCTCTCGACAGCCGGGTCTTGATCATCCCGTAGAGCGCGCTGGCGGCCGGCGACAGCGTCTCGTTGCGCCGCCGCACCAGGGCAATCGTGCGATACAGGACCGGATCGACCAGCGGCACCTCGACCAGGCCGGTCGCGACCGCGGTCGCGTTCATCGCCGCCGGGAGGATCGCCGCCCCGACGTTCTCCCGCGCCAGCGCAATCGCGCTCGGCGTGCTCTCGACCACGAAACGGCCGCGCGCTTCCAAGCCCGCATTGACGAGCTGGGTCTCGACGATGCGGCGGTTGCCGCTGGCGCCACCGAGCGTGATCAGGTCGATACCCGCCAGATTTGACCAACCGACCCGCCTCAGCTTCGCCGCCGGGTGCGTGCGGCTGCAAACCAGGACGAAGGGATCGCGCACCAGCATCTCCTCGGCAAGATCCGGATTGGCCTCCTGCTGGATGTGGATGCCGAAATCGGCTTGACCTTCGCGTACAGCACCGGTGACCAGCGCGCCGGACCGCTCCAGCAGCTGCACGCGGTTGTGCGGATATTTTTTGGCGTAGCTGCGCAAGGCCAGCGGCAGTTGACGGAACGCGACCGACTGCAATGTCGCCAGCGTGACGTCGCCGACGCCAAGCCGCGATGTCGTGCGCAACCGGTCGAGGCCGTGGACGAGGTCGTCGACGATACGGCGAGCCAGCGGCAGGAAGTCCTTGCCCATCGGGCTCAGCGCGGTCGAGCGCGTGGTGCGGTCGAGCAGTCGCAGCCCCACAAAAGTCTCCAGCCGCTGGATGCGGCGCGTCAGCGCGGTCTGGGTAATGAAAAGATGCTCCGCCGCGCGGTTGAAGCTGCCGAGCTCGGCGACATGGACGAAGGCCTGCACGCCGTCGATCGGGATTTTCATGCAAATCACTCATGAAAAATTGCGATTAATGCATTTTACGCAACGAGGCGCCTTCCGCAAGATCGTTGCGACGGACGGGCGCGTAACCGGCCGCGGCAAACAAGATTTCAGGAGGGAACAATGACGACCAATGCGGCGGCAGGTCCGATGCATCCGGCAACGGACCGCGCGGCACCAGCCGGGACATCCGCCTCCAATCTGCTGCAACGCGCCATGGAGATCCGGATCGGCATCATCCCGCTGCCGGTCTATCTGCTGCTGCTCGGCCTGATCGCGGCATTCTCCTTCAAGGGCAAGATTTCCGGCGAGGTCACGGTGATGATCGCGGTCCTGGTCGCCGGTGGCTTCACCTGCGCCGAGATCGGGCGGCGAATCCCGGTCCTGAACGTGATCGGCGGCTCCTCGCTGGTGACGATCTTCCTGCCGTCGTTCCTGGTCGCGCATCAACTGTTGCCGGCGCCACTGGTGCAGCAGGTCACCACCTTCACCAAGTCGACCAACTTCATCTATCTCTTCATCACCGCCGTCGTGGTCGGCTCGATCCTGAGCATGGACCGGCGCGTGCTGATCCAGGGTTTTGTCAAGATCTTCATTCCACTGGTCAGCGGCTCGATCCTCTCGCTCGCGGTCGGCGGCACGGTTGGATGGCTGTGCGGGATCGGCTTCTGGCGCTCGATCCTCTACGTCGTGGTGCCCGTGATGGCAGGCGGTGTCGGCGAGGGAGCGATCCCGCTTTCGGTCGGCTATGCGGAGGCACTCGGCCTCAACCAGGGTGCCATGCTCGGCCAGATCCTGCCGCTGGTGTTCTTCGGTAATCTGGTCGCCATCATCTGCTGCGGCGCGCTGAATTCGTTCGGCAAGCGACGCCCGGACCTTACCGGCAACGGCCAGCTACAGCCGGGCGGCAACAACACCGCCGATGCGACGCACGATCGCGCGCATTCCAGCATCACCAGCATCGATGTCGCAACCGTTGCGGCCGGCGGCATTACCGGCATCGCCATCTATGTGTTCGGCACGCTGATCCACAGCCTGATCGGCCTGCCGGCGCCCGTCGCCATGCTGTTCCTCGTGGTGCTGGTCAAGCTGCTCAAGGCGGTGCCGGCCTCGCTGGAGGAAGGCGCGCGTGTCGTATTCCGCTTCTTCGTCACCGCGGTGACCTATCCGCTGCTGTTCTCCACCGCGGTGGCGCTGACGCCGTGGCACGAACTGGTGGAAGCGTTCCACCCCGCCAACCTCGTCACCATCATCGCCACCGTCGTGACGCTGACGGCCACAGGATTTTACGCCGGTCGCCTGCTCAAGATGTATCCGATCGAGACCGCGATCGTGAACGCCTGCCACAGCGGCCTCGGCGGCACCGGCGACGTCATGATCCTGACCGCAGCCGAGCGGATGGAGTTGATGCCGTTCGCCCAGGTCGCGACCCGGATCGGCGGCGCCATCACCGTGACACTCGCGATCGTCGCGATGGCCCATTTCAAGATCATCTGAGCGGAGGGGCCAACATGTTGATGCGAAGCAAGCTGTTCGTCCCGGCCTCGCGACCCGAACTGTTCGATAAGGCCTTGAACTCCGCCGCCGACGCGTTGTCGTTCGATCTCGAGGACGCCGTCGCACAGAACCAGAAACCGCAGGCGCGCGCTGCGCTCGCCAAGTTCCTGCGTGAAAAGCCGGATACCAACAAGGCCATTCTGGTCCGGGTGAATGCGTTCGGCACGGTCGAATTCAACGCCGACATCGACGCATTGTCGGGGGCGACGATCGATATCATCAACCTGCCGATGGCCGAGGACGTCGATGCGGTGATCGAGGCGGTTGCGAAGATCGAAAGGCTACAGAAGCCTTCGCGGCAGGTCGGCGTGCTGCTCAACATCGAGACCCCCAGGGGCCTGCGCAAGGCCGCTGACCTCGCGACGTCGCATCCGCGCGTCATGGGGCTGCAGATCGGCTATGCCGATCTGCTCGAGCCTTGCGGCATCGTCAGGTCCGACCGCGACGCGCTCGCCCATATCCGCCTCGCGGTGCGGCTCGCTGCTGCCGAGGCCGGCATCGACGCCTATGACGGCGCCTTTGCCGCGGTGAAGGACACCGACGGTTACCGCACCGAATGCCTGATGGCGAAGGCGCATGGCTTCGCCGGCAAGAGCTGCATCCATCCGAGCCAGATCGCGATCGCCAACGCGACCTTTATGCCCGATGCGGCCGAGATCGCATGGGCGCACAAGGTGGTGGCCGCCGCGAGCGAGGCCGATGCACGCGGCGTCGGCGCCTATCTGGTCGAGGGACACATGATCGACAAGCCGTTCGTCGAACGCGCCCGTGCCATCGTGGCGTTGGCCGACACAATAGCAACCGTGATTGCCAGATGAGCCAATTGCACGCCCGCGACTACGAGCCGAACCGCAGCGGCACGCTGGACGGGATCCGTATCCTCGACTTGTCGCGCCTGTTCGCCGGCAACGTGCTGACTCAGATCCTCGGCGATTTCGGCGCCGAAGTGATCAAGGTCGAGCCGCCGGAGGGCGACACCTTGCGTGCCTGGAAGACCGAGGGCATCGAGACCCACTGGAAGGTCTATTCGCGCAACAAGAAGAGCCTGTGCCTGTCGTTGCGCGATCCGCGTGCGATCGACATCATCCGGAAGCTGGTGCCCTCGACGCAGATCTTCATCGAGAGCTTCCGGCCCGGCGTGCTGGAGAAAATGGGATTGTCGCCCGAAGCGTTGCTGGCGCTCAATCCATCGCTGGTCATTATCCGGATTTCCGGCTGGGGTCAGGACGGTCCCTACGCGCAGCGGCCCGGCTTCGGCACCGTGATCGAAGGCGTCTCGGGATTCGCCGCGATCAACGGCTTTGCCGATCGCGAGCCGGTGTTACCGCCAATGTATCTCGCCGACGGCGTCGCCGGCATCTATGGCGCTTCGGCGGCGATGATCGCGCTGCGCGAGGTCGAAATGAAGGGCGGCCGCGGCCAAATCGTCGACCTGCCGCTACTCGATCCGCTGTTCGCGATCCTCAGCCCGCAAGCCGCGAACTACCGCCTCACCGGCAAGGTCAAGCCACGCACCGGCAGCCGCTCCACCAATTCGGCGCCGCGCAACGCCTATCGTTGCAGCGACGGACATTATGTCAGCCTGTCCGGCTCGATCCAGAAGATGGCCGAGCGGCTGTTCCGCGCGATCGACCGCCCCGATCTGGTCGACGACCCGCGCTTCCGCACCAACGCAGACCGTCTGCGACATGCCGACGAACTGGACGCCATCATCGGTGACTTCATCGGCGCGCGAACGCAGGCCGACAACGTCACCTTCTTCGAACGGGCCGAGGTCACGATCGGCCCGATCTACGAGACCCCGCAGATCATGGCCGATCCGCACGTCATCGACCGCGAGTTGATCGCCGACTATCCGGACCCGGAAATGGGGCAACTCCCGATGCACCATGTGGTGCCGCGGCTGTCGCAGACGCCAGGCGCAATCCGGACCCCCGCGCCGGCACTCGGCCAGCACAACCGCGATCTGCTCAGCGAAATCGGCATCGACGACGCCGGCTACGCGTCGCTGTGCGAGGCCAACGTGGTTTGCGAGGCACCGACCAGGGCCGCGCCGGCCAAACGCCAATCCAGCCTGTGACAGGAGATCTCTGATGCTGCACCGGATCACGCGAAGGACTTTCGTCGCAGCGAGTGTTGTGACAGTCGCGGGGCTTGCTCAGTCGTATTCGGCGAGCGCTGACGCGATCCCCAATTCGTCGGGCACCGAGGCCCCGAAAACGAGAGCGCCGGCGAACGCCTGCGACGCGCATTTCCACATCATCGATCCACGCTTTCCGACGCCGGAAACCGCTAGGCCCACAGGCTCGACCTTCGACGACTACCTGCTGCACCAGCGCCGCATCGGTACGACGCGCGCGGTTCCGGTGCAGCCGAAATATCACCGCACCGATCACGCCTGCATCCTCGATGCGCTCAGCCGGCTCGGCAAGAACGGACGCGGCGTCGGCGTCTGTCATCCCGACACGAGCGACGCGGAGCTGAAGCGACTCGATGCCGGCGGCATCCGCGGGCTCCGTTTCAGCGTGTGGAATCCGAGCGACACGGTGACCACGATCGACATGATCGAGCCGCTGGCCAAACGCATCGCCGATCTCGGCTGGCATGTGCAGCTTCACATGTCCGGCGATCAGATCGTCGAGACGTCGGCAATGCTCGGCCGCCTGCCCTGCCCGATCGTGTTCGATCACATGGGACGGCTGCCGCCGAAGCAGGGACCGGAGCATCCGGCTTTCCGCGTCATCGTGGATCTCGTTGGAAAAGGCAACGCCTGGGTGAAACTCGCCGGCGCCTATCTCAACACCGAGCAAGGCCCGCCCTATGCCGACGCGACGCGGATAGCGCAGGCGTTCGTAAAGCAGGCGCCCGAGCGGCTGGTCTGGGGCAGCGATTGGCCCCACGTCACCGAGAAGCACAAGCCCGACGACGCCGAGCTGTTCGACCTGCTCGGGGTGTGGGCTGGCACTCAAAAGACCCGCGACGCGATCCTGGTCGACAATCCGGCCAAGTCTACGGGTTCGACCGCTGACGCTGCGGCAGCGGAAGTCACCTCTCCCTTGGGAGAGGTCGGCGCGTAGCGCCGGGTGAGGGGTTACGGTCCATCGATAGACCTGAAGCCCTCACCCGGATTTCTTGCGACGCTCGAAATCCGACCTCTCCCTCCGGGAGAGGTGAACAGAGCCAGCGCGTGTCGGCTCAGAACGTCAGCGCCTTCGCCTGCTTGACCTGTGGCAGCGCCTGCACCTTGGCGAGCAGCTCCGCCGGCACCGCACCGTCGACCTCGACGAGCGCTATGGCATCGCCGCCCTGCTCGACACGGCCGAGATGGAAGGTTGCGATGTTGATCTTGGCATCGCCCAGGAGGCTTGCGAACTTGCCGATGAAGCCCGGCTTGTCCTCGTTGGTGACGTAGATCATCGACTTGCCGAACTCGGCATCGACGCGGATGCCCTTGATGTCGACCAGCCGCGGCTTGCCGTCGTGATAGACGGTGCCGGAGACCGAGCGCTCCTGGCGCTCCGTCGCGACCGTCACTGTGATGAGGCTTTCATAGTCGCTCTGCGCGGCGCGGGTCACTTCATCCACCACCATGCCGCGCTCCTTGGCGACGACAGGCGCGGACACCACGTTGACATCACCCAGCATCGGCCGCAACAGGCCGGACAGCACGGCGGAGGTCAGCGCCTTGATCTTCATCTCGGCAACATGGCCCTCATAGGTGATCGTGATCTTCGAGATGCCGGTCTCGGTGAGTTGGCCGGCGAAGGAGCCGAGCTTCTCGGCGAGCGCGATGAACGGCTTCAGCTTCGGCGCTTCTTCGGCGGTGATCGAGGGGAAGTTGATGGCGTTGGAGATCGCGCCGGACAACAGATAGTCCGACATCTGCTCGGCGACCTGAAGCGCGACGTTCTCCTGCGCCTCGGTGGTGGAGGCGCCGAGATGCGGCGTGCAGATCACGTTGGGATGTCCGAACAGCACGTTCGAGGTCGCGGGCTCCTCGATGAAGACGTCGAAGGCAGCACCCGCAATGTGCTTGGCGTTCAGCGCATCCACCACCGCCTGCTCGTCGACCAGACCGCCGCGGGCGCAGTTGATCAGGCGCACGCCCATCTTCATCTTGGCGATCGCGGCCGCGTCGATGATGTTCTTGGTCTTCTCGGTGAGCGGGGTATGCAGGGTGATGAAATCGGCGCGCTTGAACAGGTCATCGAGATCGACCTTCTCGACGCCGATATCCTTGGCGCGCTCCGGCGACAGGAAGGGATCGAAGGCGACGACCTTCATGCGCAGGCCAAGCGCACGGTCGCAGACGATCGAGCCGATATTACCGCAGCCGATCACCCCTAGCACCTTGCCGGTGATCTCGACGCCCATGAAGCGGTTCTTCTCCCACTTGCCGGACTGGGTGGAGGCGTCGGCCTGCGGAATTTCGCGCGCCAGTGCCAGCATCAGGGTGACGGCGTGCTCGGCGGTCGTGATGGAATTGCCGAACGGCGTGTTCATCACGATGATGCCCTTGGCGGTGGCCGCCGGGATCTCGACGTTGTCGACGCCGATGCCGGCGCGGCCGATCACCTTCAGGTTGGTCGCCTTCTCGATGATCTTGGCGGTCGCCTTGGTCGCCGAACGGATCGCAAGGCCGTCATAATTGCCGATGATCTCGGCCAGCTTGTCCTTGTCCTTGCCGAGGTTGGGCTGGAAGTCGACCTCGACGCCGCGGTCCTTGAAGATCTGCACGGCGGCGGGCGAGAGCGCGTCGGAAATGAGAACTTTCGGTTTGGTCATGGGCATGATCCGTGGTGCGAGCTGCATTTACGGAGTGTCGCCCGCGGGCTCACCCGCGGGACCATCTCTCTTGAGCGATGGATGGCCGGATCAAATCCGGCCATGACGATGATCGGGTTGAGATGCTTACGCTGCCTTGGGCAGCGCGGCCTTGGTCTCGGCAAAGGCCCAGTCGATCCACTCCGTCAGGAGCTCGACGTCCTTCGCTTCCACCGTGGCGCCGCACCAGATCCGCAGACCCGCGGGCGCGTCGCGGTAATACGCGAAGTCGAAGCCTGCGCCTTCCTTCTCGACGAGAGCAACCAGCTTCTTGCTGAAGTCGGCCTGCGCGTCCGCCGAAAGCGAGGTGATCGCGGGATCGGTGAACTTCAGGCACACCGACGTGTTGGAACGGATCGCCGCATCCTTCGCCAGGAAATCGATCCAGGGCGTCTTCGCCTTCCAGTCGGCCAGCACCTTGGTGTTGGCGTCGGCACGCGCGATCAGCGCCTTCAGGCCGCCGATCGACTTCGCCCAGTTCAGCGCATCGAGATAGTCCTCGACGCAGAGCATCGACGGCGTGTTGATGGTCTCGCCGACGAAAATGCCTTCGTTGATCTTGCCGCCCTTGGTCATGCGGAAAATCTTCGGCAACGGCCAGGCCGGCTTGTAGGTCTCGAGACGTTCCACCGCGCGGGGCGAGAGGATCAGCATGCCGTGCGCGGCCTCGCCGCCGAGCGCCTTCTGCCAGGAGAAGGTGACGACGTCGAGCTTGGGCCAATCCAGCGGCTGCGCGAACGCGGCCGAGGTGGCGTCGCAGATGGTCAGGCCTTCGCGGGTCGCGCTGATCCAGTCGGCGTTCGGCACGCGCACACCGGAGGTGGTGCCGTTCCAGGTGAAGACGACGTCGCTGTTCTGATCGACCTTCGAAAGATCCGGGATTTCACCGTAAGCCGCGTTGAGCTTGGTGACGTCCTTGAGCTTCAATTCCTTGACGATATCGCTGACCCAGCCTTCGCCGAAGGATTCCCACGCGAGCGTGGTGACGGGCCGTGCACCAAGTAGCGACCACAGCGCCATCTCGACCGCGCCGGTATCGGACGCCGGAACGATGCCGATGCGATAATCGGCCGGCACCTCAAGCACTTCGCGCGTCAGATCGATCGCGAGCTTGAGCTTGGTCTTGCCGATCTTCGCGCGATGCGAACGGCCGAGAGCTGCGTCTTTGAGATTTTGGGCGGTCCAGCCGGGGCGCTTGGCACAGGGGCCGGAGGAGAAATGCGGCACGAGGGGCCGCGAAGCGGGCTTCGCTGCAGTCATGATCTACCCTTCCAGATAGTAAGCCTCCCGTTGGGGGGAGGTGTCCCGCGGCGGCTAATACGGGAAACGGGCAGAATCGTCAAGGAAGTTTAGGCGTCTCACGGTGGAGTGATGCCGTTTCCGCCGTCTTCTCGGGAGCGTCCACAGCGGCGGCGGCATTCAACAGGCCCGTCGCCTCGCTGATCAATTGCGCAGCTCGGCGACGGCTGGCGACCTTCAAAATGCGTTTGTCGTCGGCCTGCACAACGTAATCGTTGCCGACCTTGATGAATGAATAGCTTGTCATCGAAATCCCCGAACCGACCGAGCCCGGTGTCTGACGCAACCTAGCACCGATCGTTCCCCAACGAACATGAACGAACGTCCGTTAGTTTATCAGCCCTTAACCGAAACGGATGCGCAGGCGGATTTTGCAGACGATGCAACGGCCGCGCTGAATGTGCGTCAAAAGCGGACAGTCATGCCGACATGGCTCGCTGTGAATCCGAGCCGCTTGTAGAAGCGTTGCGCATCGGTGCGGCTCTGATGCGTCAGCAACTCGACCAGATTGCAGCCCTTCGCGCGAGCTTCGGCCACGGCCCATTGCACGAGCTGCTCACCGATGCCGCGGCTGCGGCAGTCAGAGGCGACGCGCACGTCTTCCAGGAGACCACGCGAACCGCCCTGCGAGCTCAGGCCCGGCAGGATGGCGAGTTGCAGGCAGCCGACCACCCTGCCCGTACCGTCCACCGCGACGACGAGCGTCAGACCGGGATTTTTGTCGACCGCATCGAACGCCCCCAAATAGGACTCCGGCAGCGGCTCCTCCAGGCGCTCGCGTGCGCGGCCGAGATGATCGTCGGCGAGCATCGCGACGATCGCGGCCACGTCCTCGCGGCGGGCGCGGCGGATCGAGATGATATCGGCGGTCATGACGGGCTCCGAGCTCAGCGCGCCGGCGGAAGACCAAGATAGTTCTCGGTCTCCGCAATCCACCGGCTGATGGCAACATGGCGGCCGAGATCAAAACCGCCTTCATGGGCGAGGCGGGTATAAGCCAGCAGCGAGACGTCGGCGAGCGAGGTGGCCTCGCCGACGAAGCAGCGGCTGGTGGCGAGATGCTGCTCCATGCGGTCAAGCGCCGCATAGCCGCGCTTGACCTTCTCCGGGTCGAGCTCGGAGACGTCCTTGCCGAGATAGACCATCTGGAAACGGCACACCGCGACATAAGGCTCGTGGCTGTACTGCTCCCAGAACAGCCATTCGTCCATCTTGGCGGCAGCAAAGACATCGCGCGGAACGAGGTCGCTGTCGCGGGCGAGATAGCGGATGATCGCATTGGACTGCGCCAGCGTGCGGCCGTCGTCGAACGCGATGGTCGGCACCTGGCCAGCGCCGTTCATCCTCAGGAATTGCGGCGTGCGTGTCTCGCCCTTGCGCGTATCGATCTCGACCCACTGATACGGCAGCTTGAGCCTGTCGCAGACCCACTTCACCTTCAGGCAATTGCCGGAGTTCATATCGCCGTAGATCTTCATCGCCGCTGCTCCCATCGCTGCGACAAAAGCATCAGGGCGGCGCGGTCCTGTCAACCGGCGTTAAGCGCAGTGCTCAGAACTTGTAGCCGAGACCGGCGCGGACGGTGTTGATGCTGGTGTCGACCTGGCTGGTGAAGCGGATATATTCCCACTCGGCGCGCATGAAGAGACCGCCCGTGAGGTTCACGTCAACACCAAGGCCGCCCGTGTAGCCGTAGATCAGGTGGTTGTGCATGGCGTCCGTCGCGCTCAGCGGCGTGAGTGCGGTGAAGGGCCCCGTCTGTGCCGAGGCGATCGCGTCATTGACGGTGACCGAGCGCGTGATGTCGGCATTGCCGAGCGCGAAGCCGCCGAACATGTAGGGCAGGAAGCACCCCCAGGCATAGGCGGCGCGGCCGCGGAACGTCGCCATGTCCTTGATCGAGATCGAGGCGGACGACGTCACGGCGACATCGTGGAAGTTGCCGTCGGAGAGCGCGCTGCCGCTGACGAGCTCCTTGAACGCGCTGGACGAGCCGCCGAACGAGCCGTGCAGGTAGCTGACCTCAAGACCCAGAACAACGTCTTCCCACTGCCCATTGTATCCGAAGAAGACGCCGTAGCCGCCGGAGCGGCTCGAGTGCTTGCCGAGCCCGAGATTCCAGTTGGCGACATCCATCTCCTGGATGACGTTGTGGTCAAGCAGCGCAGCGAGCAGGGTGGAGTTCGACCCGCTGAAATTCTCGTCCGACGAGCCGTAGCCGCCCTGGCCGCCGACATAGAAGCCCTGCCAGTTGACGCTCGACCGGCTGAGGCCATCGCTCAAGCTGCCGCGCAGGATCGGGAGATCCGGCATATCGGCGGCCTGCGCGGCGGACACCACGCTCCACATCGCCGCTGCCCACAAAAGCCTACGCATCGCAACGCTCCATCGAACTCGAACTTGTCGCGGATGATCATGGCCCGTTAACCTTAACCAATGGTTGCGTTGCGCGATTTCGGCACGATCTGGCCATGAATTTTGCGCAAAGCAAAACGGCGCGGGATGATCCCGCGCCGTTAAGACGTCTTAACCGATGGGGGCTGCGATCAGCCCTTGGTGACCAGCGGCGGCGGCGCGTAGATCGGCGGGCTGTCGAGATTCCAGCGCACGCCGAGCTTCACGTCGTGCGAGGTGATGTCCTTGAACTGGAACGGCGCGTGCGTCGTGTTGGTTACGCCGTCGAACGAGTAGCTGGCACCAGTGATGCCGCTGCCCATGTCGACGTAGCTGTAGGCCAGTTCGAGGGTGAGGCTCGGATTGACCTTGTAGGCAAGACCGGCATGCGCAGCCCAGGCGAAGTTCCACTTCGAGGCAGCGCCGGCATAGTTCAGGCTGCGGCTCTGAATGCCGCCGCTCATGCTGTCACCGGAGTCGGTGAAGTCGCCGACCGTGACGCGCGCCGTGCCGACGCCCGCGCCGATGAACGGAGTGATGCACCACCAGGTGCCGAGATCGACGTAGGCGTTGGCAAGGAAGAGCAGTTCCGACTTGGTTGCGGTGTAGCTGTTGGTGCCGACGAAACCGGCGGCCGGGCCTGTGCCGGTCACGACGTCGAGGCCCGTGAAGGTCGTCTTGCCGCGATACTGGCCGGTGATGTCGGCGCGGAACCAGCTGTTGAAGCGATAGCCAGCGCCGAGGTCGAAGATGCCGCCACTGCTGAAGCTGCCAGTCTGTGCAACGTTCACGTTGTTGTAGGCGGCGGCGTTGGTGTCGAGCACCCGGTCAACGCGCTGGTTGCTGAAGCCGATATCGCCGCGCAGATACCAGCCTCCGAAGTCGGCGGGCGGAGCCGGCGGCGCGTACATGGGGGGCGGCGCTGCGATCGGCATGTCGGCGGCGAATGCCATCGACGAGATCAAAGTTGCCGCACCCGCGGCAAGGAAAGACTTAACGCTACGCATTGGCTTCGTCCTTTTGGCCGGTGAGGCAAAATACGGAAGCCTCACGTTCTGAAAACTCACGGGCGGACGATGGCACTAAATGCTTAAGCGCCGCTTAACCCTAATTTTTAAGGTTGATATTTTCTCACCGCACACGCGCGCGCGGCCGCAGCGTTGCAAAAATGAGGCGTCGCTGTTCACAATCGCTAACGATGTATGAAGGCGCCGCGGCCTGCGAGAGGTCGAATTAACGCGCGTGCTGCGGCAGTTTTGGCAGGAACACCGCCAGCAGGCCGATCGCCGGCAGATAGGCGCAGACCTGATAGACGAACTCGATCGAGGTGTGGTCGGCGAGCTTGCCGAGCACGGCCGCACCAAGGCCACCGATGCCGAAGGCCACGCCGAAGAACACGCCCGAGATCATCCCGAAGCGGTGCGGCACCAGCTCCTGCGCGAACACGATGATCGAGGATGTGGTCGAGGAGATGATCAGGCCGATGAACACGGTGAGCACGGCGCTCGCGTAGAGCCCGGCATAGGGCAGCGCCAGCGTGAACGGCAGCGCGCCGACGATCGAGATCCAGATCACGATCTTGCGGCCGAAGCGATCCCCGAGCGGTCCGCCGAGAAACGCGCCGACCGCATTCGCTGCGAGGAAGATGAAGAGGTACATTTGCGCTGCCTGCGTCGACACGCCGAAGCGATCGATCAAATAGAAGATGTAGTAGCTCGACAGGCTCGAGACGTAGAGCTGCTTGGAAAACAGCAGCGCCACCAGCACCAGAAGCGCGATCGCGACCCGCCGCGAGCTCGGCCCGTCGGGATGCGCATGGATCGGCTTTTCCTTCTTCGTCGTGATCTGCGGCGCGTACCAGCGGCCGATGCGCCAGAGGATGACAATCGCGAGAAACGCGATCGAGGAGAACCAGGCAATGCTGCCCTGCCCGAACGGCACCACGATCAGCGCCGCCAGCACCGGGCCCATCGACGTGCCGAAACTGCCGCCGAGCTGGAACACCGATTGCGCAAAGCCGTAGCGGCCGCCGGAGGCGAGCCGCGCGATGCGCGCCGACTCCGGATGAAACACCGCCGAGCCGAGGCCAACCAGCGCGGCCGCAACCAGGATGGTGAGATACTGATGCGCGGCGCTGAGCAGCAACAGGCCGAAGAAGGTTGAGGCCATGCCGGTCGACAGCGAGTAAGGCTGCGCCTTCTTGTCGGTATAGTGCCCGACCACCGGCTGGAGCAGCGAGGCCGTGAACTGGAAGGCCAGCGTGATCATGCCGATCTGCGCGAAGTCGAGCGCGTAGGTGTCCTTCAGGATCGGATAGACCGATGCGATCAACGACTGCATGGTGTCGTTGAGGAAATGCGAGAAGCTGATGCCGGCGAGCACGACATAGGCCGGCCCTGCGCCCTTCGCAGCGGCGGGCGCGACGTCAGCAACGACGACGGGCTCGGTCAGCGTTTCCTTTGAGACGACGACTGGCTTGTTCAATGGAGCATCCCGGCAGGCGCGGCGAACCGCCGCATCCGCTAGTTACGATGCACGGGGCGGCGGAACCACCGCCAATCGCAAATGGCTGGGATGCGTGTGTCTTACCCTCTCGCCTTGCGGGAGAAATCGTAGGGTGGGCAAAGGCGCACTTGCGCCGTGCCCACCATCGATCCAACAGCGCAATAAAAGCGGTGGGCACGCTTCGCTTTGCCCACCCTACGATGCTGTGGTCGCGGATGGAGACCCCTCAGCTTCGCGCCACCTTCTCCCACAACAAGGGGAGAAGGAAGAGCTTACGCCGCAGCCTGTCCGAGCGCGGAGACGATGGTGTCGACGACTTCCTCGACCAGGATGCGGTCCTCGCCCTCGCCCATCACGCGGATCACGGGCTCGGTGCCGGAGGAGCGGATCAGCAGCCGGCCGTGGCCATTGAGCCGCTTCTCGCCGTCCGAGATCGCCGACTTCACGTCGTTGTCGTCGAGCGGCTTGCCGCTCTTGTAGCGGACGTTCTTCAGGATCTGCGGCAGCGGATCGAAGCGATGGCAGACCTCGGAGACCGGACGGCGCAGCTTCTGCACCACCGCCAGCACCTGCAAGGCGGCAACGAAGCCGTCGCCGGTCGTCGCGTAGTCGGACAGGATGATGTGGCCGGACTGCTCGCCACCGAGATTGTAGCCGCCGCTCAGCATCTGCTCGAGCACGTAGCGGTCGCCGACCGGCGTGCGCACGAGATCGAGCCCCTGCCCTTTCAGGAAACGTTCGAGCCCGAGATTGGACATCACGGTCGCGACGATGCCGGGTCGCGCCAGCCGTCCGTCTTCCTTCCAGCTCTGGGCGATCACCGCGAGCAGCTGGTCGCCATCGACGATGTGGCCGCGCTCGTCGACCAGGATCACGCGGTCGGCATCACCGTCGAGCGCGATGCCGATGTCGGCGCGCATCTCGCGCACCTTCTTCGACAGCGCTTCCGGCGAGGTCGAGCCACATTCCTTGTTGATGTTGAAGCCGTCGGGCTCGACGCCGATCGGCACGACGTCGGCGCCCAACTCCCACAGCGCTTCCGGCACCACCTTGTAGGCAGCGCCGTTGGCGCAATCGACCACGACGCGCAGCCCGTCGAGCGACAGATCGCGCGGCAGCGTGCGCTTGGCGAATTCGATGTAACGGTCATGCACGCCGTCGATGCGGCGGGCCCGGCCCAGGCTCGCACTTTGTGCGAGCTTCTTGTCGAGGGACTCGTCGAGTAGCTGCTCGATCTGCCTCTCGACGTCATCGGACAGCTTGAACCCCTGCGGACCGAACAGCTTGATGCCGTTGTCCTCGAACAGATTGTGCGAAGCCGAGATCATGACGCCGAGATCGGCGCGCATCGACTTGGTCAGCATCGCGACCGCCGGCGTCGGCATCGGGCCGACCAGCAGCACGTCCATGCCGACGGAAGTGAAGCCCGCGACCATCGCATATTCGATCATGTAGCCGGACAGACGGGTGTCCTTGCCGATCACGACCCGGTGGCGATGATCGCCGCGCTGAAACGCAAGGCCGGCGGCCTGGCCGACCTTGAGCGCGAGCTCCGGCGTGATCAGTCCGTTGGCGCGGCCTCGTATCCCGTCGGTCCCAAAATATTTGCGGCTCATAAGACTCCCCCACGCGGCAACCGGGAATCCCCAATACAACCACCGGATGCCATCGAAGGCACCGCATCCCTGATTGCGCCGGTGTCTTATAATGCCATTGCAGCTAAGTTGGCTTCAAGAAATATGATGAATCATTACGGAACCCGGCACCCGACCGAACCGGTAACCCTTTGTTAATATTGGAACTCTCGCCAAACGGCCTCGAACCATTGGAACCTTGCGCCTATTCGGCGCGCTTGATGTGCCGATCGCCGCGGGTCGGCGGAGGCTGGGTGACGTTGACGGGATCGGAGGCCGGAAAGGTCTCTTCGAGACCCTCCTCGAGCGCCTCGTCGAGGCGATGCTTCTCTTCGGCCTTGGTGGATTTCGGCGCGGGTTGCGGTCTGGTCATGGCTGCCTCTTCGCAAACGATTTGGCTGTGCACTCAACCATGCTAGATGACCCCTAAATCCGTCGACGCAAGGACGGGCCGGGGAACGTCATGAAGCATATCACCTGCATTGAAGACCTACGTGCGCTGCACAAGCGGCGCGTGCCGAAAGCGTTCTTCGACTATTGCGACCGCGGCTCCTATGCCGAGGAAACGCTGCGCGCCAATCGCGACGATCTCCAGCAGATCAAGTTCCGTCAGCGCATCCTGGTCGACGTCTCCAAACGCGACACCTCGACCACGATCCTCGGCGAGCCATCGACCATGCCGCTGGTTCTCGCGCCGGTCGGGCTGCTCGGCATGCAGCACGGCGACGGCGAGATCCACGCCTGCCGCGCCGCACAGGCCGCGGGCATCCCGTTCACGCAGTCGACGATGTCGATCTGCTCGATCGAGGACATCGCCGCCAATGTCGAGAAGCCGTTCTGGTTCCAGCTCTACGTGATGAAGGATCGCGGCTTCATCAAGGACTTGATCCAGCGCGCGATGGCCGCCAAGTGCAGCGCGCTGGTGCTCACCGTCGACCTCCAGGTGATCGGGCAGCGCCATGCCGACATCAAGAACGGCATGACGGTGCCGCCCGAATGGTCGCTGTCGAAGCTCATCGATTTCGCCACCAAGCCGACCTGGGTCTCCGGTGTGCTGCGCGGCAAGCGCCGCACCTTCGGCAACATCGCCGGTCACGTGAAGAACACCGAGGATCTCAATCGTCTGGCAGAATGGACCGCCTCGCAGTTCGACACATCGCTGAACTGGAAGGACGTCGAGTGGGTCCGCAGCATCTGGCCGGGCAAGCTCGTCATCAAGGGCATCCTCGACGTCGAGGATGCCGAGGAGGCCGCAAAGACCGGCGCGCAGGCCCTGGTCGTCTCCAACCATGGCGGCCGGCAGCTCGACGGCGCGCCGTCGTCGATCGAGGTGCTGCCCGAGATCGCGGATGCGGTCGGCGACAAGATGGAGATCATGTTCGACGGCGGCATCCGTTCCGGCCAGGACGTGATGCGCGCGCTCGCGCTCGGCGCAAAATCCTGCATGATCGGCCGCGCTTATGCTTACGGGCTGGGCGCCGGCGGTCAGGCCGGCGTCGCCAAGGCGATCGACATCATCCAGAAGGAGCTGCTGACGACCATGGGTCTGTGCGGCGTCAACAGGGTGGACGAGATCGACGACCACATCATCGCGGTCTAAGACGGCCCGCGCGCGACGTACCGCGTCTTACCACCAGCCCTGTTGCGGCTGCCAGTACTGGCCGCCGCCGCGCCGGCGCAGATTGCCGGGCTGCGGGTTGGGATTGCGCTGGAAGAAGAAGCCGAAGCCGCCGTTGTCCCAGCTGTCATCGCTCGCAACGAGATCGGGGGCCGTGGGCCGGCGCGTGATGAAGCCGCCCTGCGGCTGGTTGTTCAGCACCGCAACGAACTCGGTGCGATAGTTGGTTTCGCTGCTCAGCGGCTCGTCAGAGATGATGATCGAGGATCGCGGCACTGCGGTCGGCGCGATGCGGTCGAGCAGGTCCTGCGGGATGGTGACGCGGTCAAGCGCGTCCTTGGCGTCGTCTGCGTTGTCGATCGAGACCACGGTCCAGCGCAGGCCGGCATCGCTCTTCGCCATCGCCGTGAACACATGCGTGCCGATCGGCCTGTCGGGATTGCGGATCGTAACGGGAACCTCGATGCTCGTATCAAAGACCTCGCCACCGCCGTCCGGCGCCGGCTTGTGCGTATTGCGGCGCACGTAAAGCTTCTGCGTCGCGCGGCTGATGTAGACCGAGACCGGCTCGAGCGCGAGCCTCGCCTCGGTCGCCGCCTTGACGGCGTCGGTCTTCCTGGTCGCGGCCGCCTTGGCGGCGTCTTTGGCAGCAGCGGCGGCGTCGCGCTTCGGCTGCGCATTCGTCTTGGCGGTGTCGAGCTGCGTTGCCGCGTCAGCAGCCTTGGTGGCGGCTTTTTGCTTCAGCTCCTCGGCCCGCGCTTTGGCCTGATCCGTCTTCGCTGCGGCCAGCACCTTCTCGGCGTAAGCGAGCTCGGCATCAGCGCTCTTCTTGAGCCGTTCCAGATTGCGCAGCGACGCGGGGAGCGATGCGGCCTCGCGTGCCGTCGTCGCGGCGGCTTTCTTCGTCTCATCGGCTGCGCGGGTGGCCTCCTCCGCCTCGCGGGAAAGCGTCTCGGCCCGCGCCGGGGCCGCAGCAATGGCCTCCTTCTTGGGCACGAACAGCGCCGGATGAGAGAAATCGACCGGTGCGGCGTCGTTCGGCGAGATGATCACCCGCATCCCGATGTTCGTCTTGTCGAACAGATTCTCCGCAAAGCCATAGGGCATCCGCACGCAGCCGTGCGAGGCCGCATAGCCGGGCAGCGGCCCGCCATGCAGTGCGATGCCGTTCCAGGTAATGCGCTGCATGTTCGGCATCCAGGCATCGTCATACATGGTCGAGTGGTGATCCTTGTCCTTCTCGATGACGGCGAAGACGCCCGCCGGTGTTTCGCGTCCCGTCGTGCCGGTCGACACCGGCGCGCGCAGGATCCAGCCGTCGGCGTCGTAGAAAGTGACCTGCTGGCCCTTGATCGACACGATCGCCATGATCGGCTCGCCAGCCGTGCGCGGCGCAACCGCTTCGGGCGCGGGGCGCGCCTGCTTGGCCGCGGCGGCGTCGGTGGTCAGCGCCGTCAACGCGGCCATCGCCGCGATCGCCACAAGGCCGGCAGGCCGCCAACGTCGCATCGCCAGAGTGGATTGCGCCGTCGTCAATCGATTTGCCATGCGTACCCCGGTTGAAATAGTCGTCTGCGCTCAGCGTCGACTTAAGGTCAGATTGCGATCTTTGGACCAAATAACTGTCGCCATCGCAATTGGCTCCCGAGCATTATCGGCAGGTTCGATGGCAAATCTCTGATATACGACGGCCCGCGCGGGAGGAAGGGTGGTTTCAGCCAAAATGGACCGGGCCCGACAGCGCGCAAGGCTGCCGGCGCGCCCGTCTGGGGGCGAGCGGGCGCGGCTCGCCCGAAGGCCTTGACGGCTCCCTGGAGCCCAAACCCGGACGACGAGCCTTGCCGCCCCGGAAAATGACGCCGGCAGTCACATCGGCGGCGTCACTCCGTCGCGGCCTACATTGACACGGCCCGCTTCGAGCGAACCGTCCTCCTTCTTGGCCGCGCCGAAGATGATGAGCTTGGCGCCCGGCTTCACCTCGGATTTGTCGCTGGCGACGAAGGTGACGATCGGCGTATCCGGCGGCACCACGATCTTCTTCTCGCCGTCCTTGTATTTGAGCAGGATGTTCTGGCCGTCGGTGCCCTTGACCGTCTCGGCCACGGTCGCATTCGTCATGGTCGAGTTGGCGCGCGCATCCCAGGGACGGAAACCTTCGGCCGCGCCGCGCTGGTTCTCCGGGAAGATGTGCACGGCAATGGCCCGCTGCGACCCGTCGGGCTCGGGCATGCCCGTGACGCCGATATAGGAGCCCTCCTTGATCTCCGACAACGCGGTCTTCACGACGGCGAATACGGCCACGTTGTCGGTCATGCGCACCTTCACGTCGCTGCCTTCGCGAGTCCTGATGCCGAGCATGTTGCCATCGACGGCCTCGATGGTCCCGCGGATACGGACCGTCGGCGCCTGCTGCGCCGACGCGATCGAAGACAGAATGGCAGACGACACAATGACAAGTGTGGCGAGCGAGGCCACGAGCGGGCGTGGCCTCCGGGCGTTCAGTTCCTGCATGGTCTGTCCCTCCAGAGCGGTTGCGCCGGTCAATCATCGCAACCCCGAACCTGGATGCCTATTCCATTGTCCTGCGCTTTGTTGCGATCACGAAAATCGATCCGCGCGATCGGGAGCGCCTCACATCGGCGGCGTCAGGCCGTCGCGACCGACGCTGATGCGGCTGGTCTCGAAGGACCCGTCCGCTAGCTGCTTGACGAAGGCGATGATCTTGGCGCCCTCTTTCAGATCCGATTTCTCACCGGGCACGTAGGTGACGACCGGCGTCTCCGAGGAGACGAACACCTTCTTCTCGCCGTCCTTGTATTTGACGAGCAGCGTGTGACCGTCATTGCCGACCACGCTCTCGGCCACGGTCGCATTGGTCATGCTGGAATTCGGCCGCAAATCGTAGGGCCGCGAACCTTCGCCGGTGCCGCGCATGCTTTCCGGAAAGACGTGAACCTCGACGGCGTTCTGGCCACCGTCCGGTCCCGGCACGGTGGTCGCTCCGACGAAGGAGCCGACCTTGATGTCGGAGAGTGCGATCCTGGTGATCCCCGCGACGCGAAGATCGGATGCAATATGCAGCCGGACGTCCTCACCGCTGCGTGACTTCACCGACAGCAGATCGCCGTCGACTTTTTCGATCGTTCCGCGCACCCGCGTCGGCACAGGCGCCTGCTGCGCGACGGCATAGAGCGTGGATAGGCCCACCATCGCGACAGCGACGAGCGGACGTGTGAAAGTTGCACGTTGAACAGGCATGACAGTCTCCGATTGTCCCACGAGGACAAGACCCCGGAGGCGGTGCCCTATTCTCTCAAGATTTTGTGAGATCGGCTTCGACCAGCGCGCGCAGCTCTGCCGTCACCTGCGGCCGCTTGCCGAACCACAGCTCGAACCCGCGTACCGCCTGGTGCAAGAGCATGCCGAGCCCGTCGGCGGTCCTCAGCCCGCGCGCCTGCGCTGCCGCAAGCACTGGCGTGATCAGCGGAACATAGACGAGGTCGGCAACGACGGCCTGTTGCGGCAGGCGCGCGATGTCGAGTTCGAGCGCCGGCTGGCCGCGCATGCCGAGCGAGGTCGTGTTGACGAGCAGCCTTGCCCGCGGCAGCACGTCACCGATCGCGTCCCACGCCATCGGCTGCACGCGCGAACCGAACGCCGTCGCCAGTGCCTCGGCCCGCGCAATGGAGCGGTTGGCAAGATGGACGCGGCTGACGCCGCGTTCGAGCAGGCCGAACACGACAGCGCGCGACGAGCCGCCGGCCCCCAGCACCAGCGCCTCCTCGGCCGCATCCCACCCCGGTGCGCTGGCGTCGAGATTGTTGATGAATCCTTCGACGTCGGTGTTGGTCGAATGCAGCTCGCTTCCGGCGAGCCACAGCGTGTTGGCGGCACCGATCGCCTTGGCGCGCGCATCCGGTGTCGAGAGCGCGAGCACGTCTTCCTTGTGCGGGATCGTGACGTTGGCGCCGACGAAACCGTGCAACGACAGCCGCAGCACGAAGTCGCGCAGGTCCTCCGGCGGCACCGCCTCGATCACATAACCGCCATCGATGCCGAGCGTGCGAAGCCAATAGCGATGGATCAGCGGTGAGCGCGAATGCGCCGCCGGCCATCCGATCAGGCAGGCTACGGGTGTCTTAGACACGGTTTTCCTCGAAGGCGCAGGTTCGCAACGGTCCCTCCCGGGAGTTTCTCGGGCGAGAGATTTCGCGTCCGGCCCGCGCTGTCAAGCACGCGAGCGTCGCAGCATCGGCGCTACCGCCGTCCCGAGCGCCAGCGCAGCGCCGGCGGCAAACCAGCCCGCGGCGAGGCTGATCCAGGCATGGTCCAGCGCAGCGACCACCGAACCGCCACCAGCGCCGGCCACAGCAACGGGTTCGGGATCCTGCCCCCACCGTGCCCGCCGGTCAGACTGGAGAACGTTCACGAAGCCCAATGATTTGCGAAGCAAAGCGCCGACGGCCGGCCTCGAGGCCGGCCGTCAAGCTGGATGCCACCGTCACGCCGCGTCGCGATGCGCGGCGATGATCTGGTCGGCGGCGCGCCCCGTCACCTCGGCCATGTGGTCGAACTGGCGGGTGAAGCTGCCGGAGCCGGCGGTCGCCGAGCGCAGCTCGACGATGAGCTCGCCGATCTCGGCCTCCGGCATCATGGCCCGCACGGAGTCCCAGCCGCTCCAGCCATCACGGGTATCGAAGCCGAGGATCTGGCCGCGCCGCGCCGACAGGATCGCGTTGATCTTGGCGGTGGCGTCCGTCGGGCAGACGATCTCGACCACATGGATCGGCTCCAGCAGCACCGGCTGGCACTGCGGCAGGCCTTCATTGAGCCCGACCCGCGCCGCCGTGCGGAACGCGAGGTCCGAGGAGTCGACGCTGTGATAGGAGCCGTCGGTCAGCGTCACCTGCACGTCGGTGACGGGGAAGCCGAGCGGGCCGCGCGTCAAGCCGTCGACGACGCCTTCCTCCACCGCCGGGATGTAGTTGCGGGGCACCGCACCACCGACCACCTTCTCGGCGAACCTGAACCCCTCCCCGCGCGCCAGCGGCTTGATGTCGAGCACGACGTCGCCGAACTGGCCGTGGCCGCCGGACTGCTTCTTGTGCCGGCCGCGCTGGACGATCGGCTTGCGGATTGTCTCCTGGTACCCGATCGCCGGCGGATGAGACTTGACGTTGACGCCGAAGCGGTCACGCAGCCGCTCGCTGGCGACGCGCAAGTGCATCTCGCCCTGCCCCCACAGCACGGTGTCGTGGGTCTGGGGGTTCATCACGATGACGAGCGAGGGATCCTCCTCGTGCAGCCGGGCGAGCGCCTGGCCGAGCTTGACGTCATCCTTGCGGTCGGCCGCCGCGACCGATATCGCGAGCACCGGCGGCGTCGGCTCGACCGCGATCAGTTGAGACGGCTGGGTCTTGCCGGTCGAGATCGTATCGCCGGTCTTGATCGGATCGAGCTTGCCGAGCGCGATCGTGTCGCCGACCTCCGCCGACGGGCGCTTGGTATCATAGGCACCGTTGACGGCGAGAATGCCGGAGATGCGCCCCGCGCCGCCCGAGGCGGATTGCAGCGTGGCGCCGTCATCGAGATGGCCGGCAAGCAACCGCGTCAGCGACAGCTTTCCGCCATGCTGCGAATGCAGCGTCTTGAAGACATAGCCGAGCGCATCCTTCGTATCAGGCGCGCCAAGCCGCTTGGCGGTCTCGGCAATGCCGGGCGCCTCATGGCGCAGCGCCTTCATCAGGCGCAGCACGCCATTTTCGCGCGCGGCAGCGCCGAGCAGCACCGGGCAGATCAGGCCTTCGCGAAGTTCGCGCGAGAGATCGTCGAACACGGCATCGCGCGGCGGCTGGATGTCTTCGAGCAGTTGCTCCATCAGCGCGTCATCGTGGTCGGCGAGCTTCTCCAGCATCGAGAAGCGGGCTTCCTTCTCGCGGTCGAGATTGCCGCCTTCGAGCGCGATGACCTCGGAGGCCTTGTGCTCGCGATAGACGAAGGCGCGCTCGAGCGCGAGATCGACGAAGCCCTCGATCAGCTCGCCGTTCCAGATCGGAATCTGGCGCAGCACCAGCGGCACGCGGGAGGCCGGTTGCAACGTCTCGAGCGTCTCCCGGATGCGCTTGTTGGCGCGATCGATCTTGTTGAGGAACAGGAAGCGCGGAATCCTCATCTCCTCCAGCTCGCGCAGGATGATCTGAAGCTGCGGCAGCTTCTTCTCGTCGGCTTCGCAGACCACGACAGCTGCGTCGACCGCAGGCAGCGCCGCGCGCATGTCGTGGGCGAACTCAACGGAACCCGGACAATCGAGGAAGGTGTAGCTGTCGCCCATGAAACTCGTGGAGGCAGCCGTCAGGCCCACGGTCATCTTGTGATGTCGGGCCTCTGCCGTGGCATCGCCCACCGAAGTACCGGCGTCGACGCTGCCGGCACGCGGGATTGCGCCCGTTCGTGCCAAAATCGCTTCGAGAAGAGTGGTTTTACCGCTTTGGAAAGGGCCCACAAGCGCAATGCACCGTGGACCTCGGGGACTTCTGACGTCTTGTCCCATTCGCCGCCTCCTTCATGTGGAGCTCGGCCCGTGATTGGGTCGGCAAAGGTCGATGCTCTGCCCGTCCCTTCGTTTTGGCAAGCGCGAAACGTCGCTGCGGTGCGTCGTCGCCGAAACGTGTCGACCGTTAGCGGCCCGGCCGCAGTTCCAGGCTTTCGAGGCCCGCTGCGATGTTGAGTCCGACCTGGCCCTGCACGCTGAGCGGCTGGAGCGCGATCGAATTGTTGGAGCCGCCGACCAGCACGTTGCCGCCCAAGCCGACGCCGACCGACGCGCTGCCTTGCGCGCCGGCATAGTTGCCCGAGAGATCGCCGGGCCCGAGTCGATCGACCGGCGCGAACACGCCCCACGCCAGCGCTGTCTCCTGGGTGATGCCGAGGTCGAGACCGACTTTGCGGATGGTCGCGACGTAGCGATCCTCCGGCACGCCTTCGGCCCGCAATACGCAGCCGAGATTGGTCACCGATCCCACCACGAAGCCGATGCTGGCGCCGCCGCGGCATTCGAGCACGCCGACCCGCACCATCCGCTGCTGCGCGCTGGCACCCACGACCGAGGCAACGAGGCTGGCGGCGGCAAGCCCGGCGATGACGAACGAACGGCGCATGAATTTTCTCCGGCGATGAATGAAATACGAGCAGAGAGAGCGCGGCACACGCCGCGCGATGGTCTATGCCACAAGAGTCTTGCAGGTGCCAGATCGGACGCATCTAAAACCGAACGCGCGGAAAGAGCCCCTCACCCCACCCTCTCCCCGTAAGAACGGGGCGAGGGAGTGCGCGAGCAGTGCGTCCCTCACGATCGGAAATAGTAAAGACTGCCGAGCGCGCCTTGACCTCTCCCCGCCCTTCTGCGGGGAGAGGTCGGACTGCGAAGCAATCCGGGTGAGGGGCAAGGCACGATGCTGACCCAGGCAGCGGTCCATCCGACTCGCACACAGGGAGAAGTACAAACAAAAAGGCCCGCGCGAAGCGGGCCTTTTCGATGTCTGTCGCGACAGCCTTACCGCAGGTTGCCGCAGAAGCGCTGGATGCGCTTGCAGGCGTCTTCGAGATCGGAGGTCTTGGTCGCGTATGAGATGCGGAAGGCCGGACCGAGGCCGAAGGCCGAGCCCTGCACGACCGCGACGCCTTCACTCTCGAGGAGCTCGGTGACGAACGCCTCGTCGTTTCCGATCACCTTGCCCGACGGCGCGGTCTTGCCGATCGTGCCGGCGCAGGACGGATAGACGTAGAATGCGCCCTCGGGGCGCGGACACTCGATACCGTTCGCCTGGTTGAGCATGGAGACCACGAGGTCGCGGCGCTCCTTGAACACCTTGTTGTTCGCGGGGATGAAATCCTGCGGACCGTTCAACGCTTCCACCGAGGCCCACTGTGCGATCGAGCACGGGTTCGAGGTCGACTGCGACTGGATGGTCGACATCGCCTTGATGAGCTGCGCCGGTCCGCCGGCATAGCCGATGCGCCAGCCGGTCATGCAGTAAGCTTTCGAGACGCCGTTCACGGTCAGCGTGCGGTCGTACAGGCTCGGCTCGACCTGCGCGACGGTGGTGAACTGGAAGTCGTCATAGACGAGGTGCTCGTACATGTCGTCGGTCATCACCCAGACGTGCGGATGCTTGACCAGCACGTCGGTGAGCGCCTTCAGCTCGGCCTTGGTGTAGGCCGCGCCGGTCGGGTTCGACGGCGAGCAGAGGATGACCCATTTGGTCTTCGGCGTGATCGCGCGCTCGAGCGCTTCGGCCTGGAGCTTGAAGCCGGCCGCGGCGGTGCAGACCACCGGCACCGGCTCGCCGCCGGCGAGCGCGACCATCTCGGGATAGCTGACCCAATAGGGCGCCGGGATGATCACCTCGTCGCCCGGATTGATGGTCGCCATCAGCGCGTTGTAGAGCACCTGCTTGCCGCCGGTGCCGACGATCACCTGGTTCGGCTTGTAGCTGATGCCGTTCTCGCGCTGAAACTTTGCGATGATCGCTTCCTTCAGCTCGGGGATGCCGTCGACCGCGGTGTACTTGGTCTTGCCGGCTTCGATGGCATGGATCGCGGCCAGCTTGATGTTGGCGGGCGTATCGAAGTCGGGCTCGCCGGCACCGAGGCCGATGACGTTGCGGCCCGCCGCTTTCAGCGCGCGTGCTTTATCCGTGACCGCGATGGTCGCGGACGGCTTCACACGGTCGAGCGCAGCGGCAAGGAAGGACATCATCATCTCCTGGCGAGCGTCGTGAGCCCTTGGGCGACACGACTCTGATTGTGGGAATGAAAGCACCCTAGGACGGGTGCCGCTGCATCGCAAGAAACTTCGGCCCAATCCGGCAAAAGTTTACGGATCCGCGCCGAAGAGCCCCCGAATTTGCGCAATATTCCTAAACTTTGCGGCCGAAATGGCTTATATCCGGCAAAGATTGTCCTCCGAGCAATTTGCCCTTCACTCAGCCGCAAGCTGCCGTTTCCGCAAGGCCTGCTACCTGACGATGCGGGGCAAGCCTCGATCGATCGCGCGGCTGTTACCGCAACCATTCGATGCCGGCATGTCATCGCCGGCGCGCAGCGATCGCAGCCTGACGCAAGCGTGATGCGAATTGTTCTGTCGTGTTGAAATGATTTTTTGCGGCGTTGCAGTGCAGTAGCGATTTCAAGTTTTTCTACCGCGCGGCCCTTGCGGCGGATTCGCAACGGCATCATTGTTTAGCCGCGTTGCGGGGCAACAAGCGGCGCGCCTTCCCGTCACCGGATCAGAACCTCTCGAATGTACAAGCTCTATTCGATGCAACGCTCCGGCAACAGCTACAAGGTCCGCCTTGCGCTGGCGCTGTTGAACGTGCCCTACCAGGCAATCGAGATCGACATTCTGCGCGGGGAGAGCCGCACGCCGGATTTTCTTGCGAAAAATCCTTCCGGCCAGGTGCCGCTGCTCGAGGTCGGCGACGATCGCTACCTCGCCGAGTCCAACGCCATCCTCTGGTACGTGGCCGGCGGCACGCCGCTCGCGCCGGAGCAACGCATCGACCGCGCCGAAGCGCTGCAATGGATGTTCTTCGAGCAGCACGCGCTCGAGCCCAATATCGGCGCCGCCTATTTCTGGTTGTCGCTGGTCAAGGGCGGCCGCGACCTCCAGACGCACGCGCTGGAGGACTGGATGGAGCGCGGCTATGGCGCGCTCCAGGTGATGGAAAATCACCTCAAGACCGCCGAGTATTTTGCCGCCCGCCAGCTCACCGTCGCCGACATCGCGCTCTACGGCTACACCCATCTTGCCGACCGCTGCGACTTCGACCTCTCGACCTTCCCGGCGATCCGGGCTTGGCTGAAGCGGGTCGAGCAGGCGCCGGGCTTCGTGTCGATGGACTGGCGGCCGGCCGATATCGACGATCCCGCGAGCATCGCCGCGAGCGCCTGAGCGGGCCGAGAATACCGGGCGCAACGTTAACCTTTGCCACGATCTCGCCATTTTCGGCGCGATCGTCGCCCAAATGTTGCCGGTTGAAATTGTGACATTGATTTGCGTCGTGGGTGATTCGCTCGCGCGTTGAAGGATTTAGACCATGATTCGGGAGTCCGGCATGGTGGGCTTTCAGGGGCGACCTGCCCCCGTCGTCTCTTCCCGGCTGACAGGCGCCGTCGCGGCCTCGCTCGCGATCGCGGCGCTGTCGCTGTGCCTGATCGTCGCCCTGACGGTGCTGACGACCCGGGGGACCATGGCGATGGGGCTTGCGGGCTGACCCGCGTTTCATCCTCGGCCACCACCCGGCGCGGGTCAGTGCGGACCCCGCGTTGATCGGCATCGCAGCAGGACATCGATGAAGTCACCGGTGATCATCGTTGCAGTGACCCTGACCGCGGCCATCCTGGTCGCGGCATCGCTGTTGATTTTCGCCGGCACGCGCAAGAACACGAGTTCCTCGACGCTGAACATTCCGGCCGCGCACGGTCAGGTGATGGTGTGAGGCGCACACACCGGGGCAGCGCGCTCGGTCAAACACGCGGCGATTTGGCTTAAAATCCGTGGAAAGCTCTGCGCACCGCCGCAGTTACGCCTTAAGCATCGCAAGCGAAATCACATCGCAACGACGCAACGATCGGCCAATCTCCTGGCGTTAGCTCGTCAGGAAGCGAGAAGGCCATGCGGTTCGGATGGCGTACGATACCCGGTCCGGCGCTGACGGCAGCGACGGCGCTGCTGGCGCTCCTGCTCGATCGCTATCTTCCCGTCCCCTCACCCGCACCGCTATTCGTCTGCATCGTTGCCTTTGCCGGCTCGCTCTCCGGCTTCGCCTCCGCCATGGTCAGTGCGACCGTCGCGGTGATAGGCTCGGCGCTGTTCTTCCTCAACCACGGTAGCGTGCCGGGCTACACCACGACCGATCTCGTCCGGCTCGGCCTGCTGGCGATCACGGCGGCCGCCACCGCAGGGATCACCGGGCTGATGCGCGAGCGCCTGCTCGACGCCTTTGCGCTGGAGCGCCGGCACTACGCCACGGCCGAGCGCCTGTCGGCAGCGCTCGACCAGGTCGACATCGGCATTGTTTTGCTCGATGCAGAAACCCGCGCCGAGTTCATCAACCGCGCCTTCCGCGACTATTTCTCGCTGCCCGACGAGAAGGCCGAGAGCCGGCCGCCCTTCATCGCGCTGATGTATCACGGCCGCGATACGGGTGCCTTCGAGCTGCCGGAGGACGAACTGAGCGCCTTCATCGCCGTGCGCATGGAGATGGTCAGGATCGGCGACGCCACTCCGATCAACATCAAGCTCAGCAACGGCGAAGTGCTGCGCTTCGTCTGCGCCGCGTTGCCCGATGGCGGGCGCATGCTGAGCTACACGCCGGTGACCGACCTCGTCCGCCACACCGACACGCCATCGCGCGCCGATTACTATCGCTCGCTGCGCGATCCCACCGGCCGCAACCTGATCCGCTACTTGCGTGTCGCCGAATAGCGCTAGAGTAGGTTGATCGGCGCGGCGATCATCCCGTATGAATGACGGCTCGCCTAGCTAGCGCCTTGCTCCCCTTTGATTGCGGAATTTCGACATGTCCCTCGCCATTCGCGCCGTCACCCGGCAGGATTACGATCAATGGCTGCCGCTGTGGGACGGCTACAACGCGTTCTACGGCCGCTCGGGTGCGACCGCGCTCGCGCCCGAGATCACGCGCATGACGTGGGCGCGCTTCTTCGATGCCTATGAGCCGGTGCATGCGCTCGTCGCCGACAAGGACGGCCAACTGCTCGGCCTGACGCACTATCTGTTTCACCGCTCGACGACCGCAATCGAGCCGTCCTGCTATCTCCAGGACCTGTTCACGGCGGAAGCTGCGCGCGGCCAGGGCGTCGCCTCGGCGCTGATCTACGCCGTGTACGAGCGCGCGAAGGCTGCGGGCTCGCCCCGGGTCTACTGGCAGACGCATGAGACCAACCTCACCGCACAGCGCCTCTACGACAAGGTGGCGGACCGCTCCGGCTTCATCGTCTATCGCAAGATCTTCTGAGCCGCGCGGTTGCAACCCTGTGGATAAGTACGGCTGTCACCTGTACGTAACATTGCAGGACTAGGCTCCTGCTTGCGTCTGATCAGGCCCCCCGTCACCGATCAAGCGCCCAAGCGGTCCCCGTCAGTCGCCGCGTCTGACCGGGGCCGCATTTTTTTGTGCGCATGGCAGCATCGCGGCCGTCGCCTTGCCGGTCGAGCGCACGGCCGTCAGAATGGGGCCTTGCCCGCACGCTCCTCTGACAGGACCTCCCATGGAAATCCGTAATCTCGGCGCCTCCGGCCTGCGCGTCTCCGCCGTCGGCATCGGCTGCAATAATTTCGGCCAGCGCACCGATCTCGAGACCTCGCGCAAGGTGATCCACCGCGCGCTCGATCTCGGCATCACGCTGTTCGACACCGCCGACATCTATGCCGGCATGGGCGGCTCGGAAACGGTCTTGGGCACCGTGCTCGGCGACCGCCGCAAGGACATCGTGCTCGCAACCAAGTTCTCCAAGCCCATGGCGAGCGACGGCACCAAGCAGGGCGCCTCGCGCCGCTACATCATGAGCGCGGTCGAGGCGAGCCTGAAGCGGCTGAAGACCGACTATATCGACCTCTACCAGCAGCACGATTACGACCCGCTGACGCCGCTGGAGGAGACGCTGCGCGCCCTCGACGATCTCGTGCGCCAGGGCAAGGTCCGCTACATCGGCAATTCGAACTTCCCGGCCTGGCGTATCGCGGAGGCCGAGTTCACCGCGCGCGCGATGAACGTCAGCCGCTTCATCTCCTGCCAGGACGAATACAGCCTCGTGGTGCGCGACATCGAGAAGGACCTGCTGCCCGCCGCGCAGGAGTACAAGCTCGGGCTGTTGCCATTCTTCCCACTGGCGAGCGGACTCTTGACCGGCAAGTACCAGCGCGGCGCGGCGGCGCCCGCAGACACGCGCTTTGCCAAGGCGCCGGCGCTGCGCGACCGCTACGTCACGCCGCGTAACGAGGATATCGTCGAGAAACTCCAGGCCTTTGCCAAGACGCGCGGACACACCATGGTCGAACTCGCCTTCTCCTGGCTCGCGGCGCGCCCACAGGTGGCGAGCGTCATCGCAGGCGCTACCCGTGTCGAGCAGGTCGAGGAGAACGTCAAGGCGATCGCCTGGAAGCTCGGCCCTGACGAGCTCGCCGAGATCGACGGGATCACCAAGGGCTGACGCCTGCAGCGCGGCGCGCTATTTCCCGCCGCGTCCCACGGTCTGCATCACCTCAAAACCTTCGAACTGGGGATGGCCGAGATAGAGCGGCTTGTTGTCGCCGGCCCGGTGATGCGCCGCGCGAAACGCCTCCGACTTGGTCCAGGCCTCGAACGCCGCATAGTTCGCCCACACGGTATGCGAGGCATAGAGCGTATGGTCCTCGGCTTCCGGCCCTCTCAGCAGATGAAACTCGATGAAGCCCGGCACCTTGTCCAGATGCGTGTCGCGCGTCAGCCACACCTGCTCGAAGGCAGCCTCCGACCCCTTGGCGACGCGGAAGCGATTCATGGCGATGTACATTCCTGATCTCTCCTGACGTTAGGGACGCGCGGCTCTCTCACTCCCTCTCCCCGTCCTAACGGGGAGAGGGGTGGGGTGAGGGGCTGCCTCCACGAGTTCGGCTTGAATTGTGAGCAAAACGCCATCGATATTGCCGAGGACATCGTTGTTCCAGAAGCGAAGTATTTTGTAGCCCTTTTCTGTCAAGCGCGCGTCTCGGATCTCGTCCGCGGCGGATTCATTGTGTTGCCCACCGTCGACTTCGACAATGAGGCGCTTCTCGCGGCAGACGAAGTCGCAGATGTAGCCGAGGATCGGCTCCTGCCGCACAAACTTGTTGCCGTCGATGCGGCGGTTGCGGATGCGATTCCAGAGGACTGTCTCTGCGTCGGTTTGGTTCATCCGTAGTCGCCGTGCAAGTCGAATAGACTTTTCATCGTTGCTGCGCATTGCCTTGCCCCTCACCCGGATTGCTGCGCAATCCGACCTCTCCCCGCTAAAGAGCGGGGAGAGGTTTATACGACCAGCCCTTTCATCGGTCTTGCGCTTGCGCTCTCCGGGAACACCGTCTCGGCCAGCACGCGATCGGTGAGGCCGAACTGGTCCTGCAGCACGCCCTTGATCACCGCGCGCAGGTCGGTCGTCGGCTTGACGTCGCGGCCTTCGTAGAGGCTCGCGAGCTTCAATCCCGGCCAGTCGGAGATCACACGGCCGCCTTTCACGGCGCCGCCAGCGAGCAGCGCAATGGTGCCTGTGCCGTGGTCGGTGCCGTCGGTGCCGTTGATGCGGGCGGTGCGGCCGAATTCGGTCGCGACCACCACGACCGTGTCGCGCCAGCGATCCCCTAAGCCGCTTTCGAATTCGGCGAGCGCGCCGTCGAGGCCACCGAGCAGGAATGCGAGCCGCCCGACCGGGCCGCCTTCATTGGCGTGCGTGTCCCAACCGTCGAAAGCGAGTGCGGCGATGCGCGGACCGTCGTCGGCCGCCATCAGTTTTGCGGCGCCCTTGGCGACCAGACGCATCTGCGCGACCGCGTTGCCCGGCTTCGGCTTCATGTCGTCGCCGCTGGCCGCCTTCTCGAGCTGAAGACCTTGCGACAGTGCGGACGCCAGCGCGGGATCGCGGTGACGATAGAGATCGACGAGCCGCATCGCGGTGTCGTCATCGGCCTGCGGCAGCGCGACCGGCGCCCAGCCGACGGTCGGCGCCGCGCCGCGCAGCACCAGCGGCGTGGTCGGTCCAACCGCAAGCCCGCTCGAAACACGCTCGCCGCGCGGCAGCGCTTCCAGCGCGCGATTGAGCCAGCCCGATTGCACGCGGCCCGGACCGGCATAGCCGCTTTCGAGCACGTCCTGGCCGTCGAAATGCGAGCGGTCGCGATAGGGCGTCGACACCGCGTGAATCACCGCGGCATGCTTGTCGCGATACATCCGCGCAAATTCCGGCATCGACGGATGCAGCGCGAAGAACGAATCCAGCATGAGCGCGGGGTGCTCCCCATCGCGCGTCAGCGCGATCGAGCCGTGCAGGCCGGCATAATCGGGATCGCCGAGAGGCGCGACGGTCGCAAGACCATCGAGCGCGCCGCGCAGGATCACCACGATCAGGCGGGGATCGCGACCGTCGGCCGCGCGCGCGAATTTCGGCAGATACGCCCAGGCGGCGAAGGAGGCACCGCCAAGCAGTAGCCCACGTCGCGAAGTGAGGAGCCGGTTCTCGACGCAATCCATCGTCATCTCCTCTGCAGTTCCGGCGACATCAGGAGCAGCGCCAATGCCTGCTGGCGCGATTCCGCGCGCTCGATGGTCCGTCGCGTCTCGGTCGAGGCCGCATCCGCCGCGGCGAATTCCAGGAGATCGAGCGGGTCGATGTTGTTGCCGAGCCGCGATCCGATCTGGACGGCGATGTCGAGCCTGAGCTTCATGCCCTCGGGCGCAGCCCAGGCGGCATTGGTATCGGGGAATCCATTTGGTCCGGCCGGCGACCACAGCGGCTGTCCGAGCAGATTGAGGCTGTTGAGGTATTGTCCGGGATCTTCCGGCACGCGCGCAAGCAGCCTGCCGCTCGCGACCAGGAATTCGTAAGGTGAGCGCATCTTGGTCAGCGGCGCCGTCCACGCCTCATTGGAATCGACCAGCGCGGTCGCAAGCGCCTTGAGGTCGCCGTCCGTCTTCACGAAGACGTCGCGCAGGCGCGCCACGAGCGCGGGCGGCGGATCGTCCGCGACGAAATGGCGCGCGAATTTTCCGGCGATGAAGTTCGCGGTCGAGGGATGGCGCGCGATGTCGGCCAGCGCCGCTTCGCCCTGCGCGAGCCCCGCCGCGTCATAGGTCTTGCCGAGCAGCACTTGCGGTCCGGGCTGATGGGCATTGGCGTTGAACACGAAATTGCCGGGCTCGCCCAACCGGCCCTGCCGGCCGGCAAAAGTCCAGCCCGTGATGATGCGCGCGAGCGAGGTGACGTCCTCCTGCGTGTAGCCGCCATTCACGCCGAGCGTATGCAGCTCCATGATCTCGCGCGCGAGATTTTCGTTCAGCCCGCGCTTGCGGTTCTGGCCTGCGCGCGAATCCGGACCCAGCGATTGCTGGTTGTCGAGGAAGAACAGCATCGCCGGATGCTGCTCGACTGCGTTGAGCATGTCGGCGAAGCGGCCGAGCACATGGGGGCGGATCGCCTCGCGCTCGAATGCGCCGGCCCAGATCCGCGCCAATTCTCCCTTGCTCGCGGAAATGCAAAAATGGTTCGACCAGAACGCAACGAGGCGCTCGGTGAAGCCGCAATCGGCGAGCGTGGCGCGTTGCAGCCGCGCCAAGGCCTCGGCGCGAAACGTCTTCTGGATCACGTTGAGCGGCTGTGGCGCAGGCTTTGCGGCGGGCGGCGGCGCCGCATTGGGCTGCATGGCATCAGTGGACTTTGCCGCGACATCGCCTGGCTTCATCTCCGGCGACTGGCCGGCGATGTCCATCGCGACGGCATTGAGCGACAGGTTGCGGCGCGCTGCGGGCTTTTGATCGGCTGGCGGCGGCGCGCTCTGGGCTTGCGGCGGCGCTTCGCCTGGTTTCGCTTCGCCTGGTTTGGTTTCAGCTGGCGTGCCGGCCTTGGTGGCGGCCTCGCGCGCCGCTTTCACCTGCGCCTGATATTCGAACACGGCCTGGCCGAGCTGCGGCGTCGATTGCAGGCCCGGCGCCTCCAGCAGCACACCGTTCGGCCGGCCCAGCTCCGCCTTCACGAAACCACGCGGGTCGGAGGCCGCATTGACGAAATCGCCGGATGCGCCGCCGCGCGCGCCGAAGCCGAACCGGTTGAGCGCAACGAGCGCGGCTTGCGAATCGCGGGCCATTGTTCCGTCCTTGCACTTCCTTGCGGCATGCGCGCCGATTATTATACCGCCGTCAATGATGAACCCGGCATGAAAATGTCGGCGAAGCTTCGGCGCAAATGATGACAAATCGGAAAGAAAACCTCACCGCGTCCGCCGCATCTTTGCGTCAAATCGTCTGTTCCCGCTGCGGCACGGCGTTTTCATGCGGATTGTCCGGCGCCTGCTGGTGCGCCGAGGAGACCGCGCGGCTGCCGATGCCGGTCGAGGGCGAGGATTGCCTGTGCCGCGATTGCCTGAGGAAGGCGGCCGGGGAAGCGGTGAAGTAGCCCACGATAGCGTTCGTGAGATGCGAGGGCGCCGCATCCTCCCGTGTCGTCCTGGCGAAATCCAGGACCCATTACCCCAGGACACAGTTTGGGGAAGACTCGTCGTTCGGTACTACGACCATCCACAACCGAGGGATCACGCGGTATGGGTCCTGGCTTTCGCCGGGACGACGTTGGGGAGAAAGCGAGCGTAACTCGCTACACCGCATGCCCCGGCGACTTCCGCGCCATGCCGTCGAATGCGTCGAGCAGCTTTTCACGCCAGGCGTGGACGGGGTCGTCAACCTCCAGCAGCTTGAATGGGCTCACCACACGCGCCCATTGGAAGCCGCCGAACACGATGTAGTCGGCGTAGTTCGGCGCGTGGCCGCCGAGGAAGGCTTGCGTCTTCAGGGTGAGACGCATGATGTCGAGCGATCTGCGGAACGCTGCGACGGCGGTGTCGCGGCCGGCCATGATCTCCTCCAGCGGCTTGCCGAACCGCGCTTCACGCGTCCGGCGAAAATAGTCCGCATCGACCGCCGCCAGGTTGTTCGGGATGTCGGCGATGATCAGCGGAAAGATGCCGCCGACGATCGCGATGTCTCCCCACGCGTTCAGCATCCGCGCCATGGCACGGCCGCCCTCCCCGTCGAACAGTGACGGACGATCGGGAAAGGTGTCTTCGAGATAGTTGGCAATGGTCCAGGAATCGACGACCGGCCTGTCGTCGTGCAACAGCACCGGAACCCTTTCCGAGCCGTGCGGCGCGATCGCGGCCTTCTCGGTGAAGCGCCAGGGTAGCGTTTCGGCGGCGAGGCCCTTATGCGCAAGCGCCATGCGCGTGCGCCAGCAATACGGACTGAAGGGCCGCCCGGCGTCGGTGCCGACGAGCTCGAAGAGTTTGAGTGACATGGAAGGCCCCGCTGCTGTGATTAGCGGAGAGAGTAGCCGTCACTGCAAGGAGCGCAAGTGAAGTAGCAATCCGGATTGCCGCGGCAGCGAAATTCTTGCTTCGCTTTACTCACGGCGCCGGCATCACCGTGATGGTCCTGACTTCGGTCTTCTGCATGCTCCGGTTGAGCGCGCGTGCGGTGGTGACGGTCTTGTCGGTGATCCTGCGCGTCATGCCGTCCTCGACCTCGAACACCGCGCGCTCGTCGAGCGAGAGCACCATCTGCTTGACGATGTCGTCGATCTGCTGCGGCGTCGCGCTGTTGCCGGCGGCGGCCATCAGCTTCTTCATCAGCGACTGCGTGAACTCCTTCAACGAGGCTGCGTCGTAAGAGGCGGTGTAGACATAGGTGCGCTTGCCGGAGGCCGCATCCGCCTCGGTCAGTTCGAGGCTGGAGTTGGATTTCATCGCGCCGCCGCCGAGCGGACTGTCGACCGCATCGGTCGAGCGCCTGACCTCGCCCCGCTTCATGCCGGTCACCTGCACTTTTGCCAGTTGCGGCAAATCTTCGACGTAGCTGGTCGCGGCCTTGTCGGCGTCGACTTCGACGAAGCCCGCCATGACCTGGTTGAGCACGGCGACAAGCTGGGGCTTGTCCTTGTACGGCTCCGTGAGGCTGCCGGCCATCTTGCGCACGGCGGCCTTGGCCTCATCGAGATTGTCGACACGCACCGGCTTGCCGTGCACATCGGTGGCGATCTTGATCAGGACATCGTCGAGCGCCTTCGCGGCGGAACGCACCAGCGGCAGCGTCGGATCGTTGCCCTCGGCCGTGGTGCCGCGATGGACATAGGTGATACGAAAACCGTCGGCGGCCTTCGCATCGATGGTCATCTCGGCACGCGACTTGAGCAGCGAATTCCGCGTGCCGCCCTCCGCCCTGGCCTCGTCGGTGCTGGTTTCGGTTTCGATGATCCAGCGGCTGCCGACCGGCGGATTGAAGGGACGCTCGGGCGGCTCCGCGGCGCAGGCGGCGTGAAGTGCGAGGGCGGCGAGCGCGGCGGCGAACGTCACCGCGCGGCGGATGGTGTCAAACTGCGGGTGTGTCATGCGTCCCTCCAGCCCTTGGTGGCGGCGTGGAGGGAATGGGTTCAATTACCGTCCGTTGACGCGCAAGAACTTCTCGCCGTCCTCCGTCACCGCGATGATCAGGCCCATGCCGGGCAGCGTCTCCCGCGCGACGTAGCCGCGGTCGGCGGCGTCTTCCCAGATGGTCAGGCGTGGGCATGAGGTCTTCCAGGTCGAAATCACCTCGGCATAGGCGCGCGGCTCGCGCGCGATCCATTCGACGAAATCGAGCACCAGCGGATCTGCGCGATCGGTCATTGCACACCTCCGTTGTCAAAGGCCGCCATCACGGGCGTGCGGACCAGGAGCCAGCTGCCATAGGCGATGTAGTAGCAGGCAATCGTGGTGATCAGCCGCATCGACCAGGCGATGAATTGCTGATCGCTCATCGCCTCCAGGATACGCCGCGCCAGCGTGGTTCCGAGCATCGAGGCAACGATCGCGACGCCGGCCAGGACGGGATCGAGCGAGGCCGCCTGGTCGATCACGCCGCCGAAATAGATCAGCTTGGTGAAATGGCTCACCACCTGGCACACCGCCTTGGTCGCCACCTTCTCGCGCCGGCCGAATTCGCCGCCCAGAAAAAACGTGTCGAGCAGCGGCCCCGAGACGCCGGTCATCAGCATCAATCCCATGCAGATCGTGCCGTAGACGGTGCCCTGCCAAACACTGTCGGGATTCGGCTTGACGCCTGACGGCAGCAGCCGCGCCATGAACGGTGTGACGCCGAGCAAAAGCAGCGCGGTCGGCTTGTCCGGCACGTAGCGGGAGATCGACCACGCTGCAAGCGCGACTGCGCAGCCGATCAGATAGACCCCGACCGGCCGCCAGCGGATATGCGAGCGCCAGAGCAAGGCGCGCCAGCCGTTCGAGGCCATCTGCGTGATCGCATGCAGCACCATCGCGGTCGGCAGCGGCATCAAGGCGAGCAGCACGCCGATCAGGATCAGCCCGCCCGCCATGCCGAACAGTCCCGACAGGAACGCGGTGGCGACCATCAGCAATCCGAGGGCAGCGATCATGATGGGCGTCACGAAGAGTCTCCTGGAGTGGCGCGGCGAAGTAAGGGACGCAAATCGCTAGTTCTCCCTCGCCCCGCTCTTGCGGGGAGAGGGTAAAGTGCAGCACGCGTCGCGAAAAAATCGGCTTCAAGCTACGCCCATTCTTGTGCCTCGCTTGTGGAACTCACGCAAACTGAGTTATCTTGGCCTGGCATCAGCTTTCCTGAGGGTATGGACGTGCGGCGGCTGCTCTTTCTCAACGGCATCAAGGCATTCGAGGCGGCGGCGCGTGCCGGCAGCTTTGCCGCCGCCGGCATCGAGCTGAGCGTCTCGGCCGCCGCGGTCAGCCGCATGGTGCACCTGTTGGAAGAGCGCCTCGGCGTCGCGCTGTTCGAGCGCAAGGCCAACAAGCTCGTGCTCACGCAAGCCGGGCGCGCCTATCAGAGCGGGCTGACTCCGATCTTCGATGCGCTGGCGAGCCTCACCGCGCAGGTGACGGCGCCCTCGAGCGTGCGCGTGCTCACCATCGGCGTCGGCCACACCTTTGCGATGCGCTGGCTGATCCCGCGTCTCTCCGAATTCCGCAACGAGGAGCCGGATATCGAGGTGCGCTTCACCACCGGCGGCGCCGCGGTGCCGTTCGGCGAGGACTGGAGCTGCGGCATCAAGCTCGGCACCGGCGACTGGCCGGGCCTCGTCGCCGAACCGCTGTTTGCCGGCGACCTCACGCCGGTCTGCGTGCCCCGCCTCGCCACGTCCCTGAAGCGGCCGGCCGACCTCAAGGGCCCCGGCCTGATCCGCGTCGCGCATTCGCCGGAGGACTGGCCGCTCTGGCTGAAGGCGGCCAATGTCAGCCGCGTCAGCGCGCGCGGCCCCGAGTTCGAGTTCTACGGCCAGGCCTTGCAGGCAGCCAGCGACGGGCTCGGCATCGCCATGGGCATCCGCCCCTATATCGACGACGATCTCGCCGCCGGCCGGCTGGTGGCGCCCTTCGACCTCTCGGTACCCAAGGGCATGCGCTGGTATCTGGTGTATCGCAGTTTCCAGACCGAGCAGCGCGACTTTGCCGCGTTCCGCCGCTGGATCATGCGCGCTGCTGCGGAACCCGCGGCGCGCCCGCGCAAGGCCGGCCGTCTCGCCGCGCGCGCCTGAAGCGAAAAAGCCGCACCCGTGTGAACGACTTCACACGTGCTTGCGCGCGGACGTGGTCTCCTGACCCTCCAATAAGTAATCGGGGACGACCATGACGACGCTTTACGACGGCTTTGACATCGAATCGTTCGAGGCTGGCAAGGGCCTGTGGCACGCCCGCATCCGGCGCGCTGACTTGAGCCTGCTCGCCATCGACGGCGTGCTGTTTCCGGCGATGGAGGTCGGCTTCGCCTGGCCCGACCCGGAAGCCGCGATTGCCGATGCCAAGCACCATATCGACCGCTTCCGCCGGCGGACGGAGCAGGACGAATAGGAGTTTCCGACCAGGATCTTTGACGCAGCGCGGTGGCAGAACGAGGACTGAAGTCATGTCGCAGATCGAGCTCGAAGAGACCCAACCGCTGGCCCAATCCTGTGAACGCTCCGTGCGGTCGAACTGCCCGGAATGCCACGGCGAGCTCGCCGTGCTCCGCGTGATCAGCGGCCGCGCCGGCTGCGAGTACTGGACCATGCGCTGCACCCATTGCGGCGGGATCCATCTCGACATCGTCCGGCCGCAAGCGGCAGGCGAGGACGACGGCTCGCTGCCGGCGGCGTGAGGGCGGCACCTGCTGCCAACCTGCTGTCAGCAGGCTGACCCGCGCAAGGGCCTTCGCCCTTTCCTGTGTGGCGGACTCGTCCCATATTCGGGGGATGGCGAAGAAACCTGCTCCCCCCGAAAAATCCGTCAAAACCCCGAAATCCAAGGCACATCGTCCCGACGTGCAGCCGATCGCGCCGGCGCTGGCCGAGCTGCTCAATCCCGCGATCAATCGCGGCGAGAGCGGCATCGGCTCGTCCACGGGGCTCCAGCCGCCGCCGGACAATTCGCGCGACCGCCGCGCCGGGGGCGAAGCCGCCGCGCATCGCGCGCGGGCCTCGACGCCGAAGGATTTTCCGGCCGATCGCCCCGCAGGCCTCGAAGAGGCGCCGCAAGCCAATTACGGCACCGCCGCCACCGTGCCGTTCCTCGATCCGGAACTGGCGCGGCAGCTCGGGCTGCCCACCGAGGAAGACGATGCCGAGGCTTTGGCGCGGCCGCCGCGCAGCAAGACCGAGGCGCTTGGCGTCAAGGCGACCGCGGATGCGCTGGAGGCGCTGATCCGCGAGGGCCGGCCGGAGTTCCGAAAGGACGACGGCTCGATGCGGGTGTGGACGCCACACCGGCCGCCGCGCCCGGAAAAGTCCGAAGGCGGCGTGCGCTTCGAGATCAAGTCGGCCTACGAGCCGAAGGGCGACCAGCCGACCGCGATCGCCGAGCTGGTCGAAGGCATCCAGCGCAACGACCGCAACCAGGTGCTGCTCGGCGTCACCGGCTCGGGCAAGACCTACACCATGGCCAAGGTCATCGAGGCGACGCAGCGCCCTGCCCTGATCCTGGCACCGAACAAGACGCTCGCCGCCCAGCTCTATGGCGAGTTCAAGAGTTTCTTCCCCGACAACGCGGTCGAGTATTTTGTCTCGTACTACGACTATTACCAGCCGGAGGCCTACGTTCCGCGCACGGACACGTACATAGAGAAGGACTCCTCCATCAACGAGCAGATCGACCGCATGCGCCATTCGGCGACGCGCGCGCTGCTCGAACGCGACGACGTCGTCATCGTCGCCTCGGTGTCCTGCATCTACGGTATCGGCTCGGTCGAGACTTACACCGCGATGACCTTTGCGCTGAAGAAAGGCGAGCGCATCGACCAGCGCCAGCTCATCGCCGACCTCGTCGCGCTGCAATACAAGCGCACCCAGGCCGATTTCACCCGCGGCACCTTTCGTGTTCGAGGCGACGTCATCGACATCTTCCCGGCGCACTACGAGGACCGTGCCTGGCGCGTGAACCTCTTTGGCGACACCGTCGAGAATATCGAGGAATTCGATCCGCTCACCGGCCACAAGCAGGATGAGCTCGAATTCATCAAGATCTACGCCAACTCGCACTATGTGACGCCGCGCCCGACGCTGGTGCAGGCGATCAAGTCGATCAAGTCTGAGCTGAAGCAGCGGCTCGACCAGCTCCACGACCAAGGGCGCCTTCTGGAGGCACAACGGCTGGAGCAGCGCACCACCTTCGACATCGAGATGATGGAGGCCACGGGAAGCTGCGCCGGCATCGAAAACTATTCGCGCTATCTCACCGGGCGCCTGCCAGGCGAGCCGCCGCCGACGCTGTTCGAATATGTGCCTGATAACGCGCTGGTGTTCGCCGACGAAAGCCACGTCACCGTGCCGCAGATCGGCGGCATGTTCCGCGGCGACTTCCGCCGCAAGGCGACGCTGGCGGAATACGGCTTCCGCCTGCCCTCCTGCATGGACAACCGCCCGCTGCGGTTCGAGGAATGGGACATGATGCGGCCGCAGACGGTTGCTGTCTCCGCGACGCCAGGCGGCTGGGAGCTCAACGAAAGCGGCGGCGTATTCGTCGAGCAGGTGATCCGTCCGACCGGCTTGATCGACCCGCCCGTCGATATCCGCCCCGCCCGCACCCAGGTCGACGATCTCGTCGGCGAGGTGCGCGCCACGGCGCAGGCCGGCTATCGCTCGCTGATCACGGTGCTGACGAAGCGCATGGCGGAGGACCTCACCGAATATCTGCACGAGCAGGGCATTCGCGTGCGCTACATGCACTCCGATATCGACACCATCGAGCGCATCGAGATCATCCGCGATTTGCGGCTCGGCGCCTTCGACGCGCTGGTCGGCATCAACCTGCTTCGCGAGGGCCTCGACATTCCCGAATGCGCGCTGGTCGCGATCCTCGACGCCGACAAGGAAGGATTTCTGCGCAGCGAGACCTCGCTGATCCAGACCATCGGCCGCGCCGCGCGCAACGTCGATGGCAAGGTGATCCTCTATGCCGACCAGATGACCGGCTCGATGGAGCGCGCGATCGCCGAGACCAACCGCCGTCGCGAGAAGCAGGTCGAGTACAACACCGCCAACGGCATCACGCCGGAGAGCGTGAAGAAGCAGATCGGCGACATCCTGAACTCCGTTTACGAGCGCGACCACGTGCTGGTCGAGGTCGGCGGCCACGACATGACCGACGACGTCATCTCGATCGGCCACAACTTTGAAGCCGTGCTCGCCGATCTCGAGACGCGAATGCGCGAAGCGGCCGCCGACCTGAACTTCGAGGAGGCCGCCCGCCTCCGCGACGAGGTCAAGCGCCTGCGCGCCACCGAGCTCGCCGTGGTCGACGATCCCACCGCCAAGCAGCGCACCGTGCAGGGCAAGGCCGGCGCCTATGCCGGCACGAAGAAATACGGCGATGCCGCCAACCTTCCCGTCAGCGCGATGAAGAAGAAGACCGTGGGCTCCGCGCTCAAGGCCAGCGGCGGCAGCGGCTCGAAGGTCCACAAGCCGCATCTCGACGAGATGCACGGCCCGGAATCGCTGCCCTATCGGCCGACACGTGCGCTGCCGTCAAAACCGTTCGGCGGCGAGAGCCGGATCATCCAGCCGACCGACTCGCGGCAATCAGGCCCGGAGTTCGGCCCGGCGCCGAAGTCGACGGGCGGAGCACCGGGGCGGCGCGGTGGGTGGAAGAAGAGGTGAGATGCGCGCTCGCATTCCACCCCGCGGAGCAAGAGACACGATGGTTTCCGGGGCGCCGCTTGTGCAGCGCCCCGAATGACTCGTGGCGAGAGAGATCACCGCAGCTCACGCGGCTATTCCCTGAAAGTAATGATTCCGGTTGGAGCCGTCATAGGCGCCGTAGGTCATGCAGCAGGCTTTGAAACCTGCGTCCGGAGCCGCAGGGGCAGAGGTCGTTGCGGCCGAGTTTCTCGGTCAGCTCGACGTCGCCGTGGACGACGCGCCTGCCCCGTTTGACGTGGGTTTCGGAAGGGAATGAATTCCGTCGCTTACGCGTGATGCTGAAAGCTAGGAAGGTTTTCGAGATCGCGATGCTTGCGCATGGCACCCTCCATTCGTTGAGAAGCGCGGCCCGATTGCCGCGCGCGTCTCGCTAGCATAGGAGAGGCGGTTCTGGAAGGCATGGGGCGAGCTCGGCAATTTACTCAGCCCTTCGTGATTATGGATTCCGGGCGCGCGACTTCGTCGCGCCCCGGAATGACGACGGGAGAGATCGGCAGCTCCCGCACGCATTGCTGCGGCAAGTCCATGACGACACATCGCCTCCGTCCCACACGCAAAACCTGCACACACGCTTGTGAAGCGAGAGTGTGACCTGCCGGCTTGCCGATGCAGTGAACTTCACCTAACGATTTCGACGTTTCAATTACGAGTTGCTGGGGTGGATATTTTAGAGGAGTGATAGACATGGCAATGGCAGTGAAACGTGGTGCAATTCCGAGCCCGCGACACGAACTGGCAGCGGCGATGCCGCATATGGCACTGGCTCACGTCCCGGCCCATCATCTGTTCTTCCCCAAGAAACTTTCGATCTGGCACAACGACGTCCATGGCGACTGCGTGACGGCCGAGGAGGCGTTCGCCAAGGCCTGCCACAAGCCGGAGATCTTCATCAGCGATGCGGAGGTGGAGAAATGGGCCAAGGCCCACGGCGTCTACGAGGGCGCGGTGCTGATCAATGTGCTGAAGGCGATGCAGAGGGAAGGCTTCGCCCAGAGCGACCACACCTATGACGACGGCTCGCCGACCACGGTCGACTGGACCAATCCGGCGGTGCTGAAGAGCGCGCTGGTTCACGGCCCGGTCAAGATCGGCGTCGCCGCCGACCAGCTCGAGACCACCTGCCGCGCGCACAACTTCAAGACCGGCTGGTTCGCCACCGGCTACAATCACGACAGCAACGAGGATCACTGCGTGAGCCTGTGCGGCTACGGCACCATGAGCTGGCTGGCACATCAGCTTGATACCTCGGTGCCATCTGGCATCGACGGCTCGCAACCCGCCTACGCGATGTTCACCTGGGGCAGCATCGGCATCATCGACGTGCCGTCGATGGTGGCAATCACCCACGAAGCCTGGCTGCGGACGCCGACCACCATCGTGGTCTGATCGAGCCACGGGCTCGCCTTGCCTCTCCCGCTTGCCTCTCCCGCTTGCGGGGGAGGTCGCGGCGCAAAGCGACGCGGGTGGGGCTCTCTCCACACAGGGAATCTCGATTGCGGAAAAACCCTCTCCCCCGCCCTCTCCCGCAAGCGGGAGAGGGCGGGCACCTGCATCGCTGTTCGCGGCCGTATCCAATCTCGTCGCGCCTTACCCGACGCTCGCCACCACCACGGCCAGCACCGACAGCATCAGCACGATCGTCAGCAGTTGCAGCGAGGCGGCCGGCTGCGTGCGCCACGCCGTGATCTTGTCGGACAGCGACAAATGGCCGTCGAAGAATTTCGGCTCGTAGACCGTCTTGAACAGGTTCGGAGACTTCGGACCGAGCACGACCGCGAGCAGCGCGTGGATCAGCGAGGCGCCGATCACGAAGACGGCGACGCCGGCATCGCCGACGAGGTCCTTGTTGCCGGCGAGCTTGAGCATCAGCGCGGCGGTCGCAAAGGTCGGGAAGCTCAGCAGGACCGCGGTCAGCGCAAAACCTTCGAGCAGGTTTTGCAGCCGCGATTTCCGGGCAGCGGCGGTTACAGCCATGGCGCGCCTCCCTGACGACACGCGTATGACACTAACCCCGGCCGACGTCGCCTCATGTGAGCTGGTTCACGCGTCCGGTGTCGCGCGCCATCGACATGCTTACTGCGCCATCGCTTGTCGCATCCCTACACGAATCCGCGCAGGAAAATAGTCACACAACCCGCAATTGCATGCCATGAACCTGGTATTGCGCCGTCGCGTCAAAACCCCTGCAATCCTCGGTGCTTTTGCGGATTGCAGGGATCGGGCAGGCCGCGATAGCTTCGCTATGCGCGGGCCAATGAGAGCGGCGGAGCATGACGGTTGAGAGCTTGAACAGGCAGCGCGTGCTGCATCTCCTCGACACTTTTGCGCGCGGCGATCTCGACGCGGCGCTGGCGTGCTGCACCGACGACGTCGACTTCCTCACCCACGCGCCGATCGACGTGCTGCCGCACATGGTGCCGCGGCAGGGCAAGGACGAGCTGCGAAAACTCTGGCAGACGGTGTGGTCGCGTTACTCGGAGATCCGCCACGAGCCGGCGCATGTCGTCGCCGAAGGCGATCGAGTCGCGACGTATTTGCACACCTTCTTCAGGAAGCGAACCAACGCGCGCATCGTACAGGTCGACATGGCCGTGTTCTATCGCTTGCGCGACGGGCTCGTATCGGAAATCCGCGAGATCATCGATTCCTACGATTTGGTGCAGCAGGTGCTCGAGCGCGAGATCGGCCCGCTGATCGTGGGCGAGCCGATGGAGGGGTAGCGGGGCTCGCGATCCTTGCTATGCCGCGCTACGCCGGAGCAGCTCGCAACGGCGGCGGTTGTCCAGCGGGCTATCTCCTCATAGTCGTCCTGGCGAAAGCCAGGACGACATCGGAATGTGTGCACGCGCCGCAAGCAGGGAGCGGTGAAAATTGAACCTACCTCCCCTTTCCTCAGACCCATCTCGGGGCGTTGTGGACGCCGGCGAACTGAATCCAGGCCGATGAAAATCGCATTGCTTGCCGTGTTGGGGCTGTTCCTGGGGTCGCTGGGCGGGGCTGCGCTCGGCGTCGGAGCCGGGCTCGCCTGGGTCGAAATCTTCAAGACCACGAATTTCGAGGGATATAGCGGCATGCTGGTGTTCTTCACCTTCATGCCGCTCGGGGCCATGATCGGCGGCATCGCCGGCGCCGTGCTGTTCGGCCTGCTGGCGATGCGCGACGACGCGATCCCCGTCGAACGGGAACAAATCGCCCGGCCCGACCGGTAAACTACGGGATTCTATTGTAAATCTCACAAAGTGCGCGCAATTGTGCATTGCGAAAACGTGAATTGCGTTTTCGCAAGTTGAGCTTATTTGTTTGCCTACAAATGAATTAGGCAACCCCGCGGCACCTACTGTGCATGGGGTTGTTTTTCGTTTTTTTGCTAGCCAGTTTCAGGAACGACCCAAATGACAGAGCACAGTCTCTGGCGTTTCTCGCGCGCGTTGCATGGCGCGATCAACGACCGGCAGTTTGAGGATCTCGAGACCCTGATCGACGAGGACGTCGACTGGGCGATCTACGGCCCGATCGACATGTTTCCCTTCCTCGGCGCCCGCCACGGCAAGGACGCCGTGCTCGACGTCATCCGCCAGATCGCTGACAATTTCCGCGTCCGCCGCTTCGACCGCGAGACCATCCTGCTGGGCGTGGATTCCGCCTCGTCCATGCTGCGCTATTCGCTCACGGCGCTCGATTCCGACAAGCCGATCTCGCTGCGGGTGGCGCAGTTCGCGCAGTTCAAGGCCGGCCGGCTGCTCAACATGCGCGTGCTGGTCGACACATTCGATCTCGTCGAGCAGGCGCTCGGCCGTCCCATTCATCTGCCGAAGATGAGCCGGGTGGGGTGAGGGCACCAACGGGTCCCGTCTCTCCCGGGTCCGATGACGTACGCGTGAGCACCTGGCCACCAGCCCCGCCGGGTCGCTTCCCGCGAGCATTCATGTCGCCGGACGCGCGCTTTGCGCGCGGCCCGTTGGTCTTCGCTGTGATGTGACGTTTCGCCCACCCCTTGCCGCCACAATTTTGCGACGATATCTCCGCATCGTGGACGCGGAATGAAACGCATGATCGTGCCGGAAAACCCCGCACAGTTTTCCCGATCATGCGCCGGGCTTGCGGGCAGGACGATGGAATTCTCGACAGGGTTTGGCTGGACCAGGCTGCCGATGCTGGCGGCCGCGTTCATGTTGGCGTCCGTGACGCTGGCGTGGGCTCAGATCGTGCCGATGCAGCCCGGCCAGGCCGCCGCCGCGCCCGAGGAGGCCGAGGAAGCGGCCGACGTCAACGATCCCGACGTGCTGAAAGGCATCGACGTCGACAAGCTCGACTGGACCCAGCTCAACATCGATGCCTCCACGCTCAACGAGCTGATGGCCGCGAAGAAGCGCGCGCAGGCGGCGGCCAATGGCGGCCCGAACTGGTCGAACGACCGGCGCGCCAACGGCACATCGGCGGTGACGGTGAAGCAATCGGTCACCCCGTTCTGGGATACCCAGGTCGGCGCCGACATGACGGTGACGCGCGAGCCCACCACGATGTCCGAGCTTCTGGCGGAGAAGGCCACCAATGGCGGCAGCGTGCCGCAATCCTCCGGCAGTGCCTGGGCGACGGCGACCGCGCCGGGTGCGGGCTCGATCTGGGACAAGACCGCGGTGGAAGCCCGCGTCGATCCCGGCGCCGAAAGCAGCAAGCTCGGCGCCTCGCTCAGCAAATCGGTGCCGCTGTCGGACAATCATTCGCTGACGCTCCAGAACGGCTACAGCGTCAACCAGCAGGGCACGACGCCGATCCCCGGCATCGCCGGCCGCACCACCCGCAACTACGAGACCGACCAGTCCGCCAAGGTTACCTTCGGCGAGACCGGCACGAGCATCGTCGCCGGCCAGACCATGTCGACCACCGACGACAAATGGCTGCGCAAGATCGGCGCCGAGCAAAAGCTGTTCGACAACGTCACCGTCTCCGGCTCCGTCGGCGAGACCGCGCAGGGCACCACGAACAAGAGCCTGACCGCGGGTTTCAAGAAGAGCTGGTGAGTCGCGCCGGCGGCTCTCCTCGCTTCGCACTCTCTTCTCATCCTGGGGAGCGCTCCGCAGGAGCGCGTCTCGAAGGATAGAGGCCCCCACTGCCGAATCCAGGCCTTCATGGTTCGAGTCGCGCGTTCCGCGCTCCTCACCATGAGGAGTTACATCGCGAGCCCGTAGCGATTCGCCACGGCAAAGCCGCCGAATGGTCGATCCTTGCCGCATCTCGGCCCATATGCGGTCAAAATCAGACGCCCTGATGCTTCTCGCCTTACAGACGTCGTCGTGCGGGGGACACTCGCGCTGCGCTCAACGCGAACAGGGGTACAACGATGAACGCCGGTCGTTCGGAAAAGATTGAATCAACTGAGACCGAGGTCGCCGACAGCAACCTCGCCGCGGTCACGGAGGTCGAGGCCGGCATCCGCGACTTCGTGCGCAACGACATCGCCTATCTGCGCCGCCCGGCCGTGGGCAGCGAGCCGGCGATCGATTCGAATGCGGAAGCCACCGTCACCAACGTCAACTCGCTGATCCAGCGCGTCGCCGGCACCTCGCTCGCCGAAATCGAGAACCTGATCTCTGAACTGGAGAGCCTGCGCGACCTGCTGCATGCCGAAGGCCAGCGCGTCCAGCGCGAGATCTCCGGCTACGCCCAGCTCAGCCAGGCCGCGATGAAGTCGACCCGCATGATTTCCGACAACGTCGCGCAGTGGAAGCGCGCCGCCGACGGCCTGCGCAACAGCTGATCGCAGTCACGCAACCTTTTGACCGCTGCGTTCCCAAGGGAGCGCGGCGGTTTTGATTCCGGCATCGATTTGAACTTTCCACTGCCCCGCCGCGACTAAAGCCTAGCGCGGGCCGCATTCGCGGGCCTTGTCAGGGGACAGTTTCAGATGGAAAGCATTCGGCCCGAGAATACGGACCCCATCCCGTTGCGCCCCGCGCCGTCGCAGTTCGGCACGATCATGCTCCGCTTTGTCGGGCTGCTGGTGGTCGCGATTGTGATTCTGGCGCTGGTCTACAGCCGCTGAAGCAGCGCCGGCGCTTTGATGGGTTAACGAACGGTTAGCGATCGGCCGCGACGGTCGAGGCTTCCTGCGTATAGCCGCCATCGGCATAGCCGCGCACCACCATGCCGGCAATCAGCATCACTGCGAGCGTTGCGGTGGCGAAGATGAATCCGACCAGCTTGAGTGCGCCGCGGTCTGCCATGGTCCTCGTCCCCTGTCCTCTATCCCGTTGGTTCAAATAGACAGCGACAGGTTCACAATTGGTTAGCAAATCAGTGGTTCCGCGAAATGCTTCGCGACGAACCGCATGGCGAGGCTTATGGCAGTGGACGCCAATCCCGTCCATAGCGCGCGGGCAACACTTGCCGCGCATTTTGGCTGTTCAGATTGGAACTGGTCTAACCGCCCTGCCCGCGCATCGGCACGAAGGCGGTTGCAGTGATCGCGTATACCTGTTCGCCACGCTGGTTGGTGCCGGTGGTGATGGCTTGCAGGATGCCCCAGCCGAGGCGCGAGGCGGAGACGCGCTTGTCGGTGATGACGCTGGCGAAGCTCACGGTATCACCCGCGAGCACCGGCTTGATCCAACGCAGGTCGCGAAAGCCCGGTGACGGCCCCCACACCGCAATCGTCTCGCCGCGTGCAGCGGCTTCCTTCGCAAGACGCTGGCCGTCGGCGACGAGCAGGCTCATGCAGGCGGAACCGACATGCCAGCCGGACGCAGCGAGCCCGCCGAACAGCGAGTTCTTGCCCTCTTCCTCGTCGAGATGAAAGCGCTGCGGATCGAATTTCGCGGCGAATGTCTTGATGGCTTCTGCAGTGAACGCGTAGGAGCCGATCTCGCGGCGCAGGCCGATCGATATGTCTTCGAAGAACCGCATCACTTGAGCCCTTCGCGCCGCTTGATCAGGATCGGCGAGGTCATTTCACATAACGCTTCGCCTCTTGCGTTGCGCGCGGTGCATTTGAACTTGACGATGCCGAGCTCGGGCCGGCTCTTCGAGGCACGCGCCTCCACCACGTCGACATCGAGGGTCAGTTCATCGCCGGGCCTCAAAGGAGAGAGCCAGCGCACCTCGTCAACGCCCGGCGAGCCGAGCGAGGCCGCGCGAGTAATGAAGCCGTCGGCCATCATCCGCATCATCAGCGAGCAGAGATGCCAGCCCGAGCCGGACAGGCCCTTGAGCATGCTTTTGCTGGCAGCCTCCTCATCGAGGTGCATCGGCTGCGGATCGAACTCGGCGGCAAAGGCCAAGATCTCGTCGCGGCTGACATGGCGCGGGCCGAACGTGCCGAAACGGCCGGTGGGAAAGTCTTCGAAGGTCAGGGTCATCTGGGTGTGATCAGCGGGAAAGACAGATTGTGGCCGCACTTTGCGGCAATCTCAACCCGCCCGCCCGCATGGCTCGTGCTACATTCGATGCGGCAGGGCTTGCCTGCCTTGAGTCGGATCGACGCGGGTCAGGTCCGATTTGCCGGGGGAGAGAGAATGTTCACGTTCAGCGACCTGTTTCAGTGGGACCGCTTCATCACGCCGACCATCATCAAGACCTTTTACTGGCTGGTGATCGCGCTGATCTGCCTGTTCGGCATCTCCGGCATCTTCTCAGGGCTCGCAGCAATGGCAATCAGCCCGTTCGGCGGATTTCTGGTGGTGCTCTCGTCGATTGCGAGCGTCATCGTCGGCATCGTGTTCTCGCGCATCATCGCGGAGTTCATCCTGATCGTCTTCCGCATCAACGAGCATCTCGGCGCCATCCGCGACCAGGGCGGGATGCGGTGACTTCTCGTGTCCCGGACGCGGCGCGGCATGAAATGACGCGACGCAGAGCCGGGACCCATGCATCCACAATAGAGGAATCTGGGCCCCGGCTCTGCAGCGCACCGCAAGAGCGCTGCGCTGCGTCCGGGGCACGAGAGCTCGTTACGTATTAAACCTGAAATGCATCACGTCGCCGTCGGCGACGGTGTAGTCCTTGCCTTCGAGGCGCAGCTTGCCGGCGTCGCGGGCGCCGGCTTCGCCATTGAGCGCGACGTAGTCGTCATAGGCAATGGTCTCGGCGCGGATGAAACCCTTCTCGAAGTCGGTGTGGATCACGCCGGCCGCCGCCGGCGCCTTGGTGCCGCGATGGATGGTCCAGGCGCGCGCCTCCTTCGGCCCCACCGTGAAATAGGTGATGAGGTCGAGCAGGGTGTAGCCGGCACGGATCAGGCGATCGAGGCCGGCTTCTTCGAGGCCCAGCGTCTCCAGGAAGTCGACGCGCTCTTCGCGTGACAGCGTCGCGATCTCGGACTCGATCTTGGCGGAGATGACGACGGCGACGGCGCCTTCCTTCGCAGCCTGCTCCTCGACTGCCTTGGAGAAGGCGTTGCCGGTGGCGGCCGAGCCTTCCTCGACGTTGCAGACATAGAGCACGGGCTTCGACGACAACAGGCCGAGCATCGAAAAGGCGCGCTCTTCCTCCGCCTTGCGCTCGACGAGGCGCGCGGGCTTGCCGTCGCGCAATAGCACGAGCGTGCTGTTGACGAGGTCGAGCTGCTCCTTGGCGTCCTTGTCGTTGCCCTTGGCCTTCTTGGTGAGGTTGTCGACGCGCTTCTCGAGGCTGTCGAGATCGGCGAGCATCAGCTCGGTCTCGATGGTCTCGATATCGGCGAGCGGCGCGATCTTGCCCTCGACATGGGTAATGTCGGAATCTTCAAAGCAACGCACGACATGCGCGATCGCATCGACCTCGCGGATGTTGGCCAAGAACTGGTTGCCGAGGCCTTCGCCCTTGGAAGCGCCACGCACCAGACCGGCAATATCGACGAAGGTCAGACGCGTCGGGATGATTTGCGCGGATTTCGCGATCGCCGACAACTTGTCGAGCCGTGGATCCGGCACCGCGACCTCGCCGACATTCGGCTCGATGGTGCAGAACGGATAGTTCGCCGCTTGCGCCGCAGCGGTCTCCGTCAGCGCATTGAACAAGGTCGACTTGCCGACATTGGGCAACCCGACAATCCCGCATTTGAATCCCATCGTATCCTCTAACGCAGTGCGTAGGATGGGTTAGCGAAGCGTAACCCACCACCTTCTTGCCGTGACATGGTGGGTTACGCCGAGCGGACCGCGCTTCGCGCAGCCGCGGGGCTAACCCACCCTACTCTTTGCCGTTGTCGTCCTTGGTCAAAAATCCCTTCGCCTGCATGGCGAGATGCACCTTGTTGGCGAAGGTCGCGTCCGCGCCTTTGGCGAGCAGAGCGGCGTGCTCGGCAACGGCGTCGCAGAGCGTCGTCACCCATTCATCGTCGGCCTTGGCGAAATCCGCCAGCACATAGCTGTGGACCATCGCCTTGACGCCGGGATGACCGATGCCGAGCCGCACCCGGCGATACTCATTGCCGATATGCGCCGAGATCGAGCGCAGACCGTTGTGGCCGGCGATACCGCCGCCGATCTTCACCCGCACCTTGCCCGGCGGCAGCTCGAGCTCGTCCTGGAACACGGTGACGTCGCCGGGCGCTATCTTGAAGAAGCTGGAGGCTTCCTGAACGCTGCGGCCCGACTCGTTCATGTAGGTCGTGGGCTTGAGCAGAATGATGCGCTCAGTCCCGAGCGTACCTTCGGAGGTCTCGCCCTGAAAGCGACGGCGCCATGGTGCGAAACCATGACGCCGCGCGATCTCGTCGACGGCCATGAAGCCGATATTGTGCCGGTTGCGTGCGTATCTCGCGCCGGGATTGCCGAGCCCAACAAAGAGTCGCATGACGCGGCGCGCCCCCGCTTGGCGCGCGACCAGAGATCGCGCGCCAGATCTTCAAGGAGATTACTTCTTCTTGTCGCCGCCGGCCGGAGCCTTGGCAGCCGCTGCAGGAGCACCCGCTGCGGGAGCTGCCGCACCAGCCGCCGGAGCCGCCGCGGGCGCTGCGCCCGGAGCAGCCGCACCTGCTGCAGCCGCTGCCGCCGCCTTCTGCTCTTCAGCGTAGCCGGAAGGCGGCACGATGGTGACGAGGGTAGCGTCCTCACGCGTCAGCGCCTTGACGCCGGTCGGCAGCTTGACGTCAGCCAGATGCAGGGAGTGACCGATTTCGAGCGAGCCGACGTCGGCCTCGATGAACTGCGGGATGTTCTCCACGCCGCATTCGAGCTCGATCGCGTGGGCAACGATGTTGACCGTGCCGCCGCGCTTCACGCCCGGCGAGGATTCCGACTTCACGACGTGCAGGGGCACGCTGATGCGGATGGTTGCGCCTTCGCCGAGCCGCATGAAGTCGACATGGATCGGGAAGTCCTTCACCGGATCGAGGTGGAAGTCGCGCGGAATCACGCGGTGCTTCTTGCCCTCGAGGTCGATGTCGACAAGGGTGGTCAGGAACCGGCCGGCGAGGATGCGCTGGCGCAATTCGCGATCGTCAACCGAGATCGGGAGCGGGGGCTGGTTGTTGCCATAGATCACTCCGGGCACTCTCCCGGCGCGACGCTCAGCCCGGGCGGCCCCCTTGCCGCTCTTCGGACGTGCGGTCGCCTTCAATTCCTTGACGGTCGCCATAACGTTAAGTCCTTGTTTTTGCAAAAGTTAATGGGCCGCAACGCGGCCCATGGTTTTCGCCGCAGCAAGCCTCCAGGGGTGCGGGGGCCGCGGACGTGGCGGGCTTTTAGCCGGAAGCTGCGGAAATGACAAGGAGAATGGGCATCCGAGTACACCGTCATTCCGGGGTGCTCGCGACAGCGAGCGAACCCGGAACCTCGAGATTCCGGGTTCGGTCCTGCGGACCGCCCCGGAATGACGCCGCTTAGGCCCCGGGCGTTCCGCCGAGCTTGGCCTCCAGCGCCGCGATCCGGTTCTTCAGCGCCTCGTTCTCCTCGCGGGCGAGGCGCGCCATGTCCTTGACCGCCTCGAATTCCTCGCGCTTCACGAGGTCCATGTCGCGCAGGAATTTCTCAGCCTGGGTGCGCATGACCGTGTCGAACTCGCGCTTGACGCCCTGGGCGGCTCCGGCGGCGTCATTCATGAGGCGTCCGATCTCGTCGAAAAACCGGTTGGTGGTCTGTGTCATGGCGATCTCCGGATGCCTTTGCGCGAACTTGAGCCTGGAAAGACAATGGCAATCCGGACACCGCCGATCAAGGGCTCGTGCGTGCGCCTGAGCCATCCTTGTCATGCCAGGGTTTCCTTGCCATCGTATTGATTGGCTGGGCATAACAAGAATCACAAAGCGAAGCGCGAGACCATGATCGACCAGCAGATCGAGATCCCGACCAAGGACGGCTCGACCACCACCTTCATCACCCATCCCGAGCGCGGCGGCCCGCTTCCCGTCATCATCTTCTACATGGATGCGCCGGCGATCCGCGAGGAGCTGCGCGACATGGCGCGCCGGCTCGGCACATCCGGCTACTACGTGATGCTGCCGAACCTCTATTACCGCTCCGGCGTGATGGAGATCGGGCCGGTGCCACCGGACCCGAATGCGCCGGAGCGCAAGCGGATGTACGAGCTGATGAACTCGATCAACATCCCCCTGATCATGGACGACACGCGCGCGCTGCTCGGCTATGCCGAGGGCCAGGCGGCTGCGAACACCAAGCTGGTCGGCACCGTCGGTTATTGCATGAGCGGCCGCTACGCCATCAACGCCGCCACGCATTTTGCCGATCGTGTGAAGGCCGCGGCCTCGATCTACGGCACGCATCTAGCGACCGACCAGGCCGATAGCCCGCATCTCGCGGCGAGCAAGACCAAAGCCGAGCTCTACTTCGCCTGTGCCGAGACCGACATCTACGCGCCGGTCGAGATCATCGAAAAGGTGAAGGAGGGCATGAGCGGCGCCAAGGCCGAGGTCGAGATCTATCCCGGCACCCATCACGGCTTCGCCTTCCCCAAGCGTCCGGTCTATCACCGCGATGCCGCCGAGCGGCACTGGGAGCGCCTCCTGGCGCTCTATCGCCGCAATCTTGTCTAGAACCAGGGCGCGATGCCGCTTCTTCTAATCAACTTCCCCTCCTTCGACCCTAACGCGATTGCGATCGGGCCGTTCGCCATCCGCTGGTATGCGCTCGCCTATATTGGCGGGATCGTGCTCGGCTGGATCTACGCCCGCGCGCTGGTCAAGACCGACAGGCTGTGGAGCGGGCCGGCGCCGATCTCGCTGGTCCAACTCGACGATTTCATCCTCTGGGTCACGCTCGGCATCATCCTGGGCGGCCGCACCGGCTATGTGTTGTTCTACAACCTGCCCTTCTTCATCGAGCACCCCGCCGCGATCCTCAAATTGTGGGAGGGCGGCATGTCCTTCCACGGCGGCTTCATGGGCTGCGTCGTCGCGGTGATGTGGTTTGCCAGCCGCAACCGCATCTCGATCCTGTCGCTCGGCGACATCACGACCGCTGTGGGGCCGATCGGCCTGTTCCTGGGGCGGCTCGCCAATTTCATCAATGGCGAGCTGTGGGGCCGCGCCGCCGATCCGAGCCTGCCCTGGGCGATGATCTTTCCGACCGGCGGCAACATCCCGCGCCATCCGAGCCAGCTCTATGAAGCCGGCATGGAAGGCATTTTGCTGTTCACCGTGCTCGCGGTCATGATCCGCCTCGGCGCCTTGAAGCGGCCGGGAATGATCCTCGGCAGCTTCATCCTGATCTACGGCCTCACCCGGATCATCGGCGAGCATTTCCGCGAACCGGACGCGCAGCTCGGATTTTTGTGGGGCGGATTAACCATGGGCATGCTGTTGTCGATCCCCATGCTTATCGTCGGCGCCATACTTATTGTATTTGCAGTGCGCCGCGGTGCGCCCAAACCGCTTCAAGCCATTCGTTAATTCATTTCGAGAAGACAGGCTGTGACCGACTCGCCGTTGCTGAACGAGATCAAGGCGCTGATCAAATCCTCCGGCCCGATGCCGGTGTGGAGGTACATGGAGCTGTGCCTGATGCATCCGCGTCACGGCTACTACATCGCGCGCGATCCGCTCGGGCGTGAAGGCGACTTCACCACCGCGCCGGAAGTCAGCCAGATGTTCGGCGAGCTCCTGGGGCTATGGACGGCATCGGTGTGGAAGCAGATGGGCTCGCCGCAGCTGTTGCGGCTGATCGAACTCGGGCCCGGCCGCGGCACCATGATGGCGGACGCGCTGCGCGCGCTGCGGGTGCTGCCGCCGCTCTACCAGGCGCTCCAGGTCCACATGGTCGAGGTCAATCCGGTGCTGCGCGAGCGGCAGAAGACGACGCTGTCGGGCGTGCGCAACATCACCTGGCACGCCACGATCGACGACGTGCCCGAAGGCCCCTCGATCATCCTCGCCAACGAATATTTCGACGTGCTTCCGATCCACCAGATGGTGAAGCGCGAAAACGGCTGGCATGAGCGCGTGGTCGATATCGATGCGAACGACAAGCTTCAGTTCGGCGCCGCCGCCGATCCGACCCCGCGCTTCGACGTGCTGCTGCCGCCCTTGGTGCGTGCCGCGCCCGTCGGCGCGGTGTTCGAATGGCGGCCGGATTCCGAGATCATGAAGCTCGCAAGCCGCGTGCGCGACCAGGACGGCGCGGCGCTGATCATCGACTACGGCCACTTGCGCAGCGACGCCGGCGACACCTTTCAGGCGATCGCGCGCCACACCTTTGCCGATCCCCTGAAGGCACCGGGCCAGGCCGACATCACCGCCCATGTCGACTTCCAGGCGCTGTCGCGCGCCGCCGAGGACGTCGGCGCCCGCGTCCATGGCCCGATGACGCAGGGCGAGTTTTTGAAGCGCCTCGGCGTCGATACTCGCGCGGCGGCACTGATGCAGAAGGCGACACCGGAAGTCTCCGCCGACATCGCCGCGGCGCTGAAGCGGCTGACCGATACGGGCCGCGGCGGCATGGGCTCGATGTTCAAGGTGCTCGCCATCTCCGAACCGCGGCTCACCTCGCTCGCGGCCCTGAGCGACCATGTTGGGGAAGGCGACGACGCATCATGACCCTGTGCTCCTCGCTGCTCTCGGCCGTGCCCGGCCTGCGCCATGCCTTCTTCACCCGCGAGGGCGGCGTTTCCAGTGGCATCTATGCCGCGCTCAATGGCGGGCTCGGCTCCAATGACGACCCGGCCCTTGTCGCGGAGAACCGCCGCCGTATGGCCGAGCATGTCGGCGTTCAGCCTGGCCGGTTCATCAGCCTGCACCAGATCCACTCGCCCGACGTGCTCGTCGCCGATGGCGCCTGGCCGAGCGGTCCGCGGCCGAAGGGCGATGCGATGGTCACGCGCACGCCCGGCCTCGCGCTCGGCGTCTCCACCGCCGATTGCGGGCCGGTGCTGTTCGTCGATCCCACCGCGCGGGTGATCGGCGGTGCGCATGCCGGCTGGAAGGGCGCACTGACAGGCGTGCTGGAGTCCACGATCTCAGCGATGGAAAAGCTCGGTGCTGAACGCAGCCGCATCATCGCGGCGATCGGGCCCCTGATCCGCCAGGAGAGCTACGAAGTCGGCAACGAGTTCGTCGCGCGCTTCATCGAGGCTGACGCGGACAACGCCGTGTTCTTCATTCCCTCGGTGCGCGAGGGCCACGCGATGTTCGATCTCGCTGGCTTCATCCGCATGCGGCTCGAGGCCGCCGGCATCCTGATGATCGACGACCTCGGCCTCGACACTTATTCCGACGAGCGCTTCTTCAGCTATCGGCGCTCCGTGCACCGCAAGGAGCCGGACTATGGCCGCCACATCCACGCGATCGCGCTCGAAGCGTGAACACAACAGCAACGCGATGATTTCCGTCATTCCGGGGCGGCTCGAAGAGCCGAACCCGGAATCTCGCGCCACAACCTCCAGATTCCGGGCTCTCGCTACGCGAGCCCCGGAATGACTGCATTTGGGACTGTGGCTCCCCTGCCCTAGACGTTAATGCATTTTAACGATATCGCTGCCCTCCATAATGAGGGAAGCGTCATCACTCTTGCGCCGCGCGGGCACGCGCGTGCTGGCAGCCATGCTGCTGGCAGCATCCTGCGCGCTTGGCGGCTGCGCCGGCGGCGGGGCGGCGAGCAACTCCTATGCGATGGCGCCGCCGAGCAGCGGCAGCGGGACGACGGTGGCCTTTGAATCCATCGACGGGCCGCCACCGCAGGTGTTCGACCGAATGGTCGGCGTGCTCGACAGCGAATCGAAGCTGCGCAGCCTGTCCATCGTCTCCCGCGAGGGCACGGCTGCCTATCGCGTGCGCAGCTACCTCTCCGCGCAGGTCGTTCGCGGCAAGACCATGATCGCCTGGGTCTGGGACGTCTATGACGCCAACCAGCAGCGGGCGCTGCGCCTGTCCGGCGAGGAACCGGCCGGCAAGAGCGGGCGCGATCCCTGGTCGGCCGCCGACGACATGGTCCTACGGAGGATCGCGCAGGCCGGATTCAGCGGACTTTCCAATATGATCAACGGAACGCCGGCGGATTCTCCCACCTTGCGGGGACCGGCGGTGGCAAGCGCGATGCCCGGGTCGCTCACGCCCGACATGCCGGCTGCGGCGCTCGGCTATGCGAGCGATAACCAGCGTTAAACCACAGCCCCAAGTCCCGGCCAAACCGTTGGCCCGACTCAGGATTTCGCAGGGAAAACGTAGCATCCCGGGTTGCCAGTGCGGCCTTGGGCCTGATATTTGCTCGCCCGTTGAAACCGTGCTCCATGGGTATCCGAGATGTTGAACGTCGTGTCCAGCAAGGCGCGGGAGGAAGCGACCATGTCGGCCAAGAACGGCTCAATCAAGCTGGTTGCCGGCAATTCCAATCCGGCGCTCGCGCAAGCCATCGCGCAAGGCCTGCATGTGCCGTTGACGAAAGCGGTGGTACGGCGCTTCGCCGACATGGAGATCTTCGTCGAGATCCAGGAGAACGTCCGCGGCTCGGACGCCTTCGTCATCCAATCGACCTCGTTCCCCGCGAACGACCATCTGATGGAGCTCCTGATCATCACCGACGCGCTGCGCCGCTCGTCGGCGCGTCGCATCACGGCGGTGATCCCCTATTTCGGCTACGCGCGGCAGGATCGCAAATCCGGCTCCCGCACGCCGATCTCGGCCAAGCTCGTCGCGAACCTGCTCACCCAGGCCGGCGTCGACCGCGTCATGACGCTCGATCTGCATGCTACCCAGATCCAGGGCTTCTTCGACATCCCGGCCGATAACCTCTACGCCGCGCCGCTGATGGTGCGCGACATCAAGGAGAAGTTCGACCTCTCCAAGGTGATGGTGATCTCGCCCGACGTCGGCGGCGTTGCGCGCGCCCGCGGCCTTGCCAAGCGCATCAACACCCCGCTCGCGATCGTCGACAAGCGGCGCGAGCGTCCCGGCGAGTCCGAGGTCATGAACGTGATCGGCGACGTCGCCGGCTACACCTGCCTCCTGGTCGACGACATCGTCGATTCCGGCGGCACGCTTGTGAACGCAGCCGATGCGCTGATCGCCAAGGGCGCCAAGGACGTCTACGCCTATATCACCCACGGCGTCCTCTCCGGCGGCGCTGCAGCCCGCATCACCAACTCGCGGCTGAAAGAGCTCGTCATCACCGACTCGATCCTGCCGACGGACGCGGTGATCAAGGCGCCGAACATCCGCACCCTTCCGATCGCCAGCCTGATTTCGGATGCGATCGCGCGCACGGCCTCGGAAGAGTCGGTGTCGAGCCTGTTCGACTGAACACGCTGACGTCGAAGGGTGGAGCCAAGCGTAACCCACCGCTTCTGCCACCGCGGCAAGTAAGGAGGTGGGTTACGCCTTCGGCTAACCCACCCTACGATCCAAGGCTCTGAAGCGCCGCAGCACGCCTCCGAGGGTTGTTGCCGGCTGTGGCCCATGACATCATCCAGATACCGAGTCATCGCTGCCTCCTGGATGCCTGATGCCACGCCGGAAATTTGCTTGGGAAAAGTTGTCGGACGAGCAGTTGCTCCAGCAGCGCCTGAGCAGTCTGAGGGTTACGGTCGAAGGCACTTGGCTGGAGGATTGTGTCAGCACGCTTCACGAGGAACTCGAAGAGCGGGGCATCCGGCTGCGACCACACACATGGATATCGAGCGAATGGTTTAGCCCCGCAGATGTGCCCGGCATCGCCATTCCGTTCTATCTCGCTCATCCCCGCCTGATGAAGCTCGAGAAGAAGATGATGTTCGACGTCGAGGGCGGCACCTGGCGCGAGTGCATGGCCATCCTCCGTCACGAGGCCGGCCATGCCATGCAGCACGGCTACCAGTTGCAGCGCCGCCGGCGCTGGCAGCAGCTCTTCGGTCCGTCGTCGAAACACTATCCGCGCTACTATCGGCCCAATCCGGCCAGCAGGCGTTATGTCCAGCATCTTCGGCTCTGGTACGCACAAAGCCATCCGGACGAAGATTTCGCCGAAACGTTTGCGGTGTGGCTGCGGCCGCGTTCGAACTGGCGGACGCGATATGCCGGTTGGCCGGCACTGAAGAAGCTCGAATATGTCGACGAGCTTATGGGCGAGATTGCGGGAAAGCGACCGCCGATCACGACGCGAGAGCGTGTCGATCCGCTGAGCAAGCTCAGCCAAACGCTCGAAGACCACTACAGCAAGAAGCAGGCGTTCTACGCCTTCACGCCACCGAAGACCTACGACCGCGACCTCTCCAGGCTCTTTTCCGCCGATCCACGGCATCAACGCGCAAAACCGGCTTCGGTCTTGATCAGGCGGCACCGCGCCAAGATCAGGCAACTGGTCGCGCGGTGGACAGGCGAGAACCAGCTCACCCTTGATGCCGTGCTCGACGACATGATCTCTCGCTGCCGCGAGCTCGACCTACGTGCCGTCGGTCCTGAACAGAAGCTCGTTCTCGACTTCACCGTCCTCGTGACAGCAAAGACCATGCACGCGCTGTTCGGCCCATCACGCCGCAAATGGATCGCGCTATGAGACGCCTCCGTATTCTCGTGCTCATGCATCCGGATTTCGTGCCTCCGGACTCGACCGACGGATACACCGCACAGGAAATCAACGCCTGGAAAACAGAATATGACGTGGTGAGCACCTTGCGCGCGGCCGACCATGAGGTTCGCCCACTCGGCGCGCAGGAAGAAATCAAGCCGGTGCGCGACGCGATCGAGGAGTTCAAGCCGCACGTGGTTTTCACGTTGCTGGAGGAGTTCCACTATAACGTTGCGTATGACCAGCACATCGCAAGCTATCTCGAGCTGATGAAGGTCCCATACACCGGGTGTAATCCGCGTGGCCTGATCCTGGCACGCGGCAAGGATCTGTCCAAGACGCTGGTGCATCATCGCCGGATCGCGGTGCCGGCCTTCGCCGTTTTCCCGATGCGCCGCAAGGTCAAACGGCCAGCGCATCTTGCGCTGCCGCTGATCGTCAAAAGCCTGAACCTGGACGGATCCTTTGGCATCTCGCAGGCATCGATCGTCGATACGGACGAGAAGCTCGCCGAGCGAGTCGCCTTCATCCACGATCGGAGCGAAACCGCCGCCATCGCCGAGCAGTTTATCGAGGGGCGGGAGCTCTATGTCGGCGTGATCGGCAACAACCGGCTGCGCGTTCTGCCGGTTTGGGAATTGAAATTTGGCAGCATGGGCGGTCACCGGTCGCGGCACATCGCCACCGAGAAGGCCAAGCACGATCCCGACTATCAGGAGCGCGTCGGAATTGCCGACGGGCCGGCGAAAGGCCTGACGCCGGAATTAACCGCTCGCATTCAGCGAGCGGCGAAACGCATCTACCGAGCGCTTGGACTCGATGGATACGCGCGCATCGACTTTCGTCTCTCTGCCGACGGCACTCCGTATTTCATCGAAGCAAACCCCAATCCCGAAATCGCGAAGAGCCAGGAGTTCGCCACGGCGGCTCAACATGACGGGCTCAAATATCCGGATCTCCTGCATCGCATCCTGACCCTCGGAATAAGCCGCGCCAGGGCAGGTGTATCCCTGGGCTGATGGCAAGATGGCATGACGGTTTCGATCGGCGTCGGATTGCCGGCAGCCCGGGCGTAGGCCAGATAGCTCTCGATCTTTGCCACGGGCAGGTTGTCGTCTTTTTCAGCAAGCAGCATCAGCAACTGACGACTGAAACGTGATCGTGGTCTGGCCTGCGGCGCCTGACAATGTGCCGCCACTGTTCCAAATGCGATCATCGCCATGAGGCCACATAAGATCCGGCACATGAGAGACCTTCGCTGTCCGCTCTTACGCTTCCTCGCCTACGCAAAACTCGGCAGCACGACATCGGCCATGACGGAGCGGATGACCCCGGCTTGCTCCGCAACAGGCTTTGGATAGTTACCGCAATGGAACACCACGACGAGATCACGCGCGGGCACGACCGTGAGGATCTGACCGCCCCAGCCCACACCACCGAACCAGTGTAAGGGCTGCGGGCGCTGGCCGGCGCCGTAGTCGCCCATGTACCAGTGATAGCCGTAGCTGCGGACGGCGCTGGTCGGGACCACTGCCGTGGTCACGCGCTTCACCCAGTCGGCGGGAACGACGGACGTTCCGTTCCAGGCGCCGCCGGCGAGCATGAGCTGTCCGATCTTGACGAGATCACGCGGCAGCAGGCGCAAGCCCGAGGCGGCGCGAGGCTCGCCGTCCCTGCCGACATTCCACTCGGAAGGACCAAAACCCAGGGGATCGAACAGCACGCGGCGGCAATAGGCCGGCAGGGCCTCGCCGGTGCCCTTCGCGATCAGGCGGCCGAGCAGCGCTGTGGCGGCGCCACAATAGGTCCATTTCACGCCGGGCTCGCCGACGATCGGGAGACCGAGGATGAAACGATAACGGTCCGGCGCCGCCTCCATTGCGCCTTCGCTGTTGCCGGGCTGGCCGTAGGGAATCGTGAGCTCGTCCCATTCGAAGCCGAGCGTCATGGAGAGCACGTGATGAATGGTGATCCGGTCGCGGCCGGGCTGCTTGGCGAGGTCGGCGTACTCCGGAAATTGCTCATAGAGCTTGGCCTCGGGCGGCGGCACCTTGCCGGCCGCAAGCGCCACACCATAAGCGAGACCGACCACGCTCTTGGAGACCGAGCGCAGATCATGCAACACGTCGGGACCGAACACGACGTTACCGACCGGACGACCCATCCGCTCATCCTCGCCCTGCCCGTAATGCTCGAACACGAGCTTGCCGCCCTGGCTCACCAGCAGTGCGTGGAGACCGAACACCTTGCCGCTCTGCTCGACGTCGGCAAGACGTTGCGCCACAGCATCGGACGCCTGAGCCGCAAATGCATAACGAGGTGCAATCAGTCCGGCACCGAGAGTAGCCAACACGTGACGACGATTGAGATGGGTCATAGGCACGTCTCCTGCACGAAGTGGATATTAACAGGTACCTTGTAATGCACAGTACCTTGCTATATAAGTCTGTGTCAAGCTGGTGTACTCAGTTGGAGGAATGGCGGACTCCCCGAATCAAATTCAGCTCAAGAAGGGCGCGCTTGAACTGTGCGTCCTCGCGCTGCTCGCGCGCCGCGAGAGCTACGCCTATGAGATCGCCTCGACGCTGGCGGCCAGCGTCGGCATGGGCGAAGGCACGATCTATCCGCTGATGCGACGCATGCAGGATGACGGGCTCGTCGACACCCGCCTCGCCGAATCCAGCAGCGGGCCGCCGCGAAAATACTACCGGCTGACGCCGGCGGGCCGCGCGGCCTTCACCACGCAGAAGCGGGAATGGCGCGCATTCGCCGACGCCGTCAACGAGTTGCTCGGAGACACCAGATGAACCGTGCCGACTTCCTCCGCATCCTCCGCGACGGGCTCGCCGGGCTTCCCAGAGAAGATGTCGACGACGTCCTCGCCGACTATGCTGCTCATTTCGAGGACGCTCGTGCCTCCGGCCGCCCCGAAGAGGAGGTCGCGGAAGCGCTCGGCGAGCCGCGGCGACTGGCGCGCGAGCTGCGCGCCGAGACGGGCCTGCGCCGGTGGGAAAATCATCATTCCCTGCAAAACTCAACGGCGGCACTGCTGGCGCTCGGCGGCCTCGCCTTGGTCGATGTCATCCTGCTCTTGCCGTTGCTGCTCGTCGTCATGCTGATCCTGCTCATCATCGCCTTCGTGATGCTCGTCCTCGGAATCGTCGGCATCGGACTGCTGATCAGCCTCTACAAGCATGCAGGCAACGGACATATCGTCGAGCTGGTGTTGCGCGGCCTTGCGGGCATCGCGCTGGTGACCACGGGCGCGGGCTTCGGTGCACTGCTGCTGCTTGGACTCAATGCCGCCGTCAGATGGCTCGGCGGCTATGCACGGCTGCACTATCGGCTGCTCAAGCCGGAGCAGCCCATCGCTTGAGTCAGGTGTCTGCGCCAGCCTTCGCGCTGACGACCTCGGCAAACGACGCGAAGAATTCGCCGGCGAGCTTCGTCGCCGTGGAGTTGATCAGCCGTGCGCCGAGCTGGGCAAGCTTGCCGCCGATCTGGGCGTCGACATCATAGTGCAGCAAGGTGCTATCGGCGCCGTCCGATTCCAGCCGCACCACGGCGCCGCCTTTGGCGAAGCCGGCCACGCCGCCGGAGCCTTCACCCGAAATGCGATAGCTGCTTGGTGGTTGAAGATCGGACAGTGTCACCCTGCCGCCGAAGGTCGCCTTCACCGGGCCGACCCTGAAGACGACGGTCGCGGTCATTTCGTTCGGGCCGGTGACCTCGAGCGACTGACAGCCGGGGATGCACTGCTTCAGCACATCGGGATCGTTGAGCGCCGCCCAGACCTTGTCACGGGATGCGGGAACGCGCTGGCTGTCGGTCATCTGCATGGTCGGTCCTCTCCTTGTCTTTAACAGCGGCCGCGCGCTGGCCGCGGCGGCGCACTTGCGTGATCTCGGCGAGGATCGACATCGCGATCTCCTCCGGCGTGATGGTACCGAGATCGAGCCCGGCCGGCGCCTTGACGCGATCGATCGCGACAGCGCCGACGCCTTCCGCGATCAGTTTCGCGCGCAGCGCCGCCATCTTGCGGCGGCTGCCGACGAAGGCATGATAGGCGGCCTCAACGGCGACCGCCGCTCGCAGCGCGGCCTCGTCGCCCTTGCCCTGCGTCGAGACCACGACGAAGCGTTTTGCCTCGGTCAATTCGCCCAAGCCGTAACCATCGATGATCGTGTCCGCGTCGGGCTGCGATGCGAGATCGGCCGATGGCGCCGCGAGCGTGACGTGAAAGCCGAGCGTGCGCGCTTGTGCCGCGAGCGACAGCGCCACCGGGCTCGCGCCGAGCACGACGAGCGAGGGATGCGGCAACACAGGCTCGACGAAAATATCCATGGTGCCCCTACTCGGGCACATATTGCTGGCAAAGCGGATGCCGTCGCGGTTCTCACCGGGCCTGACTCCGAGCTCGGCGAGCAGGTTCTCCGGCTGCACCGAGACCATCCGCGGTACGCCGTCGGCGAGCGCCTCGCGCGCTGCCTTCAGCACCGCGCCGCGAGCGCAGCCGCCGCCGATCCAGCCCGCGACGATACGGCCGTCGGCCGCGATGATCGCCTTTGCGCCCGCTTTGGCCGCCGTGACGGACACCGTGCGCACCACGGTGGCGAGCACGAAGGCGCGCTCGGCGGCCTTCATCTGCGCGACGAGATCGAGCACTTCGACATTTGCCGTCATTGGCGCCTCCGTCAGAGCTTCGCCAGATAGGGTTCGAGCGCGCGCAGGCTTTGCAGCGTGTTGGCGGGCGCGTACAGATTGACATAGGGCAGCGCGGCCTTGATGCCCCTCGCCTCCGGCGCGTAGCCCGCCCAGGCCATCATCGGATTGAGCCAGATGATGCGCCGGCAGCGCCGCGACAGCGCCGCCATTTCCCGTCCCAGCAATACGGCATCGCCGGTCTCGTAGCCGTCGGACACGATCATCACGCAACTGCGCGAATGGATCACGCGCTGCGCGTGCCAGCGGTTGAAGCTTTGCAGGCTCTCGCCGATCCTCGTGCCGCCGCCCGCGCCCTGCGCCATGATCGAGAGGCGGTCGAGCGCGCGGCCCGCATCCTTCTCCTTCAGCGCGTCGGACACGTAGGCGAGGCGCGTGTGGAACAGGAACGCTTCGGCCTCGTGGAATTCGTCGAGCACTCCGTGGATGAAGCGCAGGAACATCGATGTGTAGGCACTCATCGAGCCAGATGCATCGAGCAGCACGATCAGCCGGAGCGGCTTGTCCTTGCGCTGCCGCTTCACCAGGCTGATCGGCACGCCGCCATGGCTGATGTTGCGATGGATGGTGCGGCGGAGATCGAGCCTGTAGCCATGCCGCCGCGCGAGATCCCGCCGGGTCAGCCGCGTGCGCATCGCCCTTGCGAGCTGCGCTGCGGCTTCGTGCGCCTGCGCGATCTGGTCGGGATCGCTGAGCCTGCGAAAGTCTACCTCGGCTAGATTCTCGGCGTTCGAGGCGCCTTCCATCCGTCCCTCGCCGCCGCGCCCATCCGGCGCATCGTCGGATGACGGGATCTGATCGGTCGGCGACTGCTTTGCGCCCTGCTCCGTCGCCGCGTTCTGCAAGCTCTTGAGCGACGGGCTGCTCGCGCCTTGCGCCGCACCGACCGTCCGCGAGCGCGAGCGTACGCGGTTGCCGAGCCAGAATGCGTCGAACAGGCCGTCGAACTTGTCCCAGTCCGACTTTCGCGCCGAAAACAGATGCTTGAACGCTGAACGCAAGAGGCCCGGGCGCGCGGCATAGCCCGCCGACATCAGCGCCGCCGCATCCTGCCCCTCCGCAAGCCCGACCCGGAAGCCGGCGTCGCGCAAGGTGCGCAGGAAAGCCGCGAGTTTTGCCGAGACGAGACGCGAGACCTGGTCGAGGTCGTCGAATTCGGGGCTCGCGCCGCAACAGCTCATGCCACCCTCCCGAGCAGGCGCTTCGACACCTCACGCGTGACGCGCGCGCGGTCCTCATGCGTCTTCAACAGGCAGATCAGCGTCTCGTGCACGGTCTCGGGCGCATCATGGAGATCGCGAATGTCGAGGCCGACGAGCGCAGCCGCCCAGTCCAGCGTCTCCGCGACGCCGGGCACCTTGCGCAGCTCTTCCTTCCGGACGCCCTCGACCATGCGCGCGATCTGGAGCGACAACGAAGGAGTTGCTCCAGCGATCCGCGCCAGGATGATGCGGGTCTCGCGATCGACGTCGGGATAGTCGACATAATGGTAGAGGCAGCGCCGGCGCAGCGCATCGGAGAGCTCGCGCGTGCCGTTCGAAGTCAGCACCACCTGCGGGATGGTGTTCGCGGGGATGGTGCCGAGCTCGGGGATCGAGACCTGGAAGTCCGATAACAACTCCAGCAAAAACGCCTCGAACTCGTCGTCGGCGCGGTCGATCTCGTCGATCAGCAGCACCGGCGCCTGGGCGCGGCGGATGGCAGCGAGCAGCGGACGCTCCAGCAGGTATTTCTCCGAGAAGATCTGATCCTCGATGCTGTCCGTACCGCGATGGGCCTGGATCGCCAGCAACTGGCGCTGGTAGTTCCATTCATAGAGCGCGGAGGACTGATCGAGGCCCTCATAGCATTGCAGGCGGATCAGCTCGGTCGCGTGCACTTTGGCGAGCGCCTTCGCCACCTCCGTCTTGCCGACGCCCGCCTCGCCTTCCAGCAGGAGCGGACGCCGCAACAATTGCATCAGCGAGATCGCGGTCGCGAGCTCCGCGTCGGCGATGTAGCCCGACGCGGCCAGTGCTTGCGCGATCTCGTCACGACCTTTCATCGCTACGCGACCGCGCCCAGTTGCTTCGCCGCCTTCCAGTTGCGCCAGAAGTCGTGCGGCATCTGGATGTGCGTGCTCCCTAAGAACGAGAACGCGTCGTTGACGGCATTGGAGAAGGCCGGCACGCCGCCGACATTCGGGCTCTCGCCGACGCCCTTGGCGCCGATCGGATGATGCGGCGACGGCGTAACGGTGAAGTCGGTCTCCCAATGCGGGGTCTCGACCGCGGTCGGCATGAAGAAATCCATGAACGAGCCGGTGACGACGTTGCCGGTATCGTCGTAGCGGATCTCCTGCCCCATCGCGATCGCGAAGGCCTCCGTGAGGCCACCATGCACCTGGCCCTCGATGATCATCGGGTTGATGCGGGTGCCGCAATCGTCGAGCGCATAGAAGCGCCGGACCTTGTACACGCCGGTATCGACGTCGATGTCCATCACGCAGAGATAGGCGCCGAACGGATAGGTCATGTTGGGCGGGTCGTAATAGGAGACCGCCTCGAGCCCCGGCTCCATGCCCGGCGGCACCGAGTTGTACGCCGCCCAGCAAATATCCTTCATCGACATGAACTTTTCCGGCAAGCCCTTCACCCGGAAGCCGTCGATGTCCCATTCGAGATCGTCCTCATGGACCTCGAGCTTGTAGGCCGCGATCATCTGCGCCTTGGCCTTGATCTTGCGCGCCGCCATGGCGATCGCGGCACCCGCGACCGGCGTCGAGCGCGAGCCGTAGGTGCCGAGCCCGTAGGGCGCGGTGTCGGTGTTGCCCTCCTCCACCTGGATGTTGTCGGCGGGAATGCCGATCTCTGTCGCGATGATCTGGGCCCAGGTGGTCTCGTGGCCCTGGCCCTGACTCTTCGTTCCCATGCGCGCAATGCCGGCACCGGTCGGATGCATGCGGATCTCGCAGGAGTCGAACATGGCAATGCCGAGGATGTCGCAGTTCTTCGACGGGCCGGCGCCGACGATCTCGGTGAAGAAGGAGACCCCGAGCCCCATGACCTCTCGGGTCTCGCCGCGCTTGAAGGCTGCACGCTTGTCCGCCTGTTCCTTCCGGAGTGCGGCGTAGCCGGTCGTCTCCATCATCTTGCGCATGGCGGTGTGGTAGTCACCGGAGTCGTATTCCCAGCCCAGGGCCGAGTGATACGGAAACTGCTCCGGCTTGATGAAGTTCCTCAAGCGTAACTCAGCCGGATCCATGCCAAGCTTCTGCGCCAGGATGTCCATGGCGCGCTCGATGCAGTAGGCCGCCTCCGTGACTCGGAACGAGCAGCGATAGGCGACGCCGCCCGGCGCCTTGTTGGTGTAGACGCCGTCGACGGCGAGATGCGCCGTCGGGAAATCATAGGAGCCGGTGACGATGTTGAAGAAGCCGGCCGGCCATTTCGACGGATCGGCGCAGGCATCGAACGCGCCGTGATCGGCGAGCACGTGGACGCGCAGGCCGGTGACCTTGCCCTCCTTGGTCGCGGCGATTTCAGTGGTCATGTGATAGTCGCGCGCGAACGAGGTCGCGGTCAGGTTCTCGATGCGGTCCTCGACCCATTTCACCGGCTTGCCGGTGACGATGGAGGCCACCGCCGCGCAGATGTACCCTGGATAGGCGCCGACCTTGTTGCCGAAGCCGCCACCGATGTCCGGCGAGATCACATGGATCTTCTGCTCCGGGAGCTTCGCGATCAGCGACACCACGGTGCGGATCACGTGCGGGGCCTGGAAGGTACCCCAGATCGTCAGCTCGCCCTTGACCTTGTCGAAGGAGCAGACGCACTGGCAGGTCTCGAGTGGCGACGGATGGGTGCGGTGATAGGAGATCATCTCCTTGATCGTCACCTCGGCCTTCCTGAAGGCGGCGTCGGTCAGATCCTTGTCGCCGACCGTCCACTCGAAAATGTGGTTGTGGTGCTTGCGTGGGCCGTGCGCGCCCGTGGTCTGGCCCGCAAGGTCTTCGCGCAGCACCGGAGCGTCCGCGTCCATCGACTTGAAGGGATCGACCAGCGGCGGCAGCGCTTCGTACTCGACAACCACCTTGTTAACGCCATCGTCGGCAGCGTAGCGGTCGGTCGCGACCACGAAGGCGACCTCCTGGTTCTGGAACAGCACCTTGCCGTCGGCCAAAACCATCTGCACGTCACCGGCAAGCGTCGGCATCCAGGCGAGGTTCACCGTCTTCAGCGTCTCGGCGGTGATCACCGCAAGCACGCCGGGGACCTTCAGCGCCTCCTCCGAATTGATGGATTTGACGCGCGCATGCGCATGCGGCGAACGGACGAAGTCGCCGTGCAGCATGCCCGGCAGCTTGACGTCGTCGACGTAGTTGCCCTTGCCTTGGGTGAAGCGGATGTCCTCGACGCGCTTGCGCTTGCAGCCCATGCCTTCGAGTGCGGCCGTGCGTTGTTCCCGCGTGGGAGTTAGGTCGTTCATTCCGCGGCCTCCTTGAATTCGATGCCGTTGAGCTTGGCAGCGGCGTATTGAATCGCCTTGACGATGTTCTGGTAGCCGGTGCAGCGGCAGATATTGCCGGAGATGCCCATCCGGATTTCCTCTTCGGACGGCGAGGGATTCTCCTGCAGCAAGCGATGCGCCCGCATGATCATGCCTGGCGTGCAGAAGCCGCATTGCAGGCCGTGCATCATGCGAAAGCCTTCCTGCAAGGCCGACAGCGAGCCGTCGGCATTGGCCATGCCTTCGACCGTCGTGATGTCGCTTCCCTGCGCCTGCACCGCGAACATGGTGCAGGACTTCACCGACATGCCGTCGATATCGACGGTGCAGGCGCCGCAATGGGTGGTCTCGCAGCCGATATGGGTGCCCGTCATCCCGAGATTCTCGCGGATGAAATGCACGAGCAGCGTGCGCGGCTCGACGAGGCCTTCGACCTCGGCGCCATTCACCTTCATGGTCACATGCGTTTTTGCCATTCGTCCCTCCCCTAGCGCGCGCGGCTCGCGGCGCGTTGCAGCGCCCGCACCACCATGATGCCGCCGACATGCTTGCGGTATTCGACAGGGCCGCGGGCGTCGGCAGCCGGCGACATGATCGTTTCGGCGGCAGCGGCCGCGTTCTTCAGCGCGACCGCATCGAGGCTCGTGCCGATCACCGCTTTGGCTGCATCGGTCGCGAGCAGCGGCGTCTCGTGAACATTGGTGAGCCCGATCGCGCAGCTCGCGACCTTGCCGCCCGCCATGGTGAGCACGACGGCCGCGGCCGCGGTCGCGTAATCTCCGACCTTGCGCTTGAGTTTTTCGTAGGCGTAGCCGTGCCCCGCAGCGGGCACCGGGACCGAGACAGCGGTGAGGATCTCGCCGGGCTCAAGCACTGTGAAATAGGCGCCCTGGTAGAAATCGGCCGCCTTGACCTCCCGGGCGCCGTTCGCGCCTTCGAGGCGATAGGTCGCGTCCAGCGTCAGCATCAGCGCCGGCATGTCGTTGCCGGGATCGCCATTGGCGACATTGCCGCCGATCGTGCCGCGGTAGCGTACCTGCGGATCGGCGATCAAAAGCGCGGCCTCATGGAGGATCGGCACCGATCGCGCGACATCCTCGGAGGCGAGCAGATCATGCTGGGTGGTCATCGCGCCGATGACGAGGTTATCGCCATCGCGGCGGATGCCCTTGAGGCCGGCGATGCCGTGGAGGTCGACGAGGTGGCTGGGGCTCGCCAGCCGAAGCTTCATCATCGGCACCAGACTGTGCCCGCCAGCCAGCGGCCGCGCGTCCTCGCCGAGATCGGACAACAGTTTGACGGCGTCGGCAACGCTTGCCGGCCGGTGATAGCTGAATGCGCCGGGGATCATCGTCTCCTCCCAATCGTCCTTGCGCACGGTGGCGCGGACGTTGGTGGGACCGTCTCCCTGAGCGGAGCGAGCCGCAATCGTTTGGGCACAAAGAGGGGAATTTCGCACGAAATGCGGGCTGGAACGCACGAATTGCGTCAGCTTGCGCGACCCTTCCTCGCGGCTCGGGTCTACGCGTGTCGCCGCGTCGCCAGCCCCAGCCTTGCCTTCAGCTCGGCGATCTTGGCCCGGCTCACGGGCACGCGGTGCGGGGACGGACCGTCGAGCTCGAGGACGGCGCCGTCGCCCTCCTTGCGAACGAGGGCGACGTGGGGGATGCAGACGATGTGGCTGCGGTGCACCCGGAGAAACAGGCTCGGATCAAGCTGCGCCTCGGCCTCCGAGATCGACCACGGGCACATCCGCTCGCGGGTGCCGTCATGCACCAGCGTGTAGTGGGCATCGGCGCGGACGCTGCGGACGTCGGCGGTATCGATGAAGTGCGTACCGTCGGCACCCTCGACCGGCAGGCGCGGGGCGGGCGCGGCGCGCGGTGGCTGGCCGACGCCGCCGAGCGGCGCAGACACCGGCCGTGGCGATGTCGCCGCGGGAGCCGGTGCGGCCAATGCGACTGCCGGCGCGGTCGGATCGCCGGCCATGGCCGGCACCAGCGTCTGCCGGCGCGGATCCGGCACCAGCGACAACAGGAAGCCGGCCGCAATCACGAAGCACAGCACGGCCACCACGATGGAAAGTATTTGCTGCGACGCCGCGAGGCTGCCGCCGAGATGCCGATGCGCCTCGCCGGTGAGCGGCAGGAAATGCATGCCATGCATGGCGGTGTAATGCATGCCGGACACCGCGACGCCGAAGGCGATCGCGCTCACGATCAGGCGAAAGCCCTCCTGCTGCGCGAGGAAGGCGCGCAGGCCGCCATAGGCGGTGCCGATCGCCACCACGACCGAAAGCAGCACGATTGGTTCGTCATGCGCGATGGTGAACGGTCCGGAGAGGCCGTGGATGCCGACATAATGCATGCTGCTGATACCGACGCCGAGCAGCACGGCCGAGGACACCACCCGCTTCAGCGAGGGCTCGCCGATCGACACGAAGAACAGGGAGATGCCGACCACCAGCGCGCAAATCAGGAACGAGATGATGGTGGGCAGCACGAGATAGACGGTGTCCGGCGGCAGCGGCGCCGCCAGCATGCCCACGAAATGCATGGTCCAGATGCCGACGGCCAGAAATGCCGCCGCGCCCGCGAGCAGCACGCGGTTGCTGACGCCCGGCGTGTTGCGGATGCGCGCCGCAAGCGCAAAGCCGGTATAGCCGCCCAGGCTCGCGATCGCTACCGAGAGCGCGACGAGATAGGGATCGTGTCCTTCGAACATGATCTTGCCGGCCGCTCCGTCTCCACGGAGCGCCTCCTCCCGCCGCCGAGTTTATCAACGCGGCGGCGGAAATGACAATCAGCGGCGCGCAAGGCGCAAGGTTACACGATCCCCGCCGCGACCTGGCCGCGCAGCCGCTCCAGGCCGTGCAACGTGTTGGCGCAGGCCTCGGCAACCTCCACGCCCTTGATCGCAAAGTGCTTGCGGAAGAAGTCGTAATGCACCTCGGTCTCGTGGAATTGCTGCGGCGTCAGCACGGCGGAGAACACCGGCACCTCGGTGCGCAACTGCACGTCCATCAGCGCCTTGATCACGGTGTCGGCGACAAATTCGTGGCGGTAGATACCGCCGTCGACGACGAGGCCGGCCGCGACGATCGCGGTGTAGCGCCGCGTCTTGGCGAGTATCTGCGCGTGCAGCGGGATCTCGAACGAGCCCGGCACCTGGAATACGTCGACATGGGTGAGGTGCCGTGCTTCGGCCTCCCTCAGGAAGGCGAAGCGCGCCTCCTGCACGACGTCGTGATGCCAGCAGGCCTCGACGAAGGCGACCCGCTGCGGCTTTGCGAAGCGGGGATACTCATGCACAGGCGGCTCGGGTGGAACCGGCGGAGGCGGGGCTTGCTGGGAAGTTACGACTTGCGGGTCTTGCAACATCTGATTCATGGCTTTCCTTCTCAAAGACCAGAATCAGGGCATACGGAACGACAAACGGCCGCATCCTCGCGATGCGGACCGCCACCGACCGTTCTCTTTCATCCGGACTTTAACCGTCGGCTTCGGAGTTGCACCGAATCTGCTGACCCTTCCCCTTTGCGGAGGAAGGCGCTCGCGGGCTTGGACCTTACGGCCCTTACCGCCGGTGGGGACTTTCACCCCGCCCTGAGAACATCGGCTGTTCGGAATGAACAACCTGGCTGAAATATGACGCCGGCGGGCGGCCGCAGCAAGCGCCTTCGGCATCGCCAAACCGCATGGTCCCATGCGGCCGGGGCGGTCCAGCGCCCCATGGAACGGAATTTTGGGACGGCATTAACGAATGGCGCGGGGCTCGCTCAATCCGATTCCGATTTGTTCTCAAATTAATAATTGTGACCGAGATGAGCTGTGGACGAGCCTGTCGGACCTTGTGGACGGACTCGCGACGGAGTTGCGCAGATTCCGCAAATCACATCAGTTGATCCCCGAAAGGCCCGCGCGATCCAAGGGGATCGCCGTCAGCGACGTTAAGGGAGCGCGCGCCGGGCCAACCGCGTGCGTATCAAGATAACAATAAAGGCAAGAGGTCGAGACGGCATGTCCCTGCTCGAAAGCAATATCGATTCCCGCAGCCACCCGCTCTCGGTGGTGGAGGACATCGCCGCCAGCAACAACTGGCCGTTCGAACGTTCCGGCGACGACGAGATCACGATCGTCTCGAAGGGACAGTGGACCGACTATCAGCTCTCCTTCACCTGGATGGGCGAGATCGAGGCGCTTCATCTGGCCTGCGCGTTCGACATGAAGATTCCGATTGCGCGCCGCTCCGAGGTGCAGCGGCTGGTCGCCGCCATCAACGAGCAATTGTGGGTCGGGCACTTCGATCTGTGGACCCACACCGGCATGATCATGCACCGCCAAGCCTTGATGCTGCCGGGCGGACTGACTGCCTCGACCGCGCAATGCGAGGCCATGCTCGCCGGTGCCATCCACGCCTGCGAGCGCTACTTCCCCGCGTTCCAGTTCGTGGTGTGGGCGGGCAAATCGACCACCGAGGCGATGGACGCCGCGATGTTCGACACGGCAGGCGAGGCGTAACGCACACCGCCTCCCCAAGGTCGTCCTGGCGAAAGCCAGGACCCATACCGCGTGATCTCACCGTATTGCACGACGCTTGTTGCTCTGCCCTCCATCCACTAGAACCACTCGGGGTAATGGGTCCTGGCTTTCGCCAGGACGCTGAGTGAGTGGCAATAGCGATGGCAAACAACAGCGCCTTGAAAGACATCACCGGCACCATTCTCCTCGCCGGTGCGGGCAAGATGGGCGGCGCGATGCTGACCGGATGGCTGGCGCAGGGCCTCGATCCGCGCCGCGTCGCGGTGATCGAGCCGTATCTCGCGCCGGAGATCAGCGCGCTCGCCGCCAAGGGCGTCGCGCTCAATCCAGATGTGACGAGCGCCGGCACCGTCGAGACGCTGGTCGTCGCGGTGAAGCCGCAATCCTTCCGCGAGGCCGGCGCGAAGCTGAGGCCATATGTTTCTTTGGGCACCTCGGTGGTCTCGATCATGGCGGGAACCACGATCGCTTCGTTGCAAGAGGTCTGCGGCGGCGCCGTGGTTCGCGCGATGCCGAATACGCCGGCCGCGATCGGCCGCGGCATCACGGTCGCGGTGGCCGCGAACAATGTCAGCAACAGTCAGCGCGCGGTGGCCGACGCGCTGCTCCGTGCCACCGGCTCGGTCGAATGGGTCGAGGATGAGGGCCTGATGGATGCGGTCACCGCCGTGTCCGGCTCGGGCCCTGCCTACGTCTTCCTGCTCGCCGAAGAACTCGCGCGCGCCGGCGTCGAGGCGGGCCTTCCCGAGGCGCTCGCTACCAAACTCGCGCGCGAGACGGTCGCAGGCGCGGGCGAATTGTTGCATCGCTCGGAGCTTGCATCGAGCACGCTACGCCAGAACGTCACCTCGCCCGGCGGTACCACCGCCGCGGCGCTCGAGGTGCTGATGGGCGAGCCCGGCCTGCGCGACCTGATGATCCGCGCGATAGCCGCGGCGACGAAGCGATCGAAGGAATTGGCAAAATAATCCGGTGCCGTAGGGTGGGCAAAGGCGCACTTGCGCCGTGCCCACCATCTCTCCCCGACAGCGACAGAAGTGGTGGGCACGCTACGCTTTGCCCACCCTACGACATCGTCGCCTACTTTCGCTCCGGTACACCAAAGCGCTTGGTGAACTGCTCGTAGTTCACGAGCGCGCGGGCGTGGCGGCCTTCGCCGAGCCTGCGCGCACCCTCGAACGCCTCGACCTCGAAGCGGATGACGCGGCGCTCCACCGCGATCACCTTCGCAGTGGTCCGCACTGTCGCACCGACGAAGCTTGCCGCGAGATGGCGGATGTCGACCTCAGTGCCGACCGTGACCCAGCCCGGCTGAAGCGCAGAGCGGATGGCATCGCCCGCGGTCATCTCCATCTCCAGGATCATCATCGGGGTCGCATAGACCATCGGCATACCTGACACGAAATGCCCGACCGTGCGCTCCGCAGGCACCACCAGCGTGCGCTCCGCGCTCATGCCGATTGTGATGAAATCGCGTGCGTCCATGGCGCCTTGCTCGTCATTCCGGGACGCGCGAAGCGCGGACCCGGAATCCAGAGGTTGGGAATCGAGATTCCACAATGCGCAATTACGCATTGGGGTTCAGCCCTGCGGGCTGCCCCGGAATGACGCTCGCGCGTCACTTCTTCGCCGCAGCCGCGCGTTCCACAAAAGTCTTGCCGCCCTTCATCTTGTGCGCGAGCGGCGCCTCGTTGATCTGGATGACAACGGCATCGGCATCGACGCCGAGATTCTTCACCAGCGCCTGCGTGATGTCGCGCATCATACCGGCCTTCTGTTCGTCGGTGCGGCCCACGGCCATGCTGACGGTGATCTCAGGCATCTTGTTCTCTCCCTTGCGGCCGGACGGGCCAATCACGATGGCCCATCAAACAGGACACGAATGCCCGGGACAAGCCCGGGCATGATTGCTCTCGCGAATAGCTAACCCCAGCTCACGTCATGGCGCGCGAGCACCTCGCGCACCTTCGCGACGAGGTCGGCCTCGCTGCAGGAGAACTGCGCCGGGCGCGTCTCGCGCCATTCCTGGTTGGAGGCGATCGCGGCTGCGGCCTTGGCGCCTTCGATCAGATCCTTGATCTGCACCTCGCCGCGCGCTTTTTCGTCCGAACCCTGGATGATCACGCAAGGCGAATTGCGGCGGTCGGCATATTTGAGCTGGTTGCCCATGTTCTTGGGATTGCCGAGATAGAGCTCGGCGCGGATGCCCGCGGTGCGCAAGGCGCTGACCATCTTCTGGTAATCGGCGACACGGTCGCGATCAAACACGGTGACGACGACGGGCCCGAATTCGGTCCGCGTGTCGAGCTTGCCGAGCAGCGTCAGCGCGGCCTGCAAGCGCGACACGCCGATCGAGAAACCCGTCGCCGGCACCGGCTCGCCGCGAAAACGCGAGACCAGGCCGTCATAACGGCCACCGCCGCCGACCGAGCCGAAGCGAACCGGGCGGCCCTTCTCGTCCTTGGTGTCGAGCAGGAGTTCGACCTCGTAGACTGGGCCGGTGTAGTATTCGAGGCCGCGCACGACGGAGGGATCGATACGGATCCTGTTCCGATCGTATCCCGCGGCTTCGACTAGATCTGAGATGAGCTTGAGCTCTTCAATACCCGCAAGAGACGTTGCGTTGGCACCAAAATGAGTCATCATGCCATCTAGGACGCCCTTGTTGCTTTCAACGAAATCTCCACCACCCACGTGCTCAAGTTCAGTCACGCGACCACTTTGCAAGAGCGTGAACACCAAGACTTTCTGTATTTGCTGTTTATCTAGACCTGCGCCCTTGGTGAAATCGCCACTCTCATCCTTTCTTCCGGTGCCGAGCAACAGCTCCACACCTTCAGTCCCGAGCCGATCATATTTGTCGATCGCCCGAAGAACGGTAAGCCTCTGCGCTGCATGCTCTTCTCCACCGAGACCGATAGATTCGAGGACTCCATCCAGAACTTTCCGATTATTCACCTTCACCACGTAGGAGCCGCGCGCGATGCCGAGCGCCTCCATCGTGTCCGCCGCCATCATGCAAATTTCCGCGTCCGCCGCCGGCGTCGCCGAGCCGACCGTGTCGGCGTCGAACTGCATGAACTGGCGGAAGCGGCCGGGGCCGGGCTTCTCGTTGCGGAAGACGTAGCCGGCGCGGTAGCTGCGATGGGGTTTTGGCAGCGTGTCGAAATTCTCCGCGACGTAACGCGCGAGCGGCGCGGTCAGGTCGTAGCGCAAGGAGATCCACTGCTCGTCGTCGTCCTGGAACGAGAACACGCCCTCGTTGGGGCGGTCCTGGTCGGGCAGGAACTTGCCGAGCGCGTCGGTATATTCCATGGCCGGCGTCTCCACCGGCTCGAAGCCGTAGAGCTCGTAGACCGCGCGGATCTTCTCGACCATCTGGCGCGTGGCCTTGATCGCGGCGGGATCGCGATCCTCCAGCCCGCGCGGCAGGCGCGCCTTCAGTTTCTGGGGTTTTTTGGGTTTTTCGGCCATGCGCGGCGTTTACCAGCCGACGCGCCATGCGGCAACCCGGTCAGTGCCCTCTCGCCGCCTACGGCTGCTCCATCCGCGCCCGCAGCGCGTCGGCGTCGGCCTTCGGCATCGATTTCAGGAGCGGCTTGATGGTTTCGCCGCCGACGATCTTGTCGTTGCGCATGAACATCCAGTCCGAGATGTCGGCATCCCTGAACTCGACGAGGTCGCCCTCCCGCCTGCCCGGCAGGTCGCGCGGGCGGTTGGCGAACCGCCCGGAATAGGAGCCGCTGCCGAGTTTCTTCACGTCAGCCATCCAGATGTGCTCGGCATTGGTGCCCGATGTCGGGAAGCGCACCTTTAGGGAATGCCCGGTCTCCGTCGGTTTCGGCGCATCGTAGGACGCCCAGAACGTCGGCAGCGTGTTGCGCGCACGGGCGATCGCGGCGTTCATCTCGGGATTGCCGGAGCGGACGTCGATGACCGGCGAGCGATCCTGGGCGCCGACTTGCGGCGTGGGGCCGATCGTCAGAATGCCGAAGACCGAGATGCCGGTGATGGCAGCGAGCACTGCCCATTTCAGGGGTTGAGGGAGCGTGGGAGCCATGATCGCGCTGTCCAAATGCCTCGATGTCTGGAGCTTTGTCGTGTGGTCGAGCCAGCGCGTTCATGACGCCGGCGTTCCCCGGATGCAGCGCAGCGCGCCGCGCTTGCGGCGTGGTGCGCTGCTGATCCGGGGTCCACACGGGCGGTGGGTCCCGGCTCTGCGGCGCATCGCCGAAGAGGCGCTGCGCCGCGTCCGGGACATGAAAATCGTTTACGCCGCTTCCCGCTTACCCTTCGGCTGCACTTCCGCCGCATAGTCCTTCATGAGCGCTTCCGAGATCGCGCCCGGCGTGAACCTCCACTCCGCGATCTCGGAGACCGGGGTCACCTCGGCGGCGGTGCCGGTGATGAAGCACTCGGAGAAACCGCCGAGCTCCTCCGGCATGATCCGCCGCTCGATCACCTCGATGCCGCGTCGCCCAGCGAGATCGATCACGGTGGCGCGGGTGATGCCGGCGAGGAAGCAATCGGCGATCGGGGTGTGGAGCTTGCCGTCCTGGACGAAGAAGATATTGGCGCCGGTGCATTCGGCGACGCGCCCTTCCCAGTCCAGCATCATCGCATCCGCATAGCCTTTGCGCTCGGCCTTATGCCTTGAGATGGTGCAGATCATGTAGAGGCCACTGGCCTTGGCGAGCGCCGGGATCGTGCGCGGATCGGGTCTTCGGTACTCGGCGAGATCGATGCGAATCCCCTTCAGCTTCGAGGCGGGATCGAAATAGCTCGGCCATTGCCAGGCGGCGATTGCGAGGTGAATCGTGTTGTTCGGTGCGGAGACGCCCATCATTTCCGAGCCGCGCCAGGCGATCGGACGCAGATAAGCATCCGGCAGATTGTTCGTGTCGATCACGCGCTGTTTGGCAGCGTCGATCTCGGCAACCGAGAACGGGATCTCGAAATCGAGGATATTCGCCGAGGCCTTCAGCCGCTCGGAATGCGCCGTGCTCCTGAACACCTTGCCGCCATAGGCGCGCTCGCCCTCGAACACGCAGCTCGCATAATGCAGACCGTGGGTCAGCAAATGGACGTTGGCGTCCTTCCACGGCACCAGCCTGCCGTCATACCAGATGACGCCGTCGATCTCATCGAATGAAGCTCCCATGACTCTCTCCCGCTGGTGTTGAATTCATCGCGCACACGCCCGTGCACGCGTCCCGGCGGGACGCGTGCAGGCCTTGCTCAATCAGGGAGACGTCAGGGAAGCGGCGGCCTGAGGCCGCCGCAGGTCAAAAGATCTTTCTGATCCAGTCGTGCGGGTCGTTGGTCCGGCCGTACTGGATGTCGACAAGCTGCTTGCGCAGCCCCATGGCGACCGGGCCTGCGGCGCCGCCGCTGATGAGGAAGTCGCCGCTCGCCGAGCACACCTTGCCGATCGGCGAGATGACGGCCGCCGTGCCGCAGGCGAAAGCCTCCTTCAGCTTGCCGCTGGCCGCATCCTTGCGCCACTGGTCGATCGAGTAGGGCTCCTCGCGCACCACCGTGCCGGCATCCTTGGCGAGCGCGATGATGGAGTCGCGGGTGATGCCCGGCAAAATGGTGCCGAGCGGCGGGGTGATCAGCGAGCCGTCGTCGAACACGAAGAAGATATTCATGCCGCCGAGCTCCTCGATATAGCGGCGCTCGACCGCATCGAGGAACACGACCTGGTCGCAGCCGTGCTCGATGGCCTCGGCCTGCGCGCGCAGGCTCGCGGCGTAGTTGCCGCCGCATTTGACGGCGCCGGTGCCGCCGACCGCGGCGCGCGTGTAATTCTCCGACACCCAGATCGAGACGGGCGCAGGGCCGCCCTTGAAATAAGAGCCGACTGGCGACGCGATGACGGCAAAGATGTATTCCGCCGACGGCTTCACGCCGAGGAAGATCTCGTTGGCGATCATGAAGGGCCGCAAGTAGAGACTGCCCTCGCCGCCCGGGATCCAGGCGCGGTCGATCCGCACCAGCTGCTCGACCGCCTCGATGAACACGTCCTCGGGCAGCGGCGCCATCGCCATGCGCTCGGCCGAGTTCTTGAAGCGCCGCGCATTGGCGTCGGGGCGGAACAAATTCACGCCGCCGTCGTCGCGCCGGTAGGCCTTCAGCCCCTCGAAGATCTCCTGCGCGTAGTGCAGCACGGCGCCGGCCGGATCGAGCTGGAAATTGGCGCGGGCTTCGACGTGCGCGTCATGCCAACCGCCCTTGGCCTGGCTGTAGCGAGCCACGGCCATGTGATCGGTGAAGACCCGGCCGAAGCCAGGGTTTTCAAGCTTTGCCGTGCGCTCCTGCTCGGCGGTCGGATTGGTGGCAGGCTGGATTTCGAATTTCAGACTCATTTTTTTCCCTTGCCTCCCGCTGTCGCAATCGGCGCGCGGAATCGCGCCGGCCTGCCTCTTTCGGGCTTGATAACTTAACCAGGTCTGGCCCCGACCGTGACCAGCCTTGTTACGGCCGGTTTCCCGTGGCCAGCATGTCGCGACAGGACATGCTTTTGCGGAGGGCGGAAGTCCAGTATGTTTTGCCGATATGCCGCTCGACAATCGCACGGTAGATCTGGTCCGGCCGGCTACCTGTCCGGCACTTCCCCGGCCGCTTTGGACAACATCATCCCGAACGAAGCGATCTAAAATTTCGTCCGGGTCGATCGTTTTGTAACATTGAACCCAAGATACGTCAATATGCCTGACATAAATTTCGCAAACCCCTCCCCTGACGCTGCCGAGATCAAGCCGGCGGCCAGCGATGTGGGCAATTTGCGCTGGGATATCATCGAGCTCCTGTTCTTCGCCTATCGCGATTTCGTCGGCGATCCCGACCAGGAGCTGGAGGCGTTCGGCTTCGGCCGGGCCCATCACCGCGTCATGCATTTCGTCTACCGCTATCCCGGCCTCAAGGTCGCCGACCTCCTGGACGTCCTGCGCATCACCAAGCAGTCGCTCGGGCGCGTGCTCAAGCAGTTGCTCGATGAGGGCTATATCGTGCAGAAGACCGGCGATAACGATCGACGCCAGCGCCTGCTCTATGCGACACCGAAGGGCGAGGCGCTGGTGCAGAAGCTCGCCGGGCTCCAGACCACGCGAATCAACCGGGCGCTCGCCGAGATCGGCTCGCAGGACGCCGAGACCGTGAAACGCTTCCTGCGCGCCATGATCGACCGCGAGGATCCCGACAAGGTGCTGGAGACGATCTTCGCCACCGTCAACCAAGCCACAAAGGAGTGACCGTGCCACTCGCTGCCACGCTCGCCCGTCCGCCGGTAGAGCCCGCCGACGATGCCCCGCATATCCTCCTCGTCGACGACGACCGCCGCATCCGCGACCTCCTGTCGCGCTTTCTCGCCGCCGAAGGCTATCGCGTCTCGACCGCCGCGAGCGCCAGCGATGCCCGTGCCAAGCTCATGGGCCTGCATTTCGATTTGTTGATCCTCGACGTCATGATGCCCGGCGAGACCGGCTTCGACCTCGCCCGCTTCATCCGGACATCCTCCTCCGTGCCGATCGTGATGCTGACGGCCCGGCACGAGGCGGAGGCCCGTATCGAGGGCCTGCAGATCGGCGCCGACGATTATGTGGCGAAGCCGTTCGAGCCGCGGGAGCTTGCGCTACGCATCAACAACATCCTCAAGCGCACAGCCCCGCCGCAGGTCACCACGATCGAGAAGATCGCATTCGGTCCTTACGTCTTCCATCTCGATCGCGGCGAATTGCGCCAGGGCGAGGAGGTCATCCACCTGACCGACCGCGAGCGCGAGATGCTGCGCATTCTCGCAGACAGCCAGGGCGAGACGGTGCCGCGCGCCGCGCTGACCGGCAACGGCAGCGTCAACGAGCGCGCCGTCGACGTGCAGATCAACCGCCTGCGCCGCAAGATCGAGCGCGATCCCGCCAATCCCTTGTTCCTCCAGGCGGTGCGCGGCATCGGCTACCGGCTGGTAGCCTCGCCATAGACCGGATGAAGCGGACGCGATGAGTACGATCGATACCGGCCTGACGCTGCTCAGAAGCGCCGCCGACCGTGTGTCCGCCGCCAATGGCTGGATGGGCAATGCGTTCAAGAGCTGGATGCCGACGGGCCTCTATGCCCGCGCGCTCCTGATCATGATCGTGCCGATGGTGGTGCTGCAATCGGTCGTCGCCTTCGTGTTCATGGAGCGGCACTGGAACACGGTGACGCGGCGGCTGTCGGCCGCTGTCGTGCAGGACATCGCCGCGCTGATCGACGTCTACAAGGGCTATCCGCAGGACAAGGACCGCGACCAGATCAGGCGCATCGCGCAGCAGCGCCTTGGCCTGGTGGTGGACTTCCTGCCGGCCGGCGACATGCCGCAGCCAGGGCCAAAGCCGTTCTTCTCGCTGCTCGACCAGACGCTCTCGGTGCAGCTCGGCCGCCAGATCGGCCGCCCGTTCTGGATCGATACCGTCGGCCGCTCCAACGTGGTCGAGATCCGCATCCAGCTCGACGACGCCATCATGCGCGTGTTCGCGCAGCGGAGCGCGGCCTACGCCTCGAATTCGGAGATCTTCCTGTTCTGGATGGTCGGCACTTCTTCGATCCTTTTGATCGTCGCAGTGCTTTTCCTGCGCAACCAGATCAAGCCGATCCTGAAGCTCGCGGACGCCGCGGAAAGCTTTGGCAAGGGCCGCGACGCGCCCAACTTCCGGCCGCGCGGCGCACGGGAAGTGCGGCGTGCCGCGATGGCGTTCCTCGAGATGAAATCGCGCGTCGAACGCTCGATCGAGCAGCGAACCGCGATGCTTGCCGGCGTCAGCCACGATCTGCGCACCATCCTGACCCGCTTCAAGCTCGAGCTCGCGCTGATCGGCGATAACCCCGAGATCGAGGGCATGCGCAAGGATGTCGACGAGATGTCGATGATGCTCGAGGACTACCTCGCTTTCGCACGCGGCGATTCCGGCGAGCAGTCGCAGCCGACCGACATGGTGCAGGCACTCGAGGAATTGCGCAGCGATGCCGAGCGTCACGGCCACACCGCGACTGTCGCGTTCAACGGCCTGCCCGTGGTGACGGTGAAGCCGGCCTCGTTCAAACGCTGTCTCGCCAACCTCGTCACCAACGCGGCACGCTACGGCAAGGCGATCGCCATCACCGGCCAGCGCGATCACCGCTATCTCACCGTCACCATCGACGACAACGGGCCCGGCATCCCCATGCATTTGCGCGAAGAAGTGTTCAAGCCATTCTTGCGGCTGGACAACGCCCGCAACCAGGACGAAGGCGGCACGGGCCTCGGCCTTGCGATCGCCCGCGACATCGCCCGCTCGCATGGCGGCGACATCACGCTCGGCGACAGCCCGATGGGCGGCTTGCGGGCGAGCGTGAGGATACCGGTGTGAGCCGCGACGCGCACGGCCCGGCTCTGCTTCGACAGCCTGCGACTAAACGGCTTGCAGCTTGTCCGCGAGGTCAATGAAGCTCGCCGCATAGATGTCGAACCAGCTCTCGGGCGAGACATCGGGCGTGGCGTCCGGCCCGAACTCCAGAGGGCGAGGCACGAAAGCTGTCCTCATGCCGAACGCGCGAGCTGCCTTCAAATCATACTTGTGGCAGGCGACCATCAGAATCTGATCTGGCCGATAGCCGAGATAGTCGACGGCGAGTTGGTAGACCGCCGGCGCAGGTTTGTAGCTCTTCGCCAGTTCCGCCGTCAGCACGGCATCGAACGGCAGGTTGGCATTTTTCACCAAGGCGACGACGCTGGCCATTCCCGCGTTCGACAAAGTCGATGTCAGATAGCGCCGGCGAAGCCGCGTCAGCCCCTCGATCGCATCCGGCCACGGATCAAGTCGGGTCCAGACATTGTTCAGCTCGTCGCGCTCGGCATCATCGAGGCGATCGGACAAGCCGTGCCGTTCGACGAGCGTTTCAAGCGCCTCCCGGTAAATACGATCGACCCGCAGCCAGGTCCTGCGACCGGCGATCACCGCATCCATCGCGGCGCGGTAGAGCTCCCGCCATTCTGCCGACAAGGCAGCCCAGTCGATCCCGAGACCCTTCTCGTTGTTGATGGCCGCACCAGCCCGCAGAATGGGGGCGTAGAAATCGACACAAGTGCCCTGAATGTCGAACGCAATGGCTTTGACGTTCGCCGTTCGGTCAGAGACGGCCATGACGATCGCTCCCTACTTCGGCAGCAGATCCTTCAGTTTCGCGGCATCCTTGACGTTCATCTTGAAGCCGCCGGGCATCACGATGTCGCCTGGCTTCTGGTCCGCCTTGCACGGGCCGAGCCACTTGGCCTCGATCGTCGTGGTTGAGTCGCGCCCCGCAGCTCCGGCAACGCCGCCCTGGATGTGTGCGGTGCTCTTCACCGTATAGGCGGCGTTGAAGTCGCCGGTGATCTCGGCATGCGAGGTCGTGGTGGTGCCGGCGACGTTGCAGACGGAATCGCTGACATAGCCGGTCGCGGTCTTCTGGATGTCCTGCTTGGTGCAGATCTGCTTGGCCATCGGGGAGACGTTGTTGTTCATCTCCTTGTCGACGGTCTCGTCGGTGCAGTGCTGCATGGTCATCTCCGGCATCGGCCCGCCCGACCGAAGCATCTTCATCTCCCAGAGGCCGGCCTTGCGCACCGGCAGATCCACCGCATGCGCAGCCGTCGTCGCCGACATCGCGAGCACGAAGAGGCTAGCGCAGAAAACAACACGCCGTCGCGTCATGCGCCAAACTCCCGGTCGTCGCTTGCGGTCTATAAGGATCAGTACAGCGTGCGCAGCGGCTGCTCGGCCGCGCCATACGGCACCCAGCGGCAGGAGAAGGAGATGTAGCCGCCGTCATAGGGCTGCACGGCGAGGAATTTCACCACCTTGCCGTAACGCGCGCAGTGGTCGACCGCGATCTGCCGCGCATCGACCTGTGCTGCCATCGAATAGGCGATGATGCCGCCGGTGTCGTTGCCCTTGAAGGGCGGCACAGGGAGGATGTCGGCGCGCGCCGGCACGCCCGCCAACAGTCCCGAGACAACCAGGCTGGCAAGAAGGCTCGCGGCCGCAATGATTCGCATTCCCGTCACTCCATTTGGCTGGCACCAGTTTACGGTGCCGCGGACGCGCTGAAAAGAACGGAAGGCCTGTTAGGTGCGATGTTGCGTGCAACTCGCTGGCGAGTGTTGCAGCGCTGCACTTGACCTCTCCCCACCTTCGCGGCACGGTCCGATGCTTGCAGCCATGTCTCCTGGATTGCCCATGTGCGACCTCGCCACCTCCCTGAAATCGCTCCGCTTTGCCGCGGTATTCGGCCTCGTTCTGGGGGCGCTGTCGCTGACCGAGGCCAGGGCCGCAAATCCGCTCGAGCTGAACTTCTGGCTGGATGGGCCGCGCTATGACGGCCGGGTCGCCGATTGCGACAGGGCACTGCCGACGATCGCCACCCAATTCTGGGAGAAAGAAAGCTCTTTCTGGAATTCGTCGTTGAAGATCACGGGCTTCGCCGGCATTCACGAGACCGCCTTCCGGCCCTGGCAGTCCGACAACATTCCGCGCCGCTACTGCACGGGCGAGGCCATGCTCAGCGACGGCAAGGCGCGAAAGGTGCATTTCTCGATCGTCGAGGACGGCGGTTTTGCCGGCTTCGGCCAGGGCGTCGAATGGTGCGTGGTCGGCCTCGACCGCAACTGGGCCTACAATCCAGTCTGCCGGGCGGCAAAACCCTGATTCGGTCGAATCGTCGCGCCAAGGCGGGCGGCGTCAATTTTGTTCTTGAAATGTTCTCGTTGCCTGCTAGGCTCTCTTGCACAGTCTAGTTGAAGGGCGTCGCCATGTTTCATTCCAGATTGCATTCCCTGTCCCGTTTCCTGATCTCCCTCGTACTCACCGCCGGCCTCGTTACGCTCGCAGGCAGCGCCATGGCGCAGGACAAGCGCCAGAACGCGCCCGGCGAATTCGATTTCTACGTGCTCTCGCTGTCCTGGTCGCCGTCGTTCTGCGAGGAGGCAGCCGAGCGCGGCGGACGTTCCCAGATCCAGTGCGGCGGACGGCCCTACGCCTTCGTGGTGCACGGGCTGTGGCCGCAATATGAGAACGGCTTTCCCGAATACTGCCAGCGGCCGGCGCCGCGGCTGAACCGTAACATCGTCTCCTCGATGCTCGACCTGATGCCGGCGCCCGGGCTGATCTTCAACGAATGGGACAAGCACGGCACCTGCTCGGGCCTGTCGGACCGCAACTACTTCGAGACCATCCGGAAAGCGCGCGCTGTCATCAAGATTCCGGCCGAATATCTCGATTTGTCGCAGGCCAAGACCGTGGCGCCCGCCGATGTCGAGGAGGCCTTCATCAAGGCCAATCCGGGGCTGAGCAGCTCGGCCGTTTCGGTGACGTGCAACCGGACACGGCTGTCGGAGGTGCGCATCTGCCTGAACAAGGATCTGCAATTCCGCTCCTGCGAGGAGCTCGACCGCCGCGCCTGCCGCCGCGACCAGGTGACGATGCCGCCGATCCGCGGCGGTTGAACTGGATCGCCGTCATTCCGGGGCGATGCGCGGCATCAACCCGGAATGACGGCAGTTACATTTGCCGTACGATGTCGTAACTGTCCGACATGAACTACCGCCACGCCTTTCACGCCGGCAGCTTCGCCGATGTCATCAAGCACATCGTGCTGGCGCGCATCCTGACTTATCTCCAGGACAAGCCAGCCGCGTTCCGCGTCATCGACACCCATGCCGGCGCCGGCCTCTACGATCTTGAAGGCGACGAGGCGCGGCGCGGCGGCGAGTGGCTGACCGGCATCGCCCGCATCATGCAGGCGCGCCTGTCCAACGAGGTCGCCGCACTGACAAAGCCCTATCTCGACATCGTCCGCGCCTTCAATCCGCGCGGCGAGTTGAAGACCTATCCCGGATCACCGCTGATCGCGCGTGGACTGTTGCGGCCGCAGGATCGTCTCGTCGCCTGCGAGCTCGAGCCGAAGGCGCGCAAGGCGCTGATCGATGTGCTGCGCCGCGACACGCAGGCGCGCGTCGTCGATCTCGACGGCTGGATTGCGCTGCCGGCCTTCGTGCCGCCGAAGGAGCGGCGCGGTCTGGTGCTGATCGACCCGCCCTTCGAGGCCAAGGACGAGTTCGAGCGGCTCGGAGAAGCATTCTCGGAAGCGTTCGCCAAGTGGCCGACCGGCATCTATGTGATCTGGTATCCTGCCAAATCCAGGCGCGCCACCGACGCGCTTGCGCAAGCGGTGGCGCGGGCCGCAGCCGCAGCCAAACCTCAGGGGAAATGTCTGCGGCTCGAATTCAGCGTCGCACCGCAAAGCACCGGCGCGTCACTCGCCTCGACCGGGCTTTTGATCGTGAACCCACCCTTTACGTTGCAGGACGAGCTCAGGACCATCCTGCCGGAGCTCGAAAAGCCGCTCGGCCAAGGCGGCGCGGCCCGTTTCCGCCTGGAGGTGCCGAAGCCCTAAAGTAGTACGCCTATTGGGAAAACTATGCATGAACGGTAGTCAATCTGCAGAGAACCGTATTATGCTGTGCTTGGTGACTGGCTTTACGTTCCGCTTCCGCGAATGGTTGCGGCGGAGTGAAGGCCTAAGAAGGATCCAGGCGGACTGAACGCGTCCGCCCAAGGGTGGCCAGCTCCCGGGCTCGTATGTCCGGTCATGCCGAGATGCGGGTCTGCATCGCGGCGGAGGAGCAATGCGGGGGAGGAGTCCCGATGGCCATGACGGGCACGGTTAAGTTTTTCAACGGCGAACGCGGATACGGCTTCATCAAGCCGGACGATGGCGGTCGCGACGTCTTCGTTCACATCACGGCGGTGGAGCGGGCGGGACTGAAGGACCTCACCGAAGGACAGCGTATCACTTTCGAAGTCGAGCCGGACAAGAAGGGCAAGGGACCCAAAGCGGTCAACCTGGTGATCCTCTCTTAGACGAAGCCTGACGCAAAAAAAGTCCCGGCCGCGAGGCCGGGAGGTTTAGGTCCGGTATTTTCTTCTTTAGCTATCAGAAGTGATAGTTCACGCCTGCGCGTACCACGCTGGCGCTATAGCCGTTCGATACGCCAGTGATCGCGAACTGGCTCGAGGACAGATCGAGGAAGAGATATTCGATCTTGGCACTCCAGTTCTGCGCGATGCCGAACTCGGCGCCGACACCTGCGGTCCAACCCACGGTGGTGTGCGATTCCGTCCAACCAAAGGTCTCCGCACGCAACTCGCCGAAGGCAAGACCGGCGGTGCCGTAGAACAGGATGTTGTTGAAGGCGTAGCCGGCGCGGCCGCGCAACGTTCCGAACCAGGGATTGGAGAACTTCCACGGGGCGAACGTATCGTCGGCGCCGGCCGCCTGGATATCGCCTTCCACGCCGAACACCCAAGGGCCGTTCTGGAAATTGTAGCCGGCCTGGATGCCGCCGACGAAACCGGCCGGCTTGGCGAGATTGTTGCTCACCGAGCCCCATTCATACCCGAGGTTGGCGCCGAGATAGGGACCGGCCCAGCTATAGGCATTGAGCGGCTGGTTGACGGTATAGGGCGCACGCTGTCCGTAATTGAGATCGGCGGCCTCTGCCGAAGCGCTCCAGCCCGCGGCAACCAGAGCCGCAGCGCCCATAACGAGCCCCTTCATCACACTCTCCAACGCAACTGCCGCGAGCCATCGCGATCCCCATGCGCCGCCGCGCAAGGCAAAACCGCATGGTTACGGAACCAAGAACTTTTCGCGTAGGATTTATCGAGAGTTTTAAGTTAAAGGGTTGTTAAGCGCGGTTACCGCCCGCTTAACAGTCTTAAGGAAGCGTTACCGGGAACACCGCGCACGGTCGGCTAAGCCCGCCCGATGAAACTTCAAATCGGCACTCCCAGCGCCTAAATTCGCACCATGGATCACGATTCCTCCGACACCCCGGACACCGCGCGCGCGCGAAAGGTGCGACGCGGCGCAGCGGCGGACGCTCCCCCGCAGGAGCTGACGCCGCCCGACGTCGATCCTGCGACCAATGGCAGCGACGACGAGGACGAGGCGCGGCTGCCGGACATCCTGGAAGAGACCGGCGCGGTCGGCGAAGGTCTGCTTGCGACCGGACATGACGCGATCGAGCGCGCGGTGCGGCTCGCCCCCACCTCGGCGGGCGTCTATCGCATGCTCAATGCGAACAACGACGTGCTCTATGTCGGCAAGGCCAAGAACGTCAAAAAGCGCCTCTCCAACTACGCGCGCATCGGTGCGCCGCAGCCGGCGCGCATCCTGCGCATGATCGCGGCGACGGTGTCGGTCGAGATCGTCTCGACCACGACCGAGACCGAAGCGTTGCTGCTGGAGGCCAACCTCATCAAGCAGCTGCGGCCGCGCTTCAACGTGCAGCTGCGCGACGACAAGTCGTTTCCTTACATCCTGATCACCGGCGACCATTGGGCGCCGCAGATCCTCAAGCACCGCGGCGCGCAGACCCGGCCCGGGCGCTATTTCGGCCCGTTCGCCTCCGCCGGCGCCGTCAACCGCACCATCACCGCGCTGCAGCGCGCGTTTCTGATTCGCTCCTGCACCGATTCGTTTTTCGAAAGCCGCAGCCGGCCCTGCCTGTTGCACCAGATCCGCCGCTGCGCCGGCCCCTGCACCCGCGAGATCGACTTTCCGGGCTATGCAACGCTGGTGCGGGAAGCAACCGACTTCCTCTCCGGCAAGAGCCACGCCGTGAAGCAGGAGCTTGCGGGCGAGATGGAGAAAGCCTCGGGCGAGCTCGAATTCGAGCGTGCGGCGCTCTATCGCGATCGTCTCGCCGCGCTGTCGGCGATCCAGTCGCAGCAGGGCATCAATCCACGCACCGTGGAAGAAGCCGACGTGTTCGCGATCCACCAGGAGGGCGGCTTCTCCTGCGTCGAGGTGTTCTTCTTCCGCACCGGGCAGAACTGGGGTAACCGCGCCTATTTCCCGCGCGCAGAGAAGACGTTTACGCCGGAAGAGGTGCTGGGCTCGTTCCTCGCGCAGTTCTACGACGACAAGCCGCCGCCGAAGATCATCCTGCTCTCGCATGAGATCGAGGAAAGCGAGCTGCTTGCCAACGCGCTGTCGATCAAGGCCGGCCACAAGATCGAGGTCTCCACGCCGAAGCGCGGCGAGAAGAAGGAGCTCGTGACCCACGCGCTGACCAATGCACGGGAAGCGCTGGGGCGGAAGCTGGCGGACACCGCGACGCAGGGCCGCCTGCTGGAAGCGATGGCCACGACCCTTACCCTGCCCCATCCGCCGAAGCGCATCGAGGTCTACGACAACAGCCATATCCAGGGCACCAATGCGGTCGGCGCCATGATCGTCGCGGGGCCCGACGGCTTCGTGAAGAACCAGTACCGCAAGTTCAACATCAAGTCAGAAGGGCTCACGCCGGGCGACGACTATGCGATGATGCGCGAAGTCCTGCAGCGCCGCTTCAAGCGGCTGCTCAGTCCGCCCGAAGAGCCTGCGAAGGCCAAGGACGACGACTTCCCGCAATGGCCCGACCTCGTGATCATCGACGGCGGCCGCGGCCAGCTCAACGCTATCCGGGAGATTTTCGAGAGCCTCGGGCTGACCCAGGTGTCGCTGATGTCGGTGGCCAAGGGGCCGGACCGCGATGCCGGGCGCGAGACGCTGTTCATGCCGGGCCGCGAGGCCATCAAGCTCGAACCGCGTGATCCCGTGCTCTATTTCATTCAGAGGTTGCGGGACGAGGCCCACCGCTTCGTCATCGGCTCGCACCGCAAGCTGCGCAAGAAGGACATCCGCGAGGCCGGTTTGCAGGAGATCCCGGGCATCGGCCCGTCACGCAAACGTGCCTTGCTGCATCATTTCGGAACCCTGAAGGAGATCGAGCGGGCGTCGATCGCCGATCTCGGCAAGGTTCCGGGGGTGAGCGCGGAAAGCGCCCGCAAGATTTTCGAGTATTTCCATCCCCAGCCGGGGTGAACTAAAGGGGACCAGCGGTCATATGGTCGTCGTCTCCGCACCTCATTGAGACCGGGACGGTTGACCTTGATGCTGCAGCGGTATTGGTAGAACGAATGAACATCGCCACGACACGGGGGACCGCCAAGAGCTCGATGTCCCTTCCGAACATCCTGACCTACGCCCGGATCGCCGCGATCCCGGTGGTGGTGGGCTGCATCTACGCCCAGTCGATCATGGACGGGCCGCTGTGGCTGCGCTGGGTGGCGGTTGCCATCTTCATCGCGGCGGGGGTGACGGATTACCTCGACGGCTATTACGCGCGGATCTGGAACCAGCAGTCGGCCTTCGGCCGGATGCTGGACCCGATCGCCGACAAGCTCCTGGTCGCCTCGTGCCTCCTGATGCTGGCCGCCGACGGCATCATCCACGGCTGGTCGCTGTGGGCCGCCATCGTGATCCTGTGCCGCGAGATCCTGGTGTCGGGCCTGCGCGAATATCTGGCGGCACTGCGCGTCAGCGTGCCGGTGACCAAGCTCGCCAAATGGAAGACGACGGTCCAGCTCGTTGCAATCGGCTTCCTGCTCGCGGGCGAGGCCGGCGACCAGGTGGTGCCGGTGGTGACCCAGATCGGCCTGCTCTTGCTGTGGGCGTCGGCGCTGCTGACCATGTACACCGGCTATGACTATTTCCGTGCCGGCATCCATCACCTCATCAAGGAGGATGAGGGATGAAGGTGAAATATTTCGCCTGGGTGCGCGAGCGCATCGGCAAGGCCGAGGAGACGATCGAACCGCCGGCGAGCGTGCGCACGATCGAGGAGCTGATCGCCTGGCTCTCCGGCCGGAGCGAAGCCTATGCCTATGCGTTCGAGAAGCCGAAGGTGATCCGCGCGGCGATCGACCACGCCCACGTCAAGCCGAATGCGGCAATCGCCGGCGCCCGCGAGATCGCGTTCTTCCCGCCGATGACCGGCGGCTAGCATCGCGCGCATGACCGGCCCCGTCACCATCCGCATCCAACAAGACGATTTCGATGTCGCGCGCGAGATCGCTGCGCTGACGAACGGTCGCACCGACATCGGCGCGGTCGTGAGCTTCTCCGGCATCTGTCGCGGCGACGAGGACAGCGCGAAGATTTCGGCGCTGACGCTGGAACATTATCCGGGCATGGCCGAAGAAGAGATCAAGCGCCACGTCGACGAGGCCATCTCGCGCTGGCCGCTCGACGGCATCACCGTCATCCATCGCGTCGGCCGGATCACGCCCGGCGCAAACATCGTGCTGGTGGTGACTGCCTCGCAGCATCGCCAGGCGGCATTCCAGGCGGCCGAGTTCCTGATGGACTACCTGAAAACCAGCGCCCCGTTCTGGAAGAAGGAAGAAAGCGCAGCCGGCACCGGCTGGGTTGAGGCTGATACCCGCGACGACCAGGCCGCCGCACGCTGGACCAAATCCTGATGGCAAAAGCATCCAAGAAAACCACGCGCGGCCGCGCCGCACCCAGGCTTGCGAAGGTCGCCGCCGGCGAGCTCGTAACGCTGCTCGATTTCGTCCGCTATGCGGTGAGCCGCTTCGTCGAAACCAGGCTTGCCTTCGCGCATGGCACGACCGATCCGGTGGCAGAGGCCGCCTTCCTCGTCTGCGAGGCGCTGCATCTCAATCCGGAGCAGTTCGAGCTCTTTGCCAACGCCCGCGTCACCGCGGCGGAAGGCAAGACCATTCTGGCTCTGATCAACGCGCGCGTCACGACGCGCAAGCCGGCCGCCTATCTCGTCAACAAGATCTACATGCGTGGCTTGCCCTTCTACGTCGACGAGCGCGTGATCGTGCCGCGCTCCTTCATCGGCGAGCTGCTGGATTCGCATTTCGGCGGTGACGGCGAGGCCGGCTCGCTGATCGACGATCCGATTGCCGTCGAGCGCGTGCTCGATCTCTGCACCGGCTCCGGCTGCCTTGCGATCCTCGCCGCACAGCATTTCCCGAATGCGCAAGTCGACGCGGTCGACATCTCCAAAGGGGCGATCGAGGTTGCCGCGCGCAATGTCGCCGACTACGCCCTCGAGGATCGCGTCACGCTCCATCGCGGTGATCTGTTCGCGCCGCTCGGCAACGCGCGCTACGACCTGATCATCTCCAACCCGCCTTATGTCGATGCGGAAGGGATGGCGTCACTGCCGCCGGAATGCCGCGCCGAACCAAATCTTGCCTTCGATGGCGGTGCCGACGGGCTCGATGTCGTGCGCCGCATCCTGCAAGACGCACCTCGCTACCTCGCGCCCGAGGGTGGATTGCTGTGCGAGATCGGCCGCGGCCGCGAGCGGATCGATGAGGCGTTCCCCGAACTGCCGCTGCTCTGGCTCGACACCGAGGACTCCGAAGGCGAGGTGTTCTGGATCGCGGCCGCCGATCTCGGCTGACGCGAGCCCGCCGGAACAAGTCAAACGCCTCCACGTTCATCCACCAACAATGCTGTCAGCCGCGGCCGCTGGAGGATGTTTCGCATGCTTGCGCCATCGGGCGAATTGCTGCGCGCCGGAGTGGCGCTCAAGCTCAACCACCTCAAGCGCGCCACCCGGTCGTATTTCCGCGACCGCACCAGCCAGGCCACCGGCAAGGCGACGTCCTATGCGGTCGCTGCTGGGCTCTTCGCCGTCGCGGGCCTGTTCGCCATCGCCGCCTTCTTCGTCGGACTGATGGCGCTGTTCCGCTGGGTCGAGCTCACTTACGGAATGTTCTGGGCCTTCGGCGCCGTCGGCACCGTGCTTCTGGTGCTGGCGGCGATCTCCGCCGGCGCCGCAATGGCCCAGATCAAGCGCCGGCCCAAAGCGGTCGTGCCGCTCACCAGCCGGCTGCGGGTTGCGATCGCCACGCCCCGGATTCCGCGTGGAACTGTCAAGGAGGCCGTGAAGGAGGTCGCCACCACGATTCCCCTGGTACCGCTTGCGCCGGGTGAAAAGGGCCATCGCAATGGCGGCTGGCCTGCCCGGGGCAACCGGTCGGTGCAGCTCGGCCTGATGCTCGCGGCTGTCGGGCTGTTGGGTTTGACGGCCGCGCGCCGGAGGCGCCACAGCCACCGATTGGACGCATGATGACGCCGCGGCGCGAGCAGCTCGACGATTGGCTGCTCGTCGCCGCCACGACGGTGTTGGTGCTGACGGCGGAACGGTACTTTCAGGGCTATGGCGCGCCGCGATCCGCTGATGTCGAGAACGGCCGCAACGCGAAAGGTAACTCGCTCGAAACCAATCCCGCTCGCGCCGCCTTGCAGGGCGGCCACGGCCGCCGGTCCAAAAGCCCGCTCAAGATTCCCCTTGCCGGCTGGAAGGACATCCTCTGGCGCACCTACCAACGCATCGACGAGGATCGTCTGCTCGCAACCGCCGGCGGCGTCGTCTTCTTCGGGCTGCTTGCGATTTTCCCCGCCGTCACCGCACTCGTCTCGTCTTACGGCCTGTTCGCCAACCCCTCGACGATCAGCGCCAACCTCCAGACGCTCGCGATGATGCTGCCCGAGGGCACGTTCCAGATCATTGAGGACCAGATCGGGCGGGTGGTGTCGAAGGGCAACACGGCGCTTGGCGCCACCTTCCTGTTCGGTCTCGTGCTGGCGATCTGGAGCGCCAATGCCGGCGTCAAATCGATCATCGACGCGCTCAACGTCGCCTATGAGGAGCGCGAGAAGCGCAGCTTCATCCGTCTCAATCTGGTGTCGCTGGCTTTCACGATCGGCAGCATCGCCGCGCTCCTGCTGATGGTGGGCGCCGTGGTCGCCTTCCCGCTCGCGCTGAACCATCTCGGGCTCGCTCCGGAGAGCAAGCTGATCGTCGCGCTGGCACGTTGGCCGCTGCTGTTCGTCATCCTGCTGGCCGCGCTCGCCATCCTCTACCGCTTCGCGCCCAGCCGCGACGCCGCGCGCTGGGAATGGCTCAGCATCGGCGCGGTGACGGCCTCCGTCCTGTGGATCGCCGGCTCGGCGCTGCTCTCCTGGTATCTCTCGGAATTCGCCAATTACAACGCCACCTACGGCTCGCTGGGAGCCGCGATCGGGCTGATGATGTGGATGTGGATGTCCGCCATCGTCATCATGTTCGGAGCCGAGCTGAACTCGGAGATCGAGCGGCAGACCTTGCGGGATACCACCACGGGCACGCCCACGCGGCTCGGCAGCAGGGAGGCCGTCTCGGCCGATACGGTCGGCGCGGCCGCACGGAGCTAAGTCAAGCCTGTCATCAAGATCACTGCCCCGCGAATCAACATTGATGCTAAAGTTGTGCTGCTTGGGGGAGCAACTGACGCGCCATGATCCGTATTTCTACGATTTTCATCGCCATCTGCATGGTGCTGGTCGCAGCCTCGCTCGGCCTCGTCCTTCATTCGGTGGCCGGCATCAACGGAACCGAATCCGCGATCGTGGCACTGACCGCGCTGACGTTCCTGATCCTGTACAACGCGGTCTCGATGCGCCTGCGCGACCGCAGCGACGTCGGCAACCAGATCGCCGATCTGTCGCGCGGCACCGCCGATCTGGCCCGCCAGGTCGCCGAATTCGGCCGCAGGCTGGCAGCGGTCGAGGGGCGCGTCGCCTCCGCCAATTCCACCAACGCGGACCGCGTCCAGTCGGTGGTCGGTGAGATCAACGAGCTCGGCGGCCTCGTCAAGCAGCTCGCCGCCACCGTGGCGACGCATGAGGACTTGCTGGCGACGGGCGCGCCCGCCGCGCAGCCGGAAGCCGAGACGACGCAAGAACTGTTGGCAGCGCCTGAGCCCCGGCCGGCCGCGCCGCCGCCAGTTCCGTCGGCACCCCCGACCGCTCCGGTCGCGACCGCCAGTGCCCGCAACCAGACGCAACTGCTCGCGACGCTGCGCAACGCGATCGACGAGAACCGCATCGACATCTTCCTCCAGCCGATGGTGACGCTGCCGCAGCGCAAGGTTCGCTTCTACGAGGCGGTGACGCGAGTGCGCGACGAGCGCGACCAGTTCATCGCCGCCGAGGAGTTCATCAGCATCGCGGAAGCCTCGGGGCTCATCGGGCGCATCGACAACATGGTGATGCTGCGCTGTGTACAGGTGCTGCGCCGGCTAATGGTGCGCAACAAGGACGTCGGCGTGTTTTGCAACGTCGCGGCCTCCACGCTCGGCAATTCCACCACCTTCGCGCAATGCCTCGACTTCCTCGAGGCCAACCGGGCGCTCGCGCCCTCGCTGGTGCTCGAATTCAAGCAGTCGACGTTCCGCAATCTTGGCGCCGCCGAGACCGAGAACCTCGCGGCGCTGGCCCAGCGCGGCTTCCGCTTCTCGATCGACCACGTCACGGACTTGCGCATCGAGCCGCGCGAGCTCGCCGACCGCGGTGTGCGCTTCATCAAGGTGCCGGCCGGGCTGCTGCTCGATCCCAAACAGGCCTCCACCTCGGACATCCATCCGTCCGACCTGTCCGACCTGCTCGGCCGCTTCGGCATCGACCTCATCGCCGAGCGGATCGAGGGCGAGCGCGCGGTGGTTGACTTGCTCGACTATGATGTACGGTTCGGACAGGGCTTCCTGTTCGCACCGCCCCGGCCATTGCGGCCGGAAGGTGCATCTGCTACCGCCGGTGCCGCGCCGGACCAGGCGCAGCAACAGGCATCCAATGGCTCCGCCCCGTCCAGCTCAGGCGAAACGGCTTCCGCGCCGCCGCCACAGCGCGTCACCGGCAATGCAGCGCTCGCGCGCCGCATCTGACCGGCGGTTCGCGTCATGACCGCGCTGCATTTCGTCGAGAGCCTGCGCGAGCTCGTCGCGGGCGTGGACGTCGTGCTCAGCGACATCTGGGGCGTGGTCCATAACGGGCTCGAGTCCTTCCCCGAAGCCTGCGAGGCGCTGCACAGTTTCCGCCAGCAGGGCGGTACGGTCGTCCTGATCACCAACGCGCCGCGTCCGGCCGATTCGGTGCAGCGGCAGTTGCGCAAGCTCGGCGTTGCCGACGAGACCTATGACGCCATCGTCTCCTCGGGCGATCTGACGCGGCTCTATGTCGCCGGCCATCCCGGCCGAAAATTGTTCTGGCTTGGTCCCGAGCGCGACAGTTCGATCCATCGCGGGCTCAACGCGGTGCTCGCGCCGCTGGAGGAGGCCGACTACATCGTCTGCACCGGCCTCTATGACGACGAGACCGAGTCGGCGGAAGATTATCGCGGCATGATGCTGAAGGCGCGCGAGCGCAAGCTCACGCTGGTCTGCGCCAATCCTGATATCGTGGTCGAGCGCGGCGACCGGCTGATCTATTGCGCCGGCGCCATCGCCGAACTCTACCGCGAGCTCGGCGGCGAGGTGATCTTCTACGGCAAGCCGCACCGGCCGATCTACGAGCGCGCGATGGCGCTCGCGGGCGAGCGCCAGGGCCACCAGATCGATCGCAAGAAGGTGCTGGCAATCGGCGATTCCGTACGCACCGACCTAACCGGCGCGCGCGAATTCGGCATCGACTGCCTGTTCGTCACCCGCGGCATCCATTCCGAGGAGTTCGAGGGCCTCGACCAGCTCGATCCAGCCTCCGTGCTGGAACTGTTCGGCCATCCACCGAAGGCTCTGATGCGCGAATTGAAGTGGTAAAAGCCTGTCATTCCGGGGCGCCCGAAGGGCGAACCCGGAATCTCGAGATTCCGGGTTCGGTGCTAACACACCGCCCCGGAATGACGGCGTAAACGCAAATGCCCGGGACGAGCCCGGGCATTCAAATCTGTCTGCACAGATGGTGCGCTTACGCGCTCGCCATGTCCGGGAAGACCGCCTCGATCTTGGTCTTCAGCGTCGCCGCGTTGAACGGCTTGACGATATAGTTGTTCACGCCGGCCTTCTTGGCCGCGATCACGTTCTCGGTCTTGGATTCCGCCGTGATCATGATGAAGGGCGTGGTGGCGAGATTGGGATCGGCCCGCACTTCGCGCAGGAGGTCGTAGCCCGTCATCGGCTCCATGTTCCAGTCGGAAATCACGAGCCCGTACTTCTTGCCGCGCATCTTGTTCAGCGCCGCCGAGCCGTCGCTGGCGTCGTCGATATTCTCGAAGCCAAGCTGCTTCAGCAGATTCCGAATGATACGGATCATGGTGCTGTAGTCATCCACCACCAGAACCGGCATCGACAAATCAACCGCCATCTCGACTCCCCCAAACGCAACAGGAAAATATTAACGATCGAACTGCCGGGCCCGACGCCCCACAGTTCCATGTCAAAGGACTAGCACCAAGGCGTTAAACAGCGCGTTAATTGGGTCTTGCCGGAAACCCCGGAAATGCCGAGCAATGCGGCCGCATCCCCCGCTTGACTTCGCCTGGCGCGTCACGTCACGGTCCCGGGCCGACCCGCCCGCCCCAGAGAATTCCCCTGATGGCTCCGCATTTTACTGTTATCCGCGATTCCACGCCGGCTCATGCAATCCCAAGGGGTGCCGTGGTCGCCATGGGAAATTTCGACGGCGTTCATCTCGGCCATCGTGCGGTGATTGCGGCTGCGCTGGAAATGGGCCGGACCCATGACCGGCCGGCTTTTGCGCTGACCTTCGAGCCGCATCCGCGACGGTTTTTCAGCCCCAATACCCCGCAATTCCGCCTCACGGATGAGCGGGCCAAGCTGCGGCTGCTGGCCGGCACCGGACTTGCCGGGGCCGTGGTCATGACCTTCGACAAGACCCGCGCCGGGACATCAGCGCAGGATTTCATTCACCATGACCTGATCGGCCGGCTCGGGGTCAGTGGAATAGCGGTCGGCTACGACTTTCATTTCGGCAAGGGCCGGGTCGGCTCGCCGAGCCTGCTCGTCAATGAGGCGCCCCGGCTCGGTATCGAGGTCGATGTCCAGCCGCATGTCGATATCGACGAGCGGCCGGTCTCCTCCAGCGCGATCCGCACCGCGCTCGCCGAAGGCCAGCTCATTGAGGCCGCGACCATGCTGGGCGCGCCCTGGTTCGTGACCGGCGAGGTCATCCACGGCGAGAAGCGCGGCCGCGACCTCGGCTATCCCACCGCCAATATCCGCCTCGACGCCAATTGCGCCCTCAAGCACGGCATCTACGCAGTTCGGGTCGGCCGTGGGGCTGAGCGGCTGGAGGGGGTGGCGAGCTTCGGCCGGCGTCCGACATTCGATAATGGCGCGCCGCTGCTCGAAATCTTCCTGTTCGACTTCAAAGGCGACCTCTACGGGCACGAGCTCGATTGCGCGTTCGTCGGCTTCATTCGCGAGGAACTGAAGTTCGACGGCATCGAGGCGCTGATCCGCCAGATGGACGAGGATTCCGCCCGTGCGAGGGTCCTGCTGGCGGCCGCCCCCAACGCCTTCCCGAAGCTGGGAAGCATCGACTGAGGTCCAAAACGGCCCCTCCCGGCCCTTTGCGATTTGGCCGCCCGGCTGCTAAGGAGAGCCCATGTTTGCGCGGCGCATCATAGGGATTAGCGGCCCGGCTTCCGTCTGAGCTTTGGCTCGACGCAAGACCGGGATTTTGTCGTTTCACCCCCGCGATTCCAGTCGCCATCTGTTTCCGCGCCCTTCCGAGCCAGTCAGCCTCATGTCCGAAAAGCCCCAAAAGTCCGAAGCCAAAGACTATTCCAAAACCCTGTTCCTGCCGCAGACGGAATTCCCGATGCGCGCCGGCCTGCCGCAGCGCGAGCCGGAGATCCTCAAGCGCTGGTACGAGATCGGCCTCTACGAGAAGCTGCGCGAGACCGCGAAGGGCCGCGACAAGTTCGTGCTGCATGACGGCCCGCCCTACGCCAACGGCAACATCCACATCGGCACGGCGCTCAACAAGATCCTCAAGGATCTCGTCACCAAGAGCGAGCAGATGCTCGGCTTCGATTCCAACTACGTGCCCGGCTGGGACTGCCACGGCCTGCCGATCGAGTGGAAGGTCGAAGAGGAGCACTATCGCAAGAAGGGCAAGCAGAAGCCGGACTTCCGCGACTCTGCGGCGATGGTCGACTTCCGCAAGGAATGCCGCGCCTATGCGACGCACTGGCTCAACGTGCAGCGCGAGGAGTTCAAGCGTCTCGGCGTGATCGGCGACTGGGCCCATCCCTACGCCACCATGAGCTATCCGGCGGAAGCCCAGATCGCACGCGAATTGATGAAGTTCGCCGCCAACGGCACGCTTTATCGCGGCTCCAAGCCGGTGATGTGGAGCGTAGTCGAGAAGACCGCGCTTGCGGAAGCCGAGGTCGAATATGAGGACTACACCTCGGACATGGTCTGGGTGAAGTTTCCGGTCACCTCGCCCGCGCATGGCGCGCTGGCTTCCGCGAGCGTCGTGATCTGGACCACCACGCCGTGGACCATTCCCGGCAACCGCGCCATCTCGTTCTCGCCGAAGATCGCCTACGGCCTCTATGAGGTCACGGACGCGCCGGCGGACAATTGGGCCAAGACCGGCGATCTCCTGATCCTCGCCGATGCGCTCGCCGAAGAGGTATTCAGGCAGGCTCGCGTCACCGCCTTCAAGAAGGTGCGCGACATCCCCGGCGACACGATGGACGCGATCGAGTGTGCCCATCCGTTGAAGGGGCTTAGCGGCGGCTACGGTTTCACCGTACCGCTCTTGCCCGGCGATCACGTCACCGACGACACCGGTACCGGCTTCGTGCACACCGCGCCCAGCCACGGCCGCGAGGATTTTGACGTCTGGACGGCGCACACGCGCGAGCTGGATGCGCGCGGCATTCCGACCGCGATCCCCTACACCGTCGACGAGAACGGTGCCTATACCGACCAGGCACCGGGTCTTGCCGGCAAGCGCGTCATCAACGACAAGGGCGAGAAGGGCGACGCCAACGACGCCGTGATCAAGGCGCTGGTTGACGCCGGCAAGCTGCTCGCGCGCGGCCGGCTGAAGCATCAATATCCGCACTCCTGGCGCTCGAAGAAGCCGGTGATCTTCCGCAACACGCCGCAATGGTTCATCGCGATGGATAAACCTATTGTGGACGCCCCGGGCAGGCCCGGGGCTACGGACATTGCGGTGGGCGGCAAGACCAAGTCCGGCGACACGCTGCGCGCCCGCGCACTGCATGCGATCTCGGTGACTCAATGGGTGCCGCCGTCGGGCGAGAACCGCATCAACGGCATGATCGAGGCGCGCCCCGACTGGGTGATCTCGCGCCAGCGCGCCTGGGGCGTGCCGATCGCCGTGTTCGTGCGCGAGAAGGGTGACGGCTCGGCCGAAATCCTTCAGGACGAGGCCGTCAACACGCGCATCGGCGACGCCTTCGAGAAGGAGGGCGCCGATGCCTGGTATATGGACGGCGCGCGCGAGCGCTTCCTCGGAAGCCGCGCCAATGAGGACTGGAAGAAGGTCGACGACATCCTCGACGTCTGGTTCGATTCCGGCTCGACGCATGCCTTCGTGTTGGAAGACCCCGTGCACTTCCCGGGCCTTGCCGGCATCAAGCGCAAGGTCGACGGCGGCACCGACACGGTGATGTATCTGGAGGGCTCGGACCAGCATCGCGGCTGGTTCCATTCCTCGCTGCTGGAGAGCTGCGGCACCCGCGGACGGGCGCCCTACGACATCGTGCTGACCCACGGCTTCACCCAGGCCGAGGACGGCCGCAAGATGTCGAAGTCGCTCGGCAACACCATCGAGCCGCAGGCCGTCATCAAGGAATCCGGCGCCGACATCCTCCGACTCTGGGTCGCGGCCTCCGACTACACCGACGACCAGCGCATCGGCCCGGAGATCCTGAAGAACACGGTCGAGACCTATCGCAAGCTGCGCAACACCGTCCGCTGGATGCTCGGCACGCTGCATCACCACAAGCCGGCCGACGCGATCGCGCCCGCCGACATGCCCGAGCTCGAGCGGCTGATGCTGCACGAGCTCGCGGTGCGCGCCGAGATGATCCGCAAGGCTTATGAAGCCTTCGACTTCAAGAACGTGGTCGCGACGCTGTCGGCGTTCCTCAACAGCGAGCTGTCGGCGTTCTACTTCGACATCCGCAAGGACACGCTCTATTGCGATCCGCCCTCCTCGCTGACGCGCAAGGCGGCGCTGACCACGATCGATATGCTCTGCAACGCGATCCTGAAATGGCTGGCGCCGGTGTTGAGCTTCACCGCCGAGGAGGCGTGGCGCATGTACCGGCCGGACGCCGAACCCTCGGTGCATCTGACGCTGTTCCCCGTAGGTCTCGAAAACTTCCGCGACGACAAGCTCGCCGCGAAATGGGACATCATCCGCAACGTGCGCCGCGTCGTCACCGGTGCACTGGAGCTCGAGCGTGCGGCCAAGAACATCGGCTCGTCGCTCGAAGCATCACCGGTGATCTATATCGCTGACCGGAACACGCAGATGACGCTGTTCGACGTGGATCTCGCCGAGGTCTGCATCACCTCGAATTACGAGGTGCGCGAGGGCGAGGCGCCGGCGGCTGCGTTCCGTCTCGATGCCGTTCCGGGCGTCGCCGTCGTGGTCGAGAAGGCGGTGGGCATCAAATGCGCCCGCTCCTGGAAGATCCTGCCGACGGTCGGCGAGGACGCGGACTATCCCGACGTCACCCCGCGCGATGCCAAGGCGCTGCGCGAGTGGAATGCGTTGGGAGTTCGCGTCTAATTTTATGTCGTCCCGGCGAAGGCCGGGACCCATCATCCCCGCCGTCAATTGCAGCGAAGGCAGATGACCACGAGTCTTTCAAACGATAACCGCCTGGGGTTATGGGTCCCGGCCTTCGCCGGGACGACAGCGGAATTCGTTGTGGCGCCGGAGCACATCTCGAAATGACCCCTCTCCGCGCCGGTATTCTGTCTGCCGTGGTTTCGCTCGTGCTCGACCAGGCCTCGAAGCTCTGGCTGCTCAACGTGTTCGACCTCAACCGTCGCGGCGGGCTGAGGTTGACGTCGTTCTTCGACCTGATGCCGGCTTGGAACAAGGGCATCAGCTATGGCTGGCTGCAGACCGAAGGCGCCGCCGGGCAGATCGCGCTGATGGCGGTCAAGGCCGCTGCGGTGGTCCTGCTGGCGGTTTGGATGACCCGTGCGCAGACCCGACTGGCAACGGTGGCGCTGGGGCTGATCATCGGCGGCGCCATCGGGAATGCCATCGACCGTCTGGCCTATGGCGCCGTGTTCGATTTCGCGCTGTTTCACGTCGAAATCGCCGGAAATACCTACAATTGGTACGTGTTTAACCTCGCTGACGTGGCCATCGTTGCTGGGGTGGCGGCCCTATTGTATGATTCCTTCCTGGGGACACCCGCCGTAAAAGCGCCCTGATCCCGGCCGATAGGGGCCCGGAGGATGGAACCTTGCTTGCGAGGGCAGGCCCGCGCACGGCGCGGCGATCTAGCGAAACAGAACAGGTACAGCGATGCGCGAAAGCGAGCCGAAAGGTTGGATGATGCGAAGCCCGAGGCACGGGCTGTTGCGTTCGCTGAAGCTCACTTCCGTTGCACTCGGCATCGGTCTCGTGATGGTGGCCGGCGCCGCCCGTGCCGGCGATGACGACGAAGAAGACGACCGGACGTTCGAGGAAAAGATCATCGACAATCTGATGTCCGGCCTCGGCGCCCAAGGCGGCAGGAGCCTGGAGAGGCCCGGTATCGAATACCGCGAACGTTCGCCGCTGGTGGTCCCGCCGAAGCTCGACCTGCCTCCGCCTGCGTCGTCTGCCGAGGCGGCCGCGCCGAACTGGCCGAAGGATCCGGACGAAAGGCGCCGCAAGGAGCTTGCTGCAGCAAGAAAGAAATCCGGCACCAAGCTCCAGCAGCCGTGGGAAGCCGCCCGGCCGCTGACGCCAGCCGAGCTGAACGCTGGCAAGACGAACGGCCCCAGCCGTACCACCAGCAACGAACCGGGCCAGCCCACTCAGAACAATCCGACCTTGAGTCCGGCCCAGCTCGGCTACACCGGCGGCCTGTTCAAACTCTTCAAGGGCGGCAGCAACGAAACCGCGGAATTCAAGTCCGAGCCGCCGCGGGGATCCCTGACCGAGCCGCCGGCCGGTTACCAGACGCCCTCGCCGAACTACGCCTATGGCTCGGGGGGGCCGGACAAAACCAAGAAGACGTATTACGACGTGCAGAGCGGCAAGGAAAAAGAGCAATAGCGCTCCTGCCGGCCTTTCCTGCTCATTGAGGAACTGCCGCAATCGTCCGGTGTAGGCCTGCTGCGGCACATGACCTATCTTTAACTTCACGATGACGACGTTCTCTGCTTCGTGACGCAAAGCGCTAGGCCGCACGGTGTATCATGCCGTGCTTTCGCGCCCGGACATTTGGGTCCGGGCTTCCACAAGGATTGTGATGTCCTCATACCGATCGGCTGCCTGCCTCCTCGCCGCGTTGCTCTCGACTTGTGCTCTTTCAACCGGCGGCGCATTCGCCCAGACAACGGTAACATCCGCACCACCCAGCAGCTTCACGCTCGGTAACGGCCTCCAGGTCGTGGTGATCCCCGACCACCGCACGCCCGTGGTCACGGAGATGATCTGGTACAAGGTCGGCTCGGCCGACGAGACGCCCGGCAAATCGGGGCTCGCCCATTTCCTCGAGCACCTGATGTTCAAGGGCACGGAGAAACATCCGGTCGGCGAATTCTCCCAGACCGTGCTGCGCGTCGGCGGCAACGAGAACGCCTCCACCTCGGTCGACTACACCAACTACTATCAGCGCGTGCCGCGCGAGCAACTGCCGACCATGATGGAGTTCGAAGCTGATCGCATGACCGGGCTCGTGCTCAAGGACGAGAACGTACTGCCCGAGCGCGACGTCGTGCTCGAGGAATACAACATGCGCGTCGCCAACAGTCCCGAGGCGCGGCTGAACGAGCAGGTCATGGCCGCGCTCTATCTCAACCACCCCTACGGCCGGCCGGTGATCGGCTGGCACCAGGAGATCGAGAAGCTCAATCGCGAGGATGCGCTGGCGTTCTACCGCCGCTTCTATGCGCCGAACAACGCGATCCTGGTGATCGCCGGCGACGTCGAGGTCGCCGACGTGCGCCCGCTGGTCGAGCGCAATTTCGGCCCGATTCCGGCACAGCCGGCGATCCCCGCGCAACGCATCCGTCCGCAGGAGCCGGAGCCGGCCGCTCCGCGCACCGTCACGCTGTCCGATCCGCGCGTCGAGCAGCCCGGCGTGCGCCGCTATTACCTCGTACCGTCGGCAACCACGGCGGCGGCCGGCGAGAGCGCTGCGCTCGACGTGCTCGCGCAACTGATGGGCAGCGGCAGCAACTCCTATCTCTACCGCGCGCTCGTCGTCGACAAGCCGCTCGCGGTCTCCGCCAGTGCGAGCTATTCGAGCACCTCGCTCGACCCGAGCCAGTTCGCGATCTCGGCCTCGCCAAAGCAGGGCGTCAGCTTCGCCGAGGTCGAGCAGGTCATCGACGGCGTGATCGCCGACATCGTGCAGAATCCGATCCGCGCCGAGGATCTCGAGCGGGTCAAGACCCAGCTCATCGCCGAAGCAATCTACGCCCAGGACAATCAGGCCGTGCTGGCGCGCTGGTATGGCGGCGCGCTGACGACGGGCCTGTCCATCGAGGACATCCGTAGCTGGCCCGATCGCATCCGCGCCGTCACCGCCGAACAGGTGCGCGCCGCCGCGCAGAAATGGCTCGAGAAGAAGCGCTCGGTCACCGGCTACCTGATCAAGGACACCACCACCGCCAAGCGCGAGGAGAAGCGTTCGTGACCTATCCTTTCCTCCGCATACGCGACATCGCGCTCTCCGTCGTCACCTCGGTGACGCTCTCTTTGGCGTCCATCTCGCCATCGCAGGCCGCGGCCAAGATCCAGCACCTGACCTCGCCCGGCGGCATCGAAGCCTGGTTCGTGCAGGACGCGACCGTGCCGCTGATCGCGATGGAGTATTCCTTTGCCGGTGGCGCATCGCAGGACCCCAAGGACAAGCCGGGCGTCGCCAACCTCGTCGGCGACCTCCTCGACGAAGGCTCCGGCGATCTCGATTCCAAGACCTTCCACGAGCGGCTCGATCGCCGCGCCATCGAGCTCTCCTTCAGCGCTGGCCGCGACACGTTCCGCGGCAGCCTGCGTATGCTCCGCGACAACAAGGACGAGGCTTTCGACCTGTTGCGGATGGCGCTGACCTCGCCGCATTTCGACACCGCCGACGTCGAGCGCATCCGTTCCCAGGTCATCTCGGGGCTGCGCCGCGACACCACCAATCCGACCGCGCTTGCCAGCCGCAAGTTCCTGGAGATCGCCTACGGCGATCATCCCTACGGGCGGCAGACCAGCGGGACGCTGGAAAGCGTGCCGACCATCACGGTCGCCGACATGAAGGATTATGTCGGCCGCATCCTCGCCAGGGACACGCTGAAGGTCGCTGTCGTCGGCGACGTCGACCCGGCAACCCTCGGCAAGCTGCTCGACAAGACCTTTGGCAGCCTGCCGGCCAAGGCGAACCTCACCCCGGTCGCCGACGTCGAGGCAGCCGCGCCGCCGCAGCGCGCCTTCGTGCCGCTCGACGTGCCGCAGACCGTGATCACCTTCGGCGGCCCCGGCGTGAAGCGCAGCGATCCGACCTTCATGGCCGCCTACGTCGTCAACCACATCCTGGGCGGCGGCGGATTATCCTCGCGGCTCTATCGCGAGGTGCGCGAGAAGCGCGGGCTCGCCTATTCGGTGTTTGAATCGCTGTTGTGGATGGAGCATTCGGCCGTCTTCATCGGCAACACCGGCACGCGCGCCGACCGCGCCGGTGACACCATCGATGCGATCGAGAAGGAGGTGCGCCGCATCGCCGAGGACGGACCGACGCAGAAGGAGCTCGACGAGGCGAAGTCCTACCTCAAGGGCTCGCAGATGCTCGCCCTCGACACCTCCTCCAAGCTCGCGCAGGCGCTGCTGCAATATCAGCAGGACAAGCTGCCGATCGACTACATCGAGAGGCGCAACGCGATCGTCGATGCGGTGACGCTGGACGATGCCAAGCAGGCCGCGAAGCGCCTCTGGGGCCAGGGCCTTCTGACCGTCATCGTCGGCCGCGCCCCCCAGGCGGCCGCGCAGCCCGCCGCAGCGGCCGCGCCGAAGTCGAACTGAACTTTCCGTTCTCCGCATTGAATGGCCGGGCTTGCCCCGGCCATTCGCATTTTCCATCATGCAGCATTGCCAAATGAGGGTGCCCGCGATAGGTCGAGGCATCACGAATGGTGCCATCATGCTGCGGATTTCCCGCGATCTCGTCATCGACGAAGACGACATCGAGATCGGCTTCGTCCGCGCCTCCGGCCCGGGCGGACAGAACGTCAACAAGGTCGCGACCTCGGCGCAACTGCGCTTCGACACGCGCAAGCTGACCCTGCCGGAGGACGCTGCCCTGCGCCTTGCGCGCCTCGCCGGCCAGCGCATGACCAAGGACGGTGTCATCGTGATCCAGGCGCAGCGTTTCCGTACCCAGGAGCGCAACCGCCAGGATGCGATCGACCGTCTGCTCGAGATGCTGCGCGAAGCCATGGTGCGGCCGACGCCACGCCGCGCGACGCGGCCGACCTTCGCCTCCAAGCAGCGCCGGCTCGACAGCAAGAAGCGCCGCGGTGACGTCAAGGCCAGGCGCGGTAGCGGTTTCGACGATTGAGCCATCAAAAAACCTCCGGCCGCAGGGCGACCGGAGGTTTGCCGTTTCGCGTCTCTGCGTTAGTAGCGCTTGCCGGTGGCCGCACCGCCCGACGTGGAATCGTCGACCTTCCCTTTATGCGTCGCGCTCCCGGTGGTGCCGACCGTGCCCTTCGTCCCCTTGGTCGACTTCATGCCCACCTTCTCGCCCGCAGCTCCCCCCTGCGCACCCAAATCCTCATCTTCGCTGCCGGACAGGCCGCCCTGCATGGGCTTGCTTTGCACGGTGCCGCGCGTCTTGGCGTCGGTTGACGCACCTTGTGCAAGAACGGGCGTCGCAATCAGGGCCGAGAGGGCACATGCGATCACGGAGGTCTTCACCAACTTCATCCATTTCTCCTGGATCTTGTTTCGCGATGAACGTCCCGGCGCTTCTCCACGCCGTTCGCCAGCACCGAGCCATGTCATCGCGGAAAGAGCGCGAACGGCGCGGTGGCCATGCAATCCACCTCGTGTGGTCATCGTTGAGGGATTTCGGGGCCATTTCGCGGAATTGATCACCGCATATGCGGCAGCTCGGAAGCCCACGACCCGCGCCGATCTCGATCTGGTATGTGGAAGCTTGGACTTAGCCCATGCATTTGCGTTCCGGCGGGGATAAACTGCGACCCTCATCGAGTGAGCCATGCCCGTCCGCCAGCTTCCAGAGCAAGTCGTCAACCGCATCGCCGCCGGCGAGGTGGTCGAGCGTCCGGCGAGCGTGGTCAAGGAACTCGTCGAGAATGCGATCGATGCCGGCGCGAGCCGCATCGATGTCTTCACCGATGGCGGTGGGCGCCGCCGCATCGGCATCACCGACGACGGCAGTGGGATGACCGCGAAGGACCTGTCGCTCGCGGTCGAACGCCACGCCACCTCGAAGCTCGACGATGAAGACCTGCTGCAAATCCGCACGCTCGGGTTCCGCGGCGAGGCGCTGCCTTCGATCGGCTCTGTCGCGCGCCTCTCCATCACCACGCGCCACGCCAGTGAGCCCCATGCCTGGGCGCTGTCGGTCGAAGGCGGCGAGAAGTCCGAGATCATGCCGGCAGCGCTTGCGCATGGCACGCGCGTCGAGGTCAACGACCTCTTCTATGCGACGCCGGCACGGCTGAAATTCCTGAAGACCGACCGCACCGAGGCCGAGGCGATCCGCGAGGTGGTGCGGCGGCTGGCGATGGCGCGACCCGACATCGCCTTCACGCTCGCCGGTGAGGAGCGCGCGCCGGTGACCTGGGCCGCAGCCCTGCCCGGCACCGCTGGCCGGCTGACGCGGCTCGGTGACATCTTGGGAGCGGAATTTCGCAGCCACGCCATCGAGATTCATGCCGAGCGCGACGGCGTCGTTGTCGCGGGTTACGCGGCTGCCCCCGCACTGACAAAGGCGAATGCGCTTGGGCAGTATCTGTTCGTCAACGGGCGGCCCGTGCGCGACAAGCTGATCCTGGGCGCGGTGCGCGCAGCCTATTCCGACTATCTGCCACGCGATCGCCATCCGGTGCTGGCGCTGTTCGTCACGCTCGACCCGCGCGAGGTCGACGCCAACGTGCATCCCGCCAAGACCGAGGTTCGCTTCCGCAATGCGGGCCTCGTGCGTGCGCTGATCGTGCACGGATTGAAGGAAGGTCTTGCGCGCGAGGGCCGGCGTACCGCCGCCAACAGCGGCGGCAACGCGCTGTCGTCATTCCGCCCCGCGTTCACGCCGCGCCCCGGCAACTGGGACTGGCGGCAGTCGCCATCCGCCCCGACGGCACCGCTGCCGTCCTTCGAGGGCACCGCTGCACCCGCATTCGCGGAGCGCGCGCAGGCCGCCTTCGACGTCGGCGCGCCGACCGCCGACGTGCGGATCGAGAGCCAGCCCGTCGGCGATCTCGTCGATCGCCCGCTCGGCGCTGCGCGCACGCAGATCCACGAGACCTACATCGTGTCGCAGACCCGGGACGGCCTCATCATCGTCGATCAGCACGCCGCCCATGAGCGCATCGTCTATGAGCGGCTGAAGGCATCGCTGGCGAAGAACGGCGTGCAGCGGCAGATCCTCTTGATCCCCGAGATCGTCGAGATGGACGAGGCGACGGTGGAGCGACTGCTCGCGCGCGGCGACGAGCTGGCTTCGTTCGGTCTCGCGATCGAATCCTTCGGCCCCGGCGCCGTCGCGGTGCGCGAGACGCCGTCGCTGCTCGGAAAGACCAATGCAGGCGGCCTCTTGCGCGATCTCGCCGAGCATATGGCCGAGTGGGACGAGGCGCTGCCGCTTGAGCGCCGTCTGATGCACGTCGCCGCCACCATGGCCTGCCACGGCTCGGTGCGCGCGGGCCGCCGGCTCAGACCTGAGGAGATGAACGCACTGCTCCGCGAGATGGAGGAGACGCCGAACTCCGGCCAGTGCAATCACGGCCGGCCGACGTATGTCGAATTGAAGCTTGCGGATGTGGAGAAGCTGTTCGGGAGACGGTGATCTCGTAGTCGTAGGGTGGGCAAAGGCGCAACGCGCCGTGCCCACCATCTTTCCATGATAGCGGTAGAAGTGGTGGGCACGCTTCGCTTTGCCCACCCTACGACAGCGAAGCTATGGCAGCTTCAAAAACACGAATTCCGTGTCGTCATAGGCGCGCCGCTCCAATTCCTCGAAGCCTTCAGGCGCGGCGAATTGCGCGGCCTTCGCCTCCTCGACGACGAGCAGCGCACCGGACGTCAGCCAGCCGCCATCGCGCAATGAGGCCAACGCCATGTCTGCGAGGCCCTTGCCATAGGGCGGATCGAGGAACACCAGCGAGAACGGCTCGACCGGATGCGCGGGTCCAAGATCGGTTGCGTCGCGACGATAGACCTTCGTCACACCGCCCAAGCCCAGCGCCTCGACATTGTTACGGAGTAGCGCACGCGCCTCGGCGCCGTTGTCGACGAACAGCGTGAATTTCGCGCCGCGCGAGGCCGCCTCGATGCCAAGCGCGCCGGTTCCGGCGAAAAGATCGAGCACGCGCGCGTCCTCAATCGGATCGTCATAGGCGTGCACGAGGATGTTGAACACGGACTCGCGTAAACGATCCGCCGTGGGACGGATGTCGCGCGAGGACGGCGAGGCGAGATTGCGCCCCTTCAATCGTCCGCCGACGACGCGCATTTACTCGTCTTTCGGCCTGAGATCGCGCTTGCCGTGATAGCCGCGCTTGGGACGGCGCGGCGGGCCGTAGCCGGCAGCTTCCATCTCGTTGCGCTCGCGCGCCTCCTCGCTGCCGGTGCGCTGCACCAGCACGCGGCGGCCCTTGCGGTCGTTGATCACGGCGCGCTTCATCGGCTTCTGCTCGTGCGCAGCATCGTCGTCACGGGAGGCGGATTTCGAGGGCACATCGAACTGCGCGCCCGACTTCTCGATCACCTTGTCGCCGAGCTGCTCGCGCAGCACGCGTGACTTGATCTCGTCGACCTGGCCTTCGGGGACCTCGCCGAGCTGGAACGGGCCGTAGGACACGCGGATCAGCCGGTTCACCTCGAGCCCGAGATGGGCGCAGACGTTGCGGACCTCGCGGTTCTTGCCTTCGCGGATTGCGAACACCAGCCAGACATTGGCGCCCTGGTCGCGCTCGAGCGTGGCATCGATCGGGCCGTATTTGACGCCCTCAACCTCGATGCCGTTCTTGAGCTCGTCGAGCTGAGCCTGCGTGACGTCGCCATGGGCGCGGACACGGTAGCGGCGGAGCCAACCGGTGTCGGGCAATTCGAGCGTACGCGCGAGGCCGCCATCGTTGGTGAGCAGCAACAGGCCTTCGGTGTTGAAGTCGAGCCGGCCGACACTGATCAGCCGCGGCAGACCTTCCGGCAGGTTGTCGAACACGGTCGGACGCCCCTCGGGGTCGTCATGCGTCGTCATCAACCCGCGCGGCTTGTGATAGAGGAACAGCCGCGTGCGCTCGCGCGGCGGCAAAGGCTTGCCGTCGACGGCAACGACGTCGTTCTGTGTCACGTCGAGCGCGGGCGAGTTGATGACGCGGCCGTTGACGGTGACGCGCCCCTGCGTGACCATTTCCTCAGCGTCGCGGCGAGAGGCAAGCCCCGCACGCGCCAGTACCTTGGCGATGCGCTCGCCGGCCTTCTTCGGCTTCGGCTCTTCCTCACGACGCGGCCGCCGGTCGAAATCACGATCGCGCTCGCGATAGGCGCCGCGGCCGCCGAAGGCCGGACGCCTGGTGAATATCTGGCTGTCGTCCTCATTGTCACGGCGCGGCCGGTCGCCAAACCGACCTTCGCTGCGCGGATGCTCGTGCCAATCGGAACGTCCTTCCGAGCGCTGGCGCGGACGATCGAATTTCGGGCGGTCGCCGCCGCGCCCACCGCGTTCGCCATCGCTGTCGCGACGGGGCCGATCGAATTTTGGACGATCCTCGCGCGGGCGATCGAACTTGGGCCGATCAGATTTGGGCCGCTCGCGGAACGGACGATCACCCGATGCACGATCGTCGCGCGAACGCGAGAACCGCGGACGGTCCTCGCCGCCGCGGCCGCCCTCACGCTTCTGCCAAGGCTTCTCGTCGCCGCGGTCGCGGCCGCCAAAATCCTTGTCGAAATTCTTGCGCGGACGATCGCCGCGCGGTCCCGCGTCACGCTTCTGCCAGGGCTTGGAATCGCCGCGCTCGCCATGATCGCGCGGGCGGTCGTCAAAATTGCGCTTGCGATCGCCGAAATCGCGCGGACGATCCCCGCGGTCAGAGCCGCCCCGCGAAAACTTCCTTTCACCGTCGAACTTGCGTTCCGGACGCTCGCCACGCGGCGCGTAGGGTCGCTTGTCGCCAAACTTCCTGTCGCCCGACCGACCGGCAGGGCGGGAGTCGTCACGATCGAATTTCGGGCGATCGCCACGCGGCTTGAACGGGCGGTCGCCACGCGGCTTGAAGCTGCGCTCGCCGCGGTCCTCGCCACCGCGATCGTCGCGCTTGAAGCGCGGCCGGTCGCCATAGTCGCGGCGCGGTGCATCGCCGTCCTCGCGGCGGCGGAACGGGCGACTGTCGCGGTCGCCGCGGGAGGGCCGCTCGTCGCGATCGCCCTTGCCGGCAAAGCCGCGCTTGGCGAACTTCTTCTCGGGGCCGCGCGGCTTGCCGGTGCGGCCCTTAGGCGGGCCTCGATCACGCCGGCCGCGGGAATCGTTGTCTTTGTCGCTGTCGCGGGGCATGAATAATCTCGCTTAGGGGTGGCCAGAAAGCATTGTGCGCGCTCGTTCCGAGCCGCATGCTCAGGCAAAATCGGTATCCACTCTTGCTGAAGGCGGAGCTAGTAGCAGGTTTCTGGCAATGATACGAGGCATGAAAGCCCCTTCTTTCATGGATTTGGCGCTCAAAACGGCCGAAAATGCCGGAAAGTCGGGCGAAGTTCCGATCGGATGCGTCGTGGTGCGCAATTACGAGGTCATCGCGACCGCCGCCAACCGGACGCTGACCGACCATGACCCCACGGCCCATGCCGAGATCATCGCGCTGCGCGAAGCCGCCAGGAAGATCGGCAGCGAGCGGCTGGTTGATTGCGACCTCTACGTGACGCTCGAACCCTGCACCATGTGTGCGGGCGCGATCTCCTTTGCAAGGGTCAGGCGGCTCTATTACGGCGCGGCCGACCCCAAGGGTGGCGCGGTCGAGTCCGGGGTACGGTTCTTCGCCTCCCCGACCTGCCATCACGTCCCGGATGTCTATTCCGGGGTCGGCGAAAGCGAGGCGGCGCGGCTCTTGCGCGAGTTCTTTCGGGAGCGGCGCTAGCTCGCCAGGAAAAATTCGCGTAGCGCCTTTGCGGTCACGTCGGGGTTTTCCTCAGTGAGGAAGTGCCCGGAATCCACCGGCATACCCTCGACATTGGTCGCCCATTGCTTCCAGGTGTCGAACGGCGTGGCGGCGGCCTGGGCGACGCCGGCATTGCCCCAGAGCGCCAGCATCGGGATCGTGATCCTCTTGCCGGCCGCAAAATCGGCCTTGTCGAGCTCGTAGTCGAAATAGGCACCGGCGCGATAGTCCTCGCACATCGCATGCACGCGGGCGGGGTCGCGGAACGGGGCGATGTAATGCTCGAGCGCGCGCTTGTCGATCGCGTCCAGCGTCTTCGACTTGGTCTGGCTCGCCATCTTGAAGCGCAGGAAGAACTCGCCATTGCTCGCGATCAGCGTTTCCGGCAGCGGCGCGGGCTGCGCCAGGAAGGTCCAGTGATAGATCTGCAGCGCATACTGCCGGTTCATCCGCTCCCAGTAGTCATAGGTCGGCAGGATATCGAGCACGGCGAGCCGCGACAGCCGGCCGGGATGATCGAGCGCGAGGCGATAGGAGACGCGCCCGCCGCGGTCGTGGCCGGCGAGCGCAAAATGTACATGGCCCAGCTGCTCCATCGCCTCGACCATGCTCTTGGCCATCGCGCGTTTGCTGTAGGGCGTATGTTGCGCATCGCTGTCGGGCATGTCCGACCAGCCATAGCCCGGCAGGTCGGCGATGATCAGTGTGAAGCGGTCGGCAAGCTGCGGTGCGACGCGGTGCCACATCACATGGGTCTCGGAGAAGCCGTGCAGCAGCAGGAGCGGCGGCCCCTTGCCGCCGACACGCGCGAAGATGCGGCCCGAGGAAGTGTTGATCCATTCGGAGGCGAAGCCGGGGTAGAGGTCGGCGAGATCGGACATGAGTTCCATCCCCTCGAACGTCTTTTCTGGCCCCCTTTTGGGAGCGGCCACGGCGCCCCAAACCAAAATGACGAAAACAACCCCATGCAAAGTAGCACGGCAGTCGCCCGCAAGCGCGCTTCCGATGCGTGCGTTCCGGAAAAATGCCAGTTAGATCTTGGCCTTCTCCGCCTCCACCGCCTGCCAGCCGATGTCGCGGCGGCAAAAGCCGTCCGGCCAGCGGATGCGGTCGACGGCCTGGTAGGCGCGCGCCTGCGCCTCGGTCACAGTCTTGCCGAGCGCACAGACGTTGAGCACGCGGCCGCCATTGGCGAGGATCGCGCCGTCCTTCGAAACCGTGCCGGCGTGGAAGATCTCGACGGTGTCGATCGCAGCGGCCTCGTCGAGCCCCTCGATACGCGTGCCCTTCTGGTAGTCGCCGGGATAGCCGTTCGCGGCCATCACGACGGTGAGCGCCGATTCCGGATACCAGCGCAGATCGAAGTTCTTGAGCTGCCCGTCGCAGGAGGCGAGCAGCGCCGGCACGATGTCCGACATCATGCGCAGCATCAGCACCTGGCACTCGGGGTCGCCGAAACGGACGTTGAACTCGAACAGCTTCGGGCCCTGCGTCGTCAGCATGATCCCGGCATAGAGCACACCGCTGAACGGCGTGCCGCGCTGCTTCATGCCGGCGACTGTCGGCAGGATAATTCTTGCCATGATCGCGTCGTGGATCGCCGGCGTGACCAGCGGCGTCGGCGAATAGGCGCCCATGCCGCCGGTGTTCGGGCCGACGTCATGGTCGAACACGCGCTTGTGGTCCTGCGCGGAGGCCAGCGGAATAGCGGTCTCGCCGTCGCACAGCGCAAAGAAGCTGATCTCGCGGCCCGGCAAGAACTCCTCGATCACCACCTCGGCGCCAGCCTCGCCAAACGCGCCGTCGAACATCATGGCGATGGCGTCCTCGGCCTCGCGCAGGGTCTTGGCGACCACGACGCCCTTTCCGGCGGCAAGGCCGTCGGCCTTGACCACGATCGGCGCGCCCTGGGTGTGGATGTAGGCGAGTGCGTCGGCTGCCTTGGTGAAGCGCTTGTAGGCGCCAGTGGGAATGCCGAACTCGGAGCACAGCGCCTTGGTAAAACCCTTGGAGCTTTCAAGCTGGGCGGCAGCCTTGCTCGGTCCGAACGCCTTGATGCCGGCGGCTGCGAGATCATCGACGATGCCGGCCGCAAGCGGCGTCTCCGGGCCGACCACGACGAGCTCGACAGCATTCTTCCTGCAGAACTCGATGACCGCGGCGTGGTTGGCGACATCGAGCGCCACGCACTCCGCCTCGCGGGCGATCCCGGCATTGCCCGGTGCGCACCAGAATTTGGTCACCAGAGGAGACGCCGCGATCTTCCATGCGAGAGCATGTTCGCGGCCGCCGGAACCGAGCAGGAGAATGTGCATGCGAGTCTCAAAACGGGGATGTGCTGGGCGCGTCGGTCGCACGAATCCGCGCTGGCCTCAAGGGGGTGCCAGCCCCAACTCCCCCGTCATTCCGGGGCGGGCTTGCTCCGCTGCCGTCCCTTCTCCCCTTGCGGGAGAAGGTGGCGTAGGCGGCCTTCGGCCGCCGTCTCTAAGAGACGCCGATGCTTCGCATCGGCTACGGCGCCGGATGAGGGGTCTCCATCCGCGGAGACAGACCCCTCACCCGAACGAGTCCGAGGCTGTCAGCGATCATGCCCTCTCCCGCAAGGGGAGAGGGGACGACAATCAGCAGCGCGATGTGCGGCAAGCCTCTCTTGGTGCGAGCCCGGAATGACGACTTGGCTAGCCCTGCCTCCCCGCAATGATCTCCTGCAACGTCGCCACATGCCTTGCGAACGCGCCGCGCCCTGCGGCGGTAGCGGTGACGGTGGTCTGCGGCTTCTTGCCGACAAAGGCCTTGTCCACCGAGACGTAGCCAGCTTTGGCCAATGTTTCGATATGCGCGCCCAAATTACCGTCGGTGGCGCCGGTCAGCTTCTTGAGGCGGGAGAATTCCAGGCCTGTCGCCCCCGGCAGCGCGTTCAGCGCCGCCATGATCTTGAGCCGCAGCGGCTGGTGGATGATGTCGTCAAGCTCGGCCATGGCATTAGCTCCGCCGCATCCAGAGGCCGCCGAGGATCAGGCCGCCGCCGTTGACGAAGGCCATCCACAGCGGAAAGGCCTCGCCGATGTAGAAATAGCCGATCAGCGTCAGCGCGGTGATACCGACTCCGATCGCGACGAAGGCGTTGCCGAACCAGAGGCCCGCCAGCGCGTAGAACAGCATGAAATAGATCGTCCAGAACGCGCCCTGTTGGCGCGGCGTAAAGTGCCCGAGCACCAGCGAGCAAAAATAGCCGAAGGCGACGAGCAGCAGGAAGGCAATGAACGTCCTGAAATTGAAGCTGCGGACGCCTGTCCTGGCCCTATTGGACGCGCTGATGGCAACCGATCCGGCGATGCCGAGAACATAGACCGCGAACCAGATGTAATAGCCCTGGCGCGGCCAGAGGAAGGTTGCGACGTTCGCCGCGAACACAAGCCCTCCCCAGAGGATCATCATCAGGCTGGCGAGATCGTAGATCCGCGACTGCCGCACGCGCTGGACGATGTCGTCGATCTCGGCCAGTGCCTCAGAAGCCTGCTTGCTGTCGATCATGACTGGCCGGCTCCGCGTGTTGCCACATCTTCGGCGATCACCGAGACCGCCTTCGGATTGGTGACGATGCCCATGTGGTTGATGCCTTCGAGGACCTTGACGTCGACCGAGGGCTTCACCGCCTGCACGGCGTCAGCATATTTGTCCGAGATCATCATCTCATCGTCGGCGGCGCCAAAGATCGTCAGCGGGTGCGTCGCGTTGGGCAGGTCGATGCGATAGCCGCGAGTGGCGAAGTTGCGCATCAGGCGGTCGGAATAGGTAGAGACGAGGATCTTCTCGTAATTCGGTGGCACAGCGAAGGCGAGCACCGGAAGCTGCGAGCAGCAGTCGATGCCAAGCTTGCGCAGAGCCGCGAGTCCGAAGAAGCGCGGCCGGTCGGCATTGGCCCAGCCACCGGAATGCGGCTTGTTGGTGGGTGCGTCATAGCCGAGGTAGGGCGCCAGCAGCACCGTGCGCACGAACATGTCCTGCATGATCGGCGTCGCGGCGACGCGCAGCGAGAAGCCGCCGCCGGCGGAATGGCCGATCAAAGTGAGCGGCAGGTCCGGCGCGGTCTTGCGAACGAGTGCGACGAAATCGACGAGGTCGTCCTCGAGCTGGCCGACATAGCCGATATCGCCGCGTGTGCCGGAGCCGCCGTGACCGCGCATGTCGAGCGCCCACGTCTCCACTCCGCGCGCGGCGAGCGCCGCCGTCAGCGCGTGATTGACGGTGCCGCTTGAGCCGGAGGAGCCGTGGATGAAGACCGCGCCGCGGCCCGTCGCCTGCCCCTTCGGCACGTAATGCCGGTAGCCCAGCCAGGTACCGTCGCGGGCCTGAAAGCGCTCCAGCGCCGGCATCGTGGACCAGTCGATACCCTTGGCGGAGTCCGAGACGGAGCGCATCTCGGGCGGCCGCTCCAGCGGGTTCGCAATCATCGCGGTCAGCAGCAGCGCGAGGGCGCCGACCGCACACAGGCTCCATTTCAGCAGGCTCAAAGCACCTCGCAGCACCGGATCGTCATGGCCGAAACTCCGTCGACTTTACCATTGATAGAGAACTCTATATTCCAGAGTACTCTTTCAGTCAATTCCCCGATTGGCGCTGGGATGCGAAAATCCCTAGTTTGAGTTTCGATCCCCAAATGCCGAATCGTTTGCCGATGCCTTCAGCGGAACCCCTGCTCAACACACCCGAATTCACCGTCTCCGAGCTCTCGCTGTCCCTGAAGCGGACGGTGGAGGACACCTATGGCCACGTCCGGGTCCGCGGCGAGATCTCCGGCTTTCGCGGCGCGCATTCCTCCGGGCACTGCTATTTCGCGCTCAAGGACGAGAGCGCCAAGATCGAGGCGGTGATCTGGAAGGGCGTCCACGGGCGGATGCGCTTCAAGCCGCAGGAGGGGCTCGAGGTCATCGCGACCGGCAAGCTCACCACCTATCCCGGCTCCTCGAAGTACCAGATCGTGATCGAGGCGCTGGAGCCGGCCGGCATCGGCGCGCTGATGGCGCTGATGGAGGAGCGCAAGAAGAAGCTCGCCGCCGAAGGCCTGTTCGACGAGGCGCGCAAGCAGCTGCTGCCCTGGCTGCCGGAGGTGATCGGCGTCGTCACATCGCCGACCGGCGCCGTGATCCGCGACATCCTGCATCGCCTCGAGGACCGCTTTCCCCGCCGCGTGCTGGTGTGGCCGGTCAAGGTGCAGGGCGAAGGCTCGGCCGAGCAGATCGCGGCTGCGATCCGCGGCTTCAACGCGCTGCCGGAGGGCGGCAAGATTCCGCGGCCGGACGTCTTGATCGTGGCGCGCGGCGGCGGCTCGCTCGAGGATCTCTGGTCGTTCAACGAGGAGATCGTGGTGCGGGCGGCCGCCGAGAGCATGATCCCGCTGATCTCGGCCGTCGGCCACGAGACCGACATCACGCTGATCGATTTCGCCGCCGACAAGCGCGCGCCGACACCGACGGCGGCGGCCGAGATGGCCGTGCCGGTGCGCAGCGATCTGTTCGTCGAGGTCGCCGATCTCGCCCGCCGCACCCGCGCCTGCTGGCAACGCGGCCAGGAAAGCCGCCGCAACGAGCTGCGCGCCGCGGCGCGCGCCCTGCCCGCGGCAAGCGACCTCCTGGCGATCCCGCGGCAGCGACTGGACTCCGCAGGCGCCGCGCTGCCCCGCGGGCTCAAGGCCAACACGCATGCGCATTTCCGCCGTTTCGCCGCGGCCGGCGCGCGACTGACATTGCGGGTGCTACATGGCCAGATCGCACAGGCCGATCATCGCCTCACGGTGTGCGGCGAACGGCTCGGCCTGTCCGCGCGATCCTTGTTACGACGGCGGCGCGACCGCTTTGCCGGGCTCGAGGTTCGCTTGCGTGCCTCAAAGCTCTCCAACGCGCAGGCGCAGCGCAATGCGATTGCCCGCCAGCGCGAGCGCACCCATCGCCTTTCCGAGCGCGCGAGCCGCGCGCTGACGACGCTGTTGCAGCGGCTCGATGCGCGTGTGGAAAACAGCGGCAAGCTGCTCTCCGCGCTGTCCTACCGCGGCGTGCTCGCCCGCGGCTTTGCGCTGGTGCGCGATGAGGCCGGACATCCCGTGCACGCCGCGGATGCGATCGGCCCGGCGGCGCGGCTCGAGATCGAGTTCGCGGATGGACGGGTTGGTGCGACGGCGGATGAAGATCGGCCGGCGCCTGAGGCACACGCCCAGCCCAAGGCGGCGCCGCGTGAGGCGAAGCCCGCGCCGAAGCGCGTGGCCAAGCCGGTGGATCAGGGCAGTTTGTTTTAGCAGTGGGCTCCGTATGGCCCCGTCATCCTGAGGTGCGAGCAGCGCAGTGCTCATGCACTGCGCTGAGAGCCTCGAAGGATGAACGGCCCGGGATGCAGCCGGGCCGTCGCCCTTCGAGGCCTCCGCTGCGCTCCGGCACCTCAGGGTGACGGTGATGGTTGGTCGCGCGTGGCTGCTTCCGCGTCGTGCGCGTAGCCTCGGCGCAGCCCCGCCTACCGGCAGGACAGGCCCGCATCCATCGTGGTCCAGAAGCCGCAATGTTCCGGTGCGGCCGTCGGTGCGCCGGCGTGGGCCTCAAAGAGCAGGATCGCGATGCTGAAGACGACCAGTGCGGAGGAGAACAGGAAGAAGCGGTTCATCATGATGAATGGCGTTCAGCTGACATCATGGTCGAACTATGACCGGCGGCGCTGAATGAAGCCTGAAACCGGCGCCTTGCGCGAATCGTAGCTCTTGCTGTCGGCCATCACGACCTGTGCAGGGCGGTGGTCGATGCGGGGCTGTCTGCTCCTTGTTCCTCGGGCGGCCCCGCTTGGGAACCAGCACGCACCCTCACCGCGCCAGCCACTCCGCGACCTGCTTCTGCGAATCCTCGCGGGCCTCGGTGTCGGTGCCGACATGGCCGCGATCGGGCGTTGCCACGTCGGGGGTCGTGGCCGGCGCATGCAGTGGCAGGTTGGCGCGGTCGAAATCGTGATAGGCGCCGGGATAGACCACGATGCGCGCCAGCGCGCTGCGGCCGTAGGCCCCGTCCACCATCTGGCGGCAGGCCGGCGGCGAGGAGATGTCGTCCTTGCCGCCGATCAGGAGCAGCGTCGGTACGCGCGTGCTCCAGCCGAGCCCCGCCGAGATGCGGCAGTCCGGATAGAACGCAATCGCGGCGCGAAAGTCCGGCGCGCCGTCGCGGCCGGCGTTCTGCGGACGCACGGCCCAGAGCAGCGCGCTGGCACCATTGGCCCAGCCGATCAGGCTGACGCGATCACGCGCCACCCAAGGCTGCTTCATCAGCCAGGTGCGCGCCGCAGCGATGTCGGCGACGCGCTCGCGCCGCGCCTTGACGCGCACGTCCTTGACGCGACATTGCGGTCCCGCTTCGCGCGAGCCGTAGCTGTCGGGCCACAGCACTGCATTGCCGGCCTTGAGCAGTTGCTCGGCCCAGTCGCGGTAACGCGGCAGCACGGGATCGGAATGGCTGCCGAGACCGCCGCAGCCATGCAGCGCGATCACGGTCGGAAACGGGCCCTCGCCGTCAGGCTTGTAGAGCTGCGCGTGCAGTGTCCCTGAGCCAAGCGGAATCTCGATCGCCTGCGGCGCGGGCGCGGCGCGCGCGGCCGACATCAGGAGCATTGCGAAGAGAACGGTGAATCGAAGGCGCATCGGATACTGCCAGGTCATGAGCGGACCGGGACCAACGATCCTTCGCCGCAGAGTTATCATGCGGAAATGCCCGCAAAACATCACAAATCGGTGGGTTTAACGAGCGGACAAGCGACCCTATCTATGCTAGATCGAAATCCACCAAATCACGCCCTCACGCGGGCTTCCATGGAGACGATCGACCGTGCTGAACAAGTTCGGCCCCTCGGGCCATGGCGAAGCGCAGGTGCAATATCTGGACGGCGATTTCCGCGTGATCTCGCCGGGGACTTACGTGCGCTGCGCCGTGACCGACACGCGGATTCCGCTCGACGAGCTGAAATACTGGAGCGTCGACCTGCAAGAGGCCTACGCCCAACCGACCGCCGTGCTGCAACGGCATTTTCCGCGCGCGCTGAAATCGCAAACTTGATCCTGCCGTAGGGTGGGCAAAGGCGCGCAGCGCCGTGCCCACCATGTCTCCACGACCGCGACAAAAGTGGTGGGCACGCTTCGCTTTGCCCACCCTACAGCACCGACGTCGCGGCGCAGCCGTTCTGGATCTGCGCTTACTGCTCCGCACTTTCCATCCCCACGCAACTCTTCACGAAATTCTTCCTGGGCTCGCCGACGACCTTCTGATCGATCGCCTGCTTGAGGCAGTCGAGGCGCGCCTGCGCCATGCAAAGCTGCATCTGGTCGCGCTTGTCCTGGCCCTTCAGGCTCTGCGTCGTGGCGAGGCATGTGACACGCTTGGTCGCCGGAACCGGCACCGTGCTCGTCTGGCTGCTCGGCGCAGCCGCCTGCGGCGATGACGTCTGCGCGGATACGGACGCAACGATCAGACATGCAAGACCGGCGGCAACGGTGACGGACGACGGTTTCACGCGAATTCTCCTGTTCGAGCGCAAACCGATAGGAGCCCCGCGATGAATGTCGCGTGAATGGTCCTCTTGCGGGTGGGCGCGGCGCAAGGGCGCCTTTGACCACCCTGCGGCATCTCCCCCTGTGACAGCGTCTTCGCGCATGACGGGCGGCGGCGGCTCGGCTAGATTAATCGAACAAGAACAAGACGGATTGTCCGGGAGGACAGGCGTGCATCAAGGGCGTGTCGTTTTCGGCGCGATCGAGGAGGTCGTGTTCGGCCATCCGGCCGCGGGCGCCATCCTGGCGCAGATGGATCGGTTGAAGGCGAACCGCGCCTTCCTGATGGTCTCGGGCACGCTCAACCGGCAGACCGACGAAATCCAGAAGATTGCGCAGGCGCTGGGCGCGCGCTGTGCGGGCCTGTTCGACGCCATGCCGGCGCACACGCCGCGCGAGGCGGTGATCGCGGCCGCCAATGCGGCGCGAGACGTGAGGGCGGACCTGATCGTGACCGTCGGCGGCGGCTCGATCACCGACGGCGCCAAGGCGGTGCAGCTCTGCCTTGCCAACGACATCGACAGCACCGCTGACATCGAGCGCATCCGCGTCCGCAAGGGCGTCGCGCCGGAGATGAACGCCCCGACGGTGCGCCAGGTCAGCGTGCCGACCACGATCGCCGGCGGCGAGTTCAGCGCGATCGCGGGGGTCACCGATCGCAGCACCCATGTGAAGCAGATGCTGCGCCATCCGCTGGTGGTGCCGCGCGCAACCATCCTCGATCCCGCCATCACCGTGCATACACCGGAATGGCTATTCCTCTCGACCGGCATCCGTGCCGTCGACCATTGCGTCGAGGCGATCTGCTCGCGCGAGACGCATCCCTATGCCGACGCGCAATCGGTGAAGGGGCTTGCGATGCTCGCGGACGCGCTGCCGCGGGTGAAGGCCAATCCTTCAGATCTCGACGCGCGGATGGATGCGCAGATCGGTACCTGGCTGTCGATGGGCGCGCTTGCGGCCGGCGTTCCCATGGGCGCGAGCCACGGCATCGGTTACGTGCTGGGCGCGGCCTACGACGTGCCTCATGGCTACACCTCCTGCATCATGCTGCCGGCAGTGATGCGCTGGAACGCGCCTGATAATGCCGAGCGCCAGATGATCGTCGCAGCCGCCATGGGCTTTCCCGGCAGAGATGCCGCCGACGTGCTGGATGCCTTCATCCGCTCGCTGGGCATGCCGCGCAGCCTTTCCGAGATGCGCGTCTTGCCGGAGCATTTTGAGGCCATCGCCGAGCAGGCGATGCGCACGCCCTGGGTGCCGCGCAACCCGCGCAAGATCGATACACCCGCGCAAGTGCGCGAAATCCTGCTTCTCGCCGCATAATCCCGATCGGAGGACTGATGTACACAGGTACGCATGCCCGCCTACGCCCGCTGCAGCCCGCCTTCATCATGGCCGGCACGGGCGAGACCGTCACCTATCGCGAGCTCGATGCGCGCAGCAACCGGCTGGCGCATCTGTTTCGCAAGCAAGGCTTGAAGCGGCTCGACCACTACGCGATCTTCATGGAGAACAATGCGCGCTATCTCGAAGCCTGCAGCGCGGGCGAGCGGTCGGGACTTTATTTTACTTGCGTCAATTCGTTCCTCACGCCGAGCGAGCTCGCCTACATCCTCACCAACAGCCAGTCGCGCATTCTCATCACCTCGGCGGCCAAGCTCGACATCGCGCGCGAAGCGCTGAAGGACTGCCCGAAGGTCGAGCTCTGCGTCGTCGCCGATGGACCCGGCGAGAGCGACCGTATCGTTGGGCTGGAGCAGGCGACGGCAGGCCTGCCGAAGACGCCGATCGCCGACGAATGGCTGGGCACGGCGATGCTCTATTCGTCAGGCACGACGGGACGGCCGAAGGGCATCTTGCGGCCACTGGCGGAGGAGCCGCCGCGGCACAATATGCCGCTGTTCGATTTTCTCACGAAGCTTTGGCACTACCGCGAGGGCATGGTCTATCTGTCGCCGGCGCCGCTCTATCACTCGGCGCCGCAGGCCGCGGTCAATCTCACGATCCGCATGGGCGGCACCGTGATCATCATGGAGAGTTTTGACCCCGAGCGTTACCTCCAGCTCGTGGAGCAATGGGGCATCACCCATACCCAGCTCGTGCCGACGATGTTCTCGCGCCTGCTGAAGCTGCCGGAGGAGGTGCGCGCCCGCCACGACCTGTCCTCGCTCGAGATCGCGATCCATGCCGCGGCGCCCTGCCCGGCGCTGGTGAAGGACGACATGATCAAATGGTGGGGCCCGATCATCCACGAATATTACGGCGCGACCGAAGGTCTCGGCTTCACCGCCTGCAATACCGAAGAGTGGCTCGCCCATCGCGGCACCGTCGGCAAGGTGCTCCTCGGCGACCTGCATATTCTCGACGAGAACATGAAGGAGTGCCCGACCGGAACTGCCGGCACGGTGTGGTTCAAGACGGCCTCGGCCTTTGAATATTTCAACGATCCCGAGAAGACAAAGGAAGCGCGCTCGGCCGATGGTAGCATGAGCACGGTCGGCGACGTCGGCTATGTCGACGAGGACCGCTTCCTCTATCTCACCGACCGCGCCACCTTCATGATCATCTCGGGCGGCGTGAACATCTATCCGCAGGAATGCGAGAATCTGCTGATCACCCATCCGAAGGTCGCGGACGCCGCGGTGTTCGGCGTCCCCCATGCCGATCTTGGCGAAGAGGTGAAGGCGGTGGTGCAGCCGATGCCCGGCGTGGTGCCAGGGCCTGCGCTCTCCGAGGAACTGATCACGTTCTGCGCCAAATCGCTGTCGCGGCAAAAGGTGCCGCGCTCGGTCGATTTCGAAAAGGAATTGCCGCGCCTGCCGACCGGAAAACTCTACAAGCGGCTGCTGCGGGACCGGTACTGGGGAAACAAGACGTCGCGGATTGTGTGAGGGCTTCGCCTCCGCGCCGTGCCTAGATTCTGACAAGCGCACACCACAAACCCGGTGTCGTCCCGGCGAAGGCCGGGACCCATAACCCCAGGGAGTAGTTGTGGCGCGAGCTGGCAATTCCGAGTCTTCGCCAAACCCCTTCCTGGGGTTATGGGTCCCGGGCTCGCGCTTCGCGCGCCCCGGGACGACGGCTGAATGTGTTGATGCGACCTACCCCAGCATCTGCGTGTCGCCGCAGATCGAGATCGCCTGGCCCGAGATCGTGCGGCCGCGCGGGCTCGCCATGAACAGGATCTGGTCGGCGATCTGCTCAGGCGTCACGTAGTCCTTGATCGAGGTGTAGGAGAACGCGATGCGCTCCATCTCGGCGTAGGAGATGCCGCGCTGCTGTGCCTTCGCTTCCAGCACGCGGCGCTGGCGGTCGCCGGCGACGAGACCAGGCAGGATCGCGTTGACGCGGATCTTGTCGGGGCCGAGCTCGATCGCGAGCGATTTGGTCAGGCCGATGACGCCCCACTTCGCCGCCGCATATGGCGTGCGCATGGCGAAGCCGACCTTTCCGGCAGCGGACGAGATGTTGACGATCGAGGCGTTCCTGCTCTCGCGCAGCAGCGGCACCGCGAGCCGCGTGCAGTTGAACTGGCCGGTGAGGCAGACCTCGACGCAGCGGTCCCAGTCCTCCGGGTTCATCTCCTCGACCTTCGCGGTCGGGCCGGCGATGCCGGCGTTGTTGACGAGCACATCCAGCCCGCCGAGCGCGCGGACCGCCTCGTCGAACATCGCCTTCACCGCGGCGCGATCAGAGACGTCGCATTGCGAGCGCGTGATGGCGGGATCGCTGTTCGCAAGCGCGGCAAGCGCCATCTCGTCGACATCGCAGACATGCACCTTTGCGCCTTCGGCGAGGAAGCGACGGGCAATTGCAAGCCCTATGCCGCCCGCTCCCGCGGTCACCAATACGCGCAACCCCTTGATGTCGAGATCCATGATGGCTCCGGTCGTGTCTTGATGCTAAGCGTGACGGTAGATCACAGCCGCCTCGGAGTTGCAAACCCATGGCTAGCAAAGTATTGGGCCGCAAAGTCATCATCACCTGCGCCGTCACCGGCGCGATCCACACACCGTCGATGTCCCCTGCCCTGCCGGTGACGCCGCAGGAGATCGCGGACGCGGCGGTGGAAGCCGCCGAAGCGGGTGCGGCGATCGTGCATCTGCACGCGCGCAACCCCGAGACGGGCCAGCCGGACCAATCGCCGGAGGCCTTTGCGCCGTTCCTCAAGATCATCAAGCAGCGCTCCAACGCCGTGATCAACCTCACCACCGGCGGCTCGCCGACCATGACGGTGGACGAGCGCGTGCGGCCCGCCGCGGTCTACAAGCCGGAAGTGGCCTCGCTGAACATGGGCTCGATGAATTTCGGCTTCTTCGGCATGCTCAACCGCTTCAAGACCTTCAAGCATGAATGGGAACGCAAGCATGTCGAGAACAAGGACATCGTGTTCCGCAACACCTTCCAGGACATCGAGTTCGTGCTGAAGACGCTGTCGGAGACCGGAACCCGCTTCGAGTTCGAATGCTACGACACCGCGCACCTTTATAATCTCCAGTACTTCCTCGATCAGGGCCTGGTGAAGCCGCCGCTGTTCGTTCAGACCGTGTTCGGCCTGCAGGGCGGCATCGGCCCGCATCCCGAGGACGTGCTGCACATGAAGCGCACCGCGGAGCGGCTGTTCGGCGACAAGTTCATCTGGTCGGTGCTGGGCGCCGGACGGCATCAGCTTCCGATCGCGGCGATGGCCGCCGCCATGGGCGGCAACATCCGCGTCGGCCTCGAGGACTCGCTGTGGGCCGCGCCCGGCCGCATGGCCTCGTCGAATGCCGAGCAGGTCCGCCTCGCCCGCAAGATCATCGAGGGCCTCGGCCTCGAGGTCGCCAGCTCCGACGAGGCACGCGAGATGCTGCATCTGAAGGGCGGCGACACGCTGCAGGTGTGATCCGCCGCTCTCCGAGTTTTGATTTCACCAGGATGTTGTCACCCGTCGTCCCCGCGACCGCGGTCCTGTATGCTCGGCACAAGGCGTTGACAGGAGCCTCCATGCTCGCCGCGTTTCTCTTCGTTGCCGGCCTTCTTGCCATCCTGGTCCTGTGCGGCCGCTGCACTGCGAAATTCGCGGCGGAGAAGGGACGTTCGTGGGGGGTCTGGTTCGTCCTTGGTGCGCTGTTCTTTCCGCTGCCCTCGATCGCCCTGGCGCTGCTGCCATCCCGCGCGCAGGCGCAGCCGTAGCGCCAATCCGGTTCCGATCACCGAAAGGATGACATCGGCTCCTCTCACATCGTGGGAGAACGAGGCGACGTGCGGCTTTACGTCATCCGAATTGCCAAGGCCGCAACAGGCCTTGGCCGTTGCCTGCCCTCGCGTGCATGGCTATCGTCGCCATCAAACAGGCTGCTGAAGGCCTTGAGGCTCGAGGGAGAGAAGCATGCGGAGCGTGATTGCGCTCGCCGCGATGGCGGCGCTATCTGTGCTGACGATCTCAACCACCACCTTTGCCGACGAGGGCAAGCAGGGCGGCATCCTGCGGATCTATCACCGCGACAGTCCCGCCAACGCCTCGATCCACGAAGGCGCGACCTATTCGGTCAACATTCCCTTCATGCCGGTCTTCAACAATCTCGTCATCTACAAGCAGGACGTACCGCAGAACAGCATGGACGATATCGTCCCCGAGCTCGCCGAGAGCTGGGCCTGGGCGAGCGACAACAAGACGCTGACCTTCAAGCTGCGCCAGGGCGTCAAATGGCACGACGGCAAGCCGTTCACCTCGGCCGACGTCAAATGCACCTTCGACATGCTGATGGGCAAGTCGCAGCAGAAGTTCCGACAAAATCCGCGCAAGGCCTGGTACAACGAGGTCAATGATGTCTCGACCAATGGCGATTTCGAGGTCTCGTTCAACCTGAAGCGGCCTCAGCCCTCGCTGCTGGCGCTGCTCGCCTCCGGCTATACGCCGGTCTATCCCTGCCACGTCTCGCCGGGTGACATGCGCACCCATCCGATCGGCACCGGGCCGTTCAAGTTCGTCGAGTTCAAGGCCAATGAATCGATCAAGCTGACCCGCAATCCCGACTATTGGAAGAAGGGCCGGCCCTATCTCGACGGCATCGAGTTCACCATCATCCCGAACCGCTCGACCGCGATCCTCGCTTTCGTCGCCGGCAAGTTCGACATGACCTTCCCGACGCACGTCTCGATCCCGCTGGTGAAGGACGTCAAGTCGCAGGCGCCGAATGCAGTCTGCGAGGTCGCGTCGACCAACGTCTCGACCAACATTATCGTCAATTCGACGGCGCCGCCGTTCGACAACATCGACATCCGCCGTGCCATGGCGCTTGCGCTGGATCGCAAGGCCTTCATCTCCATCATGTTCGAGGGACAGGGCGACATCGGCGGCACCATGCTGCCTCCGCCGGCAGGCGTCTGGGGCATGCCCAAGGAGATGCTCGAGACCATTCCCGGCTACGGCCCCGACGTGAACGCCAATCGCGAGGAAGCGAAGAAGCTGATGCAGAAGGCGGGCTATGGTCCGGACAAGCACCTCCCGGTCAAGGTCTCGACCCGCAACATCAATGACTATCGTGACCCTGCCGTTATCCTCATCGATCAGCTCAAGAGCATCTACATCGACGGCGAACTCGATGTGGTGGAGACCGCCAACTGGTTTCCGAAGGTCGCGCGCAAGGACTACATGCTCGGACTCAATCTCACCGGCAATGCCGTCGACGACCCCGACCAGGCCTTCTACGAAAACTATTCCTGCGGGTCGGAGCGCAACTACACCAACTACTGCAACAAGGAGATCGAAAAGCTGTTCGACGAGCAGTCGGTGGAGACCGACCTGAACAAGCGCAAGAAGCTGGTCTGGAACATCGACAAGAAGCTGCAGGAGGACGTCGCCCGGCCCATCATCTACCACAGCCGCTTGGGCACCTGCTGGCAGCCTTACGTCAAGGGCGTTACCATCATGGTGAATAGCTCCTATAATGGCTATCGCTACGAAGACGTATGGCTGGACAAATAGCGCGACAGGAGACGGCTCGGCGGGAGGGCGAAGATGTTTGCCTATCTGGTGCAGCGCCTGTTCCTGATGCTCGTGACCCTGTTCGGGATCTCGGTCGTCATCTTCTTCCTGCTGCGCATCGTGCCCGGCAACATCGTCGACATCCTCTTTGCCGCAGCCGGTTACGTCGATCCCGCCGACAAGGCCAATCTGGAAAAGGAGCTCGGCATCGACCAGCCGCTGGTCGTGCAGTATCTGCACTGGATCGGCGGCCTTCTGCGCGGCGATTTTGGTTACTCCTATGTCTCGGAGAAGCCGGCGCTTCAGGAGATCCTGCCGCGCATTCCGATCACGGCGCGGCTTGCCGGACTTGCACTATTGTTCTCTGCCTCGATCGGCATTCCCTTGGGCGTGATCAGCGCGGTGAAGCAGGGAACGAAGCTCGACTACGCGTTGCGTGTCGTCAGCCTCAGCGGACTGTCGCTGCCCTCGTTCTGGCTCGGGCTTTTGATCCTGACCGCATCGGTCGCGATGTTCGGCCAGATGCCGATCTTCAATCCCAATCCGCAGACCTATTTGGAAGCGTTTGCGACCTATGCGGTGCCGGCTGCCGCGGTCGGCTTCCGCAGCGCCGCGCTCACCATGCGCATCACGCGCTCCTCGATGCTGGAGGTGCTGCGGCAGGACTACATCCGCACCGCGCGCGCCAAGGGCGCCTCCGACGCCGCCGTGAACTATCAGCACGCGCTGAAGAACGCGATCTTGCCCGTGATTACCGTGATCGGCATCGAGGCCGCGTTCCTGATCGGCGGCCTCATCGTCACCGAGACCGTGTTCAACATCCCCGGCGTCGCGCGCTTCCTGGTCGAGGCGATCCGCTGGCGGGATTATCCGATCGTGCAGAACCTCGTGATGTTCATCGCGGTCGTGGTGGTGTTCGCGAACTTCACCGTCGACATGCTCTACGCCGTGTTCGACCCCCGCATCCGGTTTACAGATTGACGGCATGAACTCAACATCGCTCCAGCGCGTTCCTCTTCACCTCGCCCCGCTTGCGGGGAGAGGTCGAAATTCGCGCGAAGCGGGAATTTCGGGTGAGGGGGACTCTCCGCGGACTCCTCTCTCACCGTCCTCGCTGAAACAGCCCCTCACCCCGCCCCTCTCCCCGCGAAGAGCGGGGAGAGGGAGAAGATAGGAGATCTGCTTGGCCGCGATCGACTATGACCTCGAACTGAAGCGTGCCGGCGCCGGCGCGACGGGGGGCTGGCGGCATGTGCTGTTCCTGGCGCAGCGGCATGTGCTGGGCGCGGCCGGGCTGATCATCATGACCCTGTTCGTGTTCACCGCGATCTTCGCCAACGTCCTCGCCCGCTTCGACCCCCTCACCGTCGATGCCGCACATGCGCTCGCGCGCCCGAGCGCGCTGCACTTGATGGGCACGGATTCGTTCGGCCGCGACGTCTTCAGCCGCATCATCCACGGCGCGCGGATTTCGCTTGCGGTCGGGCTCGGCTCGACCGCGCTTGGCGCGTCGATCGGCGTCATCGTCGGCCTCACCTCGGGTTATCTCTCCGGCTGGGTCGATCTCGTGTTTCAGCGCGTCTCCGACATCCTCCAGGCGTTGCCGCTTCTGGTGCTGGCACTGGTCATGACGGCCGCGCTCGGGCCGTCGCTGCCGAACGTCATCATCGCGATCGCCATTCCGCTGATCCCGACGGTGGCGCGCGTCATCCGCGCCAACACGCTGGCGCTGCGCGAGCAGCCGTTCGTCGAAGCCGCCAAGTCGATCGGCATGAGCGAGGTGCGGATCGCGCTCCGCCACGTGCTGCCGAACACGCTGGCGCCGCTGATCGTGCTCGCCACCGCACAGCTCGGCTCGACCATTTTGACCGAAGCCTCGCTCTCCTTCCTCGGCCTCGGCATTCCCGAGCCCTACCCGTCCTGGGGACGCATGCTGTCAGAATCCGCGGCCGAATATGTCCGCACCGCGCCGTGGCTGGTCATCTTCCCGGGCATTGCCATCAGCCTCGCCGTGTTCGGCACCAATCTGTTCGGCGACGCGCTGCGCGACATCCTCGATCCGAGGCAGCGCGGCTGATGAGCGATGCTCCCGATCTCGTGCTCGATGTCAAAAACCTGAAAACGGTATTCTTCACCAATTCAGGGCTCTTCAAGGCGGTCGACGACGTCTCATTCCATGTGCGGCGCGGCGAGACACTGGCGATCGTCGGCGAATCCGGCTGCGGCAAGAGCGTGACCGCGCTCTCCCTGATGCGGCTTGTACCCGATCCTCCCGGCCGCATCGTCGGCGGCGCCGTCATGCTCGAAGGCACCGATTTGCTCGCGCTGGATGATGCAAAGATGCGCGCGATCCGCGGCAACCGCATCTCCATGATTTTCCAGGAGCCGATGACCTCGCTCAATCCCGTGATGCGGATCGGCGACCAGATCACGGAGGCGGTGCGGCTGCACAGGAGGATCTCCACCAGGGAGGCCCACGACATCGCGGTCGAGATGCTGCGGCTGGTACGTATTCCGGAACCGGCGCGGCGAGCAAAAGAATATCCGCATCAGCTCTCCGGCGGCATGCGACAGCGCGCGATGATCGCGATGGCGCTGGCGTGCCGGCCGGCGCTGCTGATCGCGGACGAGCCAACCACCGCCCTCGACGTCACCATCCAGGCGCAGATCCTGGCGCTGATCCTCGACCTTCAGAAGGAGCTCGGCACCGGCCTCGTGCTGATCACGCATGATCTCGGCGTCGTCGCGCAGACCGCGCAGCGCGTCATCGTGATGTATGCGGGCAAGAAGGTCGAGGAAGCCAGTGTCGAGGCGTTGTTCGCAGCGCCAAAGCATCCCTATACGCGCGGGTTGATGGCTTCGATCCCGGCCGTGCCGGCGCCCGGTGTCGCGGCGCAGGCGCGACTGAACGAAATTCCCGGCACCGTGCCGTCGCTGGTGCGGCTGCCGAAAGGTTGCGCTTTCGCACCGCGCTGCAAGCTCGCGGTCAAGCGCTGCGAGGCAGAATATCCGCCGCTTCAGGATTGGGGCGGCGGCCATCTCGCGGCGTGCTGGCGCGCGGCCGAAGTCGCGGAGGAGGTGGCATGAGCGAGGCGCTGCTCGAGGTCACCGAGCTGACCAAGCACTATCCGGTGCGGGCCGGCGTGCTGCGGCGGCAGGTCGGCACCGTGCATGCGGTCGATGGCGTCAGCTTCTCGCTCGGCACGGGCGAGACGCTGGGCCTCGTTGGCGAATCCGGCTGTGGCAAGTCGACGGTGGCGCGCAGCGTGCTGCGGCTGGTCGAGCCGACCTCGGGCCAGATTCGCCTTGACGGCGAGGACATCACGCATCTCTCCAAGTCCGAGCTGCGGCCGCATCGCCGTTCGATGCAGATCGTGTTCCAGGACCCGTTTGCATCGCTCAATCCGCGCATGACCGCGGGCGACATCGTCGGCGAGCCGCTCGCGGTGCATGGCCTCGCCAGAGGCAAAGCGCTGGAGGCGCGCGTCGCAAGACTGTTCGAGCAGGTTGGCCTGCGGCCCGACCAGATGCGCAATTTCCCGCACCAGTTCTCCGGCGGCCAGCGCCAGCGCATCTGCATCGCGCGGGCGCTGGCGCTTGAGCCGCGGCTGATCGTCTGCGACGAGCCGGTCTCGGCGCTCGACGTCTCGATCCAGGCGCAGGTGATCAACCTTTTGATCGACCTGCAACGCCAGCACGGCTTCTCCTATCTCTTCATCGCGCATGATCTGGCCGTGGTCGCCCATATCAGCCACCGCGTTGCGGTGATGTATCTCGGCCGCATCGTCGAGATCGCCGACAAGGACGAGCTGTTCAGGAATCCGCGCCATCCCTACACGCAAGCCCTGCTCGCCTCGGTCCCGATCGCCAACCCGCATGCGAAGCGGCTCGCGCCGCTGGTCGACGGCGACGTGCCAAGCCCCGTCAATCCGCCGTCGGGATGCGCCTTCCACACCCGCTGCCGCTTTGCGATGGAGCGGTGCAAGGCGGAGCGGCCGGCGCTGGTGGACGCCGGCGACGGACATCAGGTGGCGTGTTTGCTCAATGAGGGGACGGGGCGAGCCCAGTAGGATCGTAGGGTGGGTTAGCGAAGCGTAACCCACCTCTTTTTGTTTCCACGTCGGGAGAAGTGGTGGGTTACGCCTTCGGCTAACCCACCCTACGATTGCGGCGTTTGCCGCGCTAATCCGCCCCAATCTCCACCACGATCTTCCCCGTCGTCACCTGCTCACCCTCGGCGACGTCGATCGCCGCGACCACGCCGTCGATGCCGGCCTTGTGGACGTGCTCCATCTTCATCGCTTCCAGCGTCATCACCGGCTGGCCGGCGGTGACGCGGTCGCCCGGCTTGACCAGAACGGCGACGACGCGGCCGTTCATGGCGGCACGCACCTTGCCGTCGCCGCCATTGCTTGCGGCGGCCTTCGGCGCGGCGTGGGTGAGATCGGTCGCCGCGAGCGGGATACCGCGGTGCTGGAGGTAGAGTCGATCGCCATCACGCAGGAATTTTGTAGTGTCCATGAGGCTGTTGTGGCGGAAGCGAATGGCGTCGGGATCGAGTTGATCGATCTCGAACTTGTGGCTTTGGCTATCGAGCACGACCATGTACCCGCCACCGCGTTCGCGCGTGACCTCGAGCTCGTGCGTGTGACCGTCCACCTCGATCTTCGCAGGGAGCGGAAACGTTGCCGCCAGACTCCGTCCGGCCCGCCATGGTGGGGCATGCGGGTTGGTGACGTAGAGCAACAGGCCCGCCAGCGCCGTCTCGAACGCACCGTCCTTGCGCGGCGCCAGCAATTCGTCGTGATGCGCGCCGATGAAGGCCGTCGTCGCCTCGCCTCTGGCGAAGCCGGGATGACGCAGGCACGACATCAGGAACGCCTGGTTGGTAATGACGCCGAAAGCGGTGAGCTGCTCCAGGCCGCAGATCAGGCGACCGCGCGCTTCCTCGCGGCTCGCGCCGCGGCTGATGACCTTGGCGATCATGGAATCGTAGAATGGCGGGATTTCCGTGCCCGATTGCAGCGCGTGCTCGACACGCAAGCCGTCCGGCACCTGCCAGCACGCCATGCGGCCGGACTGCGGCATGAAGTCGTGCGCGGCATCCTCCGAGCACAGCCGAACCTCAATGGCGTGGCCCGAAAACCTGATGTCCTGCTGCTTCACCGGCAGCGGCTCGCCGCGGGCGACGCGCAGTTGCAGCTCGACGAGGTCGAGCCCGGTGATCGCCTCGGTGACGGGATGCTCGACCTGAAGACGGGTGTTCATCTCCATGAAGTAGAAGGCGCCGCTTGCGTCGAGCAAAAACTCCAGCGTGCCGGCGCCCTCGTAGCGCAGCGCCCTCACTGCGGCGACCGCGACCTCGCCCATTTTCGCACGCAGCTCCGGCGTCACCGCCGGCGAGGGCGCCTCCTCGATCAGCTTCTGGTGTCGGCGCTGCACCGAGCAGTCGCGCTCGCCGAGATGGATGGCATTTCCGTAGGAGTCGCCGAATACCTGAATCTCGATATGCCGTGGATTCTGGATCGCGCGCTCGAGGATGACTGTGGGATCGCCGAAGGCGGCCTTGGCCTCGGAGCGCGCGCTGCGCAGCGCATCGGGAAAGGATGCGGCCTCGGTCACGAGCCGCATACCGCGGCCGCCGCCGCCGGCGACCGCCTTGATCATCACGGGGAAGCCGATGTTGTTGGCCTCCGCGAGCATGGCCTCGTCACTCTGATCGGCACCCTGATAGCCCGGCACGATAGGCACGCCGGCCTTCTTCATGATCTCCTTGGCGCCAGCCTTGTTGCCCATCGCCTCGATCGCCTGCGGCGACGGGCCGATGAAGACGAGGCCGGCATCCTTGCAGGCTTGCGCAAACGCCTCGTTCTCGGCGAGGAAGCCGTAGCCGGGATGCACGGCGTCCGCGCCGCTCGCTTTCGCAGCGGCGATGATGGCGGGGATGTTGAGATAGGATTGCGCGGGCAAGGCTTCGCCGATCCGCACTGCCTGGTCGGCCTGCCGCACGTGCAACGCGTCTCGATCCGCATCCGAATAGACCGCGACGACGCCCAAACCCAGCCGCCGCGCGCTGCGCATCACCCGCAGCGCGATCTCGCCGCGGTTGGCGACCAGGACCTTGAAGAACGTCTGGTGCGGCACTGATCCGTTCCTCATGGGCGGGCCACCGAGAATTGCATGCGCTGCGGCACGCGTGCGTCACCCTCGCGGCAGATCGCGAGCACTTCCGAGAGAACCGCGCGGGTGTCGCGCGGATCGATCACGCCGTCGTCGAGCACGCGGGCGCTGGTCGAGAACACATCCATTTGGCCGTCGAACACGCCGATGATCTGCGCCTTCATGGCCTCGAGCTTGTCCTTCTCTATCGCTTTGCCGCGCCGCGCAGCAGCCGCTTCCGTCACGATCGCCATGGTCTCGGCGGCCTGCTCGCCGCCCATCACCGCGGTCTTGGCATTGGGCCAGGAAAAGCAGAAGCGCGGATGGAAGCCGCGGCCGCACATGCCGTAATTGCCGGCGCCGAAGGAGGCGCCGCAATAGATCGTGATCTGCGGCACCGTCGCCGACGTCACCGCCTGGATCATCTTCGAGCCGTGCTTGATCATGCCGGCCTCTTCGTAGGACTTGCCGACCATGTACCCGGTGGTGTTGTTCAGATACAGCAGAGGCGTGCGGGTCTGGCAGCAGGCCTGGATGAAGTGCGTCGCCTTGTTGGCGCCGGCCGGGTCGAGCGGGCCGTTGTTGGTGATGATGCCGATCGCCTGGCCCTCGATGCGGGCATGGCCGCAGAGGGTGGCCGGGCCATAGTTCGGTGCCATCTCGGTGAAATCGGAATCGTCGACGATGCGTGCGATGACCTGCTTCATGTCGACCGGGCGCTTGTGGTCCATCGGCATGATGCCGAGCAGCTCGTCCTGGTCGTAGCGCGGCGGCTTGTACTGCGCGGCAGCGCGACCCGGCCGCTCCCATTCCAGCACCGCCATGATCTCGCGCGCGATGCGCAGGGCGTCGCGGTCGTCCTCGGCGAGGTAGTCGCCGAGACCGGAGATCTGGGTATGCATCTCGGCGCCGCCGAGCTCTTCTTCGGTCGCGATCTCGCCGGTTGCAGCCTTGAGCAGCGGCGGCCCCGCGAGAAACGCACGCGTGCGGCCACGCACCATGACGATGTAGTCGGACAGACCCGTCTGATAGGCCCCACCCGCGGTCGATGAGCCATGCGTCACGGTGACGACGGGAAGGCCTGCCGCCGAGAGCCGCGCGAGGTTGCGAAAGATGTTGCCGCCGCGAACGAAGTCCTCGACGCGATAGCGCAAGAGGTTGGCGCCGGCGCTTTCGACAAGCTGCACGTAAGGCAGCTTGTTCTCCAGCGCGAGCTCCTGCACGCGCAGCGTCTTGTCGAGACCATAAGGTTGCAGCGCGCCGGCATCGATGCCGGCGTCGCTGGCGCTGACCATGCAGCGGATGCCCGAGACGAAGCCGATCCCGGCGATGACGCCGCCGCCCGGCACGCTCTTGTTGGGATCTGATACGTCGAACATGTAGCCCGCGAGCGTGGAGAGCTCGATGAAGGGCGCGCCGGGATCGAGCACCAGCGCGACGCGCTCGCGCGGCAGCAGCTGACCGCGCTTGTGGAAGCGGTCCTTCGCGGCGGCGGACGCCGCGCGCGTGCGCTCTTCCAGCGCACGCATGCGGTCGATCAGCGCCAACATGCCGTCACGATTGGCGTGGTAGGCGGCGCTGCCGGGGGAAATGGTGTTTTCGATGATGGACACAGTTCAACTTGCTCCGTCATTCCGGGGCGATGCGTCAGCATCGAACCCGGAATCTCGAGATTCCACAATTCGCAATTGCGAATTGGGGTTCACGCTTCGCGTGCCCCGGAATGACAGGGTAGATACCTATCGATTCGTCCCAAAAATCTTCCGCGCCTCGGCCGGGCTCGCGATCTCGCGGCCGGCGCGACGCGCGCAGGCGGCCACCGCCTCGATCAACTGCCCATTCGACGTCACCTTCCTGCCGTCGGCGAGATAGAAGGTGTCCTCGAGGCCGGTCCTCAGGTGCCCACCGAGATCGGCGCAGCGCTGGTGCAGCGGCCAGATTTCCTCGCGGCCGATTGCCGTGACCTGCCAATGCGCCTCGGGGCGCTTCAGCTTGAGCAGGATCGGAAGCAGTTCGGGATCGGCGGGCATGCCGGAGGCAACGCCCATGACGAAATTGTATTCGAGCGGTCCCTTGTACATGCCGACTTCGGCATACATGCCGACGCAGCGGACGATGCCGACGTCAAAGCATTCGAACTCGGGGATGGTGCCCGCCGCGTTCATGACGTCGAGATAGTCCTTCACTTTCTCGACCGCGTTGTCGAACATCATCGGGGGCCAGGCCCAGGTATGATCGGCCTTCACCTTCAGATAGTTCAGCGAGCCGGCGTTGCACGCGGCGATCTCCGGCTTGGTCTCGCGGATGCAATCGAGCGCGCCGCTGTAGTTCGGCCCCGACACGCCCGATGTGTGATTGATGATCGCGCCGGGACAGGCCTCGCGGATCGCCTGCTGGATCTCGCGCGAAACGCTGACATCCCAGGATGGCAGGTGCCCCTTGTTCGGCGCCTGCTGGCGCAGATGGATGTGCATGATGCTGGCGCCGGCATCGAACGCAGCCCTGGCCTCGCGCGCCATCTCTTCGGGCGTCACCGGCACGTGGTGCTGCCGGGGATCGGTGAGCACGCCATTCAGCGCGCAGGTGATGACGGCCTTGTCGCTCATGCCTTGGACATCCCGCAGGTTGAGAATGCAACGCTGCGATCATGTGACGCGGGAAGTCTGGCTTCTTGCGCGGAGAAGCTAGGCGAAGCCGCTGTAACAACCATTAAACGCCGAGGGGCTCTTCAGTCCACGGCGTTTCCCGTTGCACGACGGTGTTGGCGTATGTTCATCGCACGGCGAACCGGCTCTCGCGCGCCTTGAACAGGCGCTCGCTGACGAAACGGCGCAGGCTTGCCGGATCATCGAATTCCAGCGTGACGGCGAACGGCACGATGTCGGCGGCAAGGCCCGCCATGCCACGCAGGCGCGCGAGATCCTTCTCGGTGGTGACGAGCGTGAGCTGCTCGCGTCCTGCCTCATCGACCATCGCATCGATCTCGGCCTTCGAGAACATGTGATGATCGGCGAAAGGACGCGTGCGTGCGACGTCGATGCCGCTGGCGCGCAGCGTGCGGAAGAAGCGTTCGGGATCGCCGATGCCGGCAAAGGCCAGCACCGATTTGCCGAACAGCTGCGCGACCGACGCGGCCTCAGGCTTCAGGCGCGCGCGCAGCACCGGTTTGCCGCGCGCCGTGATCTCGGCGGCGATGCCGTCCGCGGCCTGTCCGTCGCCGATCAGAACAAGCGCGTCGGTGCGCGACATCTGCATTGTCAGCGGCGCGCGTAGGGGACCTGCGGGAAACACCCTGCCGTTGCCGATGCCGCGCGCGCCGTCGATCACGATGAGCGAGGCATCCTTCTGGAGGCGCGGGTTCTGAAAGCCGTCATCCATCAGGATCACGGTCGCGCCCTGCGACCTCGCAAGCGCGACGCCACTGATGCGGTCGCGCGCCACCGCAACCGGGACCTCGCGCACCATCATCAGCGGCTCGTCGCCGACATCGGCCGCGCTGTGACGCTCGCGATCGACCATCACGGGGCCCTGCAAGTGCCCGCCATAGCCGCGGCTGAGCACGACCGGGGTCTCGCCGAGCGAGCGCAGCAATTTGGTCAGGGCCAGCACGGTCGGCGTCTTGCCGGCGCCGCCGACATGATAATTGCCGACGCAGAGCACGGGAATGCCGGCATCAAGGCCCTTGCGCATCATGCGGCGCTCGGCGATCGCGCCGTAGAGCGCGCCGAGCGGCCGTAAAAGATGCGACTTGAACGAACGTGGCCGGTACCAGAAGGCCGGCTCACGCATTGGCGGCTCCCATTTCGAGCCGGAGCTGAAGCAGATAGGGCTCGAGCGCCACGAGCGTGCGATCCAGCGCGCCGCCGAGCTGCTCGACCACGCCATGGCCGGCGCGCTGCATCTTGTCGCGCACGGCGGGATCGGCGAGCAACTGGCCGAGCTGCTTCACCAGCGCCTCCTGGCTGTCAGCGGTGCGCGCGCCGCCGCTCTGGTCGAGTGCCTCGTAGAGTTCGCTGAAGTTGGAGACGTTCGGCCCGTGCACGATCGCAGCGCCGAGCTTGATCGCCTCGATCGGATTCTGGCCGCCATGCCCGACCAAGGATTTGCCCATGAACACGATCGGCGACAGGCGGTAGAACAGGCCGAGCTCGCCCATGGTGTCGGCGACATAGATGTCGGTCGCAGCCGTCGGCAGCTCCTCGCGCGAGCGCTGGCCCGGCTTCAGGCCCGAGGCCGAGATCAGTCCCGATATCGACGAGCCGCGATCCGGATGACGCGGCACGATCACGGTCAGCAGCGAGGGAAAGAAGCCGGTGAGCGTGCGATGCGCCGAGATCAGCATCTCGTCCTCGCCCGGATGGGTCGAGGCCGCGACGATGATGGGACGCCCCCGCGTCACCGCCATCAGCCGCTCGAGTTTCGCGGGATCGGCGGGCGGGGCCGGCACGTCGAGCTTGAGGTTGCCCGTGATCGCGACGTTCTGGCTGCCGAGCGCGGAAAAGCGCTCGGCGTCGGTCTTCGACTGCGCGAGGCAAATGTCGAACCTGGAGAGCAGCGCCGAGATCGTGCCCTGCACCCGCCGCCAGCGCGGGAAGGAGCGCGGCGACATCCGCCCGTTGATCAGGACCATCGGCACGCGCCGCGCGGCGCCCGCCAAGATCAGGTTCGGCCACAGATCGGATTCGATGAACAGCGCGAGCGACGGCTGCCAGTGATCGAGGAAGCGCGCGACATAACGCGGCGAGTCGTACGGCACGTATTGATGGATGACATCGGGCGGAAAGCGCTTTGCCACCATCGCGGCCGAGGTCACCGTGCCTGAGGTCAGCAGGATGCGCAAATTGAGGTCGCGCAGCCGTTCGACGAGCGCGGCTGCGGCCAGCACCTCGCCGACGCTTGCGCCGTGGATCCAGACCAGCGGGCCGTGCGGCCGCACGTCATCGCTGAGGCCGCGCCGCTCGCCGACGCGGGCCGGATCTTCCTTGCCCTGCTTGAGCCGGCGCTTGATCAGCGCAGGCGCGAGCGGCACCAGGCCGGACGACAGCCGCTGGTACATCCGCAGCGTCATCGGCAGCGAATTAGGCATGGTCCGGTTCCGGGCGGCCGAGTTGGGCATAGGCGCGGCGGGTCGCTTCGTTCAACGTCTCCTCCAGCTCCTGTCGCAGCGCCTCCATGGTGGCGGCGTCGGCATCCGGCGGGACGTTGATTTCCTTGATGCCCACCAATGCGCCTCGTCCAAATGGCAAATTGATGGTGGTGCGATCCCAGTTCTTCAGCCGGATGAAGCGGCTGGTCGCCATCGCGAAAGGCATGATCGGCCGCCCCGATTCCCGTGCCAGCATGATGATGCCGAGCCCGACTATGCGCGCGCGCTTCGGGACATCCGCGGTGAGAGCCACATTATAGTTGTCCTGGAGCGCCTGCACCATTTCCCTGAAGGCCCCGACGCCACCTTTACGGTGGAAGGCGCCGCCATGGTCACCGGAGCCGCGGATGGTGCCGATGCCGAGCCGCTCCACCGCGATGGCGTTGAACTCGCCGTCGCGATGCCGGGAGATCAGGACCTTGGCCCGGTAGGACTCCTTGTTCTTGATGAACGGGGTCAGGAAATGCTGGCCGTGCCAAAAGGCGAATATCGCCGGGATCCGCGGCTCGACCTGGCCGTAGACGTCCGGCGGATCGAACGTGAACTTGTTGGTCCGCCAGACCAGACGCAGATATTCGGCCGCCAGGAAACCGACGGCACGCTGAACGAAGCTGCTTCGCAGCGTATTGCGAAGCAGTCTTTTCAACGCGCCGGCTTCGGTTCTTGACCCGGGTCGAGCAGCCGGTGGAGATGGACGATGAAATAGCGCATCTGGGCGTTGTCGACGGTCATCTGCGCCTTGGCGCGCCAGGCGGCGTGAGCGGTCGCATAATTCGGATAGAGGCCGACGATCTCGACGTCGTCCAGGTTCTTGAAGGTGTTGTGCTCGAGATCGAGCAGCTCACCGCCGATGACGAGATGGAGCAGTTGTTGCGGGGCATTATCTGGCATGAGTTCTCTTCCTAACGGACTGCCCGGCAAGCAGTGATCGATAAGCACAACGGACGCGCTCAGGGCAAGGGGCGCTTTCGGAAATGCGCGACAATGTTCGCATGACGATCGCGGCCCGCGGCCACCAGCACCCCGTGAGCCACTTCCCGGCGATTATAGAGGAGGGGATCTCCGGAGAGGTCGCTCATCCTACCACCCGCTTCCTGCACGATCAAATCGGCCGCCGCAAGATCCCAATCATGGCTGTTGCCCCCCGCAAAAGCCGCATCGAGCTCGCCATGGGCGACCCGGCAGAGGCGGAGCGCCAGCGAGCCGATTCGCGGATGCAGCGTGATCTCGCCCAGTGACGGCTTGAGGCGCTCGACCAGCGGCTTCGGTCCGGCAACCCGGGAGAAATCGAGCTCTGCCCCTTCCGTCGCCCGCACCGGCACATCGTTCAAGGTCGTGCCCTGCCCGCGCGCGGCGAAGAAGAACTCGCCGGTCGTCGGCGCAAAGACTGCAGCGAGAACAGGCGATGCATTCTCGACCAGCGCCACGCTGACGCACCAGTCGTCATGGCCATTGAGATAGTTACGCGTGCCGTCGATGGGATCGACGACCCAGGCCCGCCGCCGCTCCAGCCGCGTTTCGTCGTCGGCGCTCTCCTCCGATAGCCAGCCATAGTCCGGTGTCGCACCGCGCAGGCGCGCTTCGAGGAGATCGTTGACGGCGATGTCGGCTTCGGAGACCGGCGAGGAGGCGCCCTTGATCCACTTCTTCAGTTCGGTGCGGAACATCGCATGAGCGAGGTTGCCTGCTTCCCGCACCGTATCCTTCAGCAACGCCGCGTCGCGTGTCAGGATGGTCTGGTCGATCGAGCTCGCGTCAGCGTCCGCCAAGCGTCAAACCCTCGATGCGCACCGTGGGCGCATTGATGCCGTAGCGGAACTGGAGATCGTTCGCCGGCTGCATCGACTTGAAGATCTCGAACAGATGGCCCGCGATCGTGACCTCGCTGACGGGATAGGTGGTCTTGCCGTTCTCGATCCAGAAGCCCGAGGCGCCGCGGCTGTAGTCGCCGGTGACGCCGTTGACGCCGGAGCCGATCAGGTCGGTGACGTAGAAGCCCTGGGCGATGTCCGAGATCAGCTCGGCCGGCGTTGGCGTTCCGGCTTCGAGATGCAGATTGTACGGCCCCGGCGAAGGCGACGAGGAGACGCCGCGATGGGCGTGGCCGGTGGTCTGAAGCCCGAGTTCGCGCGCGGTTGCGCAATCGAGCAGCCACGTCGTCAGCACGCCCTCGTCGACCAGCGCCTGGCTCTTTGCCGCGACGCCTTCGGCGTCGAAGGCCTGCGAGCGTAGGCCGCGCTTGCGCAGGGGATCGTCGATGATGCGGATGTTCCTGGCAAAGAGCTGCTGGCCGAGCTTGTCCTTCAGAAAGCTGGTCTTGCGCGCGATCGAGGCACCGTTGATGGCGCCGACGAGATGGCCGACCAGCGAGCCGGCGACGCGCGGATCGAACACGACGGGCACCTTGCAGGTCTCGACCTTGCGCGGGTTGAAGCGTGCCACGGTGCGCTCGCCCGCAGAGCGACCGACGGTTTCCGGCGACAACAGGTCGGCGGCATGCGGCGCCGAGGTGAAATCGTAGTCGCGCTCCATGCTCGTGCCTTCGCCGGTAATCGCGGTGGCCGAGATGCCCTGGCTGGAACGCAGGTAGGAGCCGTGGAAACCGGTGCTCGTCACCAGCACCATGCCGCCGATGCCGGCGGAAGCGGACGCGCCACCGGATTTCGTCACGCCTTTCACGGCAAGGGCGGCGGCTTCGGCTTCCAGCGCGCGCCGCTCGAGCTCGGCGGTGGCAGGCACGTCGGGATCGAGCAGATCGAGATCGGGGAAGTCGCGCGCCAGCAGCGCGGGATCGGCGAGCCCGACATATTTGTCGAGCGGGGCGACCTTCGCCATCGCAACCGCGCGTTCCGCGAGCTTGGTCACGGCGTCGCCGCTGACGTCGTTGGTCGAGACCACCGCCTGGCGCTGACCGACCAGCACGCGCAGGCCGACATCATCGCCCTCGGAACGCTCCGATTCCTCGACGCGGCCGTCGCGGACCTCGACGCCCTGCGAGATGCCGCGCACGGCGACCGCATCGGCCGCGTCCGCGCCGGCACGCCTGGCCGCCTCAACCAGCCGCTGCGCGAGATCTGACAGTGCGGACTGATCGAACAGGTCGCGGTTGGCTTTGGACGAAAGCGTCGAGCTTGCGGATGGTGAAGCGTTCACGAACGAAATCCTGTCGGGATTGGCGGTTTCGAAGCCGGTTGCAGCCAAGCCCACCAGATGTGCCCAATTGGAGCGGACTTCAAGCAGTTTCAGGCCATGAAAGGCTCAGATTCTCGCCTTTCGCGCAACGTCTCGTCAATCATGCGCGCCAAGGTCTTGTCAATCATGCCGGACGGTGACGCCTCCTTAACCAGCCTTTTTAAGCCGTTTCCGCAACCTGCCGCGCTAAGGTCCTCGCATCGACCGGGAACATAATCCCGGCGGGGAGACTAAGAGCCGTGAGGCGTCAAACAGCAACAAGCGGGGCCAATCCCGCCGGGTCGAGCCGCTCCTTGCGGCTCGACCCTCTTTCTCTGCCGGTCCGTTTCGATGCGCATGATCCGCGCGCCGACGGCCATGTCAGGCAGATCGAGCTTCATCGCGAACGCGTCGTGCTTCGCCGTGCCGTGCGCGGCATGCAGATGGCCGTCAACGTCCGCGTCAGCGATTTCACCGGCATCGCACTGCGCGGCATCGACGACACGCAGATGCTCATCCTCGTGCATCGCGATCCTTCGCTTGCCGTTCCGCTTCTCGTCAGTGCCGATGCCGAGGAGATCGCGAAGGCGTGGACGATGTGGAGCGAGATCTTCGCCCTGCCCCAGCTCGACGAAAAACGGCGCGATCCCGCAGCCCGGCGCCGCCGACGCAACGCGATCCGCGATCGCCGTCCGAAATTCCTGGTGCGCCGGCGCGCCGGCGTCGCGCGAGATCTGCCGGTTCATCGCAGCGAACGCGAAATCATCGCGCGGAACTGAGTCGCATTCGCGGAACTGTAGCCGTAGGGTGGGCAAAGGCGCGTACGCGCCGTGCCCACCACTTCCTCACACGATGAAGAAAAGCGGTGGGCACGCTTCGCTTTGCCCACCCTACAAAACTACGAGCTTCGCATCACCGCATCTGTGAGCAAGCCCGCAAACAGCAGCAATCCCGCTTCGCGGTTCGACTTGAACAGGCGCAGGCAGAGCGCGGGGTCACTGATGTTCAGCCGCGCGATTTGCCACGCCAGATGCGCGGCAAAGGCGGCCAGGGCGAGCCAGGCCGGCCAGTGCACGTCGGCGGAGGCGAGCGCGATACCGATCAGCATCACCGCGAGCCCGTAGAACATGATCAGCGCCTGATGCGTGTGCGCACCGAACAGGCGCGCGGTGGACTTGACGCCGATCAGCGCGTCGTCCTCGGCGTCCTGATGCGCATAGATCGTGTCGTAGCCGATCACCCAGGCGATCGAGCCGGCATAGAGCACGAGCGCGGTCAGATCGATGCGTGCGAAGATGACGGCGAAGCCCATCAGCGCGCCCCAGGAGAAGGCGAGGCCGAGGAAGACCTGCGGCCACCAGGTGACGCGCTTCATGAAGGGATAGATCGCGACGACCACGAGCGAGGCGATGCCGGTTGCCACCGCGAAGCGGTTGAATTGCAGGAGCACGACGAGGCCGATCAGCGCCTGCGCGACCAGAAAGGCAAGCGCCTGCTTCACCGTCATCTGCCCCGCCGGCAGCGGTCGCGAGCGCGTGCGCTCGACCCTGGCATCGAGGTCGCGGTCGGTGATGTCGTTCCAGGCACACCCCGCCCCGCGCATGACGAAGGCGCCGATCAAGAACAGGATGATGGTGAGCGGGAGATGGCTGATGTCGTGGGCCATGCCGGCTGCGAGCGCCGCCGACCACCAGCACGGCATCAAGAGAAGCCAGGAGCCGATCGGGCGATCGTAGCGGGACAACCGCAGATATGGTCGCGCCCATTGCGGCGCGAGCGTATCGACCCAGTTGCCGGTGGAATCGGCAACGCGGGCGGACGTATCACTCATCGGGTCAGGACGTTGCCGTTGAGCGTGTCGAAGGTGTTGCCGCCCTTCTTGGCGACGTTGGCTTCGGGCGCCGACGCAGTGCCAACCACGTCGCTCAGGGACGGGCCGGCCGGCCCGCGCTGCTTCATCTGCTGCGCCACCTGGCAGACCTTGGCCTGCATGGCCTCGCTGTTCTTGTGCCCGGCCTTCAACTGCTCGCCGATCTGCGGGGGAATTCCGCATTTGGCGGAATTGGCCTCGACATATTTCATCATCTTCACTTCGGCCTGGACGAAATTGCGGATCAGGCTGCACGCCTCATCCGGCGGCGCATGGCGATCGCTTGCGGCCTTGATCAGCTTGCCGCGCTTCTCCGTCTCCTCACGCAGCGGCATGAAGCCCTTCATGCACTGCTCGGCGCCGGCACTGGGCTGGCTCGGCGGCGCGGCGCCGAAGCCGGCGCCGACCGGCGGGGCGCCGCTGGTGGGGAACGAGGCCTGCGGCGGTGGCGCCCCGATTCTGGCGACCGGCGCGGAGCCGTTGACCGGCGGAAAGGCGGAATCGTTCGCGGGAGCCGCAGCCTGGCCGGGCAGCGGCGCGGGGAACGCGCTCTGCGCCTGGACGCTGGCTGCGCCCATCGCCACCATGGCGGTAGTGATCGGGACCATCAAACGACGGATCATCAAGGCTGTATCTCCGGCAGGATCCACAAGGGGGGTCGGCGCCTTCCCAATTGAAGCGCAACCGGCGTTTTCGCGCTTTTACGATTCCTGCCGGCCCTTAACAACCCGTCGAATAGGGCAAGAGCGCGGCGCGGGGACGCACGCGAGGGGCAATATTTACCCCCAGATCCCCGCTTTCGGTTAAGAACGGCCGCAAACCGGACCCTCAACGCATGCCTTCCCACGACTTCCGCGGCCCCCGCCTGTTCGTCGAGGCCGACCTCATCCAGGACACCAAGGTGGCGCTCGACCGCGACCAGAGCAATTACCTCGGCAACGTGTTGCGGCTTGGCGCCGGCGATCCCATCCTGGCGTTCAACGGCCGCGACGGCGAATGGCAGGCGGCGATCGAGGGCCGCAAGCGCCCCGATACCCTCGTAATCCTGAAGCAGACCCGCACGCAGGATGGCCTGCCCGATCTCACCTACGTCTTCGCGCCGCTGAAGCATGCGCGGCTGGATTACGTGGTCCAGAAGGCGGTGGAGATGGGCGCCTCCACCCTCCAGCCGGTGCTGACCCGCTTCACCCAGGCCTCGCGTGTCAATGGCGAGCGCATGCGCGCCAATGTCATCGAGGCGGCCGAGCAATGCGGCATCCTGAGCCTTGCGACCGTGGCCGATCCGGTTCCGCTCGAGCGCTACCTCAGCCAGCGCGCCGCACAGCGGCTCCTGGTGTTTTGCGACGAGGCCGCGGAGACCGAGGACCCGCTCAAAGCCCTGCAAACCGCGCGCGATCCGGCCCGGGGCATCGACGTGCTGATCGGCCCCGAGGGCGGCTTTGCCGAGGAGGAGCGCGCCCTGCTCCTGCGCCAGCCCCATATCCTGCGCCTGGCCCTGGGTCCGCGGATCCTGCGGGCAGACACGGCAGCCGTAGCCGCCCTCGCGCTGGTGCAGTCCGTGCTCGGCGACTGGGGCGGCCGGCCGGGCTAGGCTGCGTTAAGACATTGAGCCATTGGAGGTCGAAACCGTCATCCGGCCATGCTAAGGGGCTGCGCCAACACGTGACCGTCACCTTTGCCCGCCCCGGTCCCGCCGGGACAAACGGACCCCATCATGACCGCGACTGCCACCTCAAATGCTGCCGACTCCGCCGCCTGGGCGGATACGCTGCTGTTGTCGTTTGCGCAGGCCGGTTACGTCCACGCCGAGCCCGCCATCCTCCAACCGGCCGAGCCGTTCCTCGACCTCTCCGGCGAGGACATCCGCAAGAGCCTGTACCTGACCACCGACGCGACCGGCGAAGAGCTCTGCCTGCGCCCGGACCTGACGATTCCCGTGGCCCGCGACTACCTCGCCTCGGGGCGCGCCGGCGAGCCCGCGGGTTTCAGCTATCTCGGCCCGGTGTTTCGCTACCGCAGCGGGCGGCCGAGCGAGTTCCTTCAGGCCGGCATCGAATCGTTCGGCCGCCAGGACCGCGCCGCGGCCGATGCCGAGATGCTGGCGCTGGCGCTGGAGGCGACCGCGGCCTTCGGCGTCCGCGACGTCGAAATCCGCACCGGGGACGTGGCGCTGTTCAATGCCGTGATCGACGCGCTCGACCTGTTCCCGGTCTGGCGGCGCCGGCTGATCAAGGATTTCAACCGCAAGATCAGCCTCGAGCAGGATCTGGAACGACTCTCGATCGCGACCGCCACCACCCGCAACGAGTATGAGGGCGTGCTGGCGGCGCTCGCAGGCTCCGACCGCAAGGCGGCGCTCGCACTGGTCACCGACCTGATGTCGATCGCCGGCACCACCAATGTCGGTGGCCGCACCACGGCCGAAATCGCCGACCGCTTCCTCGAGCAATCCACCCTCAAGAGCGGCGCCCTGCCGCGCGAGGCGCTGACCGTGCTGAAGCGCTTCCTGTCGATCGCAGGCAATCCGGACCAGGCGGTCGCCGAGCTGCGCGCACTCGCCGCGGATACCAGGCTCGATATTTCGGCGGCGATCGACCTGTTCGAGAACCGCGTCGGCTTCATGGCCGCGCGCGGCATCGACGTGAAGGAGACGCGCTTCTCGACCTCGTTCGGACGCGGTCTCGACTACTACACCGGCTTCGAGTTCGAAGTGCATCACAGGGGCAACGGCGTCGAGCCGCTGGTCGCGGGCGGCCGCTACGACGGCCTGATGACCCAGCTCGGATCGCAGACGCCGATCGCCGCAGTCGGCTTCTCGGTCTGGGTCGATGCGCTCGCCAAGATCGGCCGCAAGGGAGCTTAAGTCATGAGCGCGCCGTTCGTTCTGGCCGTTCCGTCCAAGGGCCGCCTGCAGGAAAACGCCGAAGCCTTCTTCGCGCGCGCAGGGCTGACGCTGTCGAAGGCCGGCGGTGCGCGCGATTATCGCGGCACCATCGCAGGGCTCGACAATGTCGAGATCGCCTATCTCTCGGCGAGCGAGATCGCCTCGCAGCTCGCCCGCGGCATGGCGCATCTCGGCGTCACCGGCGAGGATCTGGTGCACGAGAACATCGCGGATGCCGACAAGCGCGTGGCGCTGATCGAGCGGCTCGGCTTCGGCTATGCCGACGTCGTGGTCGCCGTGCCGCAGGCCTGGATCGACGTCCGCACCATGGCCGATCTCGACGACGTCACCACCGGCTTCCGCGAGCAGCACCACCGGCGGATGCGGGTCGCGACCAAATTCATCAATCTCACGAGGGCCTTCTTTTCGAGCCATGGCATCGTCGACTACCGGATCGTCGAGAGCACCGGCGCGACCGAAGGCGCGCCTGCGGCCGGCACCGCCGAGCTGATCGTCGACATCACCACGACCGGCGCCACGCTTGCCGCCAATGGCCTGAAGATCCTCGACGACGGTGTCATGCTGCGCAGCCAGGCCAATCTGGTCGCCTCCAGGGACGCCGACTGGTCGCCGGAGGCGCGGGAGACGGCGCGCGTGATCCTCGATCACATTGCGGCCCGGGCGCGGGCAAACCAATACCGCGAGGTCCGCACCCGTTTCCGGCAGTGCGATGCGGCATTGCTGAGCGAGGCGCATCGGAATTTCGGCGTGGAGGCACCATTCGGCGGGCCGACCTCGTCGGGCATGTTGACGCTGCACTGCCCGCCCACAAAACTCTATGCGCTGGCGAGCTTTCTGCGCGATCATGGCGCTGAGACGGTCTCGGTGGTCTCGCTCGACTACGTCTTCGACCGCGAGAACCCGCTGTTTGCCAAGCTCGAAGCGTTCCTGCGGCGGTGAGGCGCAGGAGGAATCGGTAGGAAATCTCCGGGGGCATCCCTTGTGACATCCCTGGGCGCGTTCAGCGTAGCGACAGCAAACGACAGCTACCATATGCCGTTCGAATGAGTTTTGAGTGCTTCTGGAACCTTGATCGATGACGCTGGGCTCTGACGTTTCCGCCCTGACCACCGCCGCGACGAGCGCCGCGGCCAAAGGGCTGTCGATTGTCGTGCCGGTTTATAACGAGGCGGCGGGGCTTGCCTCGCTGCACCAGCGGATCTGCGATCTCGCCAGGACGCTGCGGGACCGCTATCGCCTCGCCTGCGAGGTCGTCTATGTCGACGATGGCAGCGCGGATTCGACGCTTGCGATCGCCCGCGCCCTGCCGGCCGATGCGATCGACGTGCAGGTGGTGTCGCTGTCGCGCAATTTCGGCAAGGAGGCGGCGCTGATGGCCGGCCTCGACCATGCAAGGCGCGGCGCCGTGATGTTCATGGACGGCGACGGCCAGCACCCGCCCGCGCTGGTGGAACAGCTCGTCGGACACTGGATCGTTGACGGCTACGACGTCGTCTATACCGCCAAGGCGCATCGCGACAACGAGCCGTTCCTGCGGCGGCTCGCCGTGCACGGCTTCTACGCGCTGATCAATTGGGGCGCGCGGCAGAAGATCCCCGAAGACGCCGGCGACTTCCGCCTGCTCTCGCCGCGCGCGGTCACAGCGCTGCGGCAACTGCCCGAGCGCAACCGCTTCTTCAAGGGGCTGGCGAGCTGGATCGGCTTCCGCCAGATCCGCGTCGACTACGAGCCCGCGGCACGCGCCCATGGCGTGACCACCTTCAATGCGGCGCGGCTGCTCGGCCTCTCGATCGAGGGCCTGACCTCGTTCTCGGTGGCCCCCTTGCGCTTTGCCAGCCTGCTCGGCGTGGTGCTCGCGGGCGTCGCCTTCCTGTTCGGCCTCTCCATCCTCTGGGAGGTCTTCACCACCGGCAAGCAGGTGCCCGGCTATCCCTCGCTCGTGGTCGGCCTGATGACGATCGGCGGCGTGCAGCTCATCATGATCGGCATCGTCGGCGAATATATCGGCAAGATCCTCTCCGAGCTCAAGGCGCGCCCGATCTACTTCGTCGCCGAGCACAGCGAGAAGCATGTCGAGACCGACAAGGCCGACGACGCCTCGAGCCGGACGGCGGCGGAATGAACGAAGCGGCGAAGCCGCGGCGTATCTGGCTCTGCGCCGACGATTACGGAATCAGCGCGGGCGTCAACCGCGCCATCCGCGACCTCATCGAACGCGGCCGTCTCAATGCGACATCGGTGATGATGCCGGGACCGGCAATCGGCCGCGGCGAGATCGACGCGCTGGAAGCGTCCCGGACAAAGAGCCCGCGCTGCGCGATCGGATTGCATGTCACGCTGTCGGCGCCGTTCCGCCCGCTGACAATGCATTTCCGCCCGCTCGAGGGCGACATGTTCCTAGCCTTTCCAAAGCTGCTGCGTGCGGGACTGTTGCGGCGCCTCGACCGCGAGATCATTTACGCAGAGGTCAAGGCGCAGCTTGCGGCGTTCGCGCAGGCGTTCGGACGCGCACCTGATTTCGTCGACGGCCATCAGCACGTGCAGCTCTATCCGCAGGTGCGCGACGCCTTCGTCGCCGCTGTCCGCGAGGCCGCGCCAAAAGCCTGGGTGCGGCAGGGCGGCCGCGAGCAGCCCTTGATGCAACGGCTCGGCTCGCCGAAAGCGCTGGTGCTGGATGTCCTGAGCGCGCAATTCCGCCGCCGCGCGCGGCAGGCCGGGCTCGCCTTCAATCCTGCCTTCGCCGGCGCCTATGACTTCACGCGGGACGAGGCCGATTTCGGCAAGCTGATGGGCGAATTCATCGCGGGCCTGCCGGAGGGGGGGCTCGTGATGTGCCATCCCGGCTTCGTCGACGAGACGTTGCGGAGCCTCGATCCAATGACCGATGTCCGCGAGCGCGAGCATAGATACCTCGCAAGCGAGGCTTTCCCTCGGCTACTGGCGGCGAACAACGTGACATTGGCATGAAACCGCTCGCCGCAAGGGACCGGTCAGCTTGTCGCATACGGAAATTTAATCCGCGCCCCACTGTTGGCGCCACAATGGAACCCTACATCTTCGGCGCGCTTGGTTCGCGCAAGGGAGATCGATCATGACGCCGCAAGAACGCCAGCTCGTCGACGAGCTTTTCGACCGGCTTTCCAAGCTTGAGACTGCACCGCGCGATCCGAACGCGATCGCCGCCATCAATGACGGCCTGAACAAGGCCCCCAACGCCATGTATGCGCTGGTGCAAACCGTGCTGTTGCAGGACGAGGCGCTGAAGCGCGCCAATGCCCGCATCCAGGAACTGGAGGCCGCACATGCGCCGGAGCCGGCGCAGTCCGGCGGTTTCCTTGATTCCATGCGCGATACCCTGTTCGGCGGCAGCCAATCGCGCGGCTCGGTTCCGAACGTGCCGCAGCGCGAGCAGCGGCCGGTCTGGAACTCCGGCCAGGCGATGCAGCAGGCGCAGCCGCCCGGCTACGGCCAGCCACCTTACGGGCAGCAGCAGGGATACGGCGCTCCGCCCATCGGCGGTGGCGGCGGCTCCTTCCTCGGCACGGCAGCAGCAGCAGCCGCCGGCGTCGTCGGTGGCTCGCTGTTGCTCTCCGGCATCCGCAACATGATGGGCGGGATGGGCGGATCGCATCAGGCTTTTGGCGACACCACGATCATCGAGGAGCGCGGTGGCGGCGGCAGCCCGTGGGGCGGCAGCAGCGACCAATCCGGCGGCTCGCTGGCGCGCGACGCCGGCCTCAACGACATCGGATCCGGTCGCGACCGCGACGAGTCCCGCCAGGGTCTCTTCGACCAGGCGTCGAACGATCAGAACGACGATGATCAGAACGACGACACCGACAACATGGACATGGCCGACGACAGCGATTTCGGCGGCGGCGACGACGGCGGCAGCGACTACGCCTAAGCAACGTCAGCATCAAATGCAAAACGGCCGCCCTTCCGGCGGCCGTTCTCGTTTCGCCGCTCTCGCCGCGTTCACATCACCACAACCCTGGTGCCGACATTGACGCGACCGTAGAGGTCGATGACGTCCTCGTTGCGCATGCGGATGCAGCCGGAGGAGACGTTGGTGCCGATGGTCCAGGGCTCGTTGGAGCCGTGGATGCGGTAGAGCGAAGAGCCCAGATACATCGCGCGCGCGCCGAGCGGATTTTCAGGGCCGCCTTCCATATGCCGCGGCAGGTCGGGACGGCGTGCGATCATTTCCGACGGCGGCGTCCAGTCCGGCCATTCGCGCTTGGCCGTGATCGCCTTCACCCCCGACCAGGTGAAGCCGGGACGGCCGACGCCGATGCCGTAGCGCAGCGCCCTGCCATTGCCCTCGACCAGATAGAGGAACTTGTTGGGCGTATCGACGACGATGGTGCCGGCGCCTTCCTTGCCCTCGTACGCGACGAGCTGCTTCTCGAACCTCGGATCAAAGGGTCGCGAGCGCGGATCGGCGGCCTCCTGCTGCGGCACGGCGCCCTGCATCTGCGGCTCGGCCATCGGCGGCAAACGGCGCTGGTCGTAATAGGCCGGCTGCTGCTGATATGTCGGCTGCTGCTGCGGATAATAACGCTGGCCGCGCTCCTCGCCGCCGAACAGGAATTCGATGAAGCCGCCGCCCATGTTGGCATTGGAGGCGACGCGCACCGGCTGCGGCGGAACCTGCGGCGCGTAGAGCACGGCGGGCGGATCGGATGGCACGGTGTTGTCGAAGGCGGCGGCGCGGTCGATCCCGGCAACAAAGGTGCATGCGCTGCCGAGCAGCGCGACAGACATTTTCTTGAACATCGACGTACTCTGTACTGTTTCGTCTGGTGCGTTCATCGCGACGGGCGCGGACTGCCCTTCGCGATGCGGCCCACTTAAAATCAAAAGCCGTTTGGTTTGGTAAACGGAAACCGCGTTTTGATTCACCACGTCGCGAACGGCTGCGGCTTTTGTCCGCTAGCGTTTATTTTCGGTGAACGGCTGATACGCATGGTTAATCGCCGGTGAGCGTGCAAATTGCGCGCGATCGCAAAGCAGTTCCCGCCGTGAACGTCGTGTTAAATCCCTTCTGTCTACAAAGACCGCGTGAGTGAGGTGGGGGGAGTTCCAATATGGCTGTTCACCGCAAACGTTTTCGCGCCGAGGAAGCAATCGTCGGCGAGATGCCTATTCCCGAGATGATTGACGAGACTGCTCCGATGCACAGCGAGATCATGGCCGAGCTGCGCGCGATCCGCGCCCAGATGGCGCGCAACAGCCACGCAGCGAACGCCGCGCCGCCCTCGACCGACGCCGTCGTCGCGCAGGAAGTCGCTGACACGCGCGCGATGCTGGAGACTTACCGCGCCCAGATCGAGCAGTGCGAGAAGCTGAAGGTCGAGCTCGACCTGATCCATGATGCCATCAACCGCACCAAGCGCGAGATCGCAACGCTGCACGGCAAGAGCTTCGACGGCGGCGAAATGGCCAAGGTCAATGGCGAGCTCGGCGCGGTGGTCGGCGGCACCGAGCAGGCCACCCAGCAGATCCTCGAGGCGGCCGAGTCGATCGACCAGGCGGCGAGCGCGCTCGCCAAGGTGGATTCGATCGACCAGCAGAAGCGACTTTCCGACGACATCCAGGAACGCGTCATCTCGATCTTTGAGGCCTGCAACTTCCAGGACCTGACCGGTCAGCGCATCAGCAAGGTGATGGGCACGATGAAATTCATCGAGCAGCACATCAATGCGATGATGGAGATCTGGGGCGGCGTCGACGCGATCAAGGCCCACGCGGCGCCGATCGTCGACACCCGCGACGAAGACTCCAAGCTCCTCAACGGCCCGAAGCTCGCCGGCGATGTCGGCCACGCCTCGCAGGACGACATCGACGCCCTGTTCGACTGAGCGGGCGGGACAAAGGGAAAAGCAAAACGCCGGCGAGAGCCGGCGTTTTTGTTTTTTGGTCTATGACGTCATTCCGGGGCGGCTCGATAGAGCCGAACCCGGAATCCAGAGGTTTAAGGCAAGGAGCTCACCATATCGAGATTCCGGGTTCGCGCTTCGCGCGCCCCGGAATGACGGAGAGAAAATCACGCCCGCGGCGCGCAGCGGACGTAGACCATGTTGCCGTAGCGGGTGGAGGCGTCCTTGTCGATGAAGCGGGTGACCATGACGCGGCCGTCGAAGGAGACGATCTCGCGGTCCTGCTCGCCGGGGGTCGGGCCGGACGGTCCGATGTAGTTCTTGCCGCTCGGTGAGCCCTTCAGCCGCAGCTCCTGCGGCGTCGCCTGGTCGGCCAGGTGCATGATCACGCCGCCGCTGGAGCCGGCGCCGATCACATAGGGGTTCTTGCACTGCGCGCGGGCAGCAGCTTCGGTGCGGGCACGGTCGGCCGGGTTCTGGAACGAGGCAAGGCCCCAGCGGCCGACGATCTCGTCGGCGCGGATCGAGGCCGGCATTTCCGGCCCGGTGCCGGGCTCGGCCTCCGGCGGCGGCGAGGACGACGAGAACGACGGCAGGCTCATGCCGCCGCCACATGCACCCAGCAGCAGCGCCAAGGCTGCGGCGGCGCCCAGATTGGCAACCGTCCGCGCGTGAGCTGAACTGATCATGGCATTCCCCCGAGCAAAGCGCCCCCCAAACACGAGCCTGGCAGCCCCCTCCTGCAGCCAAGCGCAAAACCGCTGTCGGGGCAATGACGTCGTGGACGACGCCAGCGTCCCCAATTCGTTTCGATCGTCAACATCCTATATCCGTCTCACCAATGGCTTAACCACCTTTGCTTGACAGGATCGCGGCCAAGCCATATTTCCGGGCGCACTATTAGCACTCGGTAAGCCCGATTGCTAAGGCGCGCCGTTCGATCCTGACAGAGGTCGGACGGGGGCGCAGGCCCCTCACCTACTTCCGCTGCTTCCGAAGCGAGCTTCCAAAGGGAAACGTCATGGCTAAGTCCAAATTTCGTCCGCTGCATGACCGTGTCGTGGTCAAACGTATCGATGCCGAGGAAAAGACCAAGGGCGGCATCATCATTCCCGACACCGCCAAGGAGAAGCCGTCCCAGGGTGAAATCGTCGCCGTTGGCCCCGGCGGCCGCGACGAGGCGGGCAAGCTGATCCCGATCGACCTCAAGGTCGGCGACCGCGTGCTGTTTGGCAAGTGGTCGGGCACCGAGGTCAAGATCGACAATGAAGATCTCCTGATCATGAAGGAGTCGGACATCATGGGCGTCCTGGCCTAAGGCCGACCGCCTGAACCGCCGCTGAATATCGTGCCCGGATCGAAGATCCGGGCATCGTTCATGATCTCGCGACGGATTGCCGAGCCTTGCCCGGCGATGATCGGCGAGCACATCACCAAACATCAAGGATTGCAGAAATGGCTGCCAAAGACGTCAAGTTTTCCGGAGACGCGCGCGATCGCATGCTGCGCGGCGTCGACATTCTCGCCAACGCCGTCAAGGTGACGCTCGGCCCGAAGGGCCGCAACGTCGTCATCGAGAAGAGCTTCGGCGCGCCCCGCATCACCAAGGACGGCGTCACCGTCGCCAAGGAGATCGAGCTCGAGGACAAGTTCGAGAACATGGGCGCCCAGATGGTCCGTGAGGTCGCCTCCAAGACCAACGACCTCGCCGGCGACGGCACCACCACCGCGACCGTGCTGGCCCAGGCCATCGTGCGCGAAGGCGCCAAGGCAGTTGCCGCCGGCATGAACCCGATGGACCTCAAGCGCGGCATCGACACCGCGGTCCAGGCCGTGATCAAGGACATCGAGAAGCGCGCCAAGCCGGTCGCCGCCTCCTCCGAGGTCGCCCAGGTCGGCACCATCTCTGCCAATGGCGATGCCGCCATCGGCAAGATGATCGCGCAGGCGATGCAGAAGGTCGGCAACGAGGGCGTCATCACCGTCGAGGAGAACAAGTCGCTCGACACCGAAGTCGACATCGTCGAGGGCATGAAGTTCGACCGCGGCTATCTGTCGCCCTATTTCGTCACCAACGCCGAGAAGATGACCGCCGAGCTCGAGGACGCCTACATCCTCCTGCACGAGAAGAAGCTGTCCGGCCTGCAGGCCATGCTGCCGGTGCTGGAAGCCGTGGTGCAGTCCGGCAAGCCGCTCGTCATCGTCGCGGAGGACGTCGAGGGTGAGGCGCTGGCCACCCTGGTCGTCAACCGCCTGCGTGGCGGTCTCAAGGTCGCTGCCGTCAAGGCGCCGGGCTTCGGCGATCGCCGCAAGGCCATGCTCGAGGACCTCGCGATCCTCACCGGCGGTCAGCTCATCTCCGAAGAGCTCGGCATCAAGCTCGAGAACGTCACGGTGAAGATGCTGGGACGTGCCGGCAAGGTCGTGATCGACAAGGAGAACACCACGATCGTCAAGGGCGCCGGCAAGAAGCCGGACATCGAGGCTCGCGTCGGCCAGATCAAGGCCCAGATCGAGGAGACCACCTCAGACTACGACCGTGAGAAGCTCCAGGAGCGTCTGGCCAAGCTCGCCGGCGGCGTCGCGGTGATCCGCGTCGGCGGCGCGACCGAGATCGAGGTCAAGGAGAAGAAGGACCGCGTCGAGGACGCGCTCAACGCCACCCGCGCAGCCGTGCAGGAAGGCATCGTCCCCGGCGGCGGCGTCGCGCTGCTCCGCGCCAAGAAGGCGGTCGGCCGTCTCACCAACGCCAATCCCGACGTCCAGGCCGGCATCAACATCGTGCTGAAGGCGCTGGAAGCTCCGGTCCGCCAGATCTCCGAGAACGCGGGCCTCGAAGGCTCCATCGTCGTCGGCAAGATCCTGGAGAACAAGTCCGAGACCTTCGGCTTCGACGCCCAGACCGAGCAGTATGTCGACATGGTCGAGAAGGGCATCATCGACCCGGCCAAGGTGGTGCGCACCGCGCTTCAGGACGCCTCCTCGGTGGCCGGCCTGCTGGTGACCACCGAAGCCATGGTCGCCGAGCTGCCGAAGAAGGAAGCAGCGCCGGCGATGCCGGCCGGCGGCGGCGGCATGGGCTTCTGAGCCCGCCTGCAACCAGCCAAAATCACGCGAAGGCCGCCTCCGGGCGGCCTTCTTTTTTGCCGACCATGCCCGGCGCTTTCCGATTCAACCGCCGGCCAAAACCCACTACGGTGGCGCCGATTCTGTTCCTCCGAGGATCTCGTCGATGCGCGCGCTTTCGTTCTACTCGATAGGCCTTTTCGCGATTTTGGTTGCGGTTGCGCCTGACGTCGCCTCCGCCCAGATGAAGCTATCGCCAAAGGCCGCAGCGCCCGGCGGAACCGAGACGCGCTATTTCACCTCGATCGACGGGCTGATGGATGGCAATGCCGATGTCATCCTGAAGGAGACCCGCCAGGGCAAGACGGTCACCTCAGCCGTGCTCGACGTCTGCTATCCGGCTGCGAAGAATTCCGACCGCAAGGACCGCTTCGTCGTCAACCTCACGGTCGCCGGCCAGCTGCTGTCGGGCACGACGCAGAGCCTCGGCGACAAGTCGCCGGTCACCGTCAAGCTGACGCGCAAGCCGACCAGCGACACCTTCGAATTCCGCGGCCAGATCTCGATCGGCGGCAACGTGACCGAGGTCGCCTCCCCCGACAATTCCGACCTCAGCGAGAAGGAGTTTCTGGACAACCAGACCTCGGACGACGGCATCACGCCGCAGCCGAAGGATTTCACCGAGGTCTCGCCGGAGGCGATCGCGGTCAAGGTCAAGTTAGAGGCGGCAACCGATTTCCTGAAAAGCCTGAAGGGCCAGGATGTCGAGGTGACGCTGGCAAGTCTGTCGGTCGGCTGCGACGCGCTACGCGCCGGCGAGCAGACCATCAACATGTCGGTCGACCCGGAGCGGGCAGCTGCGCTGCTCGCCAAGTTCAAGGCGATGCCGGGCGTCACCGCGGCGGGCTGGACCGCCGGCATGATGGAGATGGATCGGACCATCCGCTTCTCCGCCGCCGACTGGCGCGACGGCGACAAGATCAGCCGGGACCGGCTCGCCGGCACCGTCGCGAACGTGCTGGCGCGGACGCTGGCGGCGAAAACCGTCTCGCAGAGCTTCAACCCCGTCACCGGCAAGCTCAAGGTCCTCTTGAAGCGGCCGAACCAGGATTTCCCGGCGCTCGAGCTCACCGACACGATCGAGGTCGCTGGCCTCGTCTCGACCGACAAGCCCGGCAGCAGCGACCGTCTCCTGCTCTGGGTCGGCAGCCCCGCCATCACCACGGCCGACGAGAGCACCGGCGCCAAGCTCAATCTGTCGGATGAAGCGAGCACCGATGAAGAGGGCGATCAGACCGACGACAACGGCGCGATCGAGGCACTGACGAAGGAGTTGAAGGGGCAGCGCTGGGACGCCGACAAGTCGGTGTGGAAATAAGCCGCGCGGCCTCAGTGGTTCTCTTGATCGTTAAGATTCGATTCAGTTTGAGCGGCCATCATCGGGTAGCCGAACGTGGGTCGCATCATGCAAGACCACGAGCCGAGTACCCTTGGAAACATCTGGTTGGGGAATGTGGCTGGCGGCCGGTTGCCGAGGCAGCCGGTCAGGCTGCGCGATTTCCTAAGCCATGATCGCGAAGACGTGCTGGTGCTCCGGGACCCCTATGGTGTTCGAGCGCGCAACTTTCTGCTGTTCACGATTGCGCTGACGGCAAGCTTTGGACTGGGATGGGCCGGGGGCCTGAATTGGCCTGAGTTGGCAAGCATGATCAGCCTCAGTCCTATCGCCCAGAAACAAGCAGCTTCATCGCAAACGTCTGAAACGAAATCCGCCGGCAAGGCCGAAGGCGCTCGAAAGGCCGCATCTCACTCGGATCCGCAAACAGCGGCACCCGCCTTTGTCGGCAGCATTCCCAAGCCGTCCGCCACATCGCCCGCCCGCTTGCCTGCTGGCGTGGCCTCTCAGGCGAATACGAGCTTCTCCGGGCCAGCAGTCGCCATGAGGCAGCCTCTGGCGCCGGCCCCGGAGACGAGACCGACAACCATTCCCGGGTGGACCGTTGTCGACGTTCGGGACGGAACTGCCGTTCTCGACGGCCCCGACGGAATTCGGATGGCCGCACGCGGCGACATCATTCCCGGACTTGGGCGAATAGACTCCATCGTGCGCTGGGGCAGCCGCTGGATCGTTGCCACAGCCAACGGGTTGATCGCGACGCCGTAACCGCCAAAAGCACGGAGCCGGTCGCACCGGCTGCCGCGAGGCTCAATTCCCGTTCATCCGGAAGCGCAGCGGCTTCGGGCCGATCAGCGTGAGAAATTCACCCTGGCGCTTCCAGGTCTCGACGCTGGCGAGCGACGCGACGAGGTCGTCATCGGCCTGGGCCTTGGCCGGCGGGCAGGAACGGTCCTGGATCTGGCCGGGGACGAAGATCACGGTGTTGCCGGCGACCGAGAACTGGCCCTTGCCGCCCTTGCACCAGAGCTCCAGCACCACCTCGCCATTGTCTCCGATCTCGATGTTGGGAATGCGCTTCGAGCCGGGCTGCGGCAAGGCTTCGAGCGTCATCTCGGTCCCGAAGGGAAAGCCGTCCTCGGCATGGGCTGCGCCCGCCATCAGCACCACCGCGGCAGCCGCGCGCACCATCTGCTTGACCGAAACCATGTGACCTCTCGACGTCCTTGAACCGCCGCACCTTCTATAAGACCGCGACGACGTTGAGAAGGTTCGCCAGGCACGCAAAATCCCCGCGGGATCGCTCCCGCGGGGATTTTCGTTGCAGTGAGATGCGTCGCGCTACTTCAGCACCAGGGCCGTGAACGGCCAGACATAGGCCTGGAGCGTCACGAGCACGCCGACCAAGCAGGCCAGCACGATCGAGTGCCAGAACACGAAGCGCAGGATCGTGCCCTCATGGCCGTACCACCGCGTGGCGGTGGAGGCGACCACGATCGATTGCGCGTCGATCATCTTGCCCATCACGCCGCCAGAGGAGTTCGCCGCCGCCATCAGGATAGGCGACAGTCCGAGCTGCTGGGACGTGATCTTCTGGAGGTTGCCGAACAGGATGTTCGATGACGTGTCCGATCCCGTCAGCGCCACGCCCAACCAGCCGAGCAAGGTGCCGAAGAAGGGATAGAGCACGCCGGTTGCCGCAAAGGCGAGACCGAGCGTCGCGTCCACACCGGAGAGCCGGGTGAGCGTGCCGATCGCGAGCATCGCCGAGATCGTGATCAGCGAGATCGCGCAGAGCCGGATCGTGCGGCCATATTCGGCCAGCAGCCGGCCCGGCCCGACCCCCATCAGGAAGCCGGAGATGATCGCCGCGATCAGCATACCCGTACCGGTGAACGACAGATAGGTGAAGCCGAACACCGCGCCTTCCGGCGTCGGCTTCGCCGCCACGGGCGGCATCTTGTTGATCATCTGGTGCAGTTCGGGAACGGCGTAGTTCCAGGTGAAGATCGAGTTCGCCCAGCTCTTGAACGCACCGTTGCCCCAGATCAGCATCACGATGCAGACGATGATCCACGGCAACAGCGCGCTCCACAATTCGGCTTGCGTAAGCGGGGTTTTGTCGAGCGGCCTCGTCGCGGCCATGGTGGCAGCCGATTCGTCGCGACCGCGCAGCGCCGGCGACAGCCAGAGCTGCCTCGGCTGCCAGATCCTCAGGAACAGGATCAGGCAGCCCATCGAGACGAGCGAGGCGCCGATGTCGACGATCCACGGATTGATGTAGTTGGAAATGACGAATTGCGGGATCGCGAACGATACGCCGGTGACGAGGATCGCCGGCCAGACGTCCTTCATGCCCTTCCAGCCCGCGAACGCCCACACCACCCAGAAGGGCACGATGAGGGAGAAGAACGGCAATTGCCGTCCGACCATCGCGCCCAGGAGGTAGGGATCAAGCCCAGTGACCGAAGCGAGCCCCTGGATCGGAGTGCCGAGCGCGCCATAGGCGACCGGCGCGGTGTTGGCGATCAGCGACAGGCCGGACGCCGCGAGCGGCGAGAAGCCGAGCCCGATCAGCACCGAGCCCGTGATGGCGACCGGCGTTCCGAAACCGGAGGCGCCTTCGAAGAATGCTCCGAAGGAGAATGCTACCAGAAGCAGTTGCAGGCGCCGGTCCTCGGTGACGCCGCCGACCGCACGTTTCAACAGCTCGAAGCGGCCGGTCACCACCGTGACCTGGTAGAGGAACATGACGTTGAGAACGATCCAGCCGATCGGGAAGAAGCCGGTGACGATGCCGAGCACCGAGGCGCGGATCGACATGTTCGCCGGCATGGTGAAGACGACGATCGTGATCAGGTTGGTGATGATCACCGCGATCACGGCCGCGATGTGCGCCTTGACGCGGCCGCTGGCGATCAGGATCAGCAGCGTGACGACGGGTACCGCCGCAGCGATGGTCGACAGCACCACGTTATTGAGTGGGTCATAGATTTGATTCCACATGCTATTCCTCCCCCACGCGTTGGTGCGGCAGGGCGGCCAGCGTGGACAGCCGAACCTGCTTGACGTGGGTCGCGATAGTCCTTGAGCCTGAAGCGGTCATGTCGCGAAATGCGGCGGTTCCCACCCGCTCACAAGCTCGCGAAGTCCCGGAGGCCCCCCACCCCGCGCCGTTGTGCCCATGCTAGGGTCGCCGGCCCGGACAAGGCAAATCGCCGGATTTGCAACTTTAGTCTAAGCGCGCTTATTTGCGCCATTGCATCAGGCGTTTGCGCCTACCCCGCAGGAGATCCCGATCTGTGAAGAACATCCGCGCCACGCTCGCGACCGTTTGGCGAATCGCCATGCCCTATTTCCGGTCCGAAGACAAATGGGCCGGCCGCGGCCTACTCGCTGTCGTCATAGCGATGGAGCTGGCGCTCGTCGCGATCAATGTCCTCATCAATCAGTGGCAGAACCGGTTCTACAGCGCGCTCCAGGCCTACGATCTGGATGAGTTCGTCAGGGAGGTCTGGATCTTCCTTGGTCTTGCTTTCACCTACGTCGCGCTGGCCGTCTACAAGCTCTACCTGAACCAGTGGCTGCAGATCCGCTGGCGGCAGTGGCTGACGCAGCACTATCTCGGCGAATGGCTCGACGGCGCCGTGCATTATCGCATGCAGCTCAAGGGCGATGCTGCCGACAACCCGGACCAGCGCATCACTGATGACGTCAAGAATTTCGTCGAGCAGACGCTGGGCATCGGCCTGCAGTTACTGTCGTCGATCGTGACGCTGGCCTCGTTCATCGTCATCCTCTGGGGCTTGTCCAACAAGGCGCCGCTGCACATTTACGGCACCGATATCGTCATCCCCGGTTTTCTGGTCTGGTGCGCGGTGGCTTACGCGATCCTGGGCACGGGACTGGCGCACTGGATCGGCGTGCCACTCGTCAACCTCAATTTCGAGCAGCAGCGCTTCGAGGCCGATTTCCGCTTCAACCTCGTCCGCGTTCGCGAGAATTCCGAGCAGATCGCGCTGCTGAAAGGCGAAGGCGCCGAGCGCGGCCACCTTTTGCGCCGCTTCGGTTTCGTCATCGCCAACTGGTACGCGATCATGAGCCGGACCAAGCGTCTCACCATGTTCACGGCGAGCTTTGGGCAGGCCGCGGTGATCTTCCCCTATGTGGTGGTGGCGCCGGCCTTTTTCGCCAAGCGGATCCAGCTCGGCGACATGATGCAGACCGGCTCGGCGTTCGGCAGCGTGCAGGATGCGCTGTCGTTCTTCGTGACGACGTACCGCCAACTCGCCGAATGGCGCGCGGTGGTCGCCCGTCTCGACGGTTTCGAGATGTCGGTCAGCTCGGCCGCCAACCTCCCCGCGCACGAGCCGACCATCGGCGTCACGTCGTCCGCGGGCAGCGAGGCCATCGCGCTCGAGCAGCTGCTGGTGAAGCTTCCCAACGGCAAGCCGCTGGTCGCAGCCAACGCCTTTGCGATCCAGCACCCCGAGCGCGTGCTGGTGACCGGCCCGTCGGGCTCGGGCAAGTCGACGCTGTTCCGCGCCATCGCCGGGATCTGGCCGTTCGGCACCGGCAAGATCGCCATCCCTGGGAAGTCCAGCCTGATGATGCTGCCGCAGCGACCGTATTTCCCGATTGGCCCGCTCGGCGACGCCGTGATCTACCCGGCCGAGCACGGCACGATCGCGCCCGACAAGATCAAGGAGGCGCTGAGAGCGGTCGGCATGCCGAGGCTTGCCGAGCAGCTCGACGAGGAAGCGCACTGGAACAGGACGCTGTCGCTCGGCGAGCAACAGCGCCTAGGGGTGGCGCGGGCGCTGCTGCATGCGCCGGACTATCTGTTCCTCGATGAGGCGACCGCCTCGCTCGACGAGCCGTCCGAGGCCCTGCTCTACCGGCTCATGGAGGAGAAGCTGCCGTCGACCACGATCGTGTCGATTGGCCACCGCTCGACGCTGGATGCCTTCCACACCCGCAATGTCAGGCTGGTCCCGGACGGCGAGATCCACGTACTCGGCGGTGTCGGCGCAGCGGCCCGGGCGGAGCCGAGCGAAGCGCGCTGAATGCTTCCGCGATGGTGTGCGCCCCCTCTCCCGCTTGCGGGGCGGGGCAGGACAGAACATCCGTCATCCCGGGGCGCGCGTCAGCGCGAGCCCGGGACCCATAGCCACAGGGCGCAGCTTGGCGAAGAATCGTAACCACCATCTCGCGCCACAATCTCTCCCTGGGGTCATGGGTCCCGGCCTTCGCCGGGACGACACCGAACTTTGTTGAAGCGGCGATAGCCCGTCTCTCCCAGCGCGTTGGTCTCCCCCCAAAACAAAAGGGCGGCAGGTTGCCCTGCCGCCCCTTCAGTCAGTCTCGGGATGAAACTTACTTCAGGTTCGTCATCGCCGTCAGGTCGAACGACAGCTTGGCGATACCGGCCGCGCCGCACCAGTTGGAGCCGACGCCCGACGGGTTGATCGGGGTCACGAAGGTACCGGAGGAGGCGGTGATGTTGCCGCGGGCCGACCAGTCGCTGGTGAAGGCGTTACAGTCACCCTTGGAGAGGTTGGTGTCGGAGTAGCGCAGGTCCAGCGTGAACACCTTGTAGGTGAAGCCGATACCGACGTTCCAGGTGTTGTAGTCGGCATATTTGATGCCGTTCGGGAATGCAGCCGTGCCGTAGAAGCTGTCGGAGGTGCCAAGCCACTGACGGCCGAACTCACCCGACACGTACATGCCGACGCCGCTCGAGCCGAAGAGCGTGCTGGGCGCGGTATACTTGCCGGTGATCGAGGCGTAGTTGCCCCACGCGCCCGAGTTCAGGTAGCTCGGGGTGTAGTACTCGGTGAAGCCGAACGCCCAGTTGTCGTTCACCGTGTACGTGCCCTTGCCGTAGACTTCGAAGAAGCTCAGGTCCTTCTTGATGACGTTGGCATTGAGCAGCGCCTTCTCGGCGCACTCGGCGCCCTGGAAGTTGCCGGCGAAGTCGATGCCCGGCGCGCCGAAGTAGCAGGTGCCGCCCGGATACAGGTAACCCCAGACGCCGATGTCCAAGGCGAACGCGCCGAAGGTGGGGCGGATACCGCCGTAGATGTCGACTTCAGCCGCGGCGCGGTTCGGGAAGGAGATGCTCTCGGCCGAGACACCAACGTAGAGCTGGAGGTCCTTGGTGACGTTGTAGCGCGGCTCGAAATAGGCCGTGACCGACGGCTTGTGGTTCGACTGCGTGATGCCGCGGAAGATGTAGTCGCTCATGATGCCGCCGCCGAAGGCGATATCCCAGGGGTCAAAGGCGGGCGGCGGAGGCGCTTTCACAGCCTTCACCGGCATATCTGCCGCCAGAGCCGAACCCGTCACCATTGCCAGCGCCGTTGCCAACAAAGCCAGTTTTTTCATTTCGTTCCCCAATTACCCGTTCTTAAGGCCAGTCCGATCCCGGCGCCCCCCGGGGCATGCGAACCCTGACTGAAAAGCTCTTAACCGCTGCAATCTGGAGTGAGGCCCTCATTCAGTGAAGCAAAAAACACATGCATCTGCCGACTTTTTAGGCGTTATGGCAATTCCGCGAAAGGTTGTCGGGACGTGTTGCATCTTGACAACATTATTTGCATTCCGAGGGCACTCCGGCCCCCGGATTGTTACGGACGTGCAGCAAGGCCGAGCGCGGCGACGCGAATCAGCACACAGCCCAAGAAGAGCCAATGAGGGGAAGCCAATGACGCCTGCGCCCTGATGCAATCAGTCGATGCAAAAAGGCCGCAGCGTCGCCGCCGCGGCCTTCCGGATCGCTGATGATCGCGTGGAGGACGAAGTTGGAGCTAGCCCTGCCCTTCGGCCGAAGCCGACGAGCTGTCGCCGCTGGACGGGGTCGCCCAGCTCGCCTCCGGTGCGGGCTCGGGAGCGGGAGCTGCCACGGGGGTCGGCGCCGCCTTCCTCGCGCTCTTCTTGGGAGCCGCCTTCTTCGCGGATTTCTTCGCAGCCTTCTTCGGTGCAGCCTTCTTTGCCGACTTCTTCGCTGCCTTCTTGGCGGATTTCTTCGCCGACTTCTTGGCCGACTTCTTCTTGCCGGCCTTCTTCGCGGTCTTCTTCTTCGCCGCTACGGCTTTCTTGGCCTTTTTGGCCTTCTTGCTTTTCTTCTTCTTCGCTTTCGCCATCGTGATCCTCCTGTTGCCGTCGAACAATGTCGATCGGGCCTTCAGTCGTCCACCTCCGGGCGCGGCGCAGTCGGCTAGCTTGATTCGACTAGTTCAATGCCGGCTGCGCTCCGCCCGTCGCCCAATCGAGAAGCTCAATCGTGTGCACGACCGGCACTGACGTGCCGCTGGCAATCTGCACCATGCAGCCGATATTGCCTGCGGCAATCATGTCCGGCTTGACGCTCGCGATGTTGGCGACCTTGCGATCGCGCAACCTGCCCGCAAGGTCGGGCTGGAGAATGTTGTAGGTCCCCGCCGAACCGCAACACAAATGGCTCTCGGGGATATCTTTCACCACGAATCCGTTCTTGGAAAGCAATTCTTTCGGAAGCCCAGTGATTTTCTGCCCGTGCTGCAGTGAACAAGCCGAATGATAGGCGACGACGATGTCGTCGTGTCGCCTCAACGGCTGCAGCGAGAGGCCCGCGACATACTCCGTGATGTCCTTGGCGAGTGCGGAAACGTTGGCCGCATCGCTCGCGAAGTCGCGGTCCTCGCGCAGGAGATAGCCGTAGTCCTTGATCACCGTGCCGCAGCCGGACGTCGTCACCAGGATGGCATCGAGACCATCCTTTGCCGCCTCGCGACGCCAGGCCGCGACGTTCGCCCGCGCCCGCGCGAGCGCATCGTCGTCACGGCCGAGGTGATGGGTCAGGGCGCCGCAGCATTGCTCGTCCCGGACCAACACGACCTCGATGCCGTGGCGGGTCAAAAGGTTGATGGCGGCCTGGTTGATCCGCGGTGCCAGCACCTGCTGGGCGCAGCCCTGGAGCAGCGCGACCCGCCCCCGCCGCTTGCCGAGCGCCGCAAAGACGCTGCCCGCGGCCGGCCCTGGAGCCGGCAACCGGTCTGGCGCGAGCGCCAGCATCGCCTTGATCCGCTGCGTGAGGCCGGGGGTGGCCGACGGCCGCGGCGTCGGCAGCAAAGCCGCCAGCGGCCGGGCAAGCCGCGCCAGCGACATGCTGATGCGAAAGCGCCGCGGGTCGGGCAGGACGAACGCCAGCACGGTGCGCAGCAACCGCTCGGCAAGCGGCCGCTCGTAACGCTCTTCGATCCGGACCCGGGCCTGGTCGACCAGGTGCATGTAGTTCACCCCGGACGGACACGTGGTCATGCAGGCAAGGCACGACAGGCAGCGGTCGACATGCTTGACGACATCTGATGTCGGCGCCTGGTCCTTCTCCAGCATCTCCTTGATCAGGTAGATGCGGCCGCGCGGGCTATCGAGCTCGTCGCCGAGCAGCACATAGGTCGGACAGGTCGCGGTGCAGAAGCCGCAGTGCACGCAGGCACGCAGGATCTTGTCGGCTTCCGCGATGTCGGGATTAGCGAGCTGGGTGAGCGAAAATTCGGTCTTCATGCCGCGCTCCGCCTCAGCCGCCCGCGATTGAGGATGGTGTTCGGATCGAAGCTGACGCGAACCCGCTCGCTGAGGGCGGCGACACCCGGGGCCTGGGGATGGAACACGTCCACATCCCGCCGCATCTCCTCAGATGCCCGGACCAGCATGGCGTGCCCGCCGACGGCTTCCGCGCGCTGGCGCACGATGGCGGCTTGCGCATCGCCCTTCGGCGGCACGGCCGCCCAGATCAGCCCGCCGCCCCAGTCGTAGATCACGTCGCCGCCGGTTTCCCGCGCGACCTGCCGGCCAACCGCGGCGCCAGAGGCCGGCGGACAGACGATCCGCCACACCGGCCAGGCGCCAAGCGCGCCATCGGCCGCGAACGGCAGCACGTCCCGGATCGCGGTCCACAATGCGGCCGAGGCGGCATCCTCGACGATGGTCGCGGTTCCAAATGGCGCGAGCGCCTCACGCAGCGAGACGGCGCGGTGGGCGGCCGAGGCGGTGATGCCCTCCAGCCGCAGCACGGTGAGCGGCTCGCCTTGAGCGGCGATGTCGCCGAGCCCTTCGGCTCTCTCCCGGAAAGCGGATTTCGGCAGATGCGCCGCGCCCGATACGTCGAAGGGCGAGCCGAGCGCCGCGGTCATGGCCTTGTTGGCGGCTGCATCGTCAAGCCCCCTGAGCAGCAGCGTCCGCTCGCTCTCCGGTTTCGGCATGACCTTCAGCGTCACCTCGGTCATGACCGACAGCGTGCCCCAGGAACCGGCGAGCAGCTTGCAGAGGTCGTAGCCGGTGACGTTCTTCACCACCTTGCCACCGGTCTTGAAACTGTCGCCGAAGCCCGAAACGGCGTGCGCGCCGAGCAGATGGTCGCGCACCGCCCCGACCTTGATGCGACGCGGCCCGGCGAGGCCCGCCGCGATCATGCCGCCGATGGTACCGAGCCCGGGCGTCCCGAGCAGGGGCGCGGTATTCATCGGCTCGAAGGCGAATTGCTGGCTCTTGGCATCGATCAGCGAGAGCACGTCGGCGAGCGGCGCGCCGGCCTGGAGCGTGACGATCAGCTCGTTGGGCTCATAGGAGGTAACCGCGTTCAGCGCGGAGACGTCGAGCACGGCGTTGGTCGCCATCACATGGCCGATGCCGCGCTTGCTGCCATGACCGATGATCTCGAGCGGCTGCTCGTTGGCAATCGCCGCGCGCACCACCTCTTCGACGTCTTTGGCGTCTCTGACCTTGAGCGTATCCACGGGAAGAGGCGGTAGCGAAATTCGCGTCGGAAATCAACGCGGCTGGGGTTTGCCCGCCCCTCATCCTGAGGAGCTTGCGGAGCAAGCGTCTCGAAGGATGAAGGCCGAGTTGCGGCGGCCGGGCCTGCATGGTTCGAGACGACCGCTGCGCGGTCTCCTCACCATGAGGGCTCATTCAGGCCGTATCCGCATGCCACCCAACATCCGAACTTCGACCACCATCGAAACATTATCGTACAAACTTCGCTACTGATCGAACAGTTCTCTCCCCCAAACGGAGTTCCACCATGGACGAACAGGCGATGAACCAACAAGCCATCCATCAGGCGATCAGCGGCAGCGGTCTTCTAGTGGTGGCGCAATGGGAAGCCAGGCTGGAGGAGGCCGACCGCGTTGCCGAGATCCTGCGCGGCTTCCTCCCGCAAGCGCAGAGCGAGCCGGGCGTAAAACTGTTCCTGATCAGCCGCGCCAAGGACAATCCGGCGCAGTTCCTGTTCTACGAGCTGTTCCGCGACGAGGCCGCCTTCACGGCGCATCAGGACAGCGCGCATTTCAAGAGCCATATCGCAGGGCAGGCTCTGCCCTTGCTGGCGAAGCGCGAGCGCACGCAATATGCGCTGATGTAGAAACATGCTCGCACGGCTGCGCGCAACTAGATGATCGCGCGCAGCGGCGATTTTCGCAGGATCAACGCCGAAACGGCGAAGCTGCCGATCGCTGCCAGCGTCGTCAGCAGGATCGCCTTCGTGAGTGCGAAGAGCGGTAGTCCATGCAACAGCATGGCGAAGCCGATCAGGATCGGCGGGTGGATCAGGTAGACACCGAACGCATTGTCAGAGAGCCATTTGGCGACCGGTCCCTGCACGTCGAAATGACGGCGATAGACGGCCAGCATGAGGAGGCCCATGCCCACGCAGACCAGCGCCTCCCACAGGCACTTCCCGGCACTGACGAGATGAAGCCGCCTGAATAGAGCGCCGTCTCGCCCTCGAGGCCGCCGCCAAACAGCACCAGCGCTGCGAACAGCGGAACGGAGAGCGTGAGCGCCAGCGCTCCCCAGCGCAGACAGGAGCGCTCAGCAAGTCCCGCCATCCAGTTACCGCGATAGCCATAGGCTCCGGCCGCGAACATCAGGAGATATTGCGGCAGGTCGCCGGGATGAACATTGAGCACCGAGGTGCCGGCCTGCACGACGATGCGCACGGCAACGGTGGCCCCCGCCATGACCATCACGAAGGCGACGACCATCGGCCAACGCAGAACGACCGTCCGCTCTCGCCGGCCCGACAGGCGGATCAGGCCGTAGGCAAGCGAGAACAGGAGCAGGACGGCACAGAACCACATCGGACCGGTCTCGGACAGCCACTCGCCATCCCCGAGATGGGTTAGCCATTGATGGCCGAAGCCGCCACGCCCCCAGGTCCGTGACAGGAAATACTGCGTGAGCGGGCCGATCGCGAACATGTAGAGCAGGGTCGGCACGCCAAGCCGGACCAGCCGGTCGCGGGCGAAGGTCGCAAATCCCTTCCGGTCGCAGGATGCGGCGGCGAAATAACCGGCGATGAAGAACAGCACCGCCATGAAGAAGGCCTGGAGGAAGCTCTGGTAGATGCCGAAGAACAGCGCCGTGCCAAAGCCGGTCGCCTGCCGGTCGACATAGTACCAATTGCCGAACGGGCTGTAGGTGTCGGCTGCGTGCATGCTCAGCACCAGCAGGATCATCGACCAGCGGATGTTGTCGATGAACAGAAGTCGCGGCGCGCGCGGGCCACCGGTAACAGACTCGGCCGTTGCGCCCGACGCAATGTCGGCCATTTCAACTCCCTCCGCGCTGCACCAATTGCCATCGTCCAAGTGCAGATGCTGGCGGTTTGAGTGTGGTGCCGCATCCGTATCGCAACTAATCGGGGATGGCTCAAGTCAACCCACTCGCCGCCTCTCACGCGCAGCAACTGCGTCGGCCTTGATCCCAGCTCCGTTATAGGCACGTCACCCCGGCGTAGGATGGCCATCGACCCTAAGCTGGAAGAGGAAATATGGAGGTATGCAGGCTCCCCGTCCCTGAGGCGTCCGCGCGCAGATGAAATCGTCGCGGCAGGGCTCGGCCTGGCTACAGGCCTTCAGCGCTGCGGGTCGGACATTGTCGCGCAGGCAACTGGCAAACGGCTTTCGCGCCGCAAGGCACCGATTGAAGCCTTGTAGAATTGCAATGGTGCCGCAGGTCTCTCCTGGCCGCAGATCGGAGCACCCGCCCGAGCACATGCCGGCGGGGAAGCCAACGCTCACGCTTTCGCAAACCGCAGAGGAGCCGCAACCCATTTCTCTCTGGTCGATCAGCTTGTCCTTATGTGGATCGCGATTCCGAACCACGCGCGCCGGCTGGCAGACCGATCCCGCGATCGGCGCCTCGCGTTGGCAAACGCCGGTCCGACGGACCGTGTCATCGAGCGTAACCGCCTCGCAGCGAAAACCGGGACCGCAGGTCCATGACGCAAATGACGGATCGCCGAGCCCGCAATGGGATCCGAAACCGCCCTCGCCCTGATCAGCGTGAACCGATAGCGGGCGCGCGACGGGCGGGCGGGCACCAATTGCGAGCGCGCCCACATAGGCCACCCTCCGCGGCTGGTCGAGCAGGAAATGTGGGGATGCCCCGACAGCGATGGCATTGACGGCGTCGGTCTCGGCGCGATCGCTGCCGACGAAGTGGAACCCTGCTACCGTCCGTCCGGCATGGCAGCCACTGCACGACATATCATTCAACCTCGCCAATAGGCCGTGGGGCGAGCGGACCATGCGCGCATTCCCATAGGGCAGTTCGGTGAGCTCGTCTTCGGAGAAGATCTGGGTGAAAGGCATATTGGCGAGCCGATGTGTACCGTCGAGTGCGACTGACATCGTCTTACGAGCGAGGAACTTCTCAGGAAGCTTTGCGATGCCGTCGTCGATCGCCTGGAAATGGTCCGGCTGCCTGATCCATTCGAGCAGCTGTTCCTTGAGCGACGGGCTCGCCAATAGTCTCTGCACGTCGGGCGTATTCTCAAGCCCGGCCAGCACGAAGCGATCGTCCTCGCGCCGAAACACGCGCAAGAAATATTCGGCATAGCCCCCCATGTCGGGCCTGATCGTCGAGGGCCACCGCACGGCTTGCAGATTGAACTCGACCGACTTCAGGTGCTGCGGGTTCAGGATTCCCTCGCCGAATGCCTTGAGATCGACATTGGTGCTCCATTGGCGCGCAAGCGCGCCACACCGAGCTGAATCGCCCGGCAGGAGGAACACCACATTCGAGGTCATCGGCAAGCGCGAATAGACGTCGCCGCTCGCCTCGACCATTTTATAAGCCAGGCGATAGATCAGGCGAATCTCGCCACAGCTCCCCGGCTCGAAGACATCTCGATCCATGCGATTGATGACACCGACAAGTTCAAACCTCGCGTCAGGCGAACTGAGCCACGCCACATTAAATAACCGGTGCGGGGTCTTGATAGTCACGCCAAGCTGCGGATCAGTCGTCCTCAACTGCTCCAGATCCGCAGTGAGACTGTTGACGATCGAGCGATAGGCGAAGTTCCGATAGAGCGCCGCATTGTCGCCGCCCGCATTCGATCGGCCGAGCACGACTTCGCCGAATGTGAAACCGGCCCGCTCAACCTCCTGTAGTCGCTGTGGCTCCTCGAGGTTAAGACCTGATGCCGCGGCGGCCGAGGACGCATACAGACAAAGCGGAAATAGAGCACGCGCAATGATTGCCATGACCGCCATCAAGTCTCCCCTCAATCTACCGATCGAGATGTCGAGATTGATTGGCGTGATCGGAGCCGTCAACTCGGAGCCTCAAGCTTCAACGTTTGGGTGGTTGTGTCTCGGATTGCTCGGCCTCCATCCCAAGGCGCTAATGACTTGGAACGACCAAATGAGCTTAACGCGTAGTCGAGCACCGAAGCGGAGGTCCCTTCGCGGGCCTGCCGCACACTCGATACAAAGGTTATTCGCCGCAGTATGCTGATGTATTCTAGAACCGCGGGATATCCGGAAACGCCAGCTTGCCGGCATGCACATGCATGCGGCCGAGCTCGGCGCAGCGGTGCAGGGTCGGGAAAACCTTTCCGGGGTTGAGCAGGCCCTGCGAATCGAAGGCGCATTTCAGGCGCTGCTGCTGGTTGAGGTCGATCTCGCTGAACATGTCGCCCATCAGATCGCGCTTCTCGATGCCGACGCCGTGCTCGCCGGTGAGCACGCCGCCGAACTCGACGCAGGCGCGCAGGATGTCCGCGCCGAACGCTTCGGCGCGCTCGATCTCGCCGGGCTTGTTGGCATCGTAGAGAATGAGGGGATGCAGATTGCCGTCGCCGGCGTGGAACACGTTGGCGCAGCCGAGCTGGTATTTCTTCGACAGCTCACGGATGCGCGCCAGCGCCTTCGGCAGTGCGCCGCGCGGAATCGTACCGTCCATGCAGAGATAGTCAGGCGAGATGCGGCCCACGGCAGGGAACGCAGCTTTCCGGCCCGCCCAGAACAGATTGCGCTCGGCTTCCGAAGTCGAGATCTGGCAGGTGGTCGAGCCGCAGCCTTGCGCGATCGCCTCGACGCGCTTGATCAGCTCGTCGACCTCGACGCCGGGACCGTCGAGCTCGATGATCAGGAGCGCCTCCACATCGAGCGGATAGCCGGCATGAACGAAGGCTTCCGCGGCGTGGATCGCGGGCTTGTCCATCATCTCCATGCCGCCGGGAATGATGCCGGCGCCGATGATCCGCGCAACGCATTCGCCGGCCGCCTCGACCTCCGCAAAGCCGACCATCAATGCGCGCGCCGTCTCGGGCTTTTGCAGGATGCGCACCGTGATCTCGGTGATGACGCCGAGCAGGCCTTCGGAGCCCGTGATCACGCCCATCAAATCGTAGCCCGGGTTCTCCGCCGCTTTGCCGCCGATGCGCAGGATCTCGCCGCTCATCAGCACGATCTCGCAGCCGAGCACGTTGTTGGTGGTCATGCCGTATTTCAGGCAGTGCACGCCGCCGGAATTTTCCGCGACATTGCCGCCGATCGAGCAGGCGATCTGCGACGACGGATCGGGTGCGTAGTAGAAGCCGGCATGCGCGACCGCCTGGCTGATCGCGAGGTTGGTGACGCCGGGCTCGGTGACGACGACGCGGTTGTCGAAATCGATCTCGCGGATGCGCTTGAACTTGCCGAGGCCCAAGAGCACGCCGTCTTCCAGCGGCAGCGCGCCGCCCGAGAGCGAGGTGCCGGAGCCGCGCGGCACCACCTTGATGCCGTGTTCGGCACAATATTTCAGGACGAGCGAGACCTGCTCAGTCGTATCCGGCAGCACCACGACCATCGGCGGCTGCCGATAGGCGGTCAGCCCGTCGGACTCATAGACCCGCATCTCGGCGGCGCTGTCGATCACCCCTTCGCCGGGAACGATCGCGCGCAGGGCCGCGACGATTTCGCTGCGACGCGCCAACACGGCCTGGTCGGCTGCGGGCATCATGATGGCCATGTTACGAAACCTTCGTCCGACGGAGGAAATTGTCCCAGCAAATCAATCATGTCTTGCTGTCCTTGGGTAGGGTCCTCCGAAGGTCGCATTGCTTTGTTGCAGCGCAAGTTCTCTCTGGGGCAAGTCTGCTATCGCGAAACCTGTCAAGGTTTCGCGGCTTGTCCACCTATACCGGACCTGCCAAAACCGAGACACTCAATCTGACCCCGGGAAGAGACGAAGAGCATCCTATGACAAAACTGACTTTCGGCGCGCTGGTTGCCCTCGCCATGACTGCCGCAGCATCCACCGCCATATCAAGTGCCATGGCGCAGGACGCCGCAGCCGGCAAGACGTCGTTCAACAAGTGCCTGGCCTGCCACGCGATCGGCGAAGGCGCGAAGAACAAGGTCGGACCGGAGCTCAACGGCCTCGACGGCCGCAAGTCCGGCACCGCGCCGGACTACAATTATTCGGACGCCAACAAGAATTCCGGCATCACCTGGAACGAGGCGCTGTTCAAGGAATACATCAAGGATCCCAAGGCCAAGATCCCCGGCACCAAGATGGCGTTCGCCGGCATCAAGAACGAAAAGGAAGTCAACGATCTCTGGGCCTTCGTCTCCCAGTTCGACAAGGACGGGAAGATCAAGCAGTAACGGACCAAGCGTAGCGCAGCGAGATTTGGCGGCCGCTAATCGGCGGCCGCCTTCTCGGTCATGATCGCGGCGATCAGCGCCTCGATCTCGGACTTCACCAGGTCCGGCACCGTGTTCTGCACCATGTGGCCGAGATCGGGCAGCACGATCAGCTTCGCATTCGGCACTGTCGCGGCGAACGGGCGGGCGTGGATATTGGTGGATACCGTCTTGTCGGGCTCGCCGGCGATGACCACGGTCGGCGCAGAAATCTCGCCATAGCGCGGAGCTTGCGCGGCCACCGACGCCTTCAGCGTCACCAGATCATAGGCATTGGCGATGAACTCGCGCGGGCGCAGCAACAGCGGCGTCGCGGAGTCCTGCACGAAGCCGTCCGGCATCACCTGCGGCAGGAAGACGTTCCGCGCGCCGGGCGTTGCAAGCAGATAGCCGAGCGGCAGCGTGATGGTGTAGGCGAGCAGCGGACCGATCACCGGCGTTGCGATGATCTCATTGTAGCGCCCGACGCCGCCGCGCCAGGGATGGGTGACCGGCGCCAGCATGACCAGACCTGCGACACGATCGGCATGATCGAGCGCAAGCCGCGCACCGAGCGCCCCGCTCCAGGAATGCACCACGAAGACGGCGCGATCGATGCCGAGCTTGGCCAAGGCCTCGTCGACCATCCGCGCTTGCACCTCGGCCGTCGAATCCTTGAGCCGCGCCCGCGTGCTCCAGCCATGGCCGGGGCGATCGATCAGGATCACGCGATGCTTTTCGGCAAGGAGATCGCCGAGCGGACGCCGCATCACCTCCAGATTCGAGCTTGCGCCGTGCAGCATGACGATCGGCAAGGGCGCATCGCGCGGACCGAGATCGACGACGTGCAGCGTTGCACCGGCGACCTCGATCATCTCGCCCTGCGGCGGGAAGGCGCGCTCGACGGCCCAAACGCCGGCCAGCGTGACGACGACAAGCGCAACGAGCGCCGTCACGACGAAAAATACGATCATGGAGATGGTCCGGGCGATCCAGGGCACATGGCAGTTACGATCTCAACGTCCGGCAGTTTCTTTTCGGTGCGCGGGGCCCAGCGCCCCGCCAGTTCTGCCTGTGGATATCAATAGAATTCAACTTGGGAAAATATCAACAAAATCAATGGTCGCCGGAAAGCATGCGGCCAACCGCGCCAGTTCATGCGGCCGTCATCGCCGCGTCCATATAATCGCCACGGTCGGTTCCGCCTCTTAGGCGCGGGTGGGCGCCGATCCTCCACGCAATCCATAGGAACGCGGGAAAGACCGGCAGATTGTTCTGTTTTGGATTGGAGGGTTGTCGATGGGTTTGCGATCAAAAGATACTGCGATCGACGAGATCGTGGCGAGCTGCAGTGGTGATCTGCGCGGCGCGGTACGCGCGCTGCTCCTGATCAACGAGCATCTCGAAGCCGAGCTTGCAAAACTATATGCCGCTGCCGCGGACCGGAGCCTCGTCGAGCGCGGCGACCACATCCTGCACTAGGCGAACCTAGTCCGCGTTGTCGCCGTTCTTGTCTTCGTCGGGATCCGGTCTCGGACAGGCACGGATCGTCGATCGTGCAAGCTTGGCGTCGGCCTTGGACCTGTAGGGACCGTCGCCGAACCAGATGTCGCCGATGATGACGGGATTGCTGGTCACGATCTGGCATTTGCCGGTGGCACGGTTGCCCACCACCCAGAACAGCCCATCGGCGAGACAGGCTGTTGCGGACGCCAGCAACAACGCCCCCGCAAGGATCACGCGTTTCATTGCACGGCTCCCATTTGTGGCAGTCATGCAGCTAACCCCGGAGGCGCGGGAAAAACATCCCCTCGCCGCGAGGCTGCTCGGCGCGTGGTTAATGGCCGCGCTCCGCAGTCGCTCAAAACAACATCGAGTTGGGGGTTAGATATCCCGTCCTTCGACCTTCTCGGTCAGAGACTTGACCTGATCGGGGATCTTGTCGAGGTGCGGGTTGATGGCGAGTGCCTTGCGGTAGGCATCGAGCGCACGCTTCTCGTCGCCGATCTCCTGCATGATCATGCCGAGACCTGCGAGTGCGCCGAAATGGCGCGGCTCCCGGATCAGCACCTCCCGAATGTCGGCGAGCGACCGGCCATAATCGTTCTGCATGTAGTACAGCGTGGCGCGCCGGTTCCAAGCCTCGACATAGTCGGGGCGGAGCTTGATGACGGCATCGAGAAGCTTGATCGCGACCTCGACCTTCTGCGCATCCACGGCCGCCTTGGCCCGTGTCATCAGCAGCGCCGCCGTATCGCTGGGAGTCTGGAGCCAGATCGCCCAGATCCGCGCCTCGACATGCTTGGCGCTGGCGTCATCCGGAGCGGCCTTCAGCGCGCCGAACAGGAAATCGAGATTCTTGGTGCGATCGACCTTGGGCAGTTTGGCCGGCGCCTCGGGAAGCTTCTTCTGCTTCACAGGCGGACCCGGGGGATCATCCTGCGCGAAAGCGGGTGCGACGACCGTCAGCGCAGCCAGCAGGGCGGCCAGACGGAGAGGATGCGCGGACAAGAATCTCACTGCCATGGTGAAAGTGTAAACGCGCAAAGCCGCCCTTGCATAGCAAGGACGGCGTCAAAGTCGTGTGAGACCGTGGTCTTGCGGGGGCGCGCAGGCCCTCGGCAGGGAACTCAGCCCTGACGAGCCTTGAAGCGGCGCTGCACCTTGTTGATCACATAAACCCGGCCCTTGCGGCGGACCAGGCGGTTGGCACGGTGGCGACCGCGCAGCGATTTCAGCGAGTTACGGACCTTCATGGCAGAATCCTGAACGTTCGAAAGGCCGTGTTCGGCACTACCGTTTCGGCACGCGCGAATGTGGCAAAATGAGATCTTTCCCGCTGGCGGACCGACCGCCCGGGACGGGGCGGTTCTTAAGGCATGGCGGGAGGTGATGTCAATGTTAACTGCCCGGTTCCGAACCGGCAAATTCGTGAAAACAACCCCATGCACAGTAGAAACGGCCGGATCGGTCCAATCTGTCCATTCGCGGCCAAGCACAGGAAAGACTTTTGCAGGCTGCGGTTTTGCCTCACGCAACGCCTTGCCAAATTCGTTATATCATATAATCAATTTGGCAACCCGTCGGGAGGAAACCAATGCCGAAGCTGAAGCTGCCGAACATCGACGATGTCGTCGCAATCGACATCCACACCCATGCCGAGGAGCCCTGCGGCTGCCACCCCGACGACGGTTACGACGATTTCCAGGCGCAGATGGCGGAATACTTCAAGTCGCCGAACAAGCATCCGCCGACCGTGCCGGAGACGGCGGCCTACTACCGCTCCAAGAACATTGCCGCCGTGATCTTCCCGGTCGATGCCGAGCGCGAGACCGGCTTCCGCCGCTACAACAATTACGAGATGATCGAGGCCGCCTCCGATCATCTCGACGTCCTCATCCCCTTCGTCTCGATCGATCCGCACAAGGGCAAGCTCGGCGCGCGCGAGGCGCGCAAGCTGATCGAGGAATACGGCGTTCGCGGCTTCAAATTCCACCCGACCATGCAGGGCTTCTATGCCAACGACCGCATGGCCTACCCGCTCTACGAAGAGATCAACAATGGCGGCGCGATCGCGCTGTTCCACACCGGCCAGACCGGCGTCGGCTCGGGCATGCCCGGCGGCATGGGGATGCGGCTGAAATACTCCAACCCGATGTACATGGATGACGTCGCGGCTGACTTCCCAGACCTCAAGATCATCCTCGCCCACCCCTCCTTCCCCTGGCAGGAGGAGGCGCTGTCGGTCGCGACCCACAAGCCGAACGTCTATATCGACCTGTCCGGCTGGTCGCCGAAATATTTCCCGCCGATCCTGGTGCGCTATATCAACTCGATCCTGCAGGATAAGATGCTGTTCGGCTCGGACTGGCCGGTGATCACACCGGACCGATGGCTCGCCGATTTCGCCAAGATCGACATCCGCGACGAGATCCGGCCGAAGGTGCTCAAGGCCAACGCACGCAAGCTGCTGGGAATCTAACGAAGAGGTCAGCGTGACCATCAAAGCCGTCGTCTTCGACGCCTACGGAACGCTCTACGACATCCAGTCGGTCGCTGAGATCACCGAGGATGCGTTCCCGGGCTACGGCGAGATCATCACGCAGGTGTGGCGGATCAAGCAGCTCGAATACACCTGGTTGCGCTCGCTGATGCAGCGCTACCAGGATTTTTCCACCGTCACGCGCGACTCGCTTGCCTATACGCTGCGCGTGCTCGGGCTCGCCTATGAGAGCGACGCGTTCGATCGTGTGATCGAGAAATATCTGCATCTCGATCTCTATCCGGACGCGGCCGACGCGCTTGCAGCGCTGAAGCCGCGCAAGCTCGCCATCCTCTCCAACGGCAGCCCGGACATGCTCGACGCGCTGGTGCACAATTCCGGTCTCGACAAGCTGCTCGATGCCACGATCAGCGTCGATGCGAAGAAGGTCTTCAAGCCGAGCCCGCAGGCCTATGCGTTGATCGGCGAGGTGCTCGGTACCAGGCCTGACGAGGTGCTGTTCATCTCCTCAAACCCGTGGGACGTGGCGGGCGCCAAGGCGTTCGGACTGAACGTCGCCTGGATCGAGCGGGTGACACCGGAAGCCATGGCGCTGGCTTGCGTCGAGAGCGATCTCGTGGCACCGCTGACGATGTTCAAGGCGATCCGGACCCAGATGGACGAGCTGGGCCTTGCGCCGGATCATCGTGTCCACTCACTTTCCGAACTGCCCGAGATTGCCGCCCGCCTATGAGCATTCAATCCGTTCGCGACTTCTTCGCCGAGAAAGCCCCCGACATCACCGTGATCGAATCGTCGATCAGCTCGGCGACGGTGCCGCTTGCGGCCGAGGCCTATGGCGTCGAGCCCGGTCGCATCGCCAAGACGCTGTCCTTGCGGATCGGCGAGCGCGTCATCCTGATCGTCGCGAGCGGCACCTCGCGTATGGACAACAAGAAGGTGAAGGCGCAGTTCGGCGGCAAGCCGAAGATGCTGGGGCTCGAAGAGGTCGCCGACATCACCGGCCACGAGGTCGGCGGCGTCTGCCCGTTCGGGCTGAGGGCGCCGCTGCCGATCTATTGCGATGTGTCGCTGAAGGCATTCGACATCGTGGTGCCGGCCGCGGGCTCGACCCACAGCGCGGTGCGTATCGCACCCGACCGCATGGCCGAGCTGGTCGGCGCCGAATGGGTCGACGTCTGCGAGCACAGACCTTAGGTCGCGTCAGTCGTCGTCATCGTAATAAGGCCGCGGCGGGAGCGGCGCAGGAGGCGGCGGCATATTGTTGTAGCGCGGCGGCGCGGTCCTGCCGCGCGGCGGCGGTTGCGCCTGGTTATTGGTCTCGAACACCGCGCGGCATCCGCTCGAAAGCTGCGGCGTATTCTGCCGCAGGCAGGCAACGATGCGATTCACGTCGGGAATCTGGTCGCTGCACAGGCGCCAGACATCCGGCGTGCAGGCCATCTGTTGTTCCATGGTGCCGCGATATTCCTCGGCAGAGACGGCGCTCGTAGCGACCGTGCCGCCGATCGCAAGCGCCACACCGAGCGCAATCGGCCCTGTTCGCATGTCCCGATCCTTCTCGTTTTCTCTCAAACGCTCCTCAATCAATGAGGCGCGCGAAGGTTCTGGACCAACAACAAAATGTGAAAGCAGGGACGGAACCTATTCCACCCTGCCGATCTTCTTGACCGCCGCGATCAGCCGCGCGCTGTCGGCTGCGACGAACTGCGAAAACTCCGGCGCATCCTGATAGGCGACGAGACTGCCCGAGGCTTCGAACGTCTTGAGGACATCCGGGCTCTTCATCACCTGTCCCATCGCCTCGCGCAAACGGCCGACGATCGGCGCCGGCAGCGCGCTCTGCCCGAACAGGCCGGCCCAGATATACATCTCGACATCCTCGTAGCCGAGCTCCCGCAAGGTCGGGATGTCAGGGAAGCTCGCGATGCGCTGCGCGCCCCAGTTCGCCAGCACGCGCAGCCTGCCGTCGTCGACCTGCGGCTTCAGCGTGCCGGGCGCCGCTGCGATCGCCTGCACGGTGCCGCTGAGGATCGCGGTCAGCGCGGGACCCGCGCCGCGGAACGGCACATGCAGCAGCTTGATGTCGGCGCTGACGGCAAACATCTCCATCGCGACGTGCAGCGTGCCGTACGGACCCGATGAGCCGTAGGTGATCTGCCCGGGACGCTTCTTCGCGTCGTCGACGAACTCCTGCACCGTCTTCCAGGGTGCCGACGCCGGCACTGCAAGCAGCGTTGGATCGGCAAGCACGCGCGCGATCGGCGTGAATTGCGAGACCTCGTAGGCGGCGGGCCGGTTGAACAGCCGGTCGGCTTCCGGCAGCACCGCGAGCGAGGACAATGTCATCAGCAGCGTGTGACCATCCGGCTCGGCGCGCGCGGCCGCCGCATTGCCGACCGATCCACCGGCGCCACCGGCACGATTGTCGACGATGACGGACTTGCCGAGGATGCGCTCCAGCGCCATCGCGACGGGACGCGCGGCGAGATCGGCCTGGCCGCCGGCCGGAAACGGCACGATCATGGTGATGTTGCGCGTGGGATAGCTTTGCGCGAAGGCGGCGCGCATCAGCGCTGCTTGTGCAAGCGGCGCAAGCGCCGCGGCGCGCAAGAGATCGCGTCGGTTCATGGGCACCCCTCCCCGGTCTTTGTTGTTTCCGGCAGAGTAGCGCGACGATGCGGACGAACAAAGGTACCTCGTGCCGCATCTGTGCATTTGGTGCCAAGCGACGGCAACATTTACGAACGGTTATCCCTGCGCCTTGCCGCGCAGGAACGGATCCCGCGACGCGGTGTTGGCCTTCCGGGAGACAACGCGATGAGCGACGTTGGCCGGATCGATGGCGCGCTGGACGAGATGCTGGTGAATCTCGCCGGCATCGTGCTGCGGCTGGCAAAGCCGGATCTGACGCGAACGCCGGAAGCGCGGCGCGCGCTGGTGCTATCAGTCAATCAATACTCAGTCTGTGCCGCGCGCTCGAGCGATCCGCGGGTGCACGAGCTGAAGGTGCAGCTGGAAGAGACGCTGAAGCCGAATCTGCGCGTGATCGTGCGCGACGGAGCCATGTCCAAGGTGCCGTAGGGTGGGCAAAGCGAAGCGTGCCCACCACTTCATTCGCCGAATTGTCCCGCAAAATCCCGCATGTCCCCGCCCCAGTCAGCAGGGAGTACGCCTTGCGCGACGTAGCGATGGAAGCTGCTGGGCAACCAATCGGCTACTCGCGCAACTAATCCATGTTTCACTGGATTGAAGTGGATGTAGTCAATATGCCGTTCCAAGTCCGCGTCGTCTCGAATCGCGTGCTCCCAATAGCGGCGTTGCCAGATGCCCTTTTCTCGCTTGGTCAATTTGCTGACCGAACGGGCTCGCGCCTCCAGACCTCGCGAAAAGCCCCCCTTGATCAGATTCCATCGTGACGAAAAATCAGCGTCAACCTCCGGAAGAGCCCAAATCGCATGCAGATGGTCGGGCAAAATGCAGATTGCCACGGTCTCAAATGGGCGACGCTGCTGGACCGTTTGGTAGATTCGTCTCAAGCGATCAATCTGATCCACGAGCAACGTGCTTGAACGGTCGGCAACCACGACGGTGAAGAAGAACATGCTGCCTTCTGCTCGGCGGGACTGAGGCATTGCAATCTTCTCGGATAAAGTGGTGGGCACGGCGCAAGAGCGCCTTAGCCCACCCTACGAAAATCATTGCTCTCTCGCCAGAGAGCTACTTCTCACCGAAAGTGGTGGGCACGCTTCGCTTTGCCCACCCTACGAAACCTACTTCGCTTTGATACCTTTCTTCTTCGTTTGCCGCTTGCATGTGCCCGGCAATTTCGCCGCGAGAAACTCGGCAAGCACCTCGACGCGCGCCGGGCGCGGGCCGCCGGGCGGGGTGACGAGATGCACGGCGCCTTCGGCCTGCTTCCAGTCCTTCAGGATCACCTCGACCTCGCCGGAGGCGATGGCGTCGCCGACGATGAATTCGGGCAGATCGGCAATGCCGAGCCCCGCGAGCAGCGCCGGCATCACCGCCTCGCCATTGTTGACGCGCAACTGCCCGGCCGGGCGCACGCTCGCCTGCTCGCCTGCCGCATTGGCGTAGTGCCAGATGTTGGGCGTGGAGAGATAGGCGTAGCTGAAGCATTTGTGCTCGGCCAGATGCATCGGATGCGTCGGCCGGCCGTGACGCTTGAGATAGGACGGCGCGGCGACCGTGTAGCGCGGCATGGTGAAGAGCCGCCGCGCGATCAGCGAGGAATCCGGCAGCCGCGCGATGCGCAGCGCGGCATCAAAGCCTTCGCCGATCAGATCGACGGTAGCATCGCTCAAATGCAGATCAACCGAGACCTCCGGATAGGTCTGGAAAAACTCCGGCAGCAAAGGCGCAACCGCTTTCACGCCGAAGGTCATGGGCACAGCGAGCCGCACCAGCCCGCGCGGCGCGACGGATTGCGCGAGCGCCTCGTTCTCCGCCGCCTCGCCATCGGCCAGCAGGCGCGTTGCCCGTTCGGCGAGCTTGTGTCCAGCGTCGGTCAGCGCGAGCCGCCGCGAAGTGCGGTTGAACAGCCGCGCGCCAAGCCGCTCCTCCAGCCGCGTCACCGCCTTGGAGACGGTCGCCTTCGACATCGCAAGCTCGCCGGCGGCGGCCGCAAACGACCGCAATTCCACGACTTTTGCGAAGATCGCGAGCGCCTCGAAATCCGGGAGTTTTGCCATGGGTGCCGCCCCGTAAGTGACGTTTATGGAAACAATATGTTTCGACAGTTTCTATTTCTATACCACAGGCGGAGGCATATCCAGGGGGTCATCAGACATTTAGGGAATGGAGAAATCCAATGACCAAGAAGCTCTCAGGCAAGGTTGCCCTCGTCACCGGCGGCTCGCGCGGCATCGGCGCGGCCTCCGCCCGCGCTCTCGCCGACGAAGGTGCCGACGTCGCCATCAGCTACGTCGCGTCGCCCGACAAGGCCGAAGCCGTCGTCGCCGAACTGAAGACCAGGGGCGTGAAGGCGCGTGCCTTCAAGGCCGACCAGGCCTCGGTCGCTGACGTCGAACAGCTCGTGAAGGACGTCGCCACGGAATTCGGCCGTCTCGACATTCTCGTCAACAATGCCGGCGTCGCCGCCGGCGGCGCCATCGACGATCCCAAGGCCGACACCGCCGCACTGGCGCGCCTCGACGCCGTCAACGTGCATGGCGTGATTGCGGCGATCCGCACCGCTTCGCAGGTCATGGGTGAAGGCGGCCGCATCGTCACCGTCGGCTCGATGCTCGCCGACCGCGCCTCGTTCCCCGGTCTAGCCGACTACGTCGCTACCAAGGCCGCGGTGGTCGGCTACACCAAGGGCGCAGCCCGCGATCTCGGTCCGCGCGGCATCACCGTCAACGTGGTGCAGCCCGGCTCGATCGATACCGACATGAATCCGAAGGATGGCGGCGAGTTCGCCGAGACCCAGCGCAGGCAGCACGCGCTGCAGCGCTTCGGCCGCCCGGAGGAAGTCGCAGCCGGCGTCGTCTTCCTGGCGAGCCCGGAAGCCTCCTTCGTCACCGGCACCGTGCTCAACGTCGACGGCGGCTTTGGCGCCTGATCGCGACGTCAACCATTCAAGCAAGGAACCACGCACATGATCGAACTCAGACCTTTCGCAAAGCTCGGCAGCGCCGACCACGGCTGGCTCAAGGCCAAACATCATTTCTCCTTCGCCAGCCACTACGATCCCGACAACATGGGACACGGCGCCTTGCGCGTCTGGAACGATGACGAGATCGCCCCGAACACCGGCTTTCCCGCCCATCCCCACGCCAACATGGAAATCATCACCTATGTGCGCGAGGGCGCGATCACCCATCAGGACAGCCTCGGCAACAAGGGCCGCACCGAAGCGGGCGACGTGCAGGTGATGAGCGCCGGAAGCGGCATCCGCCACTCCGAGTACAATCTCGAGCCGACGAAGACCAAGATCTTCCAGATCTGGATCGAGCCGGTCGGGCGCGGCGGCCAGCCGACCTGGGGGTCAAAACCGTTTCCGAAGGCAAGCCGCAACGGCAAGCTCGTCACCATCGCGAGCGGCTTTCAGGCCGACAAGGAGGCGCTGCCGATCCGCGCCAATGCGCGCGTGCTCGCGACCACGCTGAAGGCCGGCGAGAGCGCTAAGTATGAACCGCAGGCATCGCGTCACCTCTACCTGGTGCCGGCCGCCGGCGCAGTCGAGGTCAACGGCGTGCGCGTCAATGCCCGCGACGGTGCTGCGATCAGCGACGAGGCCAGCCTGAAGATCACCGCGCTGGAAGATTCCGAGCTGGTGCTGGTCGACGCGGCGTAAGGCAGCCACATCATCCGCCATCATTCCGGTCCGATGCTTCGCATCGCCCCGGAACGACGGAGCAATCACGAACACTCACTGATCCCCAACCGGAGACCACCCATGGCTAAAGTTCTCGTCCTCTATTACTCCGCCTACGGTCACATCGAAGCAATGGCCAACGCCGTCGCCGAAGGCGTGCGCGAGGCCGGCGCGACCGTCGACATCAAGCGCGTGCCGGAGCTCGTGCCGGCCGAAATCGCCAAGGCCTCGTATTACAAGGTCGACCAGGCCGCGCCCGTCGCCAAGATCGAGGAGCTTGCGAATTATGACGCGATCATCGTCGGCACCGGCACCCGCTTCGGCCGCATGTCGTCGCAGATGGCAAACTTCCTCGACCAGGCCGGCGGGCTCTGGATGAAGGGCGCGCTGCACGGCAAGGTCGGCGGCGCCTTCACCTCGACCGCAACCCAGCATGGCGGCCAGGAGACGACGCTGTTCTCGATCATCACCAACCTCCTGCATTTCGGCATGGTGGTTGTCGGCCTGAATTACGGGTTTGCCGGCCAGATGAAGCTGGACGAAGTGACCGGCGGTGCACCCTACGGCGCCACCACGATCACCGGCGGCGACGGCAGCCGCCAGCCCAGCGCCAACGAGCTCGCCGGCGCGCGCTATCAGGGACGCGTGATCGCGGAAACCGCGACCAAGCTGCATGGCTGATGCGTTCGGGGCGGCATTCTCTTTTGCGAGATGCCGCCCCATATCGGCGTGCAGGAACAACGCATGGCTTTCGAAATTCTCCTGATGGCGCAGATGATCCGCAAGCCCGTGCAGGCGCTGGCGCGGCGCTGGTATTGCCGCAGCCTGTTCCGCGCCTCGCGCGGCCGGCTGCATTGCGCCGAATTCACGGGGCAGTGAAGCGCGCGTGACTAGCGGGGCGGCTTGCCCATCGCGCGGTTCGCAAGCGCGGCGAGCCGCGGGTGGCGGCGCAGCCCCTGGGCTGCATGATCGCGCAGTACATGGGGCACGCCGCGCCAGGACAGCGCGACGCTGACGTCGGTCAGCGGGAGCGGCACGGCGCCGAAGCGGCGCTTGTAGTCGTGATTGCCGATGCTGAGGTCGAAGCGGCGTACGCCCTGCTGGTGCAAGGCCGCCATCGTCCGCTCGGTCACGAGCAGACCCGGCGAGCAGGCTGACCACGGCCTGCCGGCGTTGCTGATGCGCAGCAGACAATAGGTCGCGCCGAATCTCAGGCCCAGCGACGTCGCGATGATGCCCTCGTCGCACACCAGCGCAGAGACGATCGCATAGCCTTCTGCAACGCCCTGCCGGACCACCTCGCGATAGAATTTCGCGTGGTTCTCATCGCTGAGGACGAACTTGAGCCCGAGCTGCTTCATGCGCTGCTGCTGCTGGATGTCCATCGCATCGAGCAGCCTCAGCGCGTGGTCGACATCGGTCGCGATCTCGAATCGCGCGCCGGCGTGACGGTTGAAGACGCGCCAGCAGCGTGGCAATTGCATGCGCTTGATCGAGGTGCGGTAGTCCGAATAATCGTCGCCCGTCAGCACCAGATTGCCGTTGAGCGAACAGGATCCGACGCGGCCGAGCGACACCAGCGGGTTCGGCTTGCCGCCCACATAGGCCGGCATCTTCTGCAGGCGCAACAGATCGAAGCGATCCGGCAAGGCGCGCAAGCCATTGACCAGCGCATCGCCGATGGCGCGCGCGCCGGCCGCATCGCATGCGGCATCGGGCGCCAGGATCGGCGCGTTGTTGTCGGACACGCCGAGATCGGCGAACTCGACGATGCGCACGCCGCCCTTGCTGCGGCTGATCATCGGCACTAGCGCGATGCCGCTGCCATTCGCGGCATCCGAGATCACGGCGATCAGCGGCGTCGCGTCGCGGAATGCGTCGTACCAGGCGGCGAGCCAGTCGCCTTGCTGGAATGCCGTGCGATGGCCTGCACCCAGGCGCAACGCGGCCTGCTTCCAGTCGCGCACGAAATCGATCGCGATCCCGGACGCGCTGGTCACCCGACCGTCTAGTTGCTCGACGCTGAGAAACGCCATCCGCCCTGGGCACATAGTTGCTGAACGTTTCCAGATGAATAACGTTTTGTCGCCAACCACAAGTTACGTCGCTGCTTATCGTTAAGCCGATACCGTTGCGCGCCGGCGCAGGATCGCCTGTGTCCCGATCTGAGACGTGCGGAACCTCGCCGTCTGCGACGAGCTGTCGTCGGCTCAGGACTCCGGCCTGTCCACGCATTGGAACCTGGCGAGAAAATGCAGGCCGGCCACCGCGAGCGCAAACATGAACCAGGTCGGATTGATGCGATCGAACAGGAAGGTTTCAGTCGTCCCATAGTACAGACCGAACAGCCAGATCGTGAGGAACAGTTTTGCCAGGGGACGGCTGCGGCTCTCGTCCTGCACCACCTGAAAATTCCTGAGCGGTGCGATGACAAAGATGAAGATGCAGAGCAGAAGGCCGGGCAAGCCGATGGTGACCGCGAGATCGAGGTAACTATTATGACTGTGCGCAGCGGTCACGGCCCACTCGGCACCCTTGGCGGTCTCGCGCTGGCTGACATCGTCCCAGAATGCCGCGTAGCCATGGCCCAGGATGGGCTTTTCCGCCACCGCCGTCAGCGCGAACTCCCAGATGTCGCTGCGGCCGGTAAAGGTCGGATCGACCGGAAGCTGCCTGGTGACAGCCGCAAGCGTGGGGCTCGCGACGCTGCCGATCGTCAGCAGATTCATCACGATGAGCGGCGCAAAGCAGATCACCCGCTTCAGCCAGAGGCTGCGGGTGACATAGACCATCGATGCCAGGAGATAGATGACGAGGCAGAGGGCCGACGAGGTTTTGCCGCCGGTGAAGATCAGGAAGATGCCGGCAAGAACGCCGATCACTGGCCCCATGACGAGCGACCCCACCCCGGCAAGATAGATGCCGAGATAGACCAAAATGGACATCACGGGCGATGCGACGTTCTTGTGCCCGAAACTTCCGCGCCAGTCGCCGGCAAGATGCGGCTCCGCGAAGTCGGCGGCCGTATGCATCGCGAGCTGCGGCGCCAGCAGAACGCCGAGATAGCACAGGGCGAGCAGCACGAGGGCCGCCCCGCCGAGGCACTGGTTGAAGCTCCTCGGCGTCGGCGGCAGCAGCGGGAGCAGGACGGCGAGCGTGGTCGCGCTCGCCGTCAGCACCAGCCGCTGCAGCGACAGATCGCGGTTCTCGGAGAACGCGACGTTGATCAGCATCCAGCCTGCAAAGCAGAGATGGAGCGGCGTCAGCAATGTGCGAAGCGACGGCGCATCGCCGGAAATCGCGAGCAACAGCGCCACCGCGGCCAGCGAGGCAAAGGAGATATAGTACAGCGCCAGCCGTCCCGAGGCCGCACTGGCAAGGCCAGCATCGCGCAGGTCCGGGAACGGCCCCAGGGTCACAAGGACCAGGAGCAGCGCTGCGATCATGACCAGGCAGCGCAGGGCCTGAAGCGCGTTCAGCCCAGTGAGCAGGCCCCCCAAAGCCTGACCGAGCGGCCGGGCCCCCACGCCAGTCATGTCAGCGGCACTGCGATCCATCGGTCACCCTTAGCCGACCCGTGCTAACCTTTCGTCAACCAGCAGGCTTGCCGAACCCGCCGCCGATCGGGTGTTTAACGCTAATATGCGAAAGCCGGCCTCGAGCCGCCTTTGCTGCAAAGCTTTGACCCATATCTGGCTATCATCGGAGGCGACCCAAGCCGCCATCATGCGACTCCGGGCCGGATATGCGGCCTGGTTAACGAACCATTAAAACGCAGCTCCCGACGACGAGGCGTCAATTGACCACTGCCGGCGCCATCCTTGATCCCCCGCTGGGCGAGCCGTCGTCCGCCGAGGAGCGCGCTCATCGGACTGCGCGTTCGGCCAGCTTCGTCTCCATCATCATTCCCGCCAAGAACGCTGCCGCCTATATCCGCGAGACCATCGACAGCGCGCTCGCGCAAGGCGCAGATGTCGGAGAAGTCATCGTCATCGACGACGGCTCGAGCGACGAAACCGTGGCGATCGTCCGGTCCATCGGCGACAGCCGGCTGCACCTGATCGCGAACGAGCTCACGGGCGTCTCGGCGGCGCGAAATCTCGGCGCGCGCAAGGCGCGCGGAGAATGGCTGCTGTTCCTCGACGCCGATGATCGTCTGCGCTCCGGCGCGGTGGCCATGCTGGTCGCGGCTACGAAGGCCACGCCCGCCGCCGTTCTCGTCTATGGCGACTACGATCTGATCGACAGTGACGGACGGCCCATCGGCCGCCGTGGCCTCCTGCAAGGACGCAAGAAGCCGTCTGGCGATGTGCTCGCGCGACTCGCGCGCGGCAACTTCATCGTCAATGGCGGCATCATGCTCGTGCGCACTGACGCGTTCCTGACGGCCGGCGGTTTCGACGAGCGACTGAGCTTGTGCGAAGACTGGCATTGCTGGTGCCGCCTGGCCGCGATCGGCGAATTCCGGTTCGTGCCCGCGCTGCTCCTCGACTATCGCCTCCACACCGCGAACACGATGAATGCAGCCGTGCGCTCGCCGCGCGACTTCTTTCCGGCGGTGGAGCGCGTCTTTGCCGACGAGCTGATCCTCGGCAGGCTTGCGCCGGAGAGCCGGCCCGCCCTGCGGCAGGCCGCCGAGATCCATCTCATCACGTATGCGGCAACCCAGGCAGTCCGCTTCGGCCGCTATGGCGACGCGCTGAGCTATATGCGCATGGTCGGGCAGCGGTCGCTCACGGCACTGCCGCGATCCCTCGCGAAGCTCGTTCTCGCCAGCTTCGGTATCTAAGCTTCAGGAGACGATCTTCGAGGCCTCATATGGCCGCTGCTCGATGCCGAAGGCGGCGAGCGCGCTGCCGAACGCGACCATCACGGGATGCATCGCGACGACGGCTTTGCTCCTGAACGACAAACGCGCCGCGCGGACCAGCGACAGCGGCAATCTTGCCAGCATCGTTGCGAAGACGCGCGCGCGCGCCGCCGCAGTCCTTGCCGCCTTCGACTGCACCCGATAGTTGATCGCTCCGATGCGCAGGCCACGTTTTGCGATCCACCCCAGGCTCGTGCGGCTATGCGGCACCGTCTCGGTGATCACGGCTTCCGCGGTCCAGTGGAACGTCATGCCGGCGTTCCGGCATCGCACGAAGAAATCGCAATCGCCGCCGCCGAGGAAATTGAACCGGAGATCGAAGGCCGGACTGCCGAGCCGGTCGAATACCGAACGCGTGATCAGGCAGTTGCCGCAGCCATAGATCTGCGGCACGGCGCCGCTGTAATCATAGGCCGGACAGAAGGCAGGATGGCGCGCGAGCCAGGGTTTGCTGTCGTCGTCGAAAATCGGCAGCACCGGACCGCCGACCACGTCCGCGCCGGTCGCTTCCGCGGTACGCACCATCAGCTCGAGCCAGTCGGGCGAGGCGATCTCGTCGTCGTCGATCATCAGGAAACGGGTAGCTGCGGGAAACAACGCCTGGGCGGTCTCGAACGCAGCGTTGATCGCCTGACAATTGCCCTGCCGCTTCTCGACCAGGCAGACGCCCTGAAGTTTTCCGGCAGAGAGGTACTCGGCGGCGACCGGCGCGCTCTCGCGCCGCGCGGCGTCGTTCTCCACCATGACCACCGCGAAGGAGCGCGGGGTGCGCTGGCTCGCCAGCGACTCCAGCGTCAGCCGCAGATGCTGCGGCCGGCGAAAGCAGGGAATGCAGACGACGATTCCGACCGACAGGTCGAGCACGTGCGAACTCGCGGCGATCTCCCGGTTGGGGTCGCGCACGGCATCGGTGATGCGGCTCATGGACAGGTCGGTCGGGATCAGCGTCATGATATCGTTGAATGGCCCAGATGTGTTGAAAAAGCCCTGCTCCAGGACGGCACAGCAAGCTTGCTGCGAACCAAAGATGTCCCAATATGGCGCCGTCCCGCGGGACGTTGCCTCATGCCAGAGGACGCCATCACGCGCGGTACGGCTGCGCAAGCCGCTGAATCCAGCCTCCCCTGCAAGCCAGTCGTCATCACCGCTTTCACGCGCTTTACCTTGCGAATTTGCGTCGAAGTGCTCTGCAATTTCCGATCCAACACGCAGCCGCAGGCAAATGCGGACGATGCCGTAGTTAACGGGCCTTCGCATTAACCCAACCGTAAGCACCGCAACCATTGGCGGCCCGGCGGCATCGAATTTGCTCTTCGAGCGTGCGAGAGATTCCCTGTAATTTGAAACGAACCCGCGCGATTGAAGAACATGAATAAACAAGCCACGATCGATTTCGCGACTGCGACCCGCATTGATGCGAACGCCATCACTCCGCCGGCACACACCCAGGCACTGCTTGACCTCGTCTCGGGCGAAGCGCGCGACAGCCTGCTCGCCGTTCACGACGTCCTGCGGCGCGAGCTGCCGCCGGGCGAGCTCGCAATCTACGAGGCCGGCGGCGGCTCCAGCAGCTTCCTGCCGCTGGAAATCCTCAACCGCAGCCACGTCACCGTCGTCGACATCGACGAAGACCAGATCCGCAACAACGACTACGCCCAGGAAGCGATCCTCGGCGACGTCCAGACCTACCGCTTCAAGCCGGAGAGTGTCGATCTCGTCATCTGCTACAACGTGATCGAGCATCTGCCCGACGTCGAGGCCGCGCTGAAGAATTTCTGCGAGGCGTTGAGGCGCGGTGGAATGATCCTGATCGGCGCGCCCAATCCGCGCTCGCTGTCCGGCGTCGTCACCAAATATTCGCCGCACTGGTTCCACGTCTGGTTCTACCGCCAGGTCCGCGGCATCAAGAACGCCGGCGAGCCGGGCGAGCCGCCGTTCCCGACCTTCTTCCATCCGCTGGTGACGCTTTCAAATCTCGAGGCGTTTGCCGCCGCGCACGGCCTCGAAACGATCTACCGCCGCGAGGTCGAGAGCCCGCGCTATCCCGAGATGCGCAAGCGCAAGCCGCTGTTCGCCGCTCTCGTCGATGCCGGCGCCGCGGCGCTGAATTTCATGCTGCCGCGCGGCACCGACATGCGACGGGGCGACTACCACGTCATCCTGCGGAAACGCTGACAACCATGGCGGCGGCGCACCCGGAATTCCGACATGCGGGCCCTGCCCGCGACGCGCCGTCGGACGCGTGCGCGCTGACTCTCGTGCGCGGTAACGAACCGTTAATCCCTGGGGAACTGCGGCGGTTGAAGCGTCACAACGACGCGCCGCGCGCTCGCATGCGCTTAAACGCTTTGTTTGCCATTTCGGTGAATAGTCCCTCAATGAGTATGGTTAATTTTCCCTGGTGCGTTTGTTCAGCGCCTATATCAGGGGCGCAGCGCGTAACCCGAAGAGTAACCCCTCAGCCTGCGGCAGTTGGAGTGAAAGCTGGGGATCATGCTTGACTATGACCAGCCGATAGAGCGATCGAAGCGAGAGGTCAGGCAGCCCGCGCCGTCGGCCGGCTTCAACGTGCTCGAGCTCGTCCATCTGCTCTGGCAGCGCAAGGCCGCGATCGCGGCCGCCGGCCTGATCGGCGCGAGCCTTGCGGTCGCCGTCGGCAAGAGCCTGACGCCGCGCTACACCGCAACCGCTCAGCTCTATGTCGATCCGCGCGAGCTGCAACTCGTCGATCGCGAGCTGACGCCGCGCGCGCAAGACGTTTCCGGCATGTCCATGGTGGTGGAGAGCCAGGCGCGCCTGATCACCTCCAACAGCGTCCTCCTCCAAGTCATCCAGCAGGCCAATCTCGGGAAGGATCCCGAGTTCGGCGGCGGCGACGGCAGGAGCCTGATGTCGTCGCTGCTTGGCCTGATCGGTCTCCAGGGCCGCGCTCCCTCGGCTGCCGACAACAGGGAAGTTCAGCTTGGCGCCCTGGAAGCGCTGAACCGGCGCATCACGATTCGCAAGACCGAGAAGAGCTTCATCGTCGACGTCGAGGTCTGGTCGACCGATCCGGCGAAGGCGGCGATGCTCGCCAACACGCTGACCAACGTCTATCTCGCCGAGTCACGCAACTCGCAGGCTTTGGCGGCGCGGCGCGCCACCAACGACCTGTCCGGCCGGCTGAAGGAACTGCGCGAGCGGCTGCGTACGGCCGAGACCACGCTTGCGACCTACAAGGCGCAGAACAATTTCGTCGGCACTCAGGACACGCTGATCAGCGACCAGCAGCTTTCGGCCAGCAACCAGCGGCTTGCCGCGGCACGCGCCGCGACGCTGGACGCGCAGGCGCGCTACGACCAGATCGAGGCGAGCCGGCGCACCGCGACCGATGCCGGCGCCATTCCGGAAGCCCTGCAATCTCCAACCATCGCGAATTTGCGCGCGCAATATGCCGATGCGCGCAAGAAATACGCGGAGCAGACCGCCGAGCTCGGGCCGCGGCATCCGGCGTTGCGCCAGACCGAGAAGCAGGTCGAGGATCTCAAGCGCACCATCAACGAGGAGATTGACCGCTTCGCCCAGGCCGCCAAGAACGACCTGACGCGCGCTCGGGATTATGAGGCATCGCTCAACCGCGCGCTGGAGACGCAGAAGCGCCAGAGCGTGCAGCTCAGCCAGGCCGCGGTGCGCCTGCGCGAGCTCGAGCGCGAGGCGGAGGCCAGCCGCGACGTCTATCAATCCTTCCTGAAGCGCTCGCGCGAGACGGAGGAGCAGGAAAGCCTGAACACGTCGGCGGCGCGCGTGATCGGCGAGGCCACCGTGCCGCAGCGGCGCTCGTTCCCGCCGGCGATGAGCCTGTTCGCCATGATCGGCTTCTTGTTCGGTTCACTCGCCGCCGCCGGCTGGTTCGTCGCCGTCAGGCAATTGTCCGCCGGCGCAATGGAGCCGGAGCCGTCGCGCCGCGAGCGCACGGCCACCCCGGAGGCTCCCAAGGCATCGGTCGACGATGCCGCGGCGCCACAGGCGCCGCCGCTGACGCTGGTCGAAAAGCCGCTGATCGCACGCCTCCAGGAGGCCGACGTCATGCGTACGCTCGGCGCCATCCTCGCCGTCGACAATACAGTCGACCTCACCCGGCTGGGCTGGCCGACGCTCCGTCCCGGATTCCCGCTGACGACGCTGATCAACGCGATGCGCGATATGCGCGCCGCGGCGACGCGGCATGCGGCAGGCAAAGCCATGCCGGTGATTGCGATCGTCGGCGCCGGTGCCACGGACGGCCGCAGCATCGCCGCGTTGAACTTCGCGCTCGCCGCCGCGCGCGACGGCACGCGCTTGCTGATGATCGACACCGACCACCAGGCCCACCAGCTCTCCAGCAAGATCAACCGCCCCGGCAGGAGCGAGCCGGGCCGCTTCGGCTGGCTCTCGATCGGCAACAAGGCCTCTCGCGAGATCAAGACCGCGAACGGCATTTCGGTGCTGCCCGTCACCGACGGCGATGCCGGCAAGGCCACCGAGGCCATCCGCAAGGCGGTGACGCAGGCGCGTTCCGCGGGCGGCACCGATCTCGTGATTCTCGACGGCCCGGCGATGCCGCTCACCGCCGCCGACCGCAAGCTGCTGGACGCAGCCGACGCGCTGGTGGCCGTGCTGCCCACCCACCTCGACATCAACGAAGCCATGGAAGACATCCTCACCGCGCTCGGCGGTGCCGAGCGCAAGCTCGTCGGCGTCATCCTCAACGAGCTCAATCCCGCGACCCAATCGCGCCAGCGAGGCAAACAATATGCTTGAGCGCCGCGTCAATCTGGTCGGACGTGCCGCGACTGCCGAGGTCCCACGGACCACCGTCGGTGGTCTTCGCATGGCAGCGCTCGACCTGGAAGCGACCGCCGACTTCATGATCGAGGCGACCGACCCACGTCATCGCATCGGCCGGCCGCTTTATCTGACCTCCGCCAATGGTGAAGTGCTGGCGCGCTGCTCGACCGAGCCGCAAACCGAGCGTCTGTTCCGCGCTGCCGACCTGATCAATGCCGACGGCCAGCCGCTGGTCGCGGCCTCCAAGCTGCAATCATGGTTCCCGCTGCCGGAACGTGTCGCGACCACCGACCTCTTCCATGTCGTTGCCCGCAAGGCCGAAGCCGCCGGCCGGACGTTCTACATGCTCGGCGCCAGCGAAGCCGAGAACGCTGCTGCCGTGGCCCGGGTTCAGAAGATGTACCCGAACCTGAAGATCGTCGGACACAGCCATGGCTATCTGCGCGGCGACGCGTTGCGGGCCAAGGTCAACGAGATCAACGCGCTCGCGCCCGATTATCTCTGGGTCGCGCTCGGCGTGCCCTTCGAGCAGGCCTTCGTCGAGGAGTACACGCCACATCTCGCCAATGTCGGCGTCATCAAGACCGCCGGCGGCCTGTTCAATTTCCTGTCCGGCAGCCGGAGCCGCGCGCCGAGATGGATGCAGACGATCGGGCTGGAATGGGCCTGGCGCACCCTGCTCGAGCCGCGGCGCCTGTTGTGGCGCTATCTGACCACCAATCCCCGCGCGCTCTATCTCTTGTTCAGCCGCAAGCGGCCGTTCAATCGCTAGCGTGGCGGCACGGCGAGGCTTCTGCTAAACTCACGTTAGGCATCCGTAGACCCCATGCCTTGCCGGGCGGTAGCCTTGGCGGCTAGAACACACCAACGCGGTCGGCGCCGGCAAAAGCCCCAGTCGCCTGTTACCCGTGCGGCCGACGATGAGGTCGGCCTGAATGGCTCGCCAGGATTTGCGCGAGCGGATTTTCTCACCGCGTCAAGGCCGTCACCGAGTCCTTAACTGATCGGCTTGTTTTCAGGCGCGGGACAGGGAGCACCGAAGCAATGCATCAGGCTCAACGCCTGGAGTTCGAGCGCGTGATGGACGAGTTCGCCCGCTGGCACGCCGTGCCCGAGAACGAGCGCTCGCCGGCGCCGGCGTGGTGGTGGGGGCCCGCCATGGCGGTGTTCGACGATCACGAGCCGATGAGCGGTACGTGGTGTTGCGCGCTTGGCTTGACCGAAAGCGCGAGCTTCGCTGAAGGCGCACGCACGATCCTCGCACTGTTCGTCGAGCAGACGTCGCTGACGGGACCGCAGGATTTTCCGAGCAAATCGGAGGGCGATGATCCCGCAATTCGCGAGTTGCACCCGCTACCGTCAGACGACAGCGCGTTTCAGCCGTGATGCGGTCTCCGCCTCGCTGCCTGCGTCCTGCTCGGGCTGGAGTGGCGGCGCCGTGGGTCGCAGCAGCTCGGCCATCTGCCGCGCCGGCAGCGGCCTGGCAATCAGGTAGCCCTGCATCTCGTCGCAGCCATGGGTACGCAGGAACGTCTCCTGTTCGACATTCTCGACGCCCTCGGCGACCACCGTCATGCCGAGCGCCTTGCCCATGCTGATGATCGCCTGCGCGATCGCCTGGTCCTCGCTGTCATGCGGCAGGTCGCGCACGAACGAGCGGTCGATCTTGATGGTGTCGATCGGGAAATGCTTCATCAGCGACATCGACGAATAGCCGGTGCCGAAGTCGTCGATGGCGAGGCGAATGCCGCGGCTCTGGATGGCGTCGAGCACCTTCAACGCGCGACCGACGTTGCGCATCATCATGCTTTCGGTGACTTCGAGCTGGAGCAGCACCGGCGACATGCCGCTCGCCGCGAGCGCCTCGTCGACATCCTGCAACAGGTGCTCGTCGGCGAACTGCCGCGGCGACAAATTGACCGCCATCGATAGCGGCAAGAGGCCGCGGCGCTGCCAGGCCATGGCCTGCGCGCAGGCCTCCTTCAACACCCAACGGCCGATCGGAACGATCAGGCCGGTCTCCTCGGCGAGCGGAATGAACTGCGCAGGCGATATGCTGCCGAGCTCGGGATGCGTCCAGCGGAGCAGCGCCTCGACGCCGGTGATCTGGCCGGTCGCCATGTCCACCTTGGGCTGGTAGTTCAGCGCGAACTGCTCGCGCTCCAGCGCCCGGCGCAGCGCGCTTTCCAGCGACAGCCGCTCGATCGACTGCGTCTTCACCTCGTTGGAGAAGAAACGGTAGCCGTTCTTGCCGTCCTCCTTGGCGAGATACATCGCCATGTCGGCATTCTTGGTCAGCGTCTGCGCGTCGGCGCCGTTGGCCGGATACATCGCGATGCCGATCGAGGCCGTGGTGTGACACTCGTGACCGGCAAGCTCCATCGGCTGCGCGAGGGCCGTCAGAAGCCCCGTTGCGATGCGCTGGACGTCGTCGATCTCGCCGCACTGGTCGAGGATGACCACGAACTCGTCGCCGCCGAGCCGCGCCATCACGTCGCTCGTCCGCAGCGCGCTGCGCAGCCGATCAGCGACTTCGAGCAGGAGCAGGTCGCCCGCCTCATGGCCGAGCGAATCGTTGATGACCTTGAACCGGTCGAGGTCGATGAACAGCAGGGCAAACCGGTGTTCGTGGCGCTGCGCCGTATCGATCGCCGCGCGCAAGAGTCCGTTGAACATTTCGCGGTTCGGCAGGTTGGTCAGGCTGTCATGGGACGCGAGATATTCGATGCGCTCGTCGGCCTTGTTCTTCTCGTCGGCACGGTCGAAATTCTCCATCGCGAAGGAGACGTTGTCGGCGAGGCGCTGGAGCAGCTCGACGAACTCGCCGGTGAAGGCAGCTTGCTCGGTCGACATGTAAATCATGACGCCGACGGCCTGATCGTGCGCAATCAACGGGAATGCGGCGCCCGACCGTGCCCGGTCGCTGCGAACGATGGCATGGAACGCGGCGACCCGGTTGTCGTTCAGATAGTCGTTACTGATGCAGGGTTGCCGGGTGCGGAACGCCGTTCCGCTCATGCCACGACCTTCGGGGCGCGCAGCGTCGATGGACAGCCTGACGTTCCGTGTCGTCTCCGAGGACGGACCGGCAGTAGCGACAATCTCGAGCTGGTCGCTGTCGGCACTGGCGAGCGCGATGGTGGTCGAGGTGAACTTGCCGCCGAGCACCGCCGCTTGGCAGACCAGCTCGTACAATTCGGCACGGGACTTCGCCCGCATGATCGCCTCGTTGGTCGCGCTCAGCGCCGCGAACATCAGCGTCAGGCGCTCCTTCTGATCCTCGGTACGAGCCTTCTCTTCGGCGCGGTCGAAATTGTCGAGCGCGAAGGAGACGTTTTCCGCGAGGCGCTCCAGCAACTCGACGAGGTCGGGCGTGAAGGTATTTTCCTCGGGCGCGAGGAACAGCAGGATGCCGATCGGCTCGCGACCTGCGCGCAGCAACGGGAAGCTCGCCGCCGCACGGGTGCCGTCCTCGTTCGCCTTGGTGCGCCAATGCTCGGAGCGCGGATCGTTCAGATAATCGTTCATCACGCAGGGCCGGCGGGTCCGTATCGACGCGCCGATCAGGCCGCTGCCTTCGGGATGATCGGCGGAGACGACGCAGGTGCGACCGAGCATCCGCTCGTGTTTGCGGCCCTTGGCCGCGACGACGCGAACGAATTCGCCCTTCGGATCCATGAGGCCGATGGTGGTCGAGGCGAACATCCCGCCGAGAACGGCGGCCTGGCAGGCCACCTCGAACAGCTCCTCGCGCGTCTTGGCGCGCATGATGGCTTCATTGGTCGCGCACAGCGCCTCGAACATGCCGCTCAGCCTGTCGCGCTGCCTGTCGGCCCGAGCCTTCTCCTCCGCGCGGTCGAAGTTCTCCAGCGCAAATGCGACGTTCGCCTGCAACCGCCGGAGCAACTCGACGAACTCCGGAGTAAACGTGTCGCGCTCCACGGCATTGAAGAGGAAGACACCTTCGACCCGACCGCCGTTGAACAGCGGCAAGGCCGCTGAAGAATGTATGCCGGCGCGACGCGCGCTTTCGTGCCACGGCTTGATGCGCTCGTCGGCAAGGATGTCGTTGCTGATATAGGTCTGGCGGGTCCGGAAGGCGGTTCCGGTCAACCCTCGTCCCTCCGGCACTGCGTCGGTGAGGGCGAACCTCTGGTTGCGTAAATCTTCCGCATGCGGCCCATAGCTCGACACGACACGGAGCAGTTCGGCGTCAAGATCGGCCAGAAAGATCGTGGTCGAGGCGAATTTTGCACCTTGTACCGTGGCCTCGCAGACCAGATCGAACAGTTCGGCACGCGATCGCGCGCGCAGAATCGCCTCATTGGTGGCGCCGAGCGCGGCATACATCCGCGCCAGCCGCTCCTCCTCGGCAGCGATCCGTGCCTTGTCCTCGTCGCGCGCGAAGTTGTCGAGGGCGAAGGAGACGTTCTCCGCCATGCGCAGCAGCAGGCCGACGATCTCCTGGTCCTTCGCCCAGGACCGACTGATGAAGAACAGCAGCACGCCGACGCTGTCGCCACACTTGATCAGCGGCGCGGCCACGCAAGCCGCGACGCCGGTATCGACGGTGACCTGCTCCCAGGGCGTTCCCTTGGTGCGGCTGGAGAGATCGTCCTCGACGATCGGTTCCTGCGTCCGGAACACCTGGCCGGAAATGCCGCGGCCGAACGGGTTCTCCGGATCGATCGAATAGCGCGCCTGGGTGACCAGCTCGAGATTCTCGCCCGTTCCGGCCACCGGCTTCAACCAGTGTGAACCCTGCTCGCGGAGCAGGACGATGGTCGCAATCGACTTGGCGCTGTGCACGGAGGCGTCGCAGACGAGCTGGTACAGCTCGAGCTCGGTCTTGGCGCGCAGGATGGCTTCATTGGTCGCGCTGATGGCGCTGAACATGCGGTTCAGCCGCCGCATCGCCTTTTCGCCATTGAGGCGTGCCGTTTCACGCTCGAGATTCTCGAGCGCATAAGAGATGTTGGACGACATGCGCGTGAACAGCGAGACCATCTGCTCGTCGAGCGATCCGGCCTCGGTGCGCGTGGCGAACAGTACGCCGACGCTCTTGCCGTTGCAGATCAGCGGCAGCGCCGCGGCCGCACCGACGCCGGCCTTGATGGCGCCCTCGCGCCACGCCAGCGAACGCGGATCGTTGAGAAAGTCGTTGCTGATGCACAGCCGCTGCTCGCGAAACGCCACGCCGCCGACGCCTGATCCTTCCGGCGTTCCCTCCTCGACGGTGATGTTGATCGACCGCAGCCGGGGGACGTCGTCGCCGCAGCCGGCCGCAAAGCGCAGCCGCTGGCCGTCCGGCTCGACCAGGAACACCGAGACCGCAAAAAAATCCCCGCTCGAAAACCCGGCGTCGCAGACCTTCTGGTACAGCTCGTCCGGCGATTTCGCATACAGGATGGCTTCGTTGATGGCACTCAACGCTGCAAATGTGCGCGCGAGGGTCGTCTGCAAGGTCTCAACTCCCGGGCATTCCTGCCGTTTTTTCCCAGGACTTTATCCGCGACGACCGCCTAAGTGGTCGTTATTGCTCCTTGCAAACCCGCAATCAAAGTGAACGAGCTGCGAACGAACGGTGCAAAACTGTGCGCAAAACTACGGTGGACGCGGCCTCTCACGCCGGCGGGCGGCATCCTCGTACGACTCCTTTACGGATTTGCAGCCCTGATTTGGTTTACGGGAGATTGATATCGCGCCTGCGCTTTGTCGCCCTTCGAGACGACTGCTCCGCGACCTCCTCGGGGTGAGGAGATGGACCGGTGCAAGTGTCCAATCAAAACGGCAGCAATAAGCTTGCGAAGGCGCTCTTGCGCCGTGCCCACCACTTTTCGCAATCGTGGAGAGATGGTGGGCACGGCGCGCCAAAGAGCACGCCTTTGCCCACCCTACGGCAGCACACTCAGAACGGCAGCGCCACGCCGGTCTTGATCTCCTTCAGGATCACGTTGCTGCGGACGTAGCGGATGCCGGGAATCCGGAACATGAACTCGTCGAGGAATTTGTTGTAGGCCGCCATGTCCTGCACCACGACGCGCAAATGATAGTCGGCATCGCCCGTCGTCGCAAAGCACTCCAGCACCTCGCGACGCTTCGTCACCCGCGAGACGAACTCGTCGACGAATTTTGCATCGTGCCGCTCCAGCGACACGTGCAGGACCGCCGACATTGCAAACCCCGCCCGCTCGCGCGCGACCAGCGCCGCATAACCCTGAATGATTCCAGCCTCCTCCAGCGCGCGCACCCGGCGCCAGCATGCCGAGGTCGACATGCCGACCTCATCGGCAAGCTGCTGGTTGGTGGCGCGGCCATCCTTCTGAAGATGTGCGAGAATCCGCGTGTCCTGCTCTTCGATCATGGAGGCACCTCAATTCGGACATTTCTACCATATGATGTTATGTGCTGCAAAATCCTACCGAAATCGAAGCTCCGGACGGGATGAATAGGTAAGACCTACCACCCATCAGGGGCTAACCTTCGCCCATCCGGCAGGGACGCCGCGCGAGGTCCGCCATGGACGCTATTCCATCACTCGATGCTTACGAGCTCTCCGACCGCTACGACCGCGAGGACGGCCGCGTCTTCCTGACGGGCACGCAAGCGATCGTCCGCATCGCGCTCGATCAGGCCCGCCGCGATCGCGCCGCGGGACTGAAGACCGCCGGATTCATCTCCGGCTATCGCGGCTCGCCGCTCGGCGGCGTCGACCTCGAGCTGTGGCGTATCAAGGATCGCCTGACGAGAGATCGCATCGAGTTTCTGCCCGCGGTGAACGAAGATCTCGCCGCGACCGCCGTGCTCGGCTCGCAGCAGGTCGAGACGCAAGCCGACCGCGAGGTGCAGGGCGTGTTCGGGCTCTGGTACGGCAAGGGGCCGGGCGTCGATCGTTCCGGCGACGCGCTGAAGCATGGCAACGCCTACGGCTCCTCCCCGCATGGCGGCGTGCTGGTGGTCGCCGGCGACGACCACGGCTGCGTCTCCTCCTCGATGCCGCACCAGTCCGACGTCGCCTTCATGAGCTGGTTCATGCCGACGCTGCATCCGGCGAGCGTCAGCGAGTATCTGGAGTTCGGCGAATATGGCTACGCACTGAGCCGCTTCTCCGGCATGTGGGTCGGCTTCAAGGCGATCTCGGAGATCGTGGAATCAGGCGCCTCCGTCGCGTTGCGTCCGCCGCGCGACTTCCGCACGCCGGACTTCACGCCGCCGCCGGGCGGCCTGCATTATAGGTGGCCGGATCTGCCCGGGCCGCAGATCGAGGAGCGGCTGGAGGCGAAGAAGCACGCGGTCTACGCCTTCGCAAAGGCCAACCCGATCGACCGGCACATCTACGATATCCCGCACGCGACCTACGGCATCGTCACCACCGGAAAGGCGCATCTCGACCTGATGGAGGCGCTGCGGCTGATGGGCCTCGATGAAGCTGCCTGCCGCAGCATCGGCATCGACCTTTATAAGGTCGGCATGGTCTGGCCGCTGGCGCTGCACGACGCGATGGAGTTCGTGAAGGGCAAGCGGGAGATTCTGGTCGTCGAGGAAAAGCGCGGCATCATCGAGAGCCAGTTCAAGGAGTATTTTTACGACTATCCCGGTGCAAAGCCTGAGCGCATGGTCGGCAAGCACGACGAGCGAGGGGCGCGGCTGATCTCCTGGATTGGCGAATTATCGCCGCGGGCGCTCGCGGGCGTGTTGGCGCGACGGCTCGACCCGATGTTTCCGGGGCTGAACCTCACCGCGCGCGCGGCCGCACTGTCGCCGGAGGCGCAGCGCGTGATCACCGTCAGCGGCGCAACACGCACGCCGTATTTCTGTTCCGGCTGCCCGCACAACACGTCCACAAAAGTCCCCGAAGGCTCCAAGGCGCTGGCCGGCATCGGCTGCCACTTCATGGCGAGCTGGATGGACCGCGAGACCTCGTCGCTGATCCAGATGGGCGGCGAAGGCGTGAACTGGGCAGCCTCGTCAAGGTTCACCGGCCACAAGCACGTGTTCCAGAATCTCGGCGAAGGCACCTACTATCACTCCGGCTCGATGGCGATCCGGCAGGCGATCGCCGCGAAAGCCAACATCACCTACAAGATCCTGTTCAACGATGCGGTTGCGATGACCGGCGGCCAGCCGGTCGATGGCCCCATCAGCGTGCACGCGATCGCGCACAGCGTCCGCGCCGAGGGCGTTTCGCGCATCGCGCTGGTGTCGGACGATCCCGCTCATTTCTCGCCTGCGGATTTGCCCAGCGGCGTGACCATCCATCCGCGCGAGGAGATGGATGCCGTGCAGCGCGAGTTGCGCGAGGTTCCCGGCGTCTCCGTGCTGATCTATCAGCAGACCTGCGCCACCGAGAAGCGCCGCCGGCGCAAGCGCGGCCAGATGGTAGACCCGAAGCGTTTTGCCTACATCAACGACCTCGTCTGCGAAGGTTGCGGCGACTGCTCGGTCGAGTCCAACTGCCTGAGCGTCGAGCCGAAGGAGACGCCGTTCGGCCGCAAGCGCCAGATCAATTTGTCGGCCTGCAACAAGGATTTCTCCTGTCTCAACGGCTTCTGCCCGAGTTTCGTGACCGTCGAAGGGGCCACGCGCCGGAAGAAGACGGCGAGCGACGTCGACGCCGTGGGCCGCACCGCCACGCTCCCCCTGCCCGCGCCCGCGGCGCTCGAGCGGCCCTACGATCTCCTGGTGACCGGCGTCGGCGGCACCGGCGTGATCACCGTCGGCGCGCTGATCGGCATGGCGGCGCATCTCGAACGCCGCGGCGTCTCGGTGCTGGATTTCACCGGCTTTGCGCAGAAATTCGGCCCCGTGCTGAGCTACATCCGTCTCGCAGCAAGCCCGGAGGCGCTGCATCAGGTCCGTATCGATCAGGGCGCCACTGATGCGCTGATCGGCTGCGACCTCGTCGTCAGCTCCTCGCCAAAAGCCTCCGGCACCTACCACCGAGGCACGCGCGCCGCGATCAACACCGCGGAGATGCCGACCGGCGACGTCGTCCGCTTCCGCGACGCCGATCTCGCGTCGCCCGCCCGCCTGCGCGCGATCGGCCAGGTCATCGGCGATGCCAACCTCGACACCATCAATGCGAATGCGCTCGCCGAACGGCTGCTCGGCGACGCCGTCTATGCCAACATCATCATGCTCGGCTTTGCCTGGCAGCAGGGCCTTGTGCCGGTCTCGCTCCAGGCGCTGCTTCGCGCGATCGAGCTAAACGGCGTCTCGGTCGAGCGCAACAAGCAAGCCTTCGCCTGGGGCCGGATCGCCGCGGCCGATCCGGATTCTCTCTCCGAGCCGGAGGGCGCTCCCATCGCCGAGACGCTCGATCAGGTGATCGACCGTCGTGTCGAATTTTTGACTGCATATCAGGACGCGGCCTATGCGGCGCGCTATCGGGCGATGATCGCGAAGATACGCAAGCCTGAGTCCAGCCTTGGCAGCGCGGCGCTGACCGATGCGGTCGCGCGCTCCCTGTTCAAGCTGATGGCCTACAAGGACGAATACGAGGTGGCGCGCCTGCACATGCAGACCGGCTTCCTTGACGCGCTCAAGCGCGAGTTCGACGGCGATTTCAGGGTCAACTACCATCTGGCGCCGCCTTTCCTCACCTCAAGGCGCGACGCGCGCGGCCGGCCGCGCAAGCGCGCCTTCGGGCAGTGGATCCAGATGCCGCTTGCCGTGCTCGCACGGCTGAAGGGGCTGCGCGGCACGCCGTTCGATCCGTTCGGCTACACCGCCGAGCGGCGCGCAGAGCGGGAGCTGATCACCTGGTACGAAGGACTGATCGAGACGATGCTCACCCGCCTCGATGCCGACACGCTGTCGGACATCGTCGCCATCGCCAAGGCCCCGATGGACATCCGCGGTTACGGCCCGGTGAAGGATGCCGCGATCGCAAAGGTCAAGGCCCAGGTGGAGGCCCTGCTGGCAAACCTGTCCGCCTCACCATCGCAAAAAATGCGGAGCTACGGTTGACGCGGCGGCAGCGAGGCTTCAGCTTTCATTCCGCTGATGGGGACCCCTGATCGCGTCCCCGCAATCGGGTAACGCATCATGACGGATTACGACCAGCTCACCTTGACACAGGCCGCGGCCGATATAAGCAGCGGAAGGATCACCAGCCACGCGCTCACCACGGAAGCGCTCGCGCGCGCCAAGGCCAGCGCCGACCTGAATGCCTTCGTCACCCTGGATGAGGTGGGCGCGCTCAAGGCAGCTGCTGCATTCGATGCGCGGGCGAAGAGCGGGGCTGACAAGCCGCTCGGCGGCGTTCCTATCGTCATCAAGGACAATATCGAGGTGGCGGGGCTGCCCTGCACGGCCGGAACGCCTGCGCTCAAGGATTTCGTTCCGCAAGCCGATGCGCTGGTGGTGGCGAGCTTACGCGCAGCGGGTGCGATCATTCTCGGCAAGACCAGCATGCACGAGCTCGCCTTCGGCATCTCCGGCTACAACACCGCGTTCAAGACCGGCGCCGAGCTCGGCGTGCGCAACGCCTATGATCGCTCCCTGATCGCCGGCGGATCCTCATCCGGAACGGGTGCCGCAATCGGCGCGCGGATCGTCGCGGGAGGCCTTGGAACCGACACCGGCGGATCGGTCAGGGTGCCCGGCGCGCTGAACGGCTGCGCCTCGCTGCGTCCGACGGTCGGACGCTATGCGCAAGCCGGCATCGCGCCGATCTCGCATACCCGCGACACTGCAGGCCCGATGGCCGCCACCATGGCTGACGTCGCACTGCTCGACCGCGTCATCACCGGCGGCGACGCGGTTCTGCCGGCCGATCTCAAGCAGGTGCGCATCGGCCTCGTCAGGAGCATGCTGGCCAATCTCGATGCCGATACCGACGCCGCCTTCCGCGCCGCGCTCGAGCAGATCAAGTCGCAAGGCGCGACCGTGGTCGAGATCGAGATGCCGCAAGTCGCCGAACTCAACGGCCAGGTCGGATTTCCCGTCGCGCTGTATGAAGCCTATGACGACATGGTCGCCTATCTCGCGCACACCGGCACCGGCATCACCATCGCGGCGCTCGCGGAAGGAATCGCCAGCCCCGACGTGAAGGGTACTTATGACGGCCTCGTGCTCCCGCGCAAACTCCCCGCGCCCGACGGCACGCTGGTGGACGCCAAGCCGGTCTACGATGCGGCGATCAAGACCGCCCGTCCGGCGCTGCAGGCACTCTACCGCGACACGTTTGCAAGCAACCGGCTCGATGCCATCGCCTTCCCGACCACGCCGCGGGTTGCCATTCCCTCCAACCCTGATTCCAGCAGCCTGGAGAATTTTGGGCTCTTCATCCAGAACACCGATCCCGGCAGCAATGCCGGCATTCCCGGCATCCAGATTCCGATTGCCTTGGGTGCGAGGAGCAAATTGCCGATCGGGCTCGAGCTCGATGGCCCCGCGGGCAGCGACCTGCGGCTGCTCGCCATCGGCATGGCGCTGGATAAGGTATTCGGCCGGCTGCCGGCGCCGAAATAATCGGCGCCTGGACGCTCAGGCGTAGGGATTGATCAGCTTCTGCTGCTCGGCGCTGTGGTGCACGAGCATGTCGATGAAAGTCCTCACCTTCGCCGACAGATGATGGCGATGCGGATAGACGGCGTTCATCGAGAGCTCGACGGGCCGGTATTCCGGCAGCAGGCGAACCAGGCGGCCGGCTTCGAGATCGTCGTGCACCATGAAACCTGCGGCCAGGCAAATGCCGGCACCTTGCAGCGCTGCGGTGCGCAGGGCCTCGCCGCTGTTGGTGAGAAGAGTGCCGGATACGCGGACCGATGCTGGGTTTCCCTTGCGATCGAGGAAGCGCCACTCCTCGAAGGGATAGTTCAGATGGCGCACGCAATTGTGCTCCGCAAGCTCCTCGAGCTGCTGCACGCGCCCGCGCGCCTCGATATAGGCGTGTGAGCAGCACAGTACGTGGCGCCAGGTCGCAAGGCTTCGCACGATCAGGCTGGAATCCGGCGGCGACGTCATGCGCAGCGCCAGATCAAAGCCCTCCTCGATCAGATCGACATTGGCTTCGCCCATGCGCAAGTCGACCTTCGCCTCGGGATAGGCCGACAGGAATTCGGCCACGACCGGCGCGACGAACGGCACCATATGGGTGGCGCTGTGGATGCGCAGCGTGCCGCGCGGCGTCGATTGCAGCGCGCCGGCGATGTCGTCGGCCTGTTCGAGCTCGGCGAGGATCTGCGTCGAGCGGTCGTAATAGGCCTGGCCGATTTCGGTGAGGCTCACTTTCCGCGTCGTGCGGTTGAGGAGGCGCACGCCGAGCCGGTCTTCCAGTGCCTGGACGTGGTTGCTCACCATGGTCGTCGACATGTTGAGGCGGCGGGCGGCGGCGGAAAATCCGCCGTTTTCGACCACCCGGACGAAGGCCGTGAGGCTGGTGAAGCGGTCCATGATCGAGGCTCCGATTATCCGCTCATGCTGGATAATGCTTCCAGTTCTTCGGGGATTATCACAACGGGCGGGACAGCGCATCTTACCGTCACAGGACGGGTCCTTTCGCAAAGGGGCGCCCGGAAATCTCGCGAGGAAGCCATGTCGAACGCCGCTTATGTCACTGAACCCAATACAAAAATCAGTCTTCGCCCGTCCCGGTTGGCGATCAAGCGGGCGGCTGTTGCGCTCGCCCTGGTGCTCGGCGTCGCCGCAGCAGGCGATTTTGGCTACGGCTACATGACGACCGGGCGCTACCTCGAATCCACCGATGACGCCTATGTGAAGGCGGACTCCACCATCATCGCCCCAAAAGTCTCCGGCTACATCGCCCAGGTGCTGGTCGGCGACAATGAGAAGGTCCGGGCGGGCCAAATGCTGGCGCGGATCGACGACCGCGATTTCAGGGCGGCGCTCGACCAGGCCCGCGCCGACGTTGCGGCCGGCGAGGCTTCGGTCCGCAATCTCGATGCGCAGATCGCGCTGCAGCAGCCCATCATCGAACAGAGCACGGCCGACGTCGCTGCAGCAGAGGCCAATTTGAAATTCGCGCAGGAGGAACGCGCGCGCTACGACGACCTGATGAAATCGGGCTCCGGCACGATCCAGCGCGCGCAGCAGACCGATGCCGCGCTCCGTGCCAGCGACGCGCAATTGCAGCACGCGAAGTCAGGCCTTTTGGCCGCGCAGCGCAAGGTCGACGTGCTCACCACCGAACGCGCCAAGGCCGTCGCGCAGCTCGAACGCGCTCGCGCCGTCGCGGCGCAGGCCTCGCTCAATCTCTCCTACACCGAGATCACCGCGCCGGTGGACGGCACGGTCGGCGCCCGCTCGATGCGGGTCGGCCAGCTCGTGCAGGCTGGAACGCAATTGATGGCGGTGGTGCCGCTCGATGCGGTCTATGTCGTCGCCAACTTCAAGGAGACCCAGCTCACCCATGTGCGCGCCGGCCAGCCGGTGGAACTGCATATCGACAGTTTCCGCAATCAGACGCTGCGCGGCCATGTCGACAGCCTGTCGCCGGCGAGCGGGCTCGAATTCGCGCTGCTGCCGCCTGACAACGCCACCGGCAACTTCACCAAGATCGTGCAGCGCGTGCCCGTGAAGATCGTGCTCGACGACCACAGACTGAGCGGCCTGTTGCGGCCCGGCATGTCGGCGGTGCCGACCGTCAACACCAAGGCGGCCGTCACGGCCGAGCGCAACACGGGCAAGCGCGTGGCCGACACCACGAGGCCAGCGAACGGCGGCTGACGCCGCCGTCTCGGCCGGATTGTCAAGTCTTGCCGAACGATCCTTCCAAAACTTCCGCGATTATCGAAACCATCCGCCTAATTCATCCTGTCTCCGTAACCGAGACGAGGCTTCCATGAGCACGCTCCAACCCGCCCTCAACTCCGCTGCCGCCGCAGCCATTCCAGCTCCGGCTGCGACCGCCACGCCCGCGGTTTCCGCAAAAACCTGGATCGCCGTGATCGGCGCGACGCTCGGCGCCTTCATGGCGGTGCTGAACATCCAGATCGTCAACGCCTCGCTCGCCGACATCCAGGGCGCGATCGGTGCCGGCATCGACGATGGCGGCTGGATCTCGACCTCCTACCTGATCGCGGAGATCGTGGTGATCCCGCTTTCGGGATGGCTTGCCCAGGTGTTCTCCATCCGCGTCTATCTCCTCACCAACGCGGTCCTGTTCCTGATCCTGTCGGCGGCCTGCGCGCTGGCGCAGGACCTGCCGCAGATGATCGTGCTGCGCGCCGTCCAAGGCTTTACCGGCGGCGTGCTGATCCCGATGGCCTTCACGCTGATCATCACGCTGCTGCCGCGGACGAAGCAGCCGGTGGGCCTTGCGCTGTTCGCGTTGTCGGCGACCTTTGCCCCCGCGATCGGCCCGACCATCGGCGGCTATCTCACCGAGAATTTGGGCTGGCAATACATCTTCTATGTCAACCTGGTTCCGGGCGCGATCATGCTCGGCATGCTCTGGTACGCGCTGGAACCAAAGCCGATGAAGCTCGCGCTGCTGCGCGACGGCGACTGGGCCGGCATCATCACCATGGCGATCGGCCTCTCCGCGCTTCAGACCGTGCTCGAGGAAGGCAACAAGGACGACTGGTTCGGCTCACCCTTCATCGTCAAGCTGTCCGTGATCGCCGCGGTTGCGCTGATCGCGTTCCTGATCATCGAGCTGACTGTCGAGAAGCCGCTACTCAATCTGCGCCTGCTGGTCCGCCGCAATTTCGGCTTCGGCATGCTCGCGAACTTCCTGCTCGGCGTCGCACTCTACGGTTCCGTGTTCATCCTGCCGCAGTATCTGGCACGCATCCAGGGCTATAATGCCGAACAGATCGGCATGGTGCTGGCCTGGACCGGACTGCCGCAGCTCGTGCTGATACCGCTGGTGCCGCGCCTGATGCAGCGTTTCGATGCGCGGATCATCATCGGCATCGGTTTCGTGCTGTTCGCAGGCTCAAACTTCATGAACATCACCATGACCAGCGACACTGCCGCCGATCAGCTCATGTGGCCCAACATCGTCCGCGCGCTCGGCCAGGCGCTGGTGATGGCGCCGCTGTCGGCAGTCGCAACATCAGGCATCGAGCCGGAGAATGCAGGCTCGGCCTCCGGCCTGTTCAACATGATGCGCAACCTCGGCGGCGCCGTCGGCATTGCGCTATTGCAGACCGTGCTCACCAAGCGAGAGCAGTATCACTCCAACGTGCTGATGCAGTCCGTCTCGGTCTTCGAGCAGTCGACCCGCACGCGGCTGGAACAACTGACCCAGTATTTCGTCAATCACGGCGTCGTCGACCGCACCGATGCGGCGCATCGCGCCTATGTCGCGATCGGCCATGTCGTGCAGAAGCAGGCCTTCATCCTCGCCTTCAGCGACACTTTCTATCTGCTCGGCGCAGCGCTGATCGTCGCCCTGATCGCGTCCCTCTTTCTGAAGAAGCCCAACCAAGTCTCAGCGGGCGGAGCCCACTGACCAACCCAAGGAGAACGACCATGAAGCCGCGCATGAACTTCTACCAGGCCGCCCCCGACACACTCAAAGCCCTGATGGCGCTGGAGGAGCATATCCAGTCGACGGGGCTCGAAAAGTCGCTGATCGAGCTCGTCAAGATCCGGGCGTCGCAGATCAACGGTTGCGCCTTCTGCATCAACATGCACACCGAGGACGCGCGCAAGCGGGGCGAGACTGAGCAGCGCATCTATCTGCTCAATGCATGGCGCGAATCCCCGCTCTATACCGATCGCGAGCGCGCGGCGCTGGCCTGGACCGATTCAGTGACATTGATCTCGGAGACGCACGCGCCCGACGACGTCTACGCGCAGGTCCGCGCGCAATTCTCCGATGAGGAGACGGTCAACCTGACCATGCTGATCGGGGCCATCAATGCGTGGAACAGGATCGCGATCGCGTTCCGGGCGATTCATCCCGTGAAGGTGAAGGCGTCGGTGGCGTGACGGGGCGGGACGCCCCTCGCGGGCAAATCTCGTAGGGTGGGCAAAGCGAAGCGTGCCCACCGTTTTTTTTCAGCAAACCTGAGAGAAGACGTGGGCACGGCGCAAGCGCGCCTTTGCCCACCCTACGATAGCTGAGTATGAGGCCTAAACCCCCGTCGCCTTGGCGAAGTCCACGTAGATCTCACGCAGCCGCGTCGCCATCGGGCCGGGCTTGCCACCGCCGACCTGCTTGCCGTCGATCGCGACCACCGGCTGGACGAACAGCGACGCGGAGGTGATGAAAGCCTCCTTGGCGGCGAGCGCTTCAGCGACCGTGAAGGCGCGCTCCTCGACCCGGAGCTGGCGCTCTTCGGCGAGCGCCACCACGGCCTTGCGGGTGCAGCCGGGCAGAATCGAATTCGAATTCTGCCGGGTCACGATGACGTCGTCCTGGGTCAGGATGAACGCCGACGACGAGCCGCCTTCGGTGACGAAGCCATCTTCGAGCATCCAGGCTTCGCCCGCCCCGGCCTCCGCCGCCGCCTGCTTCGCCAAGACCTGCGCCAGCAGCGCCACGCTCTTGATGTCGCGGCGTTCCCAGCGGATGTCGGGTACCGTGATGACGTTGATGCCGGTTTTTGCCGAGGCCGCGTTGATGATGTCCTTCTCGGAGGTAAACATGACCAGCGTCGGCTTGACGTCGCCCTTGGGGAAAGCGAAGTCGCGGCCCGTGTCGGCGCCGCGCGTCACTTCGAGATAAACCAAACCATTGACGAGCTTGTTGCGCGCGACAAGCTCCTTCTGGATCTCGGTGATGCGCCCGACCGTCTCGGGGAGCTTCAGCTTGATCTCGCCGACCGAGCGTTCGAGCCGCGCCAGATGCGAGGCGTTGTCGACCAGCTTGCCCTCAAGCACGGCCGCGACCTCATAGATGCCGTCCGCGAACAGAAAGCCGCGATCGAGGACCGAGACTTTGGCTTCCGAAAGCGGGACGAATGAGCCGTTGACGTAGGCGATCGAGTCCAAGGGAGGTCTCCTGTCGGGAATTCCGGGAATTGGCGCGCTTATACGCGAATCAGGGGCGCCGATCACCCCTCGTTTCGTCATTCCGGGGCATTCGCGGAGCGAATGAGCCCGGAATCTCGAGATTCCGGGTTCGCCTCTTCGAGGCGCCCCGGAATGACGACGGAGTTAGTGGGAGAGAATCTTCGACAAGAACTTCTGGGCGCGGTCGCTTCTGGGCTTGCCGAAGAAGTCGTCCTTCGGGGCGTCCTCGACGATCTCGCCGCGGTCCATGAAGATCACGCGGTTGGCGACCTTGCGGGCAAAGCCCATTTCGTGGGTGACGACCATCATGGTCATGCCCTCGCGCGCGAGGTCGACCATGACGTCCAGCACCTCGCTCACCATCTCGGGGTCGAGCGCCGAGGTCGGCTCGTCGAACAGCATGACGATGGGGTCCATCGCGAGCGCGCGCGCGATCGCGACGCGCTGCTGCTGGCCGCCGGACAGCTGCGCCGGAAACTTTTGCGCCTGCTCCTTCAACCCGACGCGCTCCAGAAGCTGCATGCTCTTGGCCAGCGCCTTGTCGTGCGAACGGCCGATCACCTTCTCCTGCGCAAGGCAGAGGTTGTCGATGATCTTGAGATGCGGGAACAGCTCGAAGTGCTGGAACACCATGCCGACGCGCGAACGGAGCTTCGGCAGGTTGGTCTTGGGATCATGCACCTTGGTCCCGTCGACGGTGATCTCACCGCTCTGGAACGGCTCGAGCGCGTTGACGCATTTGATCAGCGTCGACTTGCCCGAACCGGAGGGACCGCAGACCACGACCACCTCGCCCTTGGTGACGCTGGTGGTGCAGTCGGTCAGCACCTGGAAGGTCGGGCTGTACCATTTGTTGACGTGACTGATTTCGATCATGAGCAACTAGCCTACCGGATGATGGCGATGCGCGACTGCAGGCGGCGGACGCCGAAGGACGCGATACAGGAGATGGTGAAGTAGACGACTGCGGCGAACAGGTACATCTCGACGAGACGCCCGTCGCGCTGCGCGACCTTGCTGGCGGCGCCGAGGAAGTCCGGGATCGACAGCACATAGACGAGCGAGGTGTCCTGGAACAGCACGATGGTCTGCGTGATCAGCACCGGCAGCATGTTGCGGAACGCCTGCGGCAGCACGACGTAGCGCATGGTCTGCGCATAGGTCAGGCCGAGCGCGCTCGCGGCGGCGGGCTGGCCCCGCGAGATCGACTGGATGCCGGCGCGCATGATCTCGGAGAAATAAGCCGCCTCGAACATGATGAACGTGATGAGCGAGGAGGCGAAGGCACCGACCTTGATCGGGCGCGCCGAGCCGGTCAGCCACTGGCCGATATAGGGCACCAGGAAGTAGAACCAGAAGATGACCAGAACCAGCGGCAGCGAGCGCATGAAGTCGACATAGAGCCCGGCGATGCGGCCGAGCAGCTTGTAGCCCGACAGCCGCATCAGGGCGATCGCCGTGCCGAAAATCAGGCCGCCGAGCGCGGCAAGCGCCGTGAGTGTCAGCGTGAACGTCATGCCCTCGTAGAACAGATAGGGCAGCGCGCGGCGGATGACGTCGAAATCAAAATTGCCGAGCATCGCTATTTCCCCGAGATGTAGCCGGGGATCGCGACCCAGCGCTCGAGGAAGCGCATTGCGGTCACGACGACGGCGTTGACGAGGAGATAGAGGATGGTCGCAGCCGTGAAGGCCTCGAACACCTGGAACGAGAATTCCTGCATCGAGCGCGCCTGCCCAGTCAGCTCGATCAGGCCGATGGTGATCGCGACCGCGGTGTTCTTGATGGTGTTGAGGAACTCGGAGGTCAGCGGCGGCAGGATGATACGGAAGGCCATCGGCAGCAGCACATAGCGGTATCCCTGCACGGTGGTGAGGCCCAATGCAGTGGCCGCCATCTTCTGCCCGCGCGGCAGCGAGGAGATGCCCGCCTGCAATTGCACGGCAACGCGCGCCGACATGAACAGGCCGACGCCGATCGCCGCCGTCCAGAACGGCGCGTTCGGCAATTGCTTCAGCCACAGGCCGGCCGCCTTCGGCAGCAATTCCGGCAGCACGAAGAACCACAGGAAGAGCTGCACCAGCAGCGGCATGTTGCGGAAAAACTCGACCCAGCAAAAGCCGAACCAGTCGGCGGCCTTCGACGGCAGCGTACGCATCACGCCGACGATCGAGCCGAAGATCAGCGCGATGATCCAGGCGAGCAGCGCCGTCTTGATGGTCAGCCACAGTCCCGACAACAGCATGTCGAGATAGGTGCCGGTGCCCATCGGGTTCGGCTCGAAGAAGATCTTCCAGTTCCAGTTGTAGTTCACGTGTCCCCCGCGCGAACATCGCAGCTAACGCCGCATGAAACGACATCGAATAGCAGAGGCGCAGTCGGTGCGCCCCCTCGCCCCGCTTGCGGGGAGAGGGTTGGGGTGAGGGGGAGTCTCCACGAGGGAGTTGCCAGTTGGACTCGTGGAGAGTCCCCCTCACCCGGATCGCATCTTCGATGCGATCCGGCCTCTCCCCGCGTGCGGGGAGAGGCAAAACTTGTGGCGCCACCTATGCAATCATCAGGCCATTGCGCCGGCGGCAGCCGATCGAGGCTTACTTATAGTCGTCCGGATTCGGCGAGTCCGTCGGCTTGGCGAACTCGTTCTTCAATTCGGCCGAGATCGGCGTGTTGAGGTTCAGGCTCTTCGGCGGGACCTTCTCCATGAACCACTTGTTGTAGATCTTCTCGCCTTCACCGCTCGTGTAGAGCGCGGCGGTCGCCGCATCGACCACCTTCTTGAAGGCGGCGTCGTCCTTGCGCAGCATGATGCCATAAGGCTCGGGCTTGGAGAATGCATCCTTGGAGATCACATAGTCGGCCGGCGACTTCGAGCCGGCGACGAGGCTCGCAAGCAGGATGTCGTCCATCACGAAGGCGACGGCGCGATCGGTCTCCACCATCAGGAAGGCTTCGGCGTGGTCCTTGGCCGGAATGATGTTGGCGCCCAGGCTCTTCGCAACGTTGGCCTCGGTGAGCTGCTTGATGTTGGTGGTGCCGGCGGTCGAGACCACCGTCTTGCCCTTCAGGTCATCGATCGACTTGAGGCCGCTCGACTTCTTGAACACGTAGCGGCTGGCGGTCAGGAAGTGGGTGTTGGTGAAGGCGACCTGCTTCTGCCGTTCGGCATTGTTGGTGGTCGAGCCGCATTCGAGATCGATGGTGCCATTGGCCATCAGCGGAATGCGCGTCGCCGAGGTCACCGGGTTGAGCTTGACCTCGAGCTTGTCGAGCTTGAGCTCCTTCTTCACGGCGTCGACGATCTTGTAGCAGATGTCCATCGCGAACCCGACGGGCTTCTGGTTGTCGTCGAGATAGGAGAACGGGATCGAGGAGTCACGGAAGCCGAGCGTGATGGCGCCGGTGTCCTTGATGTTCTTGAGCGTGCCGGTCAGCTCCTCGGCACCGGCCTGGCTCGCGACCAAGCTGGCAGCGAGCACGAGGCCGAAGTTACGGAAATGTTTCACTTTTTTCTCCCTTATGGAATGGCGTCCGGATGCTGGCATAAATCGGGCCGGATTAGAATGTGACTTTCGGAGCCCTTCACCTAGCCGAGCGGACGCGGTAGCTCCCCCAGGTCCCAGAACAGGCCGGCCATGACGGTCAGCGCCTCCTCTGTCAATGGCAGCAGGATGTGCTCGTTTGGCGCGTGCTGGGAGCAGCCGGGATAGGAATGCGGCACCCAGATCGTCGGCAAGCCAAGAATCTCGGAGAACACGTCGTTCGGCAATGAGCCGCCGAAATTCGGCAGGATCGCAGGCGCCTTGCCGGTGGTCGCTTGCACGGAGTCCGCGGCCCATTTGATCCAGGGGCTGTCGAAATCGGTGCGTGAGGCGGCAAAGCTCTGCGCCGCCCGCACCTCGACCATCGGAAAACCCTTTTCGGCGAGATGCGCGCGGATGGCGTCGACGAGGCCGTCGATCCTGGTGCCGACCACGAAACGCAATTGTAGCACCGCGTTAGCATGGCCCGGGATCGCGTTCGCCGGCTTCTCGATATTGCCCGACGACATCGCCAGCACTTCGAGCGTGTTCCAGGCGTAGAGCCGCTCCGCTGCCGACAATCCGTCCTCGCCCCAATTCTCGGCGAGCGCGGGCTCGTCTTCCGTCGGCTCGACTTTAACGTCGGCAAGGAAGCTTCGGATCTGGTTGGTGAGGCGCGGCGGCTTCAGGGCATCGAGTTGGAGGCGGCCGTGGCCGTCAACCAGCGTGGAAATCGCGTTCACCAGGATCGTCGCGGGGTTGGCGAGCACACCGCCCCAATTGCCGGAGTGATTTCCGCCATCGCGCAAGTTGACGTCGAGATGGATGCGGACGCCGCCCCGGCAGCCGAGGAACAGCGTCGGGCGATCCGCAGACAAACGCGGCCCGTCGGAGGCCATGAACAGATCGGCCTTCAACGCCTCGCGGTTGAGATCGCAGACCTTGCCGAGATCGGGCGAGCCGATCTCCTCGCCCATCTCGACGATGAATTTGGCGTTGAAGCCGAGCTTGCCGCCACGCGCGGCGCGCACCGCGCGAAGCGCGGCCATGTTGATGCTGTGCTGGCCCTTGTTGTCGGCGGTGCCGCGGCCGTAGACGCGAATACCTGATGTCGTCGTGCGCCAGGGATCGCGATTGTCGCGCCACTCGCCCTCCATGCCGTCAACGACGTCGCCATGGCCATAGATCAGAACGGTCGGCGCGGACGCGCTCTCGATACGCTCCGCAATCAGGAACGGCGCCTTTCCGCTCGGCGATTCCACCAGCCGGCTCTCGAAGTCGAGCGCGGCAAAGGCAGGCTGCATCTCCTGTTCCAGATAGGCACGCAGCTCGGCGCCGCGCGAGACGTTCTGGCTCTCGGTACGATAGGCGACGCGACGGTCGAGCTCTGCGAGGAACGCCCCAGATGTGAAATCGTCGCGGGCGCGGGTAATGGCGTCGGCTCTGGTCATTTCGTTCTTTTTCAAGCCTGGATTTGGAACAAGCGTAGCGGGATACGCCGTCTTTCGGAAGTGGCGGGCGTTGGCAATCGACTCTTCAATTGACTCTTGCCAACGGCCGGGAGCTTCTTGAATTTGGCCTTGCCAAGGGCAGGCTGGATGCAAGACTTGGCCAACTGCCGGGGACCGATAGCATCGAGATGAGCCCGGGGATAGTGGCGCCGAGGGACAAGCATGGCAAAAGAAATTCGGCTCAACGCATTTGCGATGAATTGCGTCGCGCATCAATCGCCGGGCTTGTGGACCCATCCGCGCGATCGCACCGCCGAATACAATCGCCTGCCCTACTGGATCGATCTGGCGAAGACGCTGGAGCGCGGCCGCTTCGACGGATTGTTCCTGGCCGACGTGCTCGGCGTCTACGACGTCTATGGCAACAGTCCCGATGCAGCATTGCGCAACGCCGCGCAGACGCCGTCGAACGAGCCGCTGCTGTTGCTTTCGGCGATGGCCGCGGTGACGCAGAATCTCGGTTTTGGCGTTACCTCCAACCTCTCCTTCGAGCCGCCCTATCCCTTCGCGCGACGGATGTCGACGCTCGATCATCTCACAGAGGGACGGATCGGCTGGAACGTCGTCACCGGCTATCTCGACAGCGCCGCGCGCGGCGCCGGCAAGGACAGGCAGACCGCGCATGACGACCGCTACGACATCGCCGACGAATATATGGAGGTCGTCTACAAGCTCTGGGAAGGGAGCTGGGAGGACGACGCGGTGCTGCGCGACCGCGCGCGCGGCATCTTCACCGATCCAGCAAAGGTTCATCGCGTCACGCATGAGGGGCAGAATTTCCGGCTCAACAACACAGTTCATCTGAGCGAGCCGTCGCCGCAACGCACGCCCGTGCTGTATCAAGCCGGCACCTCACCGCGCGGGCGGCAGTTCGCGGCCCAGCATGCCGAATGCGTGTTCATGTCCGGGCCATCGGCGAAGGTGATCGCGCCGCGCGTTGCCGCGATCCGTCAGACGGCGGCCGAGTTCGGGCGCAACCCGGCCGAGATCCTGATGTTCTCGATGATGACGCTGATCCTCGGGCGGACCGAGGCGGAAGCGAAGGAGAAATACGCCGACTACCGCCGTCACATCAGCCCCGAAGGCGCGCTCGCTTTGATGTCCGGTTGGACCGGCGTCGATTTCTCCGGCTACGAGCTCGATCAGCAGGTCCGTCACGTTCAGAACGATGCCGGCCGCAGCGCGATGGACAACGTCACCCGTGCCGATCCCGATCGCATCTGGACCGTGCGCGACGTGATCGAGCATGTTGGCATCGGCGGCGCCGGCCCGGTCGTGGTGGGAACGCCCGAGATGGTCGCGGACAAGATCGAGGAATGGTTCGAGGCGACCGACGTCGACGGGCTGAACGTGGCATTTGCGATCTCGCCCGGCGATTTCGAGGATATTTCGGACATGCTCGTGCCGGAGCTGACCCGGCGCGGACGCTACAAGGCGGACTATGCCAAGGGTACGCTGCGGGAAAAGCTGTTCGGTTCCGGCCGCGCCCGGCTCACCGGGCCGCACCCGGCGGCGGGCTATCGGGTGGGGCGGAAGGGATAGACCGGCTACTTTGCATGGGGTTGTTTTTCAGATTTTACCCCACGAGAAGTCTGGCGAAGACAAGGGCAACCAGCATCCTGCCCATTGCAGAGATCGCGCGGTATGGGTCCTGGCTTTCGCCAGGACGACGTTGGGGAAGCGTCGTGCCTCACACTTTCCCGTCTATCATCACCTCGATCAGTTTCGTTCCGGGGCGGTTGAAGGCGGACGACAGCGTCGCCTTCAACTCCTTCGGGTCACTCACCTTGATCGCCTCGCAACCCAGTGACCGCGCGATCCCTGCGAAGTCCACCGGCGGGTCGATGAAATCCATCCCGACATAATTGTCATCGCCGTGGAAGGCGAGCAGGCGCTGCTTGATGATGCGGTAACCGCCATTGTTGGCGATGACGATGGACAGCGGCAGCTTGTGGTGGGCGGCGGTCCAGAGCGACTGGATCGAATACATCGCGCTGCCGTCGCCGGAGAAGCAGACCACCGGCCGCGTTGGGTTGGCCAGGCTGACGCCGACGGAGGCCGGCAGGCCCCAGCCGATGCCGCCGGAGGCGAGGCCATGATAGCCGTAGCGGTCGCGATGCGGGCGCAGGCTCGGGATCTGACGGCCAGAGGTGAGGCCTTCATCGACGAGGATCGCATTGCTCGGCATCGCCTCGACCATTTGCAGCGTCAGCCAGTCCGGATCGATCGGCGTGCGGTCCCTCGCCTTCGTGATCTGCTCGACCAGCGCAGCGCGGCGCGCGCTCCAGTTCTTCGGCGCAAGCTCGGCGAGACGTTCCCTCGCGCGCCGCTCCAGCGCAGCGCCACCCATTTCCTTGAGCATTGGGATCAGCGCGCGCAGCGTTTCCTTCACGTCAGCCTTGAGCGCGATGTCCGCGCCGAAATTCTTGGCGATCTCCCAATCGACGAGGCCAACCTGCACGATGGGGAGTCCATCGGGCAGCGGGTCGACCTCGCTATAGACCGACATTCGTACTGGGTCACCACCCAGCGCGATGAGCAGATCGTAAGGCGCAAGCGTATCGCGCGCCGCCTTCTGGACGCGCGCCAGCGTGCCCATGAAGCTCGGGCTTTCCGACAGGAAGTGCGCGCCATAGGCCGTGGAGGATTGATAGGCGGCCGCGCCCAAGAGCTCCGCGAGCTCGGCGGCTTCCTTCAGCGCATCGCTCTTGACCACTTCGTCCATCGTGACGGTCACGGGACGCTCGGCCTTGAGGAGCCGTGCGGCGAATGCCTTCAGCGCCTCATCAGACGGCCTTGTGCGCGCATCGATGCGGGTGGAACGGCCGAGATCAATGCCGGCCTCGCTATTGAGGATATCGCCCGGCAACGAGATGAACACCGGCCCGGTCGGCGGGGTCGTCGCGACCTTGGCGGCGCGGCGCACGATGCGCGGCAGGTCCTCCAGCCGCGTCACCTCGACCGCCCATTTCACCAACGGCTCGGCCATGCGCACCAGGGGACCATAGAGTACCGGCTCCATCAGGCCGTGGCCCTGCTCCTGCTGGCCCGCGGTCAGGATCATCGGCGTGCCCGTGAACTGCGCGTTGTAGAGCGAGCCCATCGCGTTGCCGAGGCCGGGTGCGACATGGACGTTGCAGGCGACGAGCTTCCCCGATGCACGGCTAAAACCGTCCGCGATCGCGACCACCAGGCTTTCCTGCATCGCCATCACATAGCTGAGATCGCGATGGTCCTTCAGCGCGTGCATGATCGGCAATTCGGTGGTGCCGGGATTGCCGAACAGATGCGTGATGCCCTCATCCTTGAGCAGCGCGAGAAAGGCGGAGCGGCCGGTGATGCGGTTCTTCATGTTTCCTCCTGATCTCACGGACGCTGCCGGAGGTGAACGCATGATGGCCGAAGTCGCGAGCTGGGCGCAAGGAAGCGCAGTCATGGCTGCGTTGCGCCGATGCGCGTAAGCTGGGAACATGCCCGGGCGTGAACCTGCACAGGGGGATACGATGGCCTATGACGAGAACACCGCCGCACGGGTGCGCAAATTGCTGGCGGGCCAGCGCTACGTAGCGGAAAAGAAGATGATGGGCGGCCTCTGCTTCATGGTGAACAACACCATGTGCTGCACCGTGAGCGGGCGCGGCGGGATGCTGATCCGCGTCGGCCCCGAGGCGCATGCGCGCATGCTGCAGGAGCCGCATGCGAGCCCGATGGAAATGCGCGGGCGCATCATGAGCGGCTTCGTGCGCGTCGCGCCGGAGGGCTACCAGACCGATGCCGAGCTGAAGAGATGGGTCAAGCGCGGGCTCGACTTCGTCGCCGCGATGCCGGCGAAGACCGCAGGACGCAAGGCGACGCCGCGGAAGGACGCTTCAGCCAAATCCAAGGTCGCCGCGAAGGCTAAAGCGCCTCCTCGCGGCCGAGCTCAAAAGGATCCTCGCCGCTAGCGCGCTTCTTCTTTTTCGAGCGCTGCCAGACCACGCCGGGGAAACCTTTCAGCGGCACCAGCGGTTCGCCGGTATAGGCCCATTCCTGGAGCTCCTCGATCGCGATGTGATAGAGCGGCTGGCGGCCGGTGCGCTCATTGAAGAGCGCGCGGGGGATGTTGACCATGTGCGGGCCGCGCGGGCGCTCATAGGCGATCGGTGTGCCGCAATGGGAGCAGAAGCTGCGCGCGGTCTTGGTCGCCTTGTCCTCATAGCGGGTCAGCGCGGTCTTGCCGGCCGTGACGCGGAAACGCTTCTTCCAGCTTCCGACGTAGGTCGCATAGGCCGCGCCATGGGCGCGGCGGCTGGATGCGGAGTGGTCATGCCAGGCCCAGCGCGCCGGCACGTCGATCTCGAAAGTGACCTTGCCGCAGAGGCATTGGCCGGTGGCGATTCCTGCGGCGATTGCGGCTTTGGCCATAGGCATTTCCTCCTGTCATTCCGGGGCGCGACGAAGCCACGAGCCCGGAATCCATCGGGCGGCATGTTCAGGCGGAGAAATGGATTCCGGGCTCGACGCTTCGCATCGCCCCGGAATGACGAAGGAGGCTCATGCCGGCGCGAGCTCGTCATACACCGGATAATCCGTATACCCCTTCTCCTCGCCGCCGTAGAACGTTGCGCGATTATACGGCGTGACCGGATAGTCGTGCTCGAGGCGCCGCGGCAGATCGGGGTTGGAGATGAAGATGCGGCCAAAGGCGATAAGGTCGGCTTGGCCATCCGCAATCGCTGCATTCGCGGTCTCGCCGGTGAAGCCGCCGGCGGTCATGAGGACGCCGCCATAGAGCGGGCGGAACAGCAACATGGCCGAGGGCACGTTCTGCCAGTTGACCTCGGCGCGGCCCGAGCCGCTGGAGCGCGGCTCGATCAAGTGCAGATAGGCAAGGCCGTGCTTGTCGAGCCCCCTCACGACATGCGTATAGAGCGGCATCGGGTCCGGCTCGCCGGAATCATTGGCGATGCCGTAGGGCGACAGCCGCACGCCGACGCGGTTCGCACCCCAAACATCGATCGCGGCCTGCGTGACCTCGAGCAGCAGCCGCGCGCGGTTCTCGATCGAACCGCCATATTCATCGGTGCGCCGGTTGCTGTGTGACTGCAAGAACTGCTCGAGCAGATAGCCATTGGCGCCGTGGATCTCGACGCCGTCGAAGCCGGCGGCGAGCGCATTCTTCGCAGCTTGCCGGAACGCCTCGACGATGCCCTTGACCTCTTCGGTTTCGAGCGCGCGCGGCGTCTCGTAATCGGCGATCTTGCCGTCGGCGGTCATCGCCTTCATGCCCTCGGCCCTGATCGGGATAGCGGAGGGGGCAACCGGCAGCTCGCCGCCATGGAAGGAGGAATGCGAGACGCGGCCGACATGCCAAAGCTGAAGGAAGATGATGCCGCCCTTGGCATGCACGGCATCGACGACCTTGCGCCAGCCGGCGACTTGCGCGTCCGAATAGATGCCCGGTGTGGCGGGATTGCCGCGGCCGTGCGAGAGCACCGGCGAGGCTTCGGCGATGATGAGACCGCCGGGCGTCGCGCGCTGGCCGTAATATTCGGCGTTGAGGATACGCGGCGCAAAGCTCTCACGCTCGGCCCGCATGCGCGTCAATGGCGCCATCGCGACACGATGCGCAAGCTTGTACGGACCGACCTGCAACGGTTGAAACAACGCCGGGAATTTCATGCTGGCCCCAAATGGCTATGGAAGGATACGGATCATATAGCGAGGGGCGGCTACCGGAAAAGGTGCCGCCCCTGTAAGGAGAATTTTCCGTCCCACGAGATGCGGGACAGCAATGATCGTTACGCCGTCTTGATCCAGACCGCCTTCACGTTGAGATATTCCTCGACGTGCTGCTTGCCGGACTCGCGGCCATAGCCGCTCATCTTGTAGCCGCCGAAGGGCACCGCCGGATCCATTGCCTGATAGCAATTGACCCACACCGAGCCGGCACGTAGCGACTTGGCAACATGATGCGCCTTGCTGACGTCACGGGTCCACAGGCCCGAGCCGAGGCCGAACATCGTCGCATTCGCGCGCTTGACGAGCTCGTCCATGTCCTTGAAGGCGATCGCGGAGATCACGGGCCCGAAGATCTCCTCCTGCGCGATGCGCATGTTGTCCTGGACGCCTGCGAACACGGTCGGCGAGACGAAGTAGCCTTTTGCAAGCGCGCCCTCAGTGACGCGGCCACCGCCCGCGAGCGCCTTGGCGCCTTCCTTCTGACCGACATCGAGATAGCCGGTGACGCGCTCGAGCTGCTGCTCGGAGACCAGCGGGCCGATCTGGGTGTTGGGATCGAGGCCGTTGCCGACCTGCAACTTCTTGCCGAACTCGGCGACGCGGCCGACGAACTCGTCATAGATCGCCTGTTCGACGAACAGCCGCGTGCCTGCGCTGCAGATCTGCCCCGAATTGGCGAACACCGCCATCGCAGCGCCCGGCACGGCGGCATCAAGATCGGCGTCGGCAAACACGATGTCCGGCGACTTGCCACCGAGCTCGAGCGATACGCGCTTCAGATTGCCGGCCGAGGCGCGGATGATCGACTGACCCGTGACGTGCGAGCCAGTGAAGGCGACCTTGTCAACGTCATGGTGCGAGGCAAGCGCCGCGCCCGCGGTTTCGCCATAGCCAGGCACCACGTTGATGACGCCGGGCGGCACGCCCGCCTCCATTGCAAGCTCGGCGATGCGCAGCGAGGTCAGCGGCGCTTCCTCCGCGGGCTTGAGCACCACGGTGCAGCCGGTTGCGATCGCAGGTCCGATCTTCCAGATCGTCGCGGTGAACGGGCCGTTCCAGGGGATGATGGCGCCGACGACGCCGACCGGCTCCTTCAGCGTGTAGGAGAAGATCTCGCCCGGGAGCGAGTTCTCGATCGTCTCGCCGTGAATGGCCGTCGTCTGTCCCGCATAGTAGCGGAGCATGCCGAGCACGCGCAGCTTGTAGGAGCGGGTGCGGCTAACGGGCGCACCCATGTCGAGCGTGTCGAGCTGCGCCAATTCGTCAAAGTTCTTCTCGATGAGATCGGCGAGCTTCAGCAGCAGGTTCTGCCGCTCGAACGGCTTGACCTTGCTCCAGGGTCCCTCGAAGGCGCGGCGCGCGGCCGCAACCGCACGATCGATGTCTTCCTTGTCGCCCTCGGCGACGGTTGCGAGCAGCTCGCCGGTCGCGGGGTTGCGGGTCTCGAAGCGCTTGCCCGAGGCCGCGTCGACCCATTTGCCGTCGATCAGCATCTGCTTGTAGGACCCGTTGGCGAACGGATGGCGCGTGATCGGAATAGCCTGTGACACAGCCATGGCTGCACTCCCTCTGACTGACTTGATTGGGTTCGATCTGGGCGGGATCGTTAGGTCGGCGAAAATACAGCGGTGTCGAAAGGGCGTAAAGCCGGTGCGGAACGAAGACCTCCCATGCCGACTTGTGCATGGTCGCGAGATTGCCGTGCTATAGGTCGAGCCTGCTATCGCCCCTGCGCGCCGTGATCCGGAGTATCCCCATGCCGCACCCTGCCCTGTCAGCCAATAACGTTGCCGTGATAACGGGTGGCGCGTCCGGCATCGGTCTCGCCGCCGCGGAACAGTTTGCAAGGCTCGGCATGAAGATCTGCATCGCCGACGTCGATTCGGTACGGCTGGCGCAGGCTGAAACAAAACTGTCATCGATCGCGCCCGGCGGCGGCGATCATGTGATGGCTGCCGTTGTGGATGTCGGCCGGCCGGAGAGCCTGACGGAACTGGAAGCCGCTGTGCAGAAACGCTTCGGCGGAACGGACGTGCTGATGAACAATGCCGGCATTCAGCCGGGCAGCACGATGTTCGGCGAGCCCGACAATTGGCAGCGCATCATCGCGGTCAACATGTGGGGCATCATCAACGGAGCACGCATCTTTGCGCCCAACATGATCGCACGCGGCAAGACCGGCCTCATCATCAACACCGGGTCGAAGCAGGGCATCACCACGCCGCCGGGCGATCCCGCCTACAACGTCTCGAAGGCCGGCGTGAAAGCGTTCACCGAGGCGCTCCAGCACGAACTGCGAAACACCAGGGATTGCCGCATCACGGCGCACCTCTTGATCCCCGGCTTCGTCTTCACCGGGCTCACCGCGCGCGGCCGCACCGAAAAGCCCGCCGGCGCCTGGACGCCGGAACAGACGGTCGATTTCATGATGACGCGACTCGAGGCCGGCGACTTCTACATCCTCTGCCCGGACAACGACGTGCCACGCGAACTCGACGAAAAGCGCATGCTTTGGGCCGCCGGCGACATCGTCGAGAACCGGCCGCCGCTGTCGCGCTGGCATCCGGACTATGCGGATGCGTTCAAAAGATTTGTGGAGGGCGGGTAGTCTCGTGGCGCCATGAGGCCCGACCGTGGCCTGCATCCTTCGAGACGCCCGCTCCTCGCGGGCCCCTCAGGATGAGGGTCCAAGCATTGATCTCACTGGATCGACTACAGCGTCTCTTGCTGGTGCCCGCATTGCTTGCAGTCGAACTTGACACGGGTCTGACCCTTGGGAGCCTGAACCCGGTTGGGCGCGCCGCACTTGCCACAGACGGCCTCGATGCGAGTCGTGCCCTGCTTGACGACGAGGTTCTTCTTTTCCATCGTCTCGCGGATCAGGCGCTCGGCCTCCTCGCGCAAGGATTGTTTCGACAAAGCTCATCTCCGCCATGAATGCGGGCGAGCCTTATCGCAGTTGCGTTCAAATCACAATCCGCAAGGCCCGTTTTGACCTCAACAATTACGTATTGTCCTTGAGGTACAACGTCTTCGGAATAGGAACCACGGAACACCTCACCGCGATACGAGCCTGGGAGGTCATGGGGCGTGCGCCACATCGTCCGTCATGATCAGGATCCGCTGCACCAGCGCGATTGCGGTCTCGGTGGCGGGATCGGCGGAGATCACGGGAACGGCCAGTACGAGAATATCGACCGGATCGGACGAGAGCACGACGAGATGCGTCGCGCCGCCGGCCGCCATCAGCGAAACCAGCCGCTCCACGGCCGGATCGGTCGGCGGGTGTCCCCAGGGCGCATCCGATCCCCGCAGCACGCGATGCGTCGCGAGACGGTTACGCAGCAAGAGCGGATCGTAGGCCGCAAGATCCACTTCACGGTAGCGGCGCGCGCTCTCGAACAGGGGATGGCGCAGCAACTCCGTGATGAGCTGATCGCGCGTTGTTGCCGGTGAGATCGCGACCGAGCTCAGCACGCCCGGCGCGCGGGACTCGAGGTAAGCCCGCAGCGTATCGGTCATCAGGCCGATGGTCAGCACGCCCGACACGGCGATGGCGCAGAAGCGCGCGACCTGAGCCGCTTCGACATCGGGGGCAACAAAGGCCGCGGCGAGGCCGAGCAGGGTCGAGCTTGCGAGCCGCAGCACGGTCAGGAGCACGCCGTGCCAGCGCGCTTCGCTGCTCGCGCCGGCGATCAGGACGGCGGTGACCACCAGCAACGCGCCGAGGGCACCGAGCCTGACCGGCATGTTCGGCATCAACGCGTGGAAATCGGTGACGATGAACGGCAGCACGATGACGGCACCGATGGTCATGCGGTCGATGCTGCGGTTTTCCGACGCCATCAGGGAATGACGGTCGCGGGTGGCGAGCAGCGAGGCGCAGGCCGCGAAGCCGCCGAGTTGAAACAGCACCAGCGCAATCGCGTATGGCATGTCGAAATGGCCGAGGCCAAAGGCGCCGCCGAAGCCCAGCACGATGACGCCGGCGATCACGGCGATCTTGATGGCGCGCGGTGCGTGCCGCCGCAGCATGCCTTCGGTCACGATCAGCGCGCCGAACGGAACGGCAGCCGCGGGAATCGCCGAGAGGTCGTCGATCAGGGAGCTTCCGGTGAGCCACGCCGTGGCGCGCATGAGGAACAACAACGCGACGATGCCGAGCGCGACCAGCAGGCGCTGGGTCAGCAGACTGCGCGCATCGCGGCGATGGAGAGCGAGCATAGCGACGACAAGCCCGATCGCGCCGCTGAGATTGACGATCGCATTGGCGATGACCGCCGAGCTCATCGACCACTCCCCTGCCGGGGCCGCAGCATGCCGAAGGCCCTGGTGTCGTCGAGCCAATAGACGACCGGCAGTACCAGCCGTTGCAGGGCGAGAATCAGGGATGCGACAAGCAGACCGGGCAGCGAGCGGTGCGGCACCTGCTCGAACAGAAAACTGCGCGCGGCCGCAAGATCGATACGGCCGATCTGGAGGAAATCATCGCCGCGGTCGTAGTTGAGCTCGCGGGCACAAAACTCGCCATATTGCGCGTCGCGATGTTGCGGCGCTTGTGCAAACGTCTTCTTCAGCGCATCGGAGCCGCCGGTATAGGCATCCGTGATCACGAAGCGGCTTTCGTCGAAGCCGGCATCGTCCCCAACGCCGAACACGCTGCGATGCCGGCGCATGATACCGCGCGCGAGCTGGAGATGGGCAAAGCTTTGCCGCGCCTCCGGGCGCGGCGAGGGATAGATTTCGGAGAAGGTCTCGCAGACCATGCCGACCACCGCCGGCACCTGAGTGACGTTGGAGATCCAGCGCGGACGCAGGCCGTCGCGCAGGAACAGCACGAGCGTCGTCAGGCCGTAGAGTACCCAGGACAGGCCCTGCCCGCGCGCATCGGGATCGACCATCACCAGCCCGAGATGGGTGACGTCGACGGGCGCGCCGTCGAGCTCGACCTGCATCACCGACAGCGCGTTGAACGCGATCGGGCGTCCGCTGCCCTCCTCGGAGATCAGCGTAACGATGGCGCGGGAAAGACGTTCGCGCCCGCCCGAGAAGATGCCGTAGGTCAACTCATTGGCCGGCAGCGTCTTGGCCGCGATGTCGCGGAGCTGCGCGATCAGCTTGTCGAGCTCATCTTGCGGCAACGATAGCCCCGGGCTCTCGACGATCCGGGTCACGTGGCCGGGATGGGTGCGCAGGCTGAGATCGATGCTCGGCTGGGCGAGCACCTTGAACCAGAATGCGACATGGCCGCGCAACCGTCCGGCCGCGCCTCGGAGCCGTCCCGCATCCTTCCCGTTGCCAATAGCTGCCATGCCGCCTGCCCGTGATCGGGACCGTTCTTCGCGCGAGGCTGTTAAGGAGCGATGAGTACAACCTCCTGCGACGGCTGCAGGGTAAAGGAACTATTGCGCGGCTGCGGCAAAACCTGCGCAAGCGGACAAGGCGGCGGATGCCTTGTATCCGCCGCCCAGATCCGGCCGACTTGCACGGCGTGTTACGCCGCCCGCGAGCCGCGCTCGACCTCCATCAGCAGACGCTCGGCCTTGGCGTCCTCGATGCGGTTCACCAGGCGGCCGCTCTCGTGATTGTCGCGCATCGTCTTGGTCATGGTGATGCAGGACTGCACCAGCATCAGGAAGCCCATGGCGAGGTAGCCCTTGATCGCCAGATCGAGCGGCATGAAGAAGATGCCGAGGCCGACCATGAAGGCGGAGGCAGCGAACGAAGCGTAGGTGAAAGTAACCCAGGCGGGGCTGTGGGACGGGGTGGTCGGGTTCATGACGGTCTCCTGTTGCTTGAGGTTGAGGTGAATGATCATCGTTGAGTTCAGTCAGTGGGCGTGCGCTTGGACTTCAACCGCGCCAGGACGTCGTCCGCGGTTGTCTTGAGCCGGGGGCCAAAGCCCTGCTCGGCAAGCTTCTCGGCGGTGGCGAGCGGACCGGTGGCCGCATCCAGCTCGACCAACGCGTCGTCCGCGGCCTGGGCCTCGATCTGCCGTTCGCGAAGGCGCTTCAGCGTGTTCTCCGCCTCCGGCAGCGTGGACTCGTAAGGCCGCGCCACCTCGATGCCGCTGCGGCGAAGCGAACGCACCGCCTCAGAAGCACGAGCGAGACGACGGCCGCGGTCGAGCTCGGTGATGCGAGCCTGCGCGCTGGCCACCTGTCGCTTGAGGCGAGCGATCTCGGCCGCGAACAGCGCGCGAGCGGTCATCGCGGCATCACGATCGGCTTCGAGGCCGGCGATGGCCTCGGCAGCTTCCTTGGCGAGATCCTCGCGGCCGCCATCAAGTGCTGCCGTGGCGCGCGTCTCGAGATCAGCGATGCGGGCGTTGGTGGCCTCCAGCCTCCGGCCCTCCTGCTGGTCCTGGGCGATGGCCAGCGCCAGCGTCCGCTTGCTGCGCTCGACGGCGGCGGCCGCGTCACGCATCTGCTGATCAAGGATCAGCAGCGCCGTCCGGTCTTCCAGCTCCTCGCCGGCAGCGGCCACGCTGCCGCGGAAGAGCGTCACTACGGTCTTGAACATTGGCTACTCCCTGTTATGAGCATTGCTCACAGGTGCTTTGTAGCATATCTTGAGCGTTGCTCAAGATAATTTTGAGCACCGCTCATGAAATTTGGTTAACAATGTCTAAAGCCTTGGAACGACGAGAGAAACTCAGGGAAGCCCTCATCCTGGCGGCAGAACGGATGATCGCCGAGAGGGGATTGGCCGGCTTGAAAACCCGGGATCTCGCCCGCGAGATCGGCTGCGCCAATGGCGCGGTCTACAATCTCGTGGCCGATGTGGACGAGCTGATCCTGCGCGTCGGCTCGCTCACCCTGCACCGGCTCGACGAGGCGCTGACCAGCGCCGAGGACGCGGGTCCCGCCTCGCCACAGGAGACGCTGATCCGCATCGCCATCGCCTATTGCGATTTCGCCGCGGACAATCTCGAGCTCTGGCGCGCGTTGTTCGAGCACCGCATGGAACGCGGCAAGGTCGTGCCCGATTGGGCGGTCAGCGAGCAGATGGAGCTGTTCCGTCACATCTACCGGCCGCTTGCCACGCTGTTTCCCGACCGCAGCCCGGATGAACTCGGCATCACCGCGCGCAGCCTGTTCTCGGCGGTGCATGGCATGGTGGCGCTGGGCCTGGAGCAGAAGCTGGTCGCTGTGCCGTTGCCGGCGTTGCGGAACGAGATCGCAGCGCTGGTGCGCGCCACACTGCTGGGATTGGTGGCACCCGCGCAGTAACCGCGAGTCACCTCCCCCGCTTCCATGAGAGGACGCGCAGCGCCATCGCGGATGCAGCACGAACATCGCCAGCGACTGACTAAAATTTCACCTATCGAAGCCTTGGCCGCGACTCTAAGCTTTGCGCGACGGCGATCGCCGTTCCGTCTTCTTCCCCGGAGTCCCCCCATGCCCCTCCTCATTCGCGGCGGCACTGTCGTCAATCATGATCATTCGCGCCGTGCGGACGTGCTGGTCGACGGAGACACCGTCGTCGCGGTTGGCGCATCGATCGATGCGCCGGCGGGCACCGAAACGATCGACGCCGGCGGCTGCTTCGTGATGCCGGGCGGCATCGATCCGCACACCCATCTCGAAATGCCGTTCATGGGCACGGTCACGGCCGATGATTTCGAATCCGGCACAAAGGCGGCGCTGACCGGCGGAACCACCATGGTGGTGGATTTCTGCCTGCCCGATCCCGGCCAGTCGATGCTCGCGGCCTATCAGGAGTGGCGACACAAATCCGAGAAGGCGGCAAGCGACTACGGGTTCCACATGGCGGTGACGTCATGGTCGAAGCAGATTTTTGACGAAATGGAGACCGTGGTCAAAACCTACGGCATCAACACCTTCAAGCACTTCATGGCCTACAAGGGCGCGTTGATGGTGAACGATGACGAGCTCTACAACTCGTTCGCGCGCTGCGCCCATCTCGGCGCCATGCCGGTGGTGCACGCGGAGAATGGCGACGTCGTCGCACTGATGCAGGAGGCGTTGATCGCGCGCGGCATCACCGGCCCCGAAGGCCATGCCTATTCGCGGCCGCCGGAGGTGGAGGGCGAAGCCACCAACCGCGCCATCATGATCGCCGACATGACGGGAACGCCGGTCTACATCGTGCACACGAGCTGCCGTGAGGCGCACGAGGCTATCGCGCGGGCGCGTGCGGCGGGAAAGCGGGTCTATGGCGAGCCGCTGATCCAGCATCTGCTGCTGGATGCCGGTGAATATGCGAGCAAGGACTGGGACCATTCCGCGCAGCGCGTGATGTCGCCGCCGTTCCGCGACAAGTCGCACCAGGACAGCCTCTGGGCCGGCCTGCAATCCGGCTCGCTCCAGGTGGTCGCGACCGACCACTGCGCCTTCACGACCGAACAGAAGCGGTTCGGCCGCGACGACTTCCGCAAGATCCCCAACGGCACCGGCGGGCTCGAAGACCGCTTGGGCCTGTTGTGGACGGCAGGCGTCACCACGGGACGGTTGACGAAGGAAGAATTCGTTGCGGTGACCTCGGCCAACATCGCCCGCATCCTCAACATCTACCCACGCAAGGGCGCGGTCGCCGTCGGCTCGGATGCCGACCTCGTCGTGTGGGACCCCAAGGCGACCAAGACGATCAGCGCGAAGCGGCAGATGAGCCGCATCGACTACAACGTGTTCGAAGGATTCGAATGCACGGGCGGACCGACGGCGACGATCTCACGCGGCCGGATCGTCTGGAAGGACGGCAACCTGCGTGCCGAGGCCGGCGACGGCCGCTATGTCGAACGGCCCGCGTTCTCGCCGGTGCATGTCGCCAATTCGACCTGGAAGGAGCTGACCGCGCCGCGCGGCGTGGAGCGCGGGGCGGTGACGCCTTAGCCCTCCCCTAAGGTTCAGTCGCCAGGAGAGCGCGCCCGAGCCGTGTCTCACTGGCCCCCAGCGCGGTAACATCCAGACGGCCTTGCCGGGACGCTTCCAGCGCGCAGTCAAAGATCCGATAGAACTGCGCGCCGTCATAGGCGACGAGCAGCAGATCGACGCCGGCGTTCATCGCCTCGAGAACGGCCCTGCAGACGTCGTGCTGGTAAATCGCACCCATGACGAGATCGTCGGTCATCACGATACCCTGGTAATTCCATTTGTCACGGAGGATGCCTTGGACGACGCGCCTTGAATGCGAGGCGGCGCGATCGGGATCGACTGCCGTCAGCGTGACATGACCGACCATGAGCGCCGCGCGCGACCGCGCGAGCACCTCCTTGAACGGCCGCCAATCGGACGCTTCAAGCTCCTCGACCGGCGTGTCGAGATTGGCTGCGAAATGGTGCGTGTCAGTGCGCACGCGGCCGATGCCCGGGAAATGCTTGAGCGTCGCGCCGACGCCGGACTCCTCCAAGCCCTGCACATAGGCGCTCGCGATCTCGCCGACCACGGCGGGATCGCTGGCGATGGCGCGCTGCCCGATCAGAGTATGGAAATCGAGCCGGTTGCGCCGGACCGGAGGTTTCAGGTCGAGCACCGGGGCGAGGTTGAGATTGACACCGAGCGCCGCCAGCTCGCGCCCATGTGTGCGGCCAAACTCCTCCGCCTTTTCCTTGCGTTGCTCCGGCGGAAGCTCGGCAAGCGTGGCCAGCGCCGGCACCTTCGTCAGCGGCGGCGAGAGATGGCCGACGATGCCGCCTTCCTGATCGGCGGTCACGATCAGCGGCGGCAAGCCCGCCGCGCGCCGCTTGTCCTGGAGGGCTGCAATCTCGATCCGGAGTTCGTCGACTGTCCTGCGCCTGATGTTGTGCCGGGTGATGTACATGCCGCCGATCAGGCCCTGCTCGGCGAGGGGCGCGACTTCAGAAAACGACGAATAACCGACGATGAAATGCGGTCCGAGCTGGCGCGCCTCCACGCGGCTTGCGTGCAGGACGTCATGCTTGCGCAGCTCGAACCTCAGATGCGCCGCCGACATCAGGAGCGGCGGCAGGCACCAGAGCACGACGAGCAGCCTGCCCGTGCATCGCCGCCAATGCCCGCGGCGCAAGAGGACGATGGCGATCGCGATGCTCACGGCGACGAGCGTCATGTTTCCCGCGCCACGCAACACAACCAGATAGGGATCGTTCTTGTTCGCGGCAGCGAAGGCCAGAGCGAACGGGGCCAGCCAGAGCAGGATGAGGCCGATACGACGCTTGAATTGCATGGGAGACGACATCTGCGAAGCAAAAGATGCTTCGCACTTATCAAAGCGTCTTGCGCCGCGCGAGTGGTGAAACCGTGCCTGCACGAAAACTGCACGAAACTCCTGAAGACGTGCAGAGCGCGTTCCCGACATCTGCACATCGCCCATTCAAGCTCGTGCCGTCACCATCCATGAGAAGGTCTTCGACATGACAAGCCCGGCATCAGCCGCCGCCGACATCCTCCCGATCCAGCGATCAGCCGTTCCGGCCAGGCTTGCGCTGGCGCTGGCGCTCGTCGCCTTCGCCGACTGGCTGTTTTACGACGAGCGGGTCGGGATCTCGCTCGCCATCTTTGCCGTGGCCATCGCCTGCGGATCCTGGCTCGCCAACCATGCGACGCTGGAGCGGCGGCGCGCGGCGCTCGGCGGCCTCGTCGTGATCGTCGGCCTTGTGCCCGTCATCGAGGAGGTCTCGCTGCTTTCGGTCCTGCTCCTCGTCACTGCATTTGCAATCGGCCTTCTGCTCGCGACCAATCCGGACACCACCGCATTCTCCGACCGCGCCCGCGCGTTGCGAAATTTGTTTCTGTTCGGCCCCTTCAGAATCTTCCGCGACATGCTCCACCTCTTCGATCTCACGGGCTTTACGCGCGGCATCGCAGTCTGGTTCATCCCCGCCGTTCTCGGCATCGTCTTCATCGCACTGTTCGCCGCGGCCAATCCACTGATCGAGCAATGGGTCAACCTGCTCAATCCAAAGCTCATCCTCGACCATCTCAGCGTCGGGCGACTCCTGTTCTGGACGCTGATCCTCGCGCTGGTCTGGCCCTTCATCCATGTGCAGTGGCGGCGCAGGAGTCGCGCTGCGACGGCAGCGGCCGAGCCGGCCGAACAGGAGCCGGCGGCTCCCACCGACCGTGTCGAGCTGCTCGGCGCACCCACGATCCTGCGCGCGCTGATCCTGTTCAATGTGCTGTTCGCGGCACAGTCGGCCCTCGATGCCATCTATCTCTGGGGCCATGCCGCGCTGCCGGGCGGCGTCACCTACGCGGCCTACGCCCATCGCGGTGCCTATCCGCTGATCGTCACCGCGCTGCTCGCAGCCGGCTTCGTGCTCACTGCGATGCGACCCGGAGGGCCAGCCGAGAAATCGACGGTGATCCGGTCGCTGGTCTATCTCTGGGTCGGACAGAACGTGCTTCTGGTCCTCTCCTCCATTCTCCGCCTCGACCTCTATGTCGACATCTATCTCCTGACCTATTGGCGCATCGCGGCCTTCATCTGGATGGGACTGGTGGCGCTCGGCCTCGTCCTGATCCTCGCCCGCATCGTGCTCGATCGTCCCAACCGATGGCTGATCGGCGCCAATCTGATCGCGCTGACGATCGTGCTCTATGTCTGCGCGCTCGTGAACTTCGATGCCATCATCGCCGACTACAATCTGAGCCACAGCCAGGAAATGTCGGGCAAGGGCGTGCAGATCGACACCAACTACCTGCTCACGCTCGGACCGCAGGCGCTGCCTGCGATCGACAGGGTCATCCAAATCCGGAACAGGGCCAACGAGACGTGCCTTGTGTCGCGCCGCGATCGGCTTGTAGAACTGCAACGCCAGGACATCGGGTCCTGGCGTGCCTGGAGCTTCCGGAGCTGGCGGTTGCAGCGCAGGCTGGACGCGCGGACGAAGGGCCAGGCGGCGGGTTGAGGACGCGGAGACATCTTTGGCGCATCGCATTCTCATCGTCGACGACGAAGGCCACATCCGCGAAGTCATCCGCGTGGCGCTGAAGAAGGCCGGCATGGACGTGATCGAGGCACGCGACGGCAAGGAGGCGCTCAGCCGCTTTGCCGCCGACGGGCCCGACCTGATCGTGCTCGACATCGGCATGCCGGAATTCGACGGGCTCGAGGTCTGCCGCGAAGTGCGCAAATCCTCCGACGTGCCGATCCTGTTCCTGTCGGCGCGCGACGAGGAGATCGACCGCGTGCTCGGGCTCGAGATCGGCGGCGATGACTATGTGACGAAGCCGTTCAGCCCGCGCGAGCTGGTTGCGCGTGTCAATGTCATCCTGCGACGACTCGGCCCGCGCAACGGCGACGCCAAGACAGGTTCGGCCGCACTCTCGCAAGGCGGCCTCCTGGTCGATCCCGAGCAGCATGTCGCATCCTTTGCGGGCGTGCCGCTCAAGCTGACCGCGATCGAGTTCGGCATCTTGCGTGCGTTCCTGACGCGGCCGACCTCGGTCTTCAACCGAGAGCAATTGATGCGGGCGGCCTATCAGCTCAACATCCAGGTCTCCGACCGCACCATCGACAGCCACATCCGCAACATCCGCGCCAAGCTCGCGGCGCAGAGCTGCGACAGCGTGATCGAGACCATTCACGGCGTCGGCTTCAAGCTCGGGCGCTGCGAGAAAGAGGCATGAGCGCCGCGCCCGACAAATGGCGGCCCTCGCTCGGGCTCGTGATCTTTGCGGTGCTGGCCACGGTCGCCGTGCTGCCGCTGGTCGGGCTGTTCTTCTTCCGCCTTTACGACAACCAGCTCATCCGCCAGACCCAGGCCGAGCTGATCGCGCAGAGCCGGGTGATCGCGACGATCTACGCGCAGGAGGTTTTGGCACGGCTCGACGACGGCATCGCGCTCGGCCCCGAGGTCGCGCCCGGCGTGCTGCCCGATCCCGGCGACCAGTTCACGCCGATCCGCCCGGCGCTCGACCTGACCGCCAATGATCTGTTGCGGCGGCGACCTGACGCGATGCCTGCGACGCGGCCGGCGGATCAGGCCTATGTCGAGATTGGGGCAAAGCTGATGCCGGTCATCCGCGAAACCCAGAAGGTGACGCTCGCCGGCTTTCGGATCCTCGATCCCAACGGCGTGGTGATTGCGGGCCGCCAGGAGGTCGGGCAGTCGCTCGCCCATATCGAAGAAGTCACAGAGGCGCTGCGCGGGCAATACCGCGCCACGCTGCGCAACCGCGTGCCGGACAAGCCGCCGCCGCCGATCTATTCCTTCAGCCGGGGCCTGGGCGTGCATGTGTTCTCGGCAATGCCGGTCGTCGTCAACAACCATGTCGCCGGTGTGGTCTATGCAACGCGCACGCCGAGCAACATTTTTGACCATCTCTACCAGGAGCGCGGCAAGTTCATCCTGGCGGGGTTCGCCGTCGTCCTCGGCACGATCGCGATCGGCCTCGTGTTCTCCCGGACCATCACGCTGCCGATGCGCGAGCTGATCGACCGCGCGGCCCGGATCGGCCGCGGCGACCGCGAGGCATTCCGACCGCTGAAACATTACGGGACACGCGAATTCGCCCAGCTCTCGCACAGCTTCCTCGGCATGGCCGAGCAGCTCGCGCGGCGATCGGACTACATCGCGACGTTCTCGGCGCACCTGACCCACGAGCTGAAATCACCGCTGACCTCGATCAAGGGCGCGGCCGAGCTGTTGCAGGATTCGCTGCAAGGCAAGCCCGACAGCCTGACGCCGGCAGAGCAGAAGACGTTCGTCGCCAACATCCTCTCCGATGCCGAGCGGCTGGAGGCTATGGCGCAGCGGCTGCGAGAGCTGGCGCGGGCCGAAAGCCTGCCGCAGAACGAGCGCACCGAGCTGGCACCCGTCATCGGCGACCTCAAAAGCCGTTTTCCGGCCGGCACCATCACGGCCAGCGGGAGCCTCGACCGGCCAATCGGGATGTCCGGCGAGAAGGCACTGATCGTGCTGTCGCACCTCGCCGATAATGCGATGCGGCATTGCGCCAGACATATCAGGCTGGAGGCAGTCGACGAGCGCACCACGGTGCGGCTGACGGTGAGCAATGACGGCGAGCCGATCTCGGCGCCGAACCGCGAGAGGATCTTCGATGCCTTCTTCACCACTCGGCGGGAGTCGGGCGGTACCGGAATGGGGCTAGCGATTGCGCGCGCGGTGATGGCGAGCCATGGCGGCTCGATCGAGCTGAAGCCGACCGACGAAGGTGCGGCCTTCGAGCTGCAGTTTCCGGCGGCTTAAGCCGCCTCAGATCGCGAACACCCAGGCGGCGACGATGGTGCCGAGCGTGACCAGGCCCGCGATAGTCCAGCCCGCGGCATATTCCAGCTCAGGATGACCGGTCGCCCGCATGATCTCGTTCGGATCGGCGGTGTGCTTCCAATGCTCTGCCATGACAGCCTCGCACGTTTTTGTGCTTGTCTCATTAAGTCGCGCGAGGGGCGATTTGGTTCCATCACGGAAGTGCGAGGAGCCGCACGCGCACGGTGGCCGCGCGTATCAGGACTGCTTTCCTAGCGTCGGTTGCGTGCTAGACTGCGCAGGCGCATTCCGCGGCAGGAGGGACGCATGGCCGACAACAAGTCCAAACGGGGCGGGGCCGATCGCGCCCTGATCGCGCTCGGCGAGCGCTACGAGGTCGCCTACTGGTCGAAGAAGTTCAAGGTCACGCCGGCCAAGCTGAAATACGCCGTCAAGAAGGTCGGCCACTCCGCCAAGAAGGTCGAGGCCTACATCAAGCTCCAGAAGCACCGCGCCGGCGACAAGATGCGGATCGCGCTCAGCGAGCCCTACGAGGTCCGCTACTGGTCCAAGAAGTTCAAGATCACGCCCGCCAGGCTGAAGGCGGCAGTGGCTGCAGCCGGCCATTCTTCGAAAAAGGTCGAGGCCTATCTCGCCGGCCAGAAAGCCGCGAAGAAGAAGGCGGTCAAGAAAAGAAGAGCTGCGAAGAAGGCGTCCAAGCGCAGGAAGGCGGCCTGAGATGAAGCTTGGGAAGCTGATCCTTGCGGCGTCGCTCGCGTTGGGCGGCGCAACGGTCGCGCAGGCCGCCGATACCGCCTCGACGATCTCGGGCTCGACAGCGCTGGCGCTCGCCGGCGTCGTCGCGCCGCTATCGCCCATCCTGGCCTCCGGCGAGAAGAAGGCGATCGCGATGCTGTTCGCGGCCAACAGCGACATTCCCTACAAGAAGCCGATCGCCGTGACGGCCGACCGGATCGTTTGCCGCACCGGCAACGTCGACATTACCGTGCGCAACTGCGAGGTGACCTTCGGCAAGAAGGTCAAGACCGTGAACGGCTCCACGGCCAACGAGATTTATGCCACCGAGGCGCTCGCCGGCGTGCCGGCGGACGGCGCTGCGGGATCGAACTTCGAGAGCCTGTCGAAGCTGAGCTGCACGATCGATCCGAACGCCATCCGCCAGAAGGACGGCAGCGGCGCGAGTTGCACGTTCCAGCCGGGGAATTAGAGCGCGCCGTCAAATCGCCCCAACGGCAATCAATAAGGCTCCTTGATGGGCCAAGCCGGAACGCGAGCCGGCGCTTGAGCGCTCAGCACGGCACATAACAATGAAAAACTATCTCGCATTCTTCCTTTTGCTGACCATTACGACCGCCTCCGCGCACGGGCTGTTTCCCGCCCGGCCGCAACCGCCGTCCGATCTGATGCGCAAAGGCCTCACCGACACCGATACGTCCGCCGGAGGCACGGCGCGGCTGTGCGATCAGGTCGCGTTCTCGAGGGGCCTGCGCTATGGCGACAGCGCGCAAAACGTCCTTGACGTCGCAGCCAGCGAGACCAAGGCGGCAACGCCGCAGCCGATCCTGCTGTTCGTGGCCGGCGACAGCTTCACTGGCGACAGCGCCGCACCCGGCACGGCGCGCGAGTTCCAGGATGAGGCGATGTGCTTTGCCGCGCGCAACGGCATGATCGGCGTGCGCGTGAACTACCGCCTTGCACCGGCGGCGCCTTGGCCGTCCGGCGCGCGCGACGTCGCGGCCGCCCTGTCCTGGATCCACCAGAACGTCGACCTCTTCAACGGAGATGCCCGCGAGATCGTCGCGGTTGGCTATGCCGCCGGCGCCTTCCACGTCGCGAGCCTGCTGGCGCATCCGGAGCTGCAGGGCACCGACACCGACGTTGCCGGCGTCGTACTGATCTCCGGCATTTATCGTGCGGGCAAGGACGCGAGCGACACCGAGAAGGCCTATTTCGGCTCCGACGCGGCCCAATACGACAAGCGCTCCGCTTTCCCCGGCATCCTCCAGGTCGAGGAACCGATCGTGCTGGCCTGGGCCGCGGCTGATCCCGCAGGGCTGGTGACGCAGGGCGAAGCGCTGAAGCAGGCGCTTTGCGGCGCCGGCCACTGCCCGCGCACGACCATCCTGCACACCCGCGACGGCATTGCCTCCGTGTTCGGACTCGACGGCTCCGCCGACAGCCTCGCCGAGCCGACGCTACTGCTGGTCCGCCAGCTCGAGGCGCGCGGATTGCCGTAGCCGGCCGGCTTTCGACGCGTCAGCACGGCTGCCGCTTGGGTGGACAGCGCACGGGACACAGGAAAGACAAATCCTTGACCTAGATCAAGCGCTCTTGATGCCGATTGCGCCGACCTCCACGAAGCGGTCCAAGATCAAGGTGTCGAACATGCGTGTGACCGGCAGGATGCTGTTCGCGTTGATGGTCGCCGTCGCCTCGCTGGGCGCCATGTCGCAGGAGCGCGCGGAAGACCCGGCGACCGTTTCCGAGATTCGCATCGGCAACGTCATGCCGTATTCGGGGCCGCTCTCGGAATTCGGCGCGATTGGCAAGGCGGAGGCCGCCTATTTCGACATGATCAACGAGCGCGGCGGGATCAACGGCCGCAAGGTCCGCTTCATCACGCGCGACGACAATTCCGATCCTGCGACCGCGCTGGAGCTGACGCGGGGACTGGTCGAGAAGGACGAGGTACTGTTGATGTTCGGCTCGTTCGGCACGCCCGGCAATCTCGCCACGCGCTGGTATCTCAACGAGCGGAAGATCCCCCAGCTCTTCGTCGCATCCGGCGACGAGGAGATGAGCCGGCCGCGGGCGTTTCCCTGGACGATGGGCTGGCAGCCCTCCTACAAGGCGGAAGGGCGCATCTACGCCAACTACATCCAGGCCTATTATCCCAGGCGCAAGATCGTCGTGCTCTGGCAGAACGACCAGTTCGGGCGCGATCTGTTCAAGGGTATCGAGGAAGGCTTGGGCGACCTCAACCGCTTCGTCGTCGTCGATATCGCCTTCGACATTGCCGACGAGCATCTCGACACCCACGTCTCCGTCCTGAAGCAGTCCGGCGCCGAGGTGTTCGTCTTTGCCGGCGTGCCGAGCACCGCGGCCCGGGTGATCAAGATGGCAGCCGGCTTCAACTGGCATCCGGTATTCATCCTGAATGATGCTGCGGCCTCGATCGCCAATGCGCTGATCCCGGCAGGAATCGAAAATTCGGCCGGCGTGATCTCGGCGGCATTCCTGAAGGACCCGAGCGACCCAGCCTGGAAGGACGACCCCGGCATGAAGGACTGGCTCGCCTTCATGGACAAGTACAACCACCCGGAAAGCCAGAACAACAGCGCCGCGCTCTTTGGCTATGCGGCGGCGGAAGCACTCACGCAGGTGCTGAAGCAATGCGGTGACGACCTGTCCCGCGAGAACGTGATGCAGCAGGCCTCCTCGCTCCGGGACTTTCAGCCTTCGGTCGCGCTGCCCGGCATCAAGATGAACACGCGGCCGGACAATTATCTGCCGATCAAGCAGATGCGGCTCGAGCAGTTCGACGGCCGCACCTGGCAGTCGTTCGGCGACGTGATCGAGACCGCGTTCACCGAAGGCCGGAAACGCTGACCGGCCTCACGCGGGCTTGAGTGAAGCCAGCGCGTTCTCCAGGAGCGAGCGCACCCGCGCGGCATCGCCCGATTTCACGACCGACGGATCGAGATAGAGCTCCAGGCCCGGAACGCGCTCGGTGATGATCCCGCTCTTTGCTGCTCCCCCGTCGCTCAGCGCATCGACCGAATAGGGAATGACCTCGCGGCTGATGCCCTTCATGGTGATCGCCGGCAGCGCATGCGCGGTGACGACGTCGCTGACCAATGCGAAGGTCTCGTAGCTCAGCACGATGCCACCGGGCTCGGCGATCGATTGCAGGCGCGCGGCGAGGTTCGCCTCGGCGCCGATGATCGTGTAGTCCATGCGGTCGCTGCTGCCGAAATTGCCGACGTTGCAATAGCCGGAATTGATGCCCATGCGCGACTTGAAGGGCTGCTCGATGCCGGAGGCGCGCCATTTGGAATTGAGCTCGGCGAGGCGCTGCTGCATGCGCCAGGCCATCCGCAGGCAAGCTTGTGCGTCGGCGCGGTCGCCCTTGGTCTCGGGATCGCCGAAGAAGATCAGCATGGCATCGCCGATGAACTTGTCGATGGTGCCGCCATGTTCATGCGCAATCGCCGACATCTCGGTGAAATATTCGTTGAGGAGCTGGGTCAGAAGTTCCGGCTGGAGCCGCTCGGCGGTCGCGGTGAAATTCTGGATGTCGGAAAAGAAGATGGTGAGCTTCTTGCGCTCGGTGTGGATGGTGACGTCCTTCTGCCCGCTGAAGATGCTCTTGTAGACCTGCGGCGGGATGTAGCGCGAGATCTTCATCGAGAGCGAGGCGAGGAAGTCGTTGGCGGATTCGAGCTCCTTGTTCATCGACTTGATGCGGTTGGCCTGACGGCGCTGCATTGAAAGGAAGGAGAGCCCGCTGCCCGCCGCGATGAAGAGATAGGCGAGCAGGAATTTGAACGAGAAGATGTTCGCGGCGATCGGCTGCGCGATGATCACCTCCTGGATGCCCCTGACGTCGCCAACCTTCCAGTCCTTCTTCGGGCTTTCGGGATGGCTGTTGTGGCAGCTCACGCAGGCCGGCCCCATCGTCACCGGCGCGACCAGACGGACCTTGTCGTTGAAAAGCGAGGTTTCGGTCTCGACGATCTTCTTCTCGGGGTCGGCGCGCAGGGCCTCCAGCGCATCCTTCTCGAACTTGTCGAGCTGGTGCGGGGCGCGATTCTGGAACGGGAAGTCGGAGACGAAGCGGTAGGTGATGTTCTCCTGCTGGGCGCCGATCACGCGCCCGAGCTCGAGCGACAATGTCGCGGGGATCGGGATCGCACCCGGCACGGATTCGTAATTGTGCACCACTTTGGTGCTGCCGTTGGGATTGGCGAGGATCCGCCCGACCACGTTGGTGGCGTAGTAGCTGCGCACGCTCGTGATCACCGAATTGAGGTCGGCAGCCTGCCGGCGCAGCGCCGCCTTGCTGAGCTCGGTCAGGTCGAGCCACACCGCGAGCGGCAGCGCAAGCAAGAGGAAGGCGATCACCACGCCGGTCAAGATACCGTTCTTGCGTTGCTCTTCGGAGATCGCTTGTTTCACTCTATGGCTCCGTTGTGTGCGTTCTTGTCGCGATATCCGCCTCCGCGACGCAAGATGCGGCGGCACAGAGCCCGTAAACGCAGGCCGGCGCAACCCCATTTTATGGTGGTCGCGGCAGGCGCCTTTTCGTTTCATGACGAATGTTTAAGATCGGCATCAACCTGCATTGATTGATCCGGAGCCAGTGCCCATGACCGAGACCATCCGTATCAAGCGCCTGGTCGCGCGCCCCGTGATCGTGCCGATGAACCTGCCGCTCCAGACCTCGACTGGCGCAGTCGCCAGAGCGCCCCTGGTGCTGATCGACTGCGAGACCGACCAGGGCGCGCGGGGCCACGCCTATCTGTTCTCGATCACGCCGGCCGCCTTGAAGCCACTGACGGCGATGGTCACGGAAATGTCAGACCTGCTCGCAGGCGACGAGCTGCTGCCGTTCGAGATCGAGCGCAAGCTGACCCAGCGCTTCACGCTGCTCGGGCTCGCCGGCTTGCAACGCCTGGCGCAATCCGGCATCGACATGGCGGCGTGGGACGCGCTGGCGCGCGCCAAGGGCCTGCCGCTCGCGCGCCTGCTCGGCGGCGCACCAAAGCCGTTGCGCGCCTACAATTCCAAGGGACTCGGCATCATGCCGGTGGGTGCGGCCGTGGACGAGGCGCAAAAACTGCTCGCCGAAGGCTTTCACGCCGCAAAGATCCGCGTCGGTCGCCCCAATGCGCGGGAGGATCTCAACGTCGTGCGCGCGGTGCGCAAGGCGGTCGGCGACCAGGTGACGCTGATGTGCGACTACAACCAGGCGCTCACGGTGGCGGAAGCGATCCGTCGCGGCGAAATGCTCGACGACGAAGGCTTGCTCTGGATCGAGGAGCCGATCCGCCATGACGACTATGCCGGCTGTGCCCGCATTGCGGACGCGCTCCGCACCCCGGTCCAGATCGGCGAGAATTTCGATAGCGCCTTTTCGATGCAATCCGCACTTTCCGCCGAAGCCTGCGACTTCGTGATGCCCGACGTGCAGCGGATCGGCGGCGTCACCGGCTGGCTGCGCGCCGCCTCGCTTGCGCATGCCGCCGGCATCGAGATGTCGACACACCTGTTCTCTGAGGTGAGCGCACATCTTCTCTGCGTCACGCCGACGGCGCATTGGCTGGAATATGTCGACTGGGCCGACGCCGTGCTGGCGACGCGGCTAACCATCAAGGACGGCTTTGCGCTGCCGAGCGAGGAGCCCGGCAACGGCATTCAATGGGATGAGGCGGCGGTTGCCAGATATCTCGTCAGCTAGTCGTTGTAGGGTAAACGTCCCGGCGGCTCTGCTGCCCTCTTCAAGCCGCAATTTACCAATGCTGTGCTCTGACTTGCGCCTGCGAAATCGGCTATCGCTGCCAATCGAGGTCCAACATGGGCGATCCAATCTTTCGCAGAAGCGATGGTGTCTGGCTGAATGAGCCGGAACGATGGACTGCGCAGGGCGACAGCCTCCAGATCGTCACTGACAACGCTACCGATTTCTGGCGGCAAACCCACTACGGCTTCAACCGCGACAGCGGGCATTTCCTGGGCTTCCCCACCGGCGAGGCGTTCACTGCCGAGTTGCGTGTGCGGGGCGACTTCCAGGCACTCTACGATCAGGCGGGCATCATGGTGCGCATCGACGCGGAGCATTGGATCAAGGCCGGCATCGAGTTTTCAGACGGACGCGCAATGCTTGCGAGCGTGCTGACCGACGGCCGATCCGATTGGGCGACAGCGCCCTATGAGCAGGATGCCCGTGACTTTCGCCTGCGCGCAACCGTCGTGAACGGCGTCCTTCGCCTCCAGGTTTCGGCCGATGGCAAGCTTTGGCCACTGATGCGCCTGGCGCCATTTCCCAGGGCCAACTCCTACCTGGTGGGACCGATGGCCTGCACGCCCGAGCGGGCCGGGATGGAGGTCGCTTTCTTGGCCTTCCAGCTGATACCGCCGCTCGGCAAGGATCTCCACGATCTCAGCTGAGGGCCGGCCCATCGTGCCGGGAGCAGGATTTCAAAGTATGACCACAGCCCGCTGCGTACTCCTGGATCTCGACGGAACGCTGGTCGATTCGCAGCCAGGCATTTTCGCAAGCTGCGTGGCTACTCTGCGAGCGCTCGGACACGACCCCGGCGAAGCGCTCGACATCAAGCGCGCCATCGGGCCTCCGCTCGAAGAGATGTTGCAGGCTTTGCTCAGGGCGCGCGGAGACGACCGGATCGATGAAGCCGTGGCGGCCTATCGTCAGCACTACGGCGAAAGCGGTCTGCTCGGAAGCGAGCCTTACCCCGGTATCTGCGGCGCGCTCCAAGACATACGGCAAGCCGGATTGCGGCTCTACCTCGCTACATCGAAGCGCGAAGTCTTTGCCCGGCGCATCCTGGAGAACCTGAAACTGGTAATGTATTTCGACGCCATCTACGGCTCGGTGCCCGGCGGCACGCTGGATCATAAGCCTCAACTGCTCGCCCATATCCTGTCTGAACAGGATATCCATGCTTCGCACAGTCTGATGGTCGGGGATCGCCGGCATGACATCGTCGGGGCTCGCGCGGTCGATATGCGCTGTCTTGGCGTGCTTTGGGGATATGGCAGCCGAGACGAGCTTGAAGCGGCTGGCGCCGACCAGTTGGTGGAGCGGACCTCTGATCTCGCGCGCATGGTCTTGTCGATGCTGAACGGATAGCTCGGTTCGCAGCGCCGCCGGAAGCAGGCATCATAGCCAAGCGCTACCGCGTATCCGCCCCCGTGATTCCCTTGCGGGCCGCCATTCGCTCGATCCACATGCAGCGGCGAGCGGCTCGGCCTGAGCGCGCAACGCCCGACGTCCCCTCGCCGGCCAGCAGCAGCGGCGCGATGTTCTCGCGCAGCGCGCGGCAGCGCCCAAGCTCGGCCTGCCAGTCGATGATCCGCGCCTCGGCGCCCGACGCGATCAGCGCCAGCATCGCCATCGCAACACATGTCGTCTTCATTGATCGCTCGCCGACGCGCATCGTCGAAACAATGACAAGTGCAGTTTGTGCCAGACCGTCGCCCACTGACGGAACACCCTGTGTCATCGGACGAACACCCCGCGCAACTACATCAGGTGCATTCCATATCACCTTCTACCATAATGTGTACGGGCGAGTCGGGGGAGCAGTCATGAGCGGGATTGGGGACGATGCCGAGCTGGAAGAAGTCGTGGAACGAGGAAGACATCAAGAAACTTAAGTCGCTCGCTGGCACCATGCCGGTGACGATGATTGCAAAGGAGCTTGGCCGCACGACCGGCACTGTACTCGCAAAAGCTGTGGAGCAGAACATCCCGATCAGGCACCGGACGGACGAGGTGACGTCGGCCAGCTAGTCCGCTACCCGCGCGTTCGCCGGTAGCGGAAGTCGCAATGACCGGCGCCCTGCATGATGGTCTGCGTGCGCGTGAGGCTGATGTCGGGGCCGAACCCTTCCGCGGTCGCAAAGTCGGCAGTGCAGACGATGAGGAAGCCGAGCTCGGGCTCACCGAGCGCCTGGTAGAACTCCGCATAGGCGCATCGCGTCACGTCGAAGGCGAACGCATCGTGTGACTGCTCGATGATTTCGAGCTCGAGCGCATCGTCGCGGGCGTAGGCCCCAAAGGCGGACGACACGGCCTTGCCGAGGTCCGGCTCGTTCTTCGCCCGCCAGAACTGCTCGCCGTAGCGGCGGTAGAGATCGCCGAGCGTCTGGCGCACCAGCGCGTTCGCACGCGCCTCGCCCAGTTCCGCCTGGAGCGCCCTCACGAGGGGGATCAGAACCTGAGCCTGGATTTTCGCCTGCTCAATGACGGAAACGCTCATGGCGGCCTCGCGTCCGTTGGCTTGCCTGCGCGACGCCAAGCCGCTACGGCGAAGACATAATGGCTTGCCGCTGTAGCTCGCGGACAAAAGCCCGCCGGCGCCCTTTGGGCTTCGGCGCGGCATCCTTCTCTCGCTTCGCGAGCGAAGGATGGTGGGCACGACAGGGATCGAACCTGTGACCCCTACCATGTCAAGGTAGTGCTCTCCCGCTGAGCTACGTGCCCTAGAGGTCCAAAGAAAATCGGGTGCGGTCCCTATAACGGCTCAGGAGAGCCCGCGCAAGGACGGAAGGCGCGCCTTCTTAGGCCGCCAGCATCTTGTTCACTTCGCTCACCAATTCCCGCAAATGGACCGGTTTGGACAGGACCTTGGCGTTCTTGGGGGCCTCAGAATCCGAGTTCAGGGCCACGGCGGCGAAGCCGGTGATGAACATGATCTTGATGTCGGGGTCGAGTTCCGAGGCCCGGCGGGCGAGCTCAATGCCGTCCATCTCCGGCATCACGATGTCGGTCAGCAGCATCTCGAACGGCTCTTCCCGCAGCCGCTGATAGGCCGACATGCCGTTGTCGTGGGAGGAGACCTGAAAGCCGGCGTTTTCCAGCGCCTTGACCAGGAAGCGGCGCATGTCGTTGTCGTCTTCGGCGAGCAGGATTTTTGGCATGGCAGGAAACGTCGAATCCCCGGGAGCTACGGTAGTGTTCACTAAGCCCGACAGAGGGTAAATTTCGGGTGAAAGATGCACCCTCGCCCCCCGTGCGGCGCACCTTTTGTGAACCGGAATGCGGCACGAATCAATCGAGCCCTGCATCCGCGATGCCTGCACGGTTAAGACACGTTCCAGCGACGCACCCGTACTTTTCACTTGGCAGAATGGTTGCGATTCCTGACAATGACCGCACATAAGAGCCTCGCTTTGCCGGCCTGTTCGAGTCCAATCCGGATTGTCGCGGACATAGAGGGACGAAACTGACCAAGATGACCCGGTTTGACGGCGACTTGTCGCCACCGTTCGAGATCATCGAGCCCACCGAGTGGCGGGCGCCGATCATCTTCAACTCGCCCCATTCCGGCTCGGTCTATCCGGACGATTTTTTGGCAGCCTCACGCATCGACCTGTCGACGCTCCGCCGCTCGGAAGATTCCTTCATGGACGAGCTGATCGGGCATTTGAGCACGCGCGGCTTTCCGGTCGTGCGCGTCAATTTCCCGCGCTCCTATGTCGATGTGAACAGAGAGCCTTACGAGCTCGACCCGCGGATGTTCTCCGGCCGGCTGCCGAGCTTTGCCAATACCCGCTCGATGCGCGTTGCGGGCGGGCTCGGCACCATCCCGCGCGTCGTCGGCGACGGCCAGGAGATCTATCGCGACCGGATCGCGGTCGACGACGCGCTGGCGCGAATCGAGACGCTCTACAAGCCGTATCACCGCGCGCTGAGGCGGCTGATCAACAAGGTGCACCAGATGTTCGGCACCGTGATGGTGGTCGACTGCCACTCCATGCCCTCGGTCGGCGTCTCCCGTGACGAGCCGCGCCGGCCCGACGTCGTGATCGGCGACCGCTACGGCACGAGCTGCACGCCGTTGCTTCCCGACCGTGTCGAGGAGACCTTGAGCGGGCTCGGCTATTCGGTCGGGCGCAACAAGCCGTATGCCGGCGGCTTCATCACCGAACACTACGGCAATCCGGCGAGCGGCCTGCACGCGGTTCAGCTCGAGCTCAACCGCGCGATCTACATGGACGAGCGGCGGCGCGAGCGCGGCCCGCGCTTCGACCAGGTCGCAGCGGATTTCGCTATACTGTCGGACGTGCTCGCCACGACCATTCCGTTCGGCGATCTCGGCCCGTTCCAGGCTGCGGCCGAATAAGCGGAAACATTTTTCGCGCCTATCGCAGGTCGCGACGACGGCCGCATCAACACGCGATCCGATTTTCGCTTCGCGCTGATGCGCGCATCGAAATGAAAGCGATCGACGCAGAATGCAGGCAAGAAAAAAGGGCCGCTTGTTATGAGCAAGCGGCCCAAGTCTAGGGAGGAAACGCCCAAGGAGGGCAGCGGTAACGCGAGGCGCTACCGCACCGCAACAATATGCGACTGCGCTGCACAAAGTGCAAGGGCTTTTGAGCCGTTTCCCATGCAAAAAACACAGAGCTCCAATGCCCCCGCAGAAACCCGGATTCAGTTTCTTTGATAAGGAATTTCAATGGGTTGATCATCGTTTGCATACCAACGAGGCATGCCCGGAACTAAGCTCTCAAACCCATGATCGATATTTGGTCAGCGGATGGCTCGGCGGGGCGGCACTGGGGACTGCATCCAAAATACCAGGGTGCAATTCAAGAGAGCGCTGCCCGAGCCTCTCGATTTGAGCTAGGCAATAGCCCAACATTCGTTTGGCTTTCGGGTTCAAGGGACAGGCCTGTGACGGTGATCGATTTCTCAGCCTTCATCGGACGGCTTGCCACCGCCTCCGGCGAAACCATTTTGCCGTTCTTCCGCACCTCGCTGTCCATCGACGACAAGAGCAAGACCAAGGATTTCGACCCCGTCACCGAGGCCGACCGCGCCGCTGAGGCCGTGATGCGGCGGCTGATCAAGGCCAACTTCCCCCAGCACGGCATCGTCGGCGAGGAATTCGGCAACGAGCGGGAGGACGCCGACTATGTCTGGGTGCTCGACCCAATCGACGGCACGAAATCCTTCATCGGCGGCTTTCCGATCTGGGGCACGCTGATCGCCCTGTTGCACAGAGGCACGCCGGTGTTCGGCATGATGCACCAGCCCTTCATCGGCGAACGGTTTTCCGGCGACAACGGCTCGGCCAATTATAAGGGCCCCTCCGGCGAGCGCCGCCTGCAGGTCCGCCGTTGCGCCTCGCTTGCCGAAGCGACGACCTACACCACGAGCCCGCTTCTGATGAACGAGCGCGACCGCGCCATCTTCGGCCGCATCGAGAAGGGCGCGCGGCTGTCGCGCTATGGCGGCGACTGCTACTCCTACTGCATGCTGGCCGCCGGTCACGTCGACCTCGTGGTCGAGACCGAGCTGAAACCCTACGACATCGCGGCGCTGATCCCGATCGTCACCGGCGCCGGCGGCATCGTCACGACCTGGGAAGGCAAGCCGGCGCAAGGCGGCGGCCGCATCATCGCCGCCGGTGATCCCCGCGTGCACGAAGAAGCGCTAAAACTCCTCAACCAATAACAAAGCGAGCGGAGGACTTGCATGACCGTCTCACGCAGGCTTCTCTCTCAATTGCTATTGGGATTGCTGCTGCTCCTGCCGTCACTGGCGGTGGCTGAGGATTTTCCCGCCAAGCCGATCAAGCTGATCGTGCCGTTCCCGGCCGGCGGCCCCAACGACATCATCGCCCGGGTGATCGGCCAGCGCATGTCCGAGATCACCGGCCAGCCCGTCCTGATCGACAATCGCGGCGGCCAGGGCGGCGTGCTCGGCACCGACGCGGTCGCAAAGGCAGCTCCCGACGGCTACACCATCGCGATCTCCAGCGCGGGCGCGCTCGCGATCAGCCCGAGCATGGAGAAGGTCGCCTATGACACGCTCACCGACCTGACGCCTGTCACGCTGGTCGCAACCGTGCCGGAGATGCTGGTGGTCGCCACCAACGTGCCGGCGCAGAACATGACTGAGCTGGTCGCGCTCGCGAAGGCTCAAGCCGGCAAGCTCAACTTCGCCTCCTCCGGCCCCGGCAGCCTGCCGCATCTTGCCGGCGAATTGTTCAAGCTGACGGCGAAAATCGACATCGTGCACGTCCCCTATCGCGGAGCGGCGCCCGCGGTGAACGATCTCCTGGGCCAGCAGGTGCAGATGACCTTCCTCGATCTCCCCGTGCTGCTGCCGCAGATCAAGGCAGGCGCCTTGAAACCCATCGCCGTCGGCTCGCCCGACCGCGCGCCCACCGCGCCCGAGGTGCCGACCACGGCCGAAGCAGGTTTTCCGGACCTTCGGATCGAGAACTGGTACGGCATGGTGGCGCCGAAAGGCACGCCGAAAGAGATCGTCGACAAGCTACACCGCCTCGCGACGCAAGCGATGACTGATGCGGCGGTGAAGGAGAAGCTCGCCGCGCAAGGCGCGACGCTGATCGGCGATAGCCCCGAGCATTTTCGCACATTCATCGCGGACGAGACCGCAAAGTGGGCGAAGGTGATCAAGGACGCTGGAGTCGAGACGGCGAAGTAACCAGCGACTCGACGATTGGAGCGCCACGAGGCAGATGCGTTCCCTCCCCCTTGTGAAGAGGGAGCGCAGCGGAGTGTGCGGCTATCGTGGCCCTTACATCGCAGCGGCGCGCAGGTGCTCCACCAGCATCTTCGCCGGCCTTGCCAGCGTCTTGAAACTCCGCGCGCAGATCACGAGCTTGCGGTTGGCCCAGGGGTCGCGCAGGCGGACCATGGCGATCGGCATCGTTTTCGCGCAGCGCCGGGCGGCCGCTTCCGGTACCAGCGCGACGCCGACATCTGCGGCGACCATCTGGCAAATCGCATCGAAATCACGCAAGCGCGCGCGGAAATGCGGGCGCATGCCGAGCCGCGCGGCGTGTTTCGAGATATGGACCTGAAGCGCGGTAGCGCTTGTCAGGCCGACGAAGTCGCAATGGCCCGCCTCCTGAAAATCGATCTGGCGGCGGCCGGCGAACGGGCCGCGCCGCGACGTCACCAGCGTCAGGCGATCCTCGCTGAAGGGGAAGCGCTCGATGTGATCGGGCAGCGCGTGCTCGGCGGCAAAGCCGAGATCGGCGGCGCCCGCGGTGATCGCGGCGGCGATGTCCGTGCTCTCGCGCTCCTCGATGTCGACGGCGACGTCACGATGCTCGCGCAGGAAGCCCGCAAGCGCCTTCGGCAGATGCTCCGACAGTCCCGAGGTGTTGGCGAGGAAGTGCACGCTCGCCCGGACCCCGCTGGCAAAACCCGCGAGATCGCCGCGCATCGCCTCGACCTGGTGGATGACGAGCCGCGCATGATCGAGCAGGCTCTCGCCCGCGGCGGTCAACTCCACGCCGCGCCGCCCGCGCTTGAGAAGCGCAACGCCGAGCGCGTCCTCCAGGCCCTTGATCCGTGCGCTTGCGGAGGCCAGCGCCAGATGCGAGCGCTCGGCGCCGCGGGTGATGCTGCGCTGGTCCGCCACCGCGATGAAGAGCTGGAGGTCGACGAGGTCGAATCGCACGGGATAATCTCCTTCAGCCTTCGTCACAGACGAAGGCTAGCTCCGTAACCTCCAGATTGTGCCTTCCCCGCCGATCGGTCAATGTGGCCGGCATGATCGACCCGCTCATCATTCTGATTGCCGCCGTCTTCCTGCTCGCCGGATTCGTCAAGGGCGTGATCGGGCTCGGCCTGCCGACCGTGTCGATGGGCCTGCTCGCGGTGACCATGGCGCCGGGCCGGGCGATCGCCATCGTCATCGTGCCGGCGATCATCACCAACATCTGGCAGACCTTCGTCGGCCCTTATTTGCTCGACATCCTCAGGCGGTTGTGGCCGTTGATGCTCGGCACCGTGATCGGAAGCTGGCTCAATGCCGGCGCGCTGACCGGCCCCCATGCACGCTACGGCACGGTGGTGCTCGGTCTCCTGCTGGTGATCTACGCCATCGTCGGGCTGAACAAGTTCCAATTTCGCGTCGCGCCGCGGAACGAGAAATGGGTCGGCGGCGCCGTCGGCGTCGTTACCGGCGTGATCTCGGCCTCAACCGGCGTGCAGGTGATTCCGTCGATGCCGTTCATGCAGGCGATCGGCATGGAGAAGGACGAGCTGGTGCAGGCACTCGGCGTGTTCTTCACGGTCGCAACGCTGGCGCTCGCCTTCAACCTCACCGCGGGCGGGCTACTGACGCCAGCCAACGCCGTGCCGGGCATCGTCGCCATGGCCTGCGCCTTTGCCGGCATGTTCATCGGCCAGTCGCTGCGCTCGAAGATGCCGGCCGAAACATTTCGCCGCTGGTTCTTGATCGCGATGATCCTGCTCGGCCTCTACCTGGTCGGCAGCGCGCTTGCAAAGGAGCTTGTTTAGCGCGCTTCGAGCATCGCGACGCGGAAGCCGAGATAGACGAAGAGCCCGCCGAGCGCGCGGTTGATCCAGGCGATGATTCCGTCGGACCGCCGGAGCCGCAGCGCAGCCTTCGCGGCAAACGCCGCCAGGAACAGGCACCACAGCGTGCCCGTGCAGATAAAGATAAGGCCGAGCGTCAGGAAGGCGAGCGGCTTGTGCGGGGCATCGGCTGCGACGAATTGCGGCAGGAAGGCCAGGAAGAACAGCGCGACCTTGGGATTGAGCGCGTTGGTGAAGACCCCCTGGAGGAAAACCCGCCGCAGCGGCGTGCGCTTATCCTCGCCCGTCAGGGAACCCGCGAGCACGGGCCGCGACCACAGCATCTGCAAGCCGGTCAGCACCAGATAGGCCGCGCCCACCAGCTTTACGACCGAGAACGCGGTGGACGAGGCCATCAAGAGCGCCGAGAGACCGATTGCCGCGCCCGTGACGTGGAATAAGCAGCCGCAACTGATTCCGAACGTCGCCGCGGCCCCGCCGCGCCAGCCCAACTGCATGCTGCGGCCAATAACATAGACCGTATCCGGTCCCGGCGTGATGTTGAGGGCCACGCCCGACAGGACGAAGAGCCAAAGTTCGTGAATGCCGAGCATGTCGCGCATCCCTGAAGGCCACTCAAACGACCAGCTTAGTTGGTTCGGCGAGCTGCGTCCACCACCGGATTTGCGTTGGATTTGCAACGAAATTGCAATGCGGATCACACTTCCGCTTGCCTGTGCGTGCTCTATAAGGACTAGGTTCTGGAAATGCACGGATTCGCGGAAGACCGACACGCCGGTGGCCGGTGCCCGATCCCTTGGAGCCTGCGAGGATATGGAGAGACGCCTGGCCGCCATCGTCTGCGCCGACGTCGCCGGCTATTCGCGTATGATGGGCACTGACGAGGCCGGCACCCATGCCGTCTTCAAGGCCCATCGCAGCGCGATCCATCCCATTATCCTCAATCATGGCGGCCGCGTCGTGAAGAATACCGGTGACGGCTTCCTGCTGGAATTCCCCAGCATCGTCGGCGCCACCGAAGCCGCGATCGCGATGCAGATGCTGATGGCGGAGCGCAACGACCACTTGCCCGCCGACCGCGCGATGCAGTTCCGGCTCGGGATCCACATGGGCGACATCATCGTCGACGAGGACGAGGTGTTCGGCGATGACGTCAACATCGCCGTCCGCCTCGAATCGGTGGCGAGCCCCGGCGGGTTCGCGATCTCGGCCAAGGCCTATGGCGAGGCCGGCAAGCATCTCAACATGCCCCTGGCCGATGCCGGCGCGCACCGCTTCAAGAACATCAAGGAGCCGGTCGGCGTCTTCACCTGGACGCCGGAGGGCACGTCCGCGCAGGTGGCGCAGACCAAAGAGGTCTCGGCGCTGCCGCAGCAATATCGCACCGCGATCGTGGGCGTGCTGCCCTTTGCCAATTTGAGCGACGCCGGCGACGAATATTTCTCCGACGGCCTCACCGAGGACCTGATCCACGCGCTGGCCCTGCAATCGTTCTATCGCGTGCTCAGCCGCAACTCGACCTTCGCCTTCAAGGGCAGGAATCTCTCGACGCGGCTGATCGCGCGCGAGATCGACGCGACCTACCTGATCCAGGGTTCGGTGCGGCGCGCCGGCAGCAAGATCCGCGTCACGGCCGAGCTGATCGCGCCGGAGACCGGCGAGCAGCTCTGGACCGGCCGCTACGACCGCGACATCGGCGACCTCTTCGCCATGCAGGACGAGATCACGACCAACCTGTCGGCTGCGATCGCGACCGAAATCTTCCGCGCCGAAGCCTCCGCGCCGGCGCGCCAGACCAACGACGTCACCGCCTGGGACCGCTTCCTGAAGGGGCTGTCACACTACTACCGGCAGACCGAGGAAGACTTCGACACCGCCATCGCGCTGTTCAAGGAGGCGATCTCGCTCGATGCCAAACTATCGATCGCGCATGCCTACCTCGCGACGATTCAGCTCCAGAGCATCCAGTTCGGCTGGGTCAAGGGCTCGCGCGAGATGTGGGTCGCGGCGATGCATCTGGCCGAGACCAGCGTCCGGCTCGACCCGCGCTCCTCCTTCGCATTCTCGATCCTGTCCTGGGTTCATGCGCAGGATGGGCATTACGAGGCCGCGATGGACGCCGCCAAGCGCGCGGTCGCCCTCAACCCCTACGACATGGGCGCGCGCGGCGTGCTCGGCATCTGCCACTTCGTCATCGGCGAGCATCGCCAGGCGATCGAGCTGTTCTCGATGGCGGCGCAGCGCGGCAACAGCGATCCGCGCTACCAATGGGCGGCGCTGAACGCGTTCAGCCATTATATGCTGGGCCAATATGACGCGACGTTGTCGTGGGCCCGGGAGCAGCTCTACATCAATCCAAACCACATGCAGGCGCTGGCGATCCGCGCCGCGGCACTGGCGCAGCTCGGACGCGCCGACGAAGCCGCTGAGGCTGCCGACGTGCTGATGAGCAACTACCCGAGCCTGACGGTCGAGCGGCACTTGAGGAATTTTCACTGGAAGCAGGCTTCGGACCTCGCCCATTACCGCGAAGGGCTCCTGAAAGCGGGCGTCCCACTCGTCAAGCTCAGCCTCGTCCAGAGCGACGTCAAGCGCGCCGCCGATTCCTAAAGAGGGCAGGCTGCGCTCCCTCTGCAGTTCGTTGGCGACCTCCCGCCTGCTCTTGTTGACACGACAGTGAATTCAGCCACACTTCGTCACACGCTGAAGTAGTATAGCGTGCTGTCGGTTTGTTAGGACTTTGCGCGCTCTATCGGCGCGTCTGCTTTTCACGATTCGCTGTTTTCAGGATTTTGGGCCATGCATGACTCCGCTTCGAAGCCCCCCTTCGACCCTTCGATCCAGGTCTCGCCGAACAATCCCTGCCCATTCCTGCGCGGCCTCGTCGGCGAAGGCTTTGTCGACGGCGGGACCGTCCCGCTGATCAAGCTGTCGCAAACCATTGCGAATGCGAGCGGCGAAGCAGGACTGAAGAAGGTCTCGGCGCGCATCCAGGTCCGCGGCGTGGCGCTGATCGCCAACGGCTTCGGTCACATCTTGAAAAGCATCTGGTCGGGCGCGCAGCTCGACGCGCTGCGTGGCGGCCCTCTGGACAAGCTCGGCGCGGGCTCGCGCATCCTCAGCGTGGACGGCAAGGTCAACGAGGACGAGGTCAGCCGGCTTGCGAGCTTCGGCCGCACCTACACCGATCCGGACGGCGGCAACACCGAGCCAGGTCTGAACGCATCGGAAATCCAGACCTTCATGCGCGACAACCTCAAGCGCGCGGGCAGCGCCGCACGCTGGTACTACCCCCTACTGATGAAGTTCGAATGGCCCGTCCTCCTGAAGATCATGGGCAGGGGCAAGGGTGAGGACCGCTATCTCAGCGTCGCCGACGTGCGCACGCTGTTCAACGAGCGCAAATTCCCCGACCGCATCAACCAGCGGATCCTGTCGCAGCCGGTGCTGTCGGCCTGCCAGCTCAGGTTTCGCTGGGCGTTCGCGTTCGGAGCACTCCTCATCGGCCTCGGTCTTGCCGCTCTCGTAGCGGTCGCCGAATTCCCCAACCAGGTCCGCGCCATGCTGCCGCAGAAGGGAATACTCGCGCAGCTGCTGCCGCCGCCCTTGCCCACGCTCCCGGAGACGACGGCAGCCTATTGGCTCGAGCAAAACTGGTCGCTGAAGGACCGGCACTGGTTCCATCACGCCAGCCAGGGCACCGCGACTTTTCCGGTGCCTTATACCTGGTTCACGGCACTGGAGCAGCCACGCCTACATCTGTTCTCGCGGCCGGGCATGATGAAGGACAGCGCCTATCTCGAGCGCTTCGGCTTCATCCCGAGTCCGCAGTCGATCCAGACCGACGCGACGACGCTGCGCCGCTTCGGTTACGCCAATGTCTATGAGACGGCGCAGGTGCCGGACTTGTCGACCAGGTGGACGCCGGCCGAGAACGTCGACGGTCTGCCGGTCGGCTTCGCACGGATGACCGGTGCTGTCGATCCCGCGACCGGCCGTCGCGAAGAGGACAAGATCGGGCTGACCTGCGCGGCCTGCCATACGGGCCAGATCCACTACAAGGGCGTGGACGTGCGCTTCGACGGCGGTCCGGCCATGACCGACCTGAAGAAGCTCGAGCTCTCCACCGGCCTGTCGATTGCCTACACCCTGTACGTCCCGTTCCGCTTCCAGCGCTTTGCCGATCGCGTGCTCGGCCCCGAAGCCAGCAAGGCGGACCGCGACGCGCTCAAGCAGAAGCTCAGCGCAATCGGCAAGTTCCTGATCGACTGGCAGAACAAGTACAACGATACGATCGAGCACAAGCAGACCTGGGACAAGAAGAAGCAGCAGGACACCGAGGAAGGGTTCGGCCGCCTCGACGCCCTCAATCGCATCGGCAACCAGGTCTTTTCCCAGGATCTCGCCTTGAGCGGGGTCAGTGGCTTCGAGAAGAACCTGCACGCCCAGGACGCGCCGGTCAGCTATCCCGCGATCTGGACCGTGCCGTGGTTCAAATTCGCCCAATACGACGCCTCGATCGAGCAGCCGCTGATCCGCAACGCCGGCGAAGCCCTCGGCGTGACGGCGCTGCTCAACCTATCCGACGCCTATCCGGAGGACAGGCTTTGGCGGTCCTCGGTTCACATCAAGACACTCGGCTGGATCGAGGACATGCTGAGAGGCCCCGATCCGTTCAAGCCAGCCGATCCCCCTGCCGGTCCGAAATTCGGCGGCCTGCTGGCGCCGCAATGGCCCTCGCAGATTCTCGACGACGCGTGGAAGCTGAAGACCGATCGCGTCGAACGGGGCCGCGCGATCTACACCGAGATGTGCTCCGGATGCCACCTGCCGGCCGTCAACACCCCGGCCTTCTGGTCCTCGGGACATTGGGAGGCAAGCGGCGACAGCAAGGTGCTGAACGCGGTGACGATCCCCCTCGAAGAAATCAAGACGGATCCCGAACAATCCCTTGTGCTCACCAACAGGACGGTCGATGTGCCTGGCTTCCTGAAGGTGAACACGGCCGACCTCAAGACCTGGTGGCAATGCGACAGTTCGACCGCGAGCTCACCGACCGAGATGATATACGCACTCGGCCTCATGACGGTGGTCGATCTCGTCGCCCGCAAGTGGATGGACGACGACAAGACCCCGGAAGCCGAGCGGGCGAAATTGTGGAATCTCGCGCGCAAGAACTGTCTCAATCCGGCGCCCGGGCCGCGCTATCGCGCGCGGCCGCTCAACGGCATCTGGGCTACGGCGCCTTATCTGCACAACGGTTCGGTGCCTTCGCTGTATTGGCTGCTGAAGCCGCAAAACGAGCGCCCGACGAATTTCTGCATGGGTCGCCGCGACTATGATCCCGTGACCGTCGGCTTTGCGGTCACCGCCGGCGAGCGCTGCAAGACGGGCGAAACGCAATTCTCGGCAGGGTCGGAGAAGGATCCGATCCAGGGCAACAGCGTGCACGGCCATTCCTTCGAGCGCAAGGAAGGCGAACCGAAACGCCCTGGCGTGATCGGCCGCATGTTCAGGGATGACGACGAGCGCTACGATCTGATCGAATATCTGAAGACGCTGTAGAGCCCCGCCCCTCACCCGAACAACGGCGTGCCGGGCACGAAGGCATCGAAGGCTGCCCAGAACTGGGCGCGGTAGCGGTCCTGCTCCTGGAGGATCTCATGCTTGGCGCCGGCGATCACGAGATGGGAGCCGGCGCGCAAGTGATAGGCGAACTCCTCGATCGCGGCGGTAGAAACGATGGTGTCGTTGGAGGCCGCCAGCATCAGGATCGGCTGGCGGATCTCGGACGGATAGGACATGCCCTTGAAGGTGTGCATCGCGCGGCACGCGGTGTCGGCCCAGGCGATCGTCGGTGAGGCAAGGCCCAGCGTCGGATCCTCCTCGAGGATGGCGGAATTGCGCGCATAGCGCACGGGATCGCTGGTCAGGGGATTGTTGATGAAGGGATCCATACCGGTGATGCGGTCGTTGCCGCCGGGAATGTAGCTGCCGCCCTGCCCGAGCAGACGCAGGGTCCTGAGCAACGCCCGCGACGGGAACGAGGTGGCGCGGCCCGGCAGATCGATCATCGGCGCCGACAGCACCATGCGGTCGAACCAGCGCTTGCCCGAATGCGCAACCCTGAGCATCACGGCGCCGCCCATGGAATGGGCGAGCGCGAAGAAGGGCGGCGGACAATCCGGCAGCACCACCTGCTGCACGAAGGTCTCGACGTCGATCTCGAAGTCGGAGAAGGACCGCACATAGCCCTTGCGCGGATCGCGCAGGCGGCGCGAGGAATGGCCCTGCCCGCGCCAGTCGATCATCGCCACCGCAAAGCCGCGATCGCGCAGATCCCGCACCGTCTCGAAATATTTTTCGATCTGTTCACTACGGCCGGTGAAGACGCAGACCGTGCCCTTGCGGCCCGCAGGCGGCGCCCAGCGCGCAAAGCGCAGCTCGGCGCCGTCGGGCGTCTTGATGGTGCCGCTGACGACGTTTTCGGGAACGGGATTGGCGGGAATCGAGACCAGCGTCATGGGCGGGAAATGCCGGGAATCAAGGTGCGGGAGCGCCGAAAAGGCGCTGCTATCGCCCTCTTGAACGCTGTTTCACCCCACCCATATCATTTTCGTGCAGGCCGCTACCAGTGCTTCGGGAACCCGAGCATCAGGCTGCACACAGACTAAAGCCCGGCCCGATTGGCGGGCGGGTTACCAGATCAGTCGCTCAATGGAGGACTCACCATGCGTACCTACGACCTCACCCCCTTCTACCGTTCCACCGTCGGCTTCGACCGTCTCTTCAATCTGCTCGACCAGACGACTTCGGACGGCAGCCCCGGCTATCCCCCCTACAATATCGAGCGCACAGGCGAGAACGCCTACCGCATCACCGTTGCGGTCTCCGGCTTCTCCAAGGACGAGCTCTCCATCGTCGCGAAGGAAAACACGCTGACGATCAAGGGCGAGAAAGTCGCCAATGAGAACAGCAAGTCCGAAGTGCTCTATCGCGGCATCGCCGCACGCGCCTTCGAGCGCGCCTTCCAGCTTGCCGATTTCGTGCAGGTGAGGGACGCCTCGCTCGAGAACGGCCTGCTCCATGTCGACCTCGTGCGCGAAATCCCTGAGGCCAAGAAGCCGCGCCAGATCGCGATCAACACCAGTGCGCAGGCCGCGCAGGTGATCGAGGGCGAGAAGGCCGCCGCCTGAGGCGTCCATCACATTCGACTTTCAAGTTGCGAAAACGCCCCGGTGCCCCGGGGCGTTTTTGTTTGTCTTGTTTGCACTGCATCACAGAGCGGTGAAGAGGCGTAACGAGGCCGCGGCGCGATCCGTCTTTCCTGGCATCGGACCAAGACAGACGGAGAATGACCATGAGAGTTTGGCGCACCCTGTTACTCGCAGCGAGCCTGCTGGCCGCGCCCATCACCCTCGCCCACGCGCAGTCCACCCCACCGGTGAAGGCAAAGAATGTCGTGCTGGTGCATGGCGCCTGGGCTGATGGGTCGAGCTGGTCCGAGGTCATCCCGATCCTGCAGGCGGCAGGCTTGCACGTCACGGCCGTGCAGAACCCGCTTACGTCGCTCTCCGAATCCGTCGAGGCCACCAAGCATGCGCTGTCCGAACAGGATGGCCCAACCGTGCTGGTCGCGCATTCCTGGGGCGGCACCGTCATCAGCCAGGTCGGCACCGATCCGAAGGTCACCGGTCTCGTCTACATCGCCGCGCGTGCACCCGATGCGAACGAGGATTTCGTGGCGCTGTCGAAGCAATTCCCGACCGGCCCGGTGCGCGCCGGCATTGTCGAGCGCGACGGCTTCACGAAACTCTCCGAGGACGCGTTCCTGAAATATTTCGCCAATGGCGTCGCGCCGGAGAAGGCCAAGGAGCTCTACGCCGTGCAATGGCCAACGGCCGCCTCGATCTTCGCCGGCCGCACCACCGACGCCGCGTGGCATGCGAAGCCCAGCTGGTATGCGGTGTCGAAGAACGACGACACCATCAACCCCGACCTGCAACGTTTCCTTGCGAAGCGCATGCACGCGACCACCGTCGAGCTCGATGCCGGCCACCTGTCGCTGGTATCGCGTCCGAAGGAGGTGGCGAATCTGATCCTGCAGGCGGCGGGCTACGGGCCGAGCTGAGCGGAGATTCGGCCGATGCAAAAGGCGCCCGGAGCGATCTGGGCGCCTTTGCTTTGCTCGGCTTCAAACGCCCCGCATCCGCGGGCTTTTACTCCAGCCCCTGTGCAGCCGGCATGTCCTGGGTCGGCAGGATCGTCGGTGCAGGCTTGGCCTGGCCGACGCTTGGAGCGGCGGCTTGCGGCGCTGCCTCGGCGGGCTTGGGCTGTACGGCAGCTGCCTGCTGCGAGGGCTGAGCCTGCGCGGGTTGGGCCTGCGGCGCTTGCGCCTGCTGCGGCTCCGGCGAAGCCGGCTTGGCGGCGGCCGCCGGCGTCTCGCCGCGCGGCGGGGCCGCCTTCGGAACCGGGATGGAGCGGCTTGCGACATGCGGGATTGGAGCCGGCGGCCGCGGCGCGGCACTGCGGATCACGGTCGGCGGCGGCAGCGCGCCTTGCGGCCCGTAAGGGGCTACCGCACCTTCGTCATAGGCCGGACCCATGCCGAAGCCGGGGCCGAAAGCCGGCACGAAGCGCAGGATCCGTCCGTCACGAGCATCGATCACGAGCCGGCCGTCGTCGCCGCGGCGGTCGATCACCGCGATGGTGTAGACAAGGCCACGCAGACGCGGGATGCCGAGCGGCGAGAAGCCGTTTTCGCGCAGCACGGCGTAGACCTCGGTTGCCGGCAACAGCGCCGGCGTGGGCGCACGCTCGTAGCCATAACCGTAACCGTAGGGACGTGGCGGCGGGGCTTCCGGCGGACCATAGGGTCGTCCGTCGAAATCCGAGACGGCCGTGGCGGGCCCGCGCAGAGCTCCGTTCGCCAGCACCTGCGCGTCGGCAGCAGATACCGCCAGCGCACATGCGGCGGCAGCCACCCATCCTGTGAACAACTTCATGGTCGAAACGCTCCTGTCAGGCCCCCGGACGGCATGCGCTCTTTCGCTTGCTACGGCACGGCGCGCCTTTCGAAGGGCTGATCCGAAGCTTCCCTCGGGATTCCGACGGCCTCAGGGCCGGATCGCGGCGCGTTTGCCTCAAATCCGGGGCGGACCGGATGCGGGAAAGCGCGTGATTGACACCTTGGGAATCGGGACTTTTGCGTGCTTGTGTGCTAGACAAAATTTTGGCAAGGTGATGGTTAGGACAGGAAAGCTGTCTCAATTTTGCTTGTGATCCCGGCACAGGGATTGCAACGAAAAACGGCGCTCTCGAGCGCCAAGAAGCTGCAGGCTAAAGCCGTTCTCGGGGACGTGGAACGCCCAGGCCTGAATTTAAGAAAATGCGGCTCGCAACGGACGAGCGGTGGCCCAAAGAGCGGGTGCCGTGGAACGCCCAAGGTGCGCCGAAGATGGCGGTGAGGCAGCTTGCCGCATGGAGAGGACAGGAACAATGAACGGGTCGCAATTCGAGCGCGCAAACATCGTGGCAGAAGAACTGTCGGCGACGGTCGCCTCGAAAACGACCGATCGCGAGCACACGTTCCGTCCACCCGCCGAAGGTCTGTACGACCTCAGCATGGAAAAGGATTCCTGCGGCGTCGGCTTCATCGCTAACATCAAGGGCAAGAAGTCGCACGAGATCGTCTCGGACGCGCTCAACATCCTCTGCAACCTCGAGCATCGCGGCGCGGTCGGCGCCGACCCGCGCGCCGGTGACGGCGCCGGCATTCTGGTGCAGATCCCGCACGCCTTCTTCGCCCGCAAGGCCAAGGGGCTCGGCTTTGCGCTGCCCGCGCCGGGGGAATACGCCATCGGCGCGCTGTTCATGCCGCGCGACACCGCCTGGCGCAACGTCATCAAGAGCATCATCGCCGATCAGATCAAGGCCGAGGGCCTGAAGCTGCTCGGCTGGCGCGACGTGCCGACCGACAATTCTTCGCTAGGCGAGACCGTCAAGCCGACCGAACCGGCCTGCATGCAGGTGTTCATCGGCCGCAACGGCACCGCCAAGACCGAGGACGAATTCGAGCGCAAGCTCTACATCCTGCGCAAGTCGATCTCGCAGGCGATCTACCAGCGCCGCGACCGCGGGCTCGCCGGTTATTACCCCTGCTCGATGTCCTGCCGCACCGTGATCTACAAGGGCATGTTCCTCGCCGACCAGGTCGGCAAGTACTATCCCGATCTTCAGGAGCCGGACTTCGAGAGTGCGCTGGCGCTGGTGCACCAGCGCTTCTCGACCAACACCTTCCCGACCTGGTCGCTGGCGCATCCCTACCGGATGATCGCGCATAACGGCGAGATCAACACGCTGCGCGGCAACGTCAACTGGATGGCGGCGCGTCAGGCTTCCGTGAGCTCGGAGCTCTACGGCAAGGATATCAGCCGGCTCTGGCCGATCTCCTATGAAGGGCAGAGCGACACCGCCTGCTTCGACAACGCGCTCGAATTCCTGGTGCAGGGCGGTTACTCGCTGCCGCACGCCGTCATGATGATGATTCCGGAGGCGTGGGCCGGCAATCCCCTGATGGATGAGAAGCGCCGTGCCTTCTACGAATATCATGCCGCGCTGATGGAGCCGTGGGACGGCCCCGCTGCGATCGCGTTCACCGACGGCCGCCAGATCGGCGCCACGCTCGACCGCAATGGCCTGCGGCCCGCGCGCTATCTCGTGACCAAGGACGACCGCATCGTGATGGCGTCCGAAATGGGCGTGCTCAAGATCCCCGAGGACCAGATCGTCACCAAGTGGCGTTTGCAGCCCGGCAAGATGCTGCTGGTCGACCTCGAGCAGGGCCGCCTGATCCCCGACGACGAGATCAAGGCTGAGCTTGCCAAGAGCCATCCCTACAAGGAGTGGCTCGACCGCACCCAGATCGTGCTGGAGGAGCTGCCGAAGGCGCCGACCACCGGCGTGCGCTCGAACCTGTCGCTGCTCGATCGGCAGCAGGCGTTCGGCTACAGCCAGGAAGACATCACCATCCTGATGACGCCGATGGCCTCCACCGGTGAGGAAGCCACGGGATCGATGGGCAACGACACGCCGGTCTCGGCGCTGTCCGCCAAGCCCAAGCCGCTGTTCACCTACTTCAAGCAGAACTTTGCGCAGGTCACCAACCCGCCAATCGACCCGATCCGCGAGGAGCTGGTGATGAGCCTTGTCTCCATCATCGGACCGCGGCCGAACCTGTTCGACCTGCAAGGCCTTGCCACCACCAAGCGCCTCGAAGTGCGCCAGCCGATCCTGACCGACGCGGATCTCGAAAAGATCCGCTCGATCGCCGATCTCGGCGATACTCACTTCAAGTCGCGCACGCTCGACACCACCTTCCACGCCGGCCTCGGTGCGGCCGGCATGGACCAGGTGCTCGACGAGCTCTGCGCGCGTGCGGAAGCCGCGGTGCGCGAAGGCGTCAACATCATCATCCTGTCCGACCGCATGGTCGGCACCGACCGCGTGCCGATCCCCTCGCTGCTCGCCTGCGCGGCCGTGCATCATCACCTGATCCGCACCGGCCTGCGCACCTCGGTGGGCCTCGTCGTCGAATCCGGCGAGCCGCGCGAAGTGCATCACTTCGCCTGCCTTGCCGGCTACGGCGCGGAAGCGATCAATCCCTATCTCGCGTTCGAGACCATCATCGCAATGAAGGACCGCCTGCCTGCGGCGCTCGATGACTACGAGATCGTCAAGCGCTACATCAAGTCGATCGGCAAGGGCCTTCTGAAGGTGATGTCCAAGATGGGCATCTCGACCTACCAGTCCTATTGCGGCGCGCAGATCTTTGACGCGGTCGGCCTGAAGGCGGACTTCGTGTCCAAATTCTTCGCCGGCACGCACACCCGCATCGAGGGCGTTGGTCTCGCCGAGATCGCGGAAGAAGCCGTGCGCCGGCATGCCGACGCGTTCGGCGATGCGCTGGTCTACAAGACTGCGCTCGATGTCGGCGGCGAATATGCCTACCGCACCCGCGGCGAGGACCATGCCTGGACCGCCGAATCGGTATCGCTGCTCCAGCACGCCGCGCGCGGCAATTCGCAGGAGCGCTATCGCGCGTTCGCGAAGATCCTCAACGAGCAGTCCGAGCGTCTGTTGACGCTGCGCGGCCTGTTCCGGATCAAGAGCGCGGAGGAAGAGAAGCGCAAGCCCGTGCCGCTCGACCAGGTCGAGCCGGCCAAGGACATCGTCAGGCGTTTCGCCACCGGCGCGATGAGCTTCGGCTCGATCTCGCGCGAGGCGCACACGACGCTTGCGATCGCCATGAACCGGATCGGCGGCAAGTCGAACACCGGCGAAGGCGGCGAGGAAGCTGACCGCTTCAAGCCGCTGCCGAACGGCGATTCCATGCGCTCGGCGATCAAGCAGGTCGCCTCGGGCCGTTTCGGCGTGACGACGGAATATCTCGTCAACTCCGACATGATGCAGATCAAGATGGCGCAGGGTGCCAAGCCCGGCGAAGGCGGTCAGTTGCCCGGCCACAAGGTCGACGCGACGATCGCCAAGGTCCGGCATTCGACGCCGGGCGTCGGCCTGATCTCGCCACCGCCGCACCATGACATCTACTCGATCGAGGACCTGGCTCAGCTCATCTACGACCTCAAGAACGTCAACCCGACGGGCGACGTCTCGGTCAAGCTCGTCTCCGAGATCGGCGTCGGCACGGTCGCGGCCGGTGTCGCCAAGGCGCGCGCCGACCATGTCACCATCGCGGGCTTCGAGGGCGGCACTGGCGCTTCGCCGCTGACCTCGATCAAGCATGCAGGCTCGCCCTGGGAGATTGGCCTCGCTGAAACCCACCAGACGCTGGTGCGCGAGCGGCTGCGCAGCCGCATCGCGGTCCAGGTCGACGGTGGCTTCCGCACCGGACGTGACGTGGTGATCGGCGCACTGCTCGGCGCGGACGAGTTCGGCTTTGCGACCGCACCGCTGATCGCGGCGGGCTGCATCATGATGCGCAAGTGCCACCTCAACACCTGCCCGGTCGGCGTTGCCACGCAAGACCCCGTCCTGCGCAAGCGCTTCACCGGCCAGCCCGAGCACGTGATCAACTACTTCTTCTTCGTCGCCGAAGAGGTTCGCGAGATCATGGCAAGCCTCGGCTTCCGCAGCTTCAGCGAGATGGTCGGCCAGACGCAGATGCTCGACCAGACCCGTCTGGTTGCACATTGGAAGGCCAAGGGCCTCGATTTCTCGAAGCTGTTCGTCAAGCAGAAGGAAGAGAAGGGCCAGAAGATCTATCACTCGGAGCGCCAGAACCATCATCTGGAGGCCGTGCTCGACCGCAAGCTGATCGAGAAGGCGACGCCCGCGCTCGACCGCGGCGCGCCGGTGAAGGTCGAGGCCGAGATCAACAACACCGATCGTTCCGCCGGCGCGATGCTGTCGGGCGCGGTGGCCAAGATCTACGGCCATGCGGGGCTGCCGCATGACACGATCCATGTCAGCCTCAAGGGCACCGCCGGCCAGGCCTTCGGCGCGTGGCTCGCCCACGGCGTCACCTTCGAGCTCGAGGGTGAAGGCAACGACTATGTCGGCAAGGGCCTTTCTGGCGGCAAGATCATCGTCAAGCCGCCGCGCAACGGCGGCATCGTGCCGGAAGAGAGCATCATCGTCGGCAACACCGTGATGTACGGCGCGATCGAGGGCGAGTGCTACTTCCGCGGCATCGCCGGCGAACGTTTTGCCGTGCGCAATTCCGGAGCCGTGGCGGTTGTCGAGGGCGCGGGCGATCATTGCTGCGAATACATGACCGGCGGCATCGTGGTCGTGCTCGGCAAGACCGGGCGCAACTTCGCGGCCGGCATGTCCGGCGGCATCGCCTATGTGCTCGACGAGACCGGCGATTTCGACAAGCTGTGCAATCTCTCGATGGTCGAGCTCGAGCCGGTGCTGTCGGAAGAGCTGATCAACGCCGGCACCTACAACCACTCCGGTGACCTCGAGGCCCATGGCCGGGTCGACGTGTTCGAGAACCTGCTCGATTCCGACGTCGAGCGCCTGCACGTCCTGATCACGCGCCATGAAAAGGCGACCGGCTCCAGGCGCGCGATCGAGATCCTCGCGAACTGGAAGGAATGGCTGCCCAAATTCCGCAAGGTGATGCCGGTCGAGTACCGGCGTGCATTGCGCGAAATGCAGGCCAACGCGGACGCCGAGCCGAAAATCGCGATCGGCGCGTAAGTCTCATCAGGCGTCATTCCGGGGCGCGCGCCGCGCGAACCCGGAATCTCGCAAACCAACCTCGGGGTTCCGGGTCCGCGCGTTGCGCGCGCATCCCGGAACGACGAAAAATGAAAAACCAAGCGGCAGGGACTACGGGTTTAATGGGCAAGGTCACGGGTTTTCTCGAAATCGAACGGCACGATCGCAAGTACACCCCGGTCGCCGAGCGCTTGAAGCACTTCAAGGAGTTCGTCGTTCCGCTCTCCGAGAAGGACACGCGCGATCAGGCCGCGCGCTGCATGAATTGCGGCATTCCCTATTGCCACGGCACCGGTTCGGTCGCGCCGGGCACCGCGGGCTGCCCGGTCAACAACCAGATCCCGGACTTCAACGACCTCGTCTATCAGGGCAACTGGGAAGAGGCTTCGCGCAACCTGCACTCGACCAACAATTTCCCGGAGTTCACCGGCCGCATCTGCCCTGCGCCGTGCGAAGCCTCCTGTACGCTCAACATCGACGACAACCCGGTCACCATCAAGACCATCGAATGCGCGATCGTCGACCGCGCCTGGGAGAACGGCTGGCTGACGCCGGAGGTCAATACCGAGAAGACCGGCAAGAAGGTCGCGGTGATCGGCTCGGGTCCGGCCGGCATGGCCTGCGCGCAGCAGCTCGCACGCGCCGGTCATGACGTGCATGTCTACGAGAAGTTCGCCAAGGCCGGCGGCCTGCTCCGCTACGGCATCCCCGACTTCAAGATGGAAAAGGACATCATCGACCGCCGCGTCGCGCAGATGGAGGCGGAGGGCGTTACCTTCCACTACAACAGCCATGTCGGTGCCGCCGGCAACGTCGATCCGCGCGAGATGCTCAACGAGTACGACGCCATCGCGCTGACGGGCGGTGCGGAAGCGCCGCGCGACCTGCCGATCCCCGGCCGCGACCTCGACGGCATCCATTACGCGATGGACTTCCTGCCGCAACAGAACCGTCGCAACTCCGAGGAGCCTCTGAACGGCGTCACCGAGATCCTCGCCGGCGACAAGCACGTCGTCGTCATCGGCGGCGGCGATACCGGGAGCGACTGCATCGGCACCTCGCTGCGCCAGGGCGCCAAGACCGTGACCCAGCTCGAGATCATGCCGGCGCCGCCCGAGCGCGAGAACAAGGGCCTGACCTGGCCGAACTGGCCGCTCAAGATGCGCACGTCCTCCAGCCAGGCCGAAGGCGCGATCCGCGAATACGCCGTGCTGACGCAAAAGTTCTCCGGCGAGAACGGCAAGGTCAAGAAGCTGCACTGCGTGCGTGTCGACGACAAGTTCAAGCCGATGGCCGGCACCGAGTTCGAGCTCGACGCCGAGCTCGTGCTGCTCGCGATGGGTTTCGTGCACCCCGTGCACGAGGGCCTCTTGAAGCTGCTCTCGGTCGACCTCGACCCGCGCGGCAACGTCAGGGCCAACACGCTCGACTACCAGACCTCGCGCCCCAACGTCTTCTCCGCCGGCGACATGCGCCGCGGCCAGTCGCTGGTGGTGTGGGCGATCCGCGAGGGGCGGCTCTGCGCACGGTCGATCGACACGTTCCTGATGGGGAAGACGGACCTGCCGCGGTAATCCGCTGTCGTCCTGGCGAAAGCCAGGACCCATACCGCGGAATCTATCGATGGCAGACGGTGTTAATCCCGAACGACCAGTCGTCGCCAAACTACTCCCTGGGGCAATGAGTCCTGGCTTTCGCCAGGACGACACCTAAGGGCTTGACTTCGTAAGGCCGTCACGCGGGGGGCCCTCAATTCTGCAGCCTCACCCCCAGCATCACCACCGTCGCCTGCGAGCTCGACAACGGGACATTCGAAACCAGGATGTCGTGGCGGAGCGTGCCTTTGACCCAGAGGTTGCGGTTGAGCTTGTAGATGAGATCGCCTTCGATCGAGTACGTTTTGTCGTGGCGCACATTTTCTTGGTAATCGTACGTGCCGTAGGTGAACTTGCCGATGCCGGTCAGCCAGCGGCGAAAATCGTGATCGACTTCAGCCGTGTAAGTGCGCACCAGGATGCCTGGGGAGCCCACAAGCGTCGTCTCGGCGATCTGCGTATCGGTAAAGAATTTGACGGTGGTGAGTCCGCTCGCATTCCAGACCAGCGAGCCCGTGGTCAGGAAGCCGCTGAGCTGGCTGAGCCTGGGGTCGACATAGTTGCGCGCGGCGTAGCCGATCGAGATTTCGCCGGTGAGGATGCGCGAAAACTCGAGGGACGTGCCGACCTTGGCATAGCCGCCGTTTGAATCGCGCAAATAGCCGTTGCGGTCGGCGGCCTGGTCATGCACGCGGGTGTCGCCCTCGATCTCCACGAACGGCTTCAGGCCCGGCTTGAGATCGTAGGAGAAACGGCCGATGCCGCCATACTGGTTGAAATTGCGGTCGTCGTTGCTGAAGGTCTCGCCGTCGGTGAGCTTGGAGTCGGTGTAGGCCGTGCGATCGACCGTTGCGCCGGCGGCGATTTCGAAACGATTGAAGGTCTGGTCGACGCCGAGCGTCGTCCCAAAGGTGGCATAGATCGGATATTTCTGCAGTCCCGCCTGGATGTTCGGGCTGCCGGGATTGTCGGTGGCGAGCCGCAAGCGGAGCTGCGAGGTCAGCCTGAGATCGCGGTCGACGTCGAGGCGGCCATCGACATGGCCGGTGAAATCGGGACGATCGATATTGACCGGCGCCGGCGAGGCGACGCCGTCGATCGTCGCAGGCAACTGGTTGCCATAACCGGTGAAGGATCCGCGCAGGTCCGCGACCAGCGCGTGGCGCTCCCAGTCGGACATCACGACGAGCTCGGGCGCGACGACATAGAGCGGCGAGCCGATCGGCTTGTTGAGGCGCGCCGGGTTGGTGTCATAGCCGCCCGAGAGCTCGAGTGCGCCCTTGATCAGGAAGCTGCCGGCGTAATCGCCGACGGGGCCAAAGGGATCGTCGTCGAGCTTGAGGCGCCGGCGCAGCGGCTGGCCGGGCACGGTGCCGGCCATCGCCGCCGGCATCGGCGTCTTGTTGGCGGTCTCCGATGGCGGCGGCGCGATGCGCGGCTGGCCGATGCCAGGTGCTGACGTCACGGTCGGGGCCGGGGTGCCGGGGCCGGGCGCGCGCTTCGGCTTCGGCTGTCCGGGATAGAGCTTGGGCTGCTGCCGCTTGCGATTGAGCGAGTCATAGCCCGAGGCACCAGAGCCATTGGCGGCGGGCAGGCCATAGGTCGGCACCTGACCGATCCGCGAGGGCGCCGGCGTGTCCTTGCTCTTGCGCGGATCGGCGCTGGGATCGGGCAACGCCGGCAGGGCGTCCGACGGCGGCTGCGCAAATGTGGTCGTGGCCGTGCGGCGCGTCGGCAGCGTGTCAGGCGAGATGAAGCCGCCGCGGTTCGGATTGAAGAGGTCCGGCGTGAGGCTCTGGGCGGCGGCTGGCGCATTCTCCAGCACGGTCAGCACAAGGCATGGCAAGACGACGCGCACGACGTGCGCGCGTTTGCTCCGGCCCCTGCCTGGAGACGACCCCACGATTTAGAAAACTCCAACGACTTCAGACACTTCAGCAATGGCTTCCGCGGAGGACGCGGGTACCATCGTTAAAGGAGTTAAAACAATTATGGTTAATGAGCCGTTGAGGGCGGACGATCGGGCTGTCGTTTCTTCGAAACGCCATCCCGCTCTATCTCTTTGTTTGAGCATGATCTTTCCGAAAAAGCCGGTCTCCACTTTTCCGGATCATGCTCTCGCGTCGCCTCCCCGCCGCGGTCGTGCTAAGCAGGCGGCCACGGGCAAACTGGGTTTGCCGATGTCTCCCCTGGATCACAACATGCCGAGTTCGAAACCGCTGATGACCCCATCATCCGGCCCCGCCTCCCCCGACATCGAATCCGCGCTGCGCACGCTGGAGACGGAGAGCGGCGGCATCGGCGCGCTCGCAACTGCGCTGAAGGGGCCCCTCGGTGCGAGCTTCACGGCGGCGATCGAGATGATCCGCAAGGCCAAGGGGCGCGTCGTCGTCACCGGGCTCGGCAAGTCCGGCCACATGGCGCGCAAGATCGCAGCGACCCTGGCCTCGACCGGCACGCCCGCCTTCTTCGTCCACGCTGCCGAAGCCGGCCATGGCGACCTCGGCATGATCACCACCGACGACGTCATCATGGCGCTGTCCTGGTCCGGCGAGCAGCCGGAGATGAAGAACCTCGTGAATTATTCGGCGCGCTTTGCGATTCCCATGATCGCGGTGACGTCGAATGCAGGCTCTGCGCTCGGACAGGCCGCCGATACCGTGATCGAGCTGCCCAAGGCGCGCGAGGCCTGCCCGCACAATCTGGCGCCGACCACCTCGACCCTGATGCAGGCCGCGATCGGCGATGCCATCGCGATCGCGCTGCTCGAGGGTCGCGGCTTCACGGCGCTGGAGTTCGCGCATTTCCACCCCGGCGGAAAACTCGGCGCGATGCTGAAATTCGTCCGCGACTACATGCGCACCGGCGCGGAGATCCCCGTCAAGCCGCTCGGCACGAAGATGTCGGAGGCGGTGGTCGAGATGTCGGCCAAGGGCCTCGGCTGTGTCTGCATCGTCAGCGGCACGGGCGAGATCGCCGGCATCATCACCGACGGCGATTTGCGCCGGCACATGCGGCCCGATCTCCTGACCGCGACCGTCGACGACATCATGACGAAGCAGCCGAAGACCGTGCCGCCTTCCATGCTCGCGACCGAGATGATCGAGGTGCTGAACACGGGGAAGATCACGACGCTGATCGTGGCCGAAGCGAGCAAGGTCGTCGGCATCGTGCACCTGCACGATCTCTTGCGGGCGGGCGTGGCTTAACGTTTCTCCGTCATCCCGGCGCATCGCGCAGCGATGAGCCCGGGATCCATTCACCCGCATCACCCGTTGCGAACTGGATTCCAGGCTCGCGACTTCGCCGCGCCCCGGAATGACGGTCAGTGCGTGGGAAACCGCGCGGCCTTCTCCTCCAGCGGCAATCTCAGCCCGTTCGCCACATACGACACCGTGCGATAGACCCCGCACAGCATCATGATCTCCAAAATCTGCGCGTTGTCGTAGTGCGCTGCGAGCGCCGCGAACTCCGCGTCGTCAAGCGTGGCGCGGTGATGCAAGGCATCGGCGGCCGCGATCAGCGCCTGCTCGGCCTGAGACCAGCAGGCTGAAGTCGCGTCGCCATCAGCAGTGGCGCGGACCTGTTCATCCGTGAGGCCCGCAGCTCCCGCGAAGATCGCGACGTGCACGCCCCATTCATATTCGCATCTGTTCAGCGCGCAGGTGCGGTCGATGACGATCTCTCGCGCGCGCAAGGACAGCGGCCCCGGGTCCAGGAGGCTGCCGGCGCGAAACTTGTCCCAGGCGCGCTTGTGTCCCGCCATCACCCGGAACAGCATCAAGGGCGGCGCACCGCGCATGATGCGGTTGAACTGCTCATCGATCTCGGGCGGATAAGGCGGATCCAGCGGCGCGATGCGCGACGTCATCTGTGACATGACCGATCTCTCATGCTACAATAATCGTAGCATGAGACGCTACACTATCTGTAGCAGCGCGCAAGAGGCAGATATGGCGAGACCGGCAGGGCAGCGCAGCGTACGCGGTTCACGAACAGGCCGGCCGATCATGGCCCTGCTCGATCTCTTGGGGAAACGCTGGAGCCTGCGGATCCTCTGGGAATTGCGCGGCGCCCCCCTCACCTCGCGCGCGCTGCGCAGCGCCTGCGACGAGGCATCCCCAACGGTGCTGCAAGCGCGATTGACCGAATTGCGCGAGGCCGGGTTCGTCGAGCTGGGTGAGAGCGGCGGCTACAGCTTGACACCGCTTGGGCGGGAGCTGTGCGAGACGTTCATGCCGCTGCACCGGTTCGCGGAGCGGTGGCGGAAGTAGAATTCGAAGAAGCAGCCGCGCACTCCGATCTCCCTTCTCCCCTTGTTGTGGGAGAAGGTGGCATAGGCGGCCTTCGGCCGCCGTTCTTAAGAACGCCGATGCTTCGCATCGGCTATGGCGCCGGATGAGGGGTCTCTTTCCGCGAGTTCACTGCGGCAGTTTCAGTCGCGGAGAGAGACCCCTCACCCGTCTCGCCGCTACGCGGCGATCCACCCTCCCCCACAAGGGGGGAGGGTAAGAGGAGCTACGCCGCCGCCACCGTCAGGTTGGCACCGTCGACCTGCACTACCTTCACCCGCGTGCCGGCCGGCGTATCGGGGCCGGCGACGCGCCAGACGGTGTCGCCGATGCGCACGGTGCCGCTTCCATCGATGATTGGCTTCTCCAGCGTGAACTCGCGGCCCAACAGCGCCTCCGTGCGCTTGTTCAGATGCGGGCTCGCGCTCGTATCGATCCTGCCGCGTGCCAGGCGCCGCCACAGCGGCACGGCGGCGGCGGCGAACAGCGCGAACATCACGAGCTGCGCCTGCCAGGCGGGATGGGCGACGAACGAGACCAACCCGACCAGCAGCGCGGCGAGCCCGAGCCAGAACAGGAACACGCCCGGCGCGAATACCTCCAGCGCCATCAGGATGAAGCCGAAGATCAGCCAGTTCCAGGTGCCGAGGGTGACGAACATGTCGGTCATGACACGACCTCTGGGTTACCTTATTGCTGCGGCGGCACTACCGGCGGCGTCGATCCTGCCGGCGGCACCGAGCCGCGGCGGGCGGCGGCGGTTGCGGACGCCGCGCTCTCGCCGAACGTCGCCTTGGCGATCTCGCCGATGCCGGCCAGCGAACCGAGCAGACTCACGGCTTCCATCGGCAGCATGATCACCTTCTGGTTCGGCGCATCCGCGAACTCTCCGAACGCCTTGATATATTTGTCGGCAATAAAATAGTTCAATGCGGCGACGTCGCCCTTGGCGATCGCATCCGACACCATCAACGTCGCCTTGGCCTCCGCCTCCGCCAGACGCTCGCGCGCTTCGGCGTCGCGGAACGCGGCTTCCCGGCGGCCTTCGGCCTGAAGGATCTGGCCCTGCTTGGCGCCCTCGGCACGCAGGATCTCGGACTGGCGCTGGCCTTCGGCGGACAGAATGTCGGCGCGCTTGACGCGCTCGGCCTTCATCTGCCGGCCCATGGCCTCGACGAGATCGGCCGGCGGCACGATGTCCTTGATCTCGATGCGGTTGACCTTGACGCCCCAGGGCGAGACCGCGGCGTCGACGACGCGCAGGAGGCGCTCGTTGATCTCGTCGCGATGCGACAGCACCTGGTCGAGATCCATCGAGCCCATCACCGAGCGGATGTTGGTCATGGTCAGCACGGTGATCGCATTGTTCAGATTGGCGACCTCGTAGCTCGCCTTCGCAGCGTCAAACACCTGGAAGAAGGCGACGCCGTCCACGGTCACCGTGGCGTTGTCCTTGGTAATCACCTCCTGCTCGGGGATGTCGATCACCTGCTCCATCATGTTGATCTTACGTCCGACGCGATCGAAATACGGCACGATCAGGTTGAGCCCCGGCGACAGCGTCTGGGTGTATTTGCCGAACCGCTCGATGGTCCAGTCGTAGCCCTGCGGCACCGTCTTCACGCCGGCGAGCAGCGTGACGATGACCAGAAACACCAGTGCAATTGCAAAAATATCGAAACCGCTCATAGCTCCTCCAAGGCGGGAAAAGGCTTTTCCCGCGCCGTTCATTGGTCGGAATCCAGTCCCGACCGGTTCAGCGGCACGCTTTACGTCGGCCTCTCGCGATCATTTCACAAGACGCACGAAGCCGGAACGACGGCCATTAAGTATTGGCGGGAAGGCCCTTGAAAGGCCGTGGCGCTCACCTAGCGGGGATACGCCTCATTCGATGACCTCATCGGCGATGGCAAGCAGCGCCGGCGGGATGGTGACGCCGAGCGTTCCTGCTGTCCGCAGGTTGATCGCAAGCTCGAATTTGGTGGGGTTTTGCACCGGAAGATCGGCCGGCCTTGCGCCCTTCAGGATGCGGTCGATATAGGCGGCGGCGCGCCGCACCTGCTCTGCACTGTCGGTGCTGTAGGACATCAGGCCCCCCTCGTCGACGAAGGTGCGGCTCCAATAGACCGCAGGAACGCGTGCCTCGGCGACCGCCGCCTGGAGGCGAGCGCGGTTCGCCAGCGTGAAGAAATCAGGCAGCACTAGCAGGCCTTCGCCCTTGCGGGCCGCGAGCGCCGCGATCGAGGCCTCGTCATGGATCGGCGCCGGCTCGACCGGCACGCCGAGCGCGTGCGCCGCGTGTTCGATCGCGTGCAGCATGAGGCCGGCGAACGGCGCCGTGGCGGGATTGTAGACCACGGCAATGCGGGAGACCTTCGGCGTGATCTGCGTCAGCATCTCCAGCCATTTGCCGGCCATCGGCCCGTCATAGTCGGTGAAGCCTGTGATATTGCCGCCCGGATGCGAAAGGGCTTTGACAAAACCCTGGCCGACCGGATCGGTGACGACGGCGAACACGATCGGCGTTGCCGCGGCGCGGTTGCGCAATTCCTCGACCGACGGCGTGCCGATGGCGAGCAGGATGTCGGGACCAAGCTCAACAAGCTCGCCGGCCTGCCGTGCGATCAGCGCCCGATCGCCGCCGCCATGGCGCCAGTCGATTCGCAAATTGTCCTGCTCCTTCCAGCCGAGAGTTGCGAGCGCATCGGCCAGGATCGTCGCGCGCATCTGCCCGATCGCGTCATCGGCCGCCGTCACCGTGAGCACGCCGAGCCGGCGCATCGCGGCCGGCGCCGGTTGCGCGACCGCCGGCAGCGGCAGCAGCGCGGCGCCGCCGAGAAGTGCCAGAACCTCGCGCCGCTTCATGGGGCCCCTCAGATCCAGCCTTGCAGCTCGCGCAGCACCAGGGTGCGGATCACGTCCATGCCCGGCTCGCTGTCGTTGAGGCAGGGGATCGCGGCAAACGCCTCGCCGCCATTGTGCCGGAATATCTCGGCATTCTCCTGCGCGATCTCCTCCAGCGTCTCCAGGCAGTCGGCGGCGAAGCCCGGCGTCACCACCGCGATGCGGCGCACACCGTCCTGCGCCAGGCGCTTCATGGTCGCGTCCGTATAGGGCTGGAGCCATTCGTCATTGCCGAAGCGCGACTGGAAAGTGAGCAGCAGCTTTGAGGCGTCCATGCCGAGCCGGCGACGCAGCGCCTCGGTCGTCGCCACGCAGTGGCTCTGGTAAGGATCGCCCTTGTCGACATAGGATTTCGGCATGCCGTGGAAGGAGGCGACGATCAGCTCCGGCTTGAACGGCAGGCTCGCCAGGCTCGCCTCGATCGAGGCCGCGAGCGCCTCGATATAGGCCTCGTCCTCGTAGTAGGGCGGCGTCACCCGCAGCGTCGGCTGTGCGCGCAGGCGGGCGAGCACGCGAAACACCTCGTCGCAGACGGTCGCCGAGGTCGAGGCCGAATATTGCGGATAGAGCGGCACCGCCAGGATCCGGTCGCAGCCTTGCGCGATCAGCGCATCGATGCCGGACTTGATCGATGGATTGCCGTAGCGCATCGCCCAGTCCACCACGACATGCGCGCGGTCGGCGAGCGCGGCGGCGAGCTTGTCGGCCTGCGAGCGGGTAATGGTCTTCAGCGGCGATTCGTTCTTCTCGGTGTTCCAGATCTTCCGATAGTCGAGCGCCTTGGTGCGCGGGCGCTTTCGCAGGATGATGCCGTTCAGAACGAACTGCCAGACCAGGCCCTGGTCCTCGATGACGCGGGGATCGCTCAGGAACTCCTTGAGGTAGACGCGCACGCCCGGGGCATCCGCGGTGTCAGGCGTCCCGAGATTGACCAGCAGCACGCCGACACGCGAGGCGGCCGGAGCTGCACTGGCCTTCGATGTGTCGATCGGGAGAACGCGCGTCATGGCCCAACGGGTTCGCGCGTTGGGCCGAACTTGTCAAGATTGGGCCAACTTCGCTAGGGTTACGACCCGAGCGCGATGGGTCTCCATCGCGCTCGCCTTTTAGGGGAGCATGGTCCTTCTCGGAAAACCGGTACCCAGTTTTCCGGACTATGCTCAGGGGGAAGGAACCATGACGCTCGCGGAATGGTGCGTATTTGGAGCGCTGCTGCTCTATCTCGCGACGATCGCCTCGATCAAATGGATCAGGTTCGGTCGTTTCGACAATTCGAAGCCGCGCGACCCGGCCTTCTATGAGGATGCCATCTCGCAGCGCGCGCTGGGCGCGCACCAGAACGGCATCGAGGCCTTCCCGTTCTTCGCGATTGCCGTGCTGCTCGCCGAATTCCGCGATTCCCCGCAGCGCCTGATCGACGAGCTCGCCGCGCTCTTCCTGATCGTACGGATCGCCTACGTCTTCACCTATCTCGGCAACCGCCCGACTCTGCGCTCCATCCTCTGGAGCATCGGCTTTGCGATCAACGTAGCGATCTTCTTCATGCCCGCCTTGAAGCGGTTTCTGCCGGTGTGAGGGTTTGCACCGCTCCCGTGTCCCGGACGCGCTGCAACGCTTTTTGCGTTGCTGCGCAGAGCCGGGACCCAGTCGCCGCGCGCAGCCGAACGGAGGGATAGGCCCCGGCTCTGCAGCGCATCGTCGAAGAGACGCTGCGCTGCGTCCGGGGCACGAGAGTTTGACTCAAAAACACGTCGTGCGTTCGGCGGCGAGGTAGCCGAACAGCAGGCCGGTGCCGAACAGGAGCACGAGGCCGGCGGCCGCGAATTCGATGCCGCGCATGAAGAGCGCGCCGCCGCCGTCGCGGCCGGCGCTCAGGCGCTGCGCCACGTCCTTGGCGGAGACGGCGATCACCGCGATGGTCGCGACCGTGATCGCGGTGCCGAGTCCCATCAGGAAAGTCGCGGCGATGCCGGCCCAGAACAGCCCCTGGGCAAGCGCGAACACCAGCACCAGGATCGCGCCCGAACAGGGGCGGATGCCGACGGTGAGGATCGCCGCCAGCCCGCGCCGCCAGCCGCCGGGGCCGGCAAGCTCGCTCGGCGTGGGGCCGTGGGAGTGGCCGCAATGCTCGTCATGGACATGGTCGTGCGCATGGGCATGCGCGTGGCCGTGGTGGTGATGGTCATGGTCGTCGTGACCATGATCATGCGCGCCATGATGATGGTGATGGTGGCCGTGATCGTGATGATGCGGCACGCCGGCGATCGCGGGCACTGGCTGGGAGGCCTGGAGCGCGTGGATGAAGGCGCCGCCCTTGACCCAGACGAGGCGGAGTCCAAACGCCGCGATCAGGCCGTAGCTGGCGATCTCGATCACCTTCTCGGCGCTGCACATGGTCTTGGCCGTCGCGTTCAGCGCCCAGGCGGCGATGCCGACGATGAGGACCGCGACCAGCGACTGCATCAGCGCCGAGGCAAAGGACAACACGATGCCGCGCCGTGCCGTTTCCTGGTTGGCGACGAGGTAGGAGGAGATCACCGCCTTGCCGTGGCCGGGGCCGGCGGCATGGAAGATGCCGTAGGCAAAGGAGATGGCAAGCAGCGTCCACACCGCCGAGCCGTCGGATTTCGCGGCGCGGATCGTCGCTGACATCTCGCGGTAAAATTCCGATTGCTTGGCCAGCAGCCAGCCGACGATACCGCCGGCCTCCGGCTCGGGCGCAGGGCGCGGCCCGCCGAAGGGGTTTTGCGCCAGGAGATCATGAAGCGCCGCATCGACGGCCCAAACGGCGACAAGGATGGCCGCGCCGGTGCCGAGAGCACGTACAAGCGGAGAACGAAGGAGAGAGGTCACGGGCAATCCACGGTGATCTTGTTGGCGAACATCATGCCGAAGTTCGAGTTCTCGCCATTCATGAAGGTCTGTTCGTTGAGCTTCTGGGCGCTGGCGGTGCCGTCATTCGGCCGCTCCAGCTTCATCTGGCAGCCGGCGGGCGCGCCGACCAGCTTGACCGGGTTGTCCTTGGCCATCTGGAAGTCGATGAAGAAGGAGCGGTCGAACACCTCCAGCACGAGCTGCTTCGGCTTCAGCGGCGTCTTCAGCGGCAGCGTGAAGTGCAGGGTCAGCACTTGGTCCTTGTAGTCGAGGAAATAGTCGGCCGGCTCGTTGAAGCGCTCCTTCTTGCCGTCGGCCTTGGCGAAGGTGAAGTAGGCATATTCCTTCAGCGACTCGACGTTGGTCTGGGCGAGCGGGGCCAGTTCCTCGCGCGTGTAGCTGCCCTTGGTCTTGCCCTCGAGCCCCTGGGTCGCATAGGCCGAGAACATGTCGTCGAAGGTCCAGGCGTGGCGGACGCCGGTGATCGAGCCGTCGGGCGCATAGATCAGCTCGCTGGTTGCGGTGATCCAGACATGCGGATGTGCCTCAGCCGTACCCGCCGCAAGCGACAGGCTGGCGGCGAGCAGCCATCCGAACAGGGCGCGCATGCCCATCAGGCCGCCTTCGCGGCGTCGAGCAGGCCGCGGCGGCGCAAGAGCGCATCCGGCTCCGGCGGCCGGCCGCGGAAGGCCTCGTAGGCGGCTTCCGGATCGACCGATCCGCCCGTGGAGTAGATGTCGTCGTGGAGGCGCTTTGCCACCGCCGGATCGAAGATGTTGCCGGCTTCCTCGAAGGCGCCAAAGGCGTCGGCATCCATCACCTCCGACCACATGTAGCTGTAGTAGCCCGCGGCATAGTGGTCGCCGGAGAAGATATGGCCGAATTGCGTGGGCCGGTGCCGCATCGCGATCTCCTCGGGCATGCCGATCTTCTCCAGCTCTTGTCGCTCGAAGGCCCGCACGTCGCTCGCGGCCGCGGCCGGCTGGGTATGGAATTCGAGGTCGAGAAGCGCCGAGGAGACGAACTCGACGGTGGCAAAGCCCTGGTTGAACTTGCGCGCCGCGAGGAAGCGCTGGAGCAGGTCGTCGGGCAGCGGCTCGCCGGTCTGATAGTGGCGGGCGAACTGCTGCAGCACCTCGGGCCGCTCCTGCCAATGTTCATAGAGCTGGGAGGGCAGTTCGACGAAGTCGGTGAACACGGAGGTGCCCGACAGCGACGGATAGGTCACGTTGGAGAGCATGCCGTGCAGGCCGTGGCCGAACTCGTGGAACAGGGTGCGGGCATCGTCGGGCGACAGCAGCGAGGGCTCGCCGCCGGCGCCCTTGGCGAAGTTGCAGACATTGATGACGAGCGGCGCGGTCTCGCCGTCGAGCTTCTGCTGGTCGCGCAGCGAGGTCATCCAGGCGCCGGAGCGCTTTGATGGCCGGGCATAGTAGTCGCCGTAGAACAGCGCCTTGTGCTTGCCGTCCGGACCCTTCACCTCCCAAACCCGGACGTCCGGATGCCAGGCCGGAACGTCCTTGCGCTCCTCGAAGGTGATGCCGAACAGCCGCGTGGCGCAGTCGAACGCCGCCGCGATCATGTGATCGAGCGTCAAAAATGGCTTGATGGCGGCGTCGTCGAAATTGGCGCGCTCAAGGCGCAGCTTTTCGGCGTAGTAGCGCCAGTCCCAGGGCGCGAGCTGGAAATTGCCGCCTTCGGTCGTGATCAGCGCCTGCATCTCGTCGCGGTCAGCGAGTGCGCGGGCGCGGGCCGGCTTCCAGACACGCTCCAGGAGGCCCCGCACCGCATCCGGCGTCTTGGCCATGGAGTCCTCGAGCCGGTAGGCGGCGAAGGTCGGGTAGCCCAGGAGCTTGGCGCTCTCCTCGCGCAGTTTCAGGATCTCGACGATGGTCTCGTTGTTGTCGTTGGTGTTGCCGTTGTCGCCCCGCGCGGTGAACGCCTTATAGACCTTCTCGCGCAGGTCACGCCTCGCCGAGCCCTTCAGGAACGGCTCGACCGAGGAACGCGACAGGGTGACGATGGCCTTGCCGGCCATGCCGCGATCTTCTGCCGCAGCCTTGGCGGACGCAACGAAGCTCTCCGGCAGGCCCTGGCGGTCGTGCTCGCCGAGCTCCATGAACCATTCCTGCTCGTCGCCGAGCAGATGATGGCTGAAGGTGGTGCCGAGCTGGGCGAGCCTCTCGTTGATCTCGGCCATCCGCGCCTTGGCCTCCTCGGAGAGGCCGGCGCCGGCGCGGTGGAAGCGGGTGTAGGTGCGTTCGAGCAGGCGAAGCTGCTCCGGCGTCAGCTTCAGCGCGACACGGTTCTCATGGAGCTGGGCGATGCGGCCGAACAGCACGGCGTTCATCATGATCGGATTCCAGTGCCGCGCCATCCGCAAGGAGACCTCCTTGTCGATCTCGAGGATCGCCGGATTGGAGTGCGCGGAGACGAGGTCGTAGAACACCGCCGAGACCTTGTTGAGCAGCTTGCCGGAGCGCTCCAGCGCCGTGACGGTGTTGGCGAAGTCGGCGGCTGCCGGATCATGGACGATCGCTGCGATCTCGGCGGAGTGGTCGGCGAAGGCCTGCTCGAAGGCCGGGAGGAAGTGCTCCGGGCTGATCTCGTCGAACGGCGGGGTCGCGAACGGCGTCACCCAGGCCTTCAGGAGCGGGTTGGTCTCGGCCGGCGCGGCGCCGGTATCTTCGCGGGGTTCTGACATCACTTGTCCCGTTTTTTGAGCTGGTTTGTTGTAGCCAGCTATAGCACGCGATGGGGCTTTTTTGCGCCATTTGGCCTTGCTCCCGGGCCCCTTTTCGGGGAGATTGCGGCCCTCGAGACCACGGACCTAGAGCTCATGAACGCACCTGCCTCCTCCTCCCGCCGGATCGTCTGGCCGAGCGTCATCACCGTCATCAGCGCCGCCATCCTGATTGGCGCCGAGGTGTTCGGCGCGGCGTTTGCCGGCGGCTGGGCACTCGCGATTCTGTTCGGGCTCGACGACACCGGCGCGCACATCGTGCAGGCCGTGCTGTTCGGACTCGGCGTCCTCGTCATGACCGCGTTCATCCGCGCGGCTCAACGCGTCGAGCCGTTCACGAAGCGCGCGTGAAGCGACGCGTGCGAGCAAGAGGCGCGCGCGAGCTCGCACAAACTTAACAGCCGTTCATCTTCAGCGTCGCTCGCGCAGCACAGCGCAAGCAGTCGTTAGGCAATTCTGCTCTCAGCCTAAAAAATTTCTTGCGAAGCAGAGTCAAAACGCTTATGTGCGTTCTTGCCCAATTTCGCACGTGCCTGTGGTCGTGTGTCAGTCGGTAGGTATCCGGACAAGAGGCCGGACAGCCGCCAAGGGGTGAAGAAGCCGAGGGGCTCTTCGGAAGAAGCGGAAGCCGCAAGACGGCAGATGCGGAAAGACCGAAGCGTCCAGCATCTCTCTCAAAGAGATGCCTTGTCGAAGGTGACTTCGCTCTTTGCAACCGTGACTGGCAGCCGGAGGCGAACCGGCGCACCCCGCTCTCAACGGGGGACGCGACTTAAAGCAACGACGGATCGGGCTTTTTTGGTCTCTACCGGCATTCCAACGCCGGCGCGGGCTACTGAAAAGGCTTGTCCTTCATTGCCAGGTGAGCGGGCGGGAAAATTCCCAACCAATCCACGGCAGCACAATTCGGTCTAGGGTTCTTGGCCCTGTCGCGTCTCCATCGTGCGGCAGCGGCAAAGCACCCTCGTCCGAGAACATTTTGAACGGGGCCTTGTCGCAAAGGGCCGTTTGGAGGGTGCTATGACCGATCGCATCAGGGAATTTCTGCGCAACCGCCGCAGCGAAGGTCTCGATACCGAGCCGTGCCTCGTCGTCGACCTCGACGTCGTGCGCGACAACTACCAGAGCTTTGCCAAGGCGCTGCCCGACAGCCGCGTGTTCTATGCCGTCAAGGCGAACCCGGCGCCGGAAGTGCTGGCGCTGCTTGCCTCCATGGGCTCCTGCTTCGACACCGCAACCGTCGCCGAGATCGAGATGGCCTTGGCCGCCGGTGCGACGCCCGACCGCATCTCCTTCGGCAACACGATCAAGAAGGAGCGCGACATCGCGCGCGCGTTTGCGCTCGGCATTCGGCTGTTCGCGGTCGATTGCGCCGCCGAGGTGGAGAAGGTCGCCCGTGCCGCGCCGGCTGCGAAGGTGTTCTGCCGCATCCTCTATGACTGCGCCGGCGCCGAGTGGCCGCTGTCGCGCAAGTTCGGCTGCGACCCGGAGATGGCGGTCGAGGTGCTCGACCTCGCCAAGCGCCTGGGCCTGGAGCCGTGCGGCATCTCCTTCCATGTCGGCTCGCAGCAGCGCAAGGTGAAGGCGTGGGACCGTGCGCTGGCGATGGCCTCGCAGGTGTTCCGCGACTGCGCCGAGCGCGGCATCAACCTCTCGATGGTCAACATGGGCGGGGGCTTCCCGACCAAGTACCTGAAGGACGTGCCGCCGGTGGTGACGTACGGCCGGTCGATCTTCCGTGCGCTGCGCAAGCACTTCGGCAACCAGATCCCCGAGACCATCATCGAGCCGGGCCGCGGCATGGTGGGCAACGCCGGGGTGATCGAATCCGAGGTCGTGCTGATCTCGAAGAAGAGCGACGAGGACGAGGTGCGCTGGGTGTATCTGGACATCGGCAAGTTCGGCGGTCTCGCCGAGACCATGGACGAGTCGATCCGCTACGCCATCCGCACCCCGCATGACGGGGCGGACATGACGCCGTGCGTGCTCGCTGGACCCACCTGCGATTCCGCCGACGTGCTGTACGAGAAGAGCCCGTATCCGCTCCCGGTGACGCTCGAGATCGGCGACAAGGTGCTGATCGAAGGGACCGGGGCCTATACGTCGACCTACTCGTCGGTGGCCTTCAACGGCATCCCGCCGCTGAAGACATATCACATCTGATCCGCCTCGCCGTCGAGGCCTGATGAACCGGGAGCCGGCTTGCCGGCTCCCTCCCTGACATTTCGATTTCTGACGACGCTTGTGCTCGCGGATGCATGTCCGCGGCTCCAAGCGAGGACTGACGTGTCATGACTGCTCTTCGGAAGCCACAGGTCGCCCTCACTTCAAAAGCCGCTCCGTTCGTGATCCGTGCGGAGCGTGCTGCCGACGTCGCGACGCGTGAAGCGCTGCTCGATGCCTGCTTTGGCGAGAACCGCCATGGCCGCACCTGCCAGCGCCTGCGCGACGGACGCGCCCCTGCAGCCGGCCTTGCGCTGGCTGCAGTGCGCGAGGGGAAGCTCGTGGGAACCGTGCAGCTGTGGCACGTCAGCGCCGGAGGCAGGCCCGCTCTGGTCCTCGGACCGCTCGCGGTCGATCCTGCCTGCCGCGAGCTCGGGATCGGCGCCGCGCTGATGCATCAAGCGCTGGCCGCCGCCCGGGCGCGCGGGCATGCCGCCGTGATCCTGCTCGGCGACGCACCCTACTACGCCCGCTTCGGCTTCTCGGCGGAGAAGACCGGCGAGCTGGCACTGCCCGGCCCGTTCGAGCGCGAGCGGCTGCTCGGCCTCGAATTCGAGGCGGGCGCGCTGGACGGCGCCGCCGGGATGATCGTCGCGACCGGCGCCGCGCTGCCCAAACGGCGGGCAGCGCGTCCACACGCGCGCGCGGCCTGACGGGGAACGTCCATCATGGCGAAGACCCCGGCCGCATCCCGCGGCGATGCCCGCCCGCGCCTGCGCAGCCTGATCACATCGGTGCTGTTCGTCCTGATCGCGATCATGATCGTCAGGGACATCCTGGTGCGGCGGTGGAGCGGCTCGCCGCCGCCGTCGCAAGATACGACGCAGCAATCCATCTGAACTCCCTTCACCTCGGGGGTTGCGCAGGGCCACGAAAGGCCCTTTAACCCCCGCGAAACACCCTTTCAGTCGAGGTCGAACAGATGTCCCGTCGCCTGATTTCCACCGGCTCGCCGTTCGAGAAGACCGCCGGCTACAGCCGCGCCGTGATTGACGGCGACTTCGCCTTCGTCGCCGGCACCACCGGCTACGACTACTCGACCATGACGATGCCGGCAGATGTCACGAGCCAGTCACGAAACTGCTTCAAGACCATCGAGGCCGCCCTGAAGGAGGGCGGATTCGAGATGGCCGACATCGTCCGCGCGACCTACTACCTCACCGACCCCAGCGAGGCCGATGCGCATTTCGCCGTCTGCGGTGAGGTCCTCGGCGAGATCCGCCCGGCAGCGACGCTTCTGATCGTCAGCGGGCTCTACAAGCCCGAGATGAAGGTCGAGATCGAAGTGACTGCGAAGCGCCGCAGCGCCTGATCCACCCCCTCACCCTTTGTCCGCCAGTACTTTCCGGAGAAACCATCCCATGAGCCCCGCCTCGCCGATCTACGCGAAGATTACCGGCCCGATCGTCATGGTCGGCTTCGGCTCCATCGGCAAAGGCACGTTGCCGATGATCGAGCGGCATCTCGACTACGACAAGTCGCGCGTCACCGTGATCGATCCCAAGGACGAGGGCCGCAAGGCGCATTGCGAGAAGCAGAATGTCCGCTTCATCCAGAAGGCCGTGACCAAGGACAATTATCGCGACTTGCTGACCCCGCTGCTCACCGAAGGCGGCGGCCAGGGTTTTTGCGTCAATCTCTCGGTCGATACCGGCTCTACCGACATCATGGAACTCTGCAACGAACTCGGCGCTCTTTATGTCGACACCGTCAACGAGCCCTGGCTCGGCTTCTATTTCGATTCGTCGAAGGGCCCGGAAGCGCGCTCCAACTACGCCCTTCGCGAGGTGACGCTGGCTGCCAAGAAGGCGCGCCCGGCGGGCTCGACGACGGCCGTCTCCTGCTGCGGCGCCAATCCCGGCATGGTCTCCTTTTTCGTCAAGCAGGCGCTGCTCAATGTCGCCGCCGATCTGAAGCTCAACGCCCCCAAGCCGAAGACCAAAGCCGAATGGGCGGACCTGATGCGGCAGGCCGGTATCAAGGGCATCCACATCGCCGAACGCGACACCCAGCGCTCCAAGTCGCCGAAAGAGCCTGATGTCTTCGTCAACACCTGGTCGGTGGAAGGTTTCCTGTCGGAAGGCGTGCAGCCGTCCGAACTCGGTTGGGGCACCCATGAAAAATGGATGCCCGAGAATGCGCGCACCCACGAAGCTGGCTGCGGCGCCGCCATCTATCTGATGCAGCCCGGCGCCAACACGCGCGTGCGCACCTGGTGCCCGACCCGCGGCGCGCAGTATGGCTTCCTCGTCACCCACAACGAGTCGATTTCGATCTCCGATTACTTCACGGTGCGTGACGCATCGGGCACGGCGATCTATCGGCCGACCTGCCACTATGCCTATCATCCGGCTGACGATGCCGTGCTGTCGCTGCACGAAATGTTCGGCCGTGCCGCGAAGATGCAGGAAAAGCACCACATCCTCGATGAGAACGAAATCGTCGATGGCATCGACGAACTCGGCGTACTGCTGTTCGGCCACGACAACAATGCTTACTGGTACGGCTCGCAGCTCTCCATCGAAGAGACCCGCAAACTCGCGCCCTACCAGAACGCCACCGGCCTGCAAGTGACCTCCGCCGTGCTTGGCGGCATGGTGTGGGCGCTGGAAAACCCGAACGAAGGCATCGTCGAAGCCGACGAGATGGATTTCGATCGCCTGCTGGAAATCCAGATGCCGTATCTCGGCCCGGTGAAGGGGTTCTACACCGACTGGACGCCGCTGACGGACCGTCCGGGACTGTTTCCGGAAGACATCGATACGAGCGATCCCTGGCAGTTCCGGAACATCCTGGTGCGCTGAAGGCGCGTCAGCGTGATGCCTGCCAAGGCGGGCATCAAAAATGTCGAAAACAACCCCATGCAAAGTAGCCGGCGACGGCCGGCGCGGGGCGTTCCAACTCACGCGCGCCGTCATGCCCCGCCACCGGGCCTCGCCTCCGGCGAGCCCGATGACAGGCTCCGGCGGGGCATCCAGTACGCCGCGGCCTCTCCGTATCCACGCGCGGTCTCTGGAATACTGGGTCACCCGCCTTCGCGGGTGACGACACCGCATATGGGGAAGCCGCTACTGCTTCTCCTTGATCGGCGGGGCGATCTTCTCGGCTGGCGCTTGTGGCAGCGCCGGCTTGGCGGCGCCTTGCGTCTGCGGGTCAGGCCGCGCGGGCTCAGGTGCCGGCGTGGTGGGGCGGTCGCCGCCGGGCTTTGATTGCGCGGGTATCTTGCTCTGATCATCCGGCGCCGGCGTGCCTTGCAGCGGCTGCGTGGCTTGAGCCATGTGCTGCTGGCTCTCGGCCCGGATCTGCGCCAACGACAGGCCGGAGATCAGGACGCCCGCCCCGAACAGGAAGCAGGCGATCAAGAGATCGCGTTGAAATCTGAGCTTGTCTTGCTTGCCGGCCATCTCGGGCTACCCGCGAATTCATCCGCAGTAGCAACGAAATGGCCGGACAGCAGTTCCGCGCGATGGCCTTCGGGAACCCCGCGGGAACGCTGCGTTCAGTCCGTCGTGCTGACTTCCCAGGTGGCGTGGCGGACGCCGGACTGGCGCTGCATATCGACCGCCACGGCGTTCAGCTCATTCGGATCGACGGCGGTCGCGACCAGCTTTGCAACGATTTCGAGGATGTCATCGCCGATCTCGACGACCTCGACATCCGCCACGGGATATTTCGCGCTCTCGAGCTTGTCGACGATGCGGTCGCGCATGTCGGGCAAGGCTTCCGTCGTGACCGCGACCTTGAAGTAATAGGTCGCCTCCAGTGCCTTCTCGTTCAGCGGGATGCGGTTGATTGCGTTCACCAGCGGCCGCAGCAGCGTGTTGCCGGCGATCACGAACACGGTGAGCGCGACGGCCTGCGCGACCATGTCGGCACCGGCGCAGGAACCGACGGCGGCCGAGGCCCACAGTGTCGCCGCGGTATTCAGCCCGCGAACGTCCATGCCCTGCTTCATGATGACGCCGGCACCGAGGAAGCCGATGCCGGAGACGACGTAGGAGATCACCCGCACCGCGCCATCGGCGCCGGTCAGATGCATGGCGAGATCGACGAAGGCGGCGGCGCCGACCGCGACCAGCACATTGGTGCGCAGGCCCGCGGTGCGCTGGCGATATTGCCGCTCAGCGCCGATCAGCGTTCCCAGCACGAAGGCCGTGAACAGGCTGATCAGCGTGTCGAGGAAGTCAGCAAGCTGGAAGGTCGTCAGAAACCGCATGTGTTCGCGCCGCCGTTTGAGAGATGCGGTAGGGTGGGCAAAGGCGCGCTCTTCGCGCGACGTGCCCACCACTTTGTTTCGCGGAGAGATGGTGGGCACGGCGCAAATGCGCCTTTGCCCCACCCTACGGTCGGAACGATGACGAATTAAAGCTCCAGAAGGCCGCCGTCCCCATTTTCGTCGGCGAATGCAAGCAGCGTCCCCTTGGCGTTCCAGGCGAGTGCCGCGACCGGCGCGGTGCCGTTGCGGCGGACCAGGATCTCCGCGCCGTCCTCCAGCCGCACCATCAGCACGGTGCCGTCGCTATAGCCGGCGGCGAAGATGTCGTTCTTGGGATGGCAGGCGACCACCGACACGCGCGCCTGCAAGGGCGCGAGCATCGCGGGCTCCTTGCCCATCGGGCCGTCCTTGCTCGCGAACGGCCACAGGATCACGGTGTCGGCGCCCGAGGTCGCGAGCGCCTTGCCGCCCGCGCTCCAGGACATCGAGCGGACGCGGCCGGGATAGCCGGTCATGCGCATGTGCTTATTGTCGGCGAGCCGCCAGCCATGCAGCGCCGGCTCGTGCATCGCGGTGACCAGAAACTTGTTGTCCGGGCTGAAGCTGACGGCGAGATGCGAGCCGGCCCAGGGCAGGAATTCGGCTGATCCCGCCATGTTCGGAAACCACAGCGTCGCGCCGTTGTAATGCGCGATCGCAAGCCGCAGGCCCTTCGGCGCAAATGCGAGGCCGCCGACGGTCGAGGGCACCTCGATCGACTTCTCTTCGGTCTTACCGCTCTTGACGAAGGCAAGCTTGCCGGCCGACCAGGCGAAGGCGCCGTCGGGATGCAGCGCCACCGCATCGATCCAGCGCCGCTTGGGATCGGTCGCGAGCAGCGTCACCTCGCCCTTGGCGTCGAGCGAGACGACCTTGCCGTCGTCCCCGCCCATCACGAGGCGCTTGCCGTCGCTGGCCGTGGAGAGAATGCCGCCGCTGTGGACAGCAATCTTGCTGACCTCACCGCTCACAGTAGCAAGCGCGACATTCTCCTCGCCGCCGACGAAGGCGGCGTGTGGCCCGAGGAAATGCACCGACGTCACGGCCATGCCGAGCGCGACCGGCTTGACGCGATCGGTGACGGAGACGATCGAGGGTGAATCGGGAGCTGGCGTAAACTCTTTCATCACGAGACGATGCAGCTCTCAAAGCCATCGCGGATGGCCTGTTCCGGCAATTCGCGACCGATGAAGACGAGACGGCTCTCGCGCGGCTCACCCTCCTTCCACTTCCGCTGGTGGTTGCCCTCCAGCATCATGTGCACGCCCTGGAAGACGTAGCGGTCGTCATCATTGTGGAAGGCGAGGATGCCCTTGGAGCGCAGGATCTTCTGGCCCTCGACCTGCACGAGGTTCTGGAGCCAGGGCATGAACACATTGGGATCGAGCGGCTTGTCGGTCTTGAGCGAGAGCGACTGCATCTCCTCGTCGTGATAGTGCTTCAGGCCGTGGCCGTGATCATGATGGTGATGATGGTCATGACCGTGATGGTGGTGATGATCATGGTCGTGATCATGATCATCGGCCTCCAGGAAGTCCGGCTCGATGTCGAGGATGCGGTCGAGGTCGAAGGCGCCGCGGTCGAGCACGTCAGCCAATGCCACCGAGCAGCGCTCGGTGCGGTGCAGCTTCGCATAGGGGTTGATGCCGCGGATGCGGGCTTCGACTTCGGCGAGCTCTCCCTTGGAGACGAGGTCGGTCTTGTTCAGCACGATCACGTCGGCAAAGGCGATCTGGTTCTTGGCCTCGGGCGCGTCCTTCAGACGGTCGGACAGCCATTTGGCATCCGCAACCGTCACGACCGCATCGAGCCGCGCGTTCTTCTGCACGTCCTCGTCGACGAAGAAGGTCTGGGCGACAGGCGCGGGATCGGCGAGGCCCGTGGTCTCGACGATGATGGCGTCGAACTTGCCCTTGCGCTTCATCAGGCCGTCCATGATGCGCACGAGGTCGCCGCGCACCGTGCAGCAGATGCAGCCATTGTTCATCTCGAACACTTCCTCATCGGCACCGATGATGAGGTCGTTGTCGATGCCGATCTCGCCGAATTCGTTGACGATGACGGCGTATTTCTTGCCGTGGTTTTCCGACAAAATGCGGTTGAGCAGCGTGGTCTTGCCGGCTCCGAGATAGCCGGTCAGCACGGTCACGGGAATCTTCTGCGGGGTCACTTCAGACATAACTACTCCGACATCGGGCTTTTTCGCGCGACGCGAGGCGGGGTGGCCCCTGCCCTAATGGTCAAGCGCGCTGGTCAGGGCCTTTATATTGTGCCTGACCATGTCAATGTAAGTGGGGGCAGGCCCCTTTTCGGCCGTCAAACCGTCCGAAATCAGGGTCCCGCCGACCTTTGAGCCGGTCTCCGCGGCGATCCGCCGGATCAGCCGGTCGTCGCTGATATTTTCGAGGAAAACGGCCGGGATTTTCGCGGCCCGGATCTGGCTGATGATGCCGGCGATATCGCGGGCGCTGGGCTCGGTTTCGGTGGAAACACCGAGCGGAGCGATGAACTGGATACCGTATTCGGCGGCGAAATAGCCGAAGGCATCGTGGGTGGAGATCACCTTGCGCCGCTCGGGTGGGATTTTTGCGATGGCCTCGCGCACCTCGCGATCGAGCGTTTCGAGCTTTTCCAGATAGGCCTTGGCCTGGCCACGGAAAACTTCCGCATCGTCAGGCGCAGCCGCAGCCAGTGCGCCCGCGATGTTGGTCACGTAGGTCTTGGCGTTGGGGATCGATTGCCAGGCATGCGGATCGGACTCCGAGCCGAGCTTGAGCGGCGCGATGCCGGCACTCGCGGTCACGACGGTCGCCTTGCTGCCTGAGGACTGCACGAGCCGCGGCAGCCAGCCCTCCAGACCGAGGCCATTGACGACGACGAGCTTCGCATCCGCGATCCGCTTCGCATCACCCGGCGCCGGCGTGTAGACGTGGACGTCGCCGTCGGCACCGACCAGCGTGGTGAGGTTGATGCGATCGCCGCCGATATTGCGGACGAAATCGGCGAGGATCGAGAAGCTCGCGACCACGTTGAGCCGCTCCGCTGCTTGAAGCGGCGAGGCGATCAGCAAGGACGCAACGACGAGGAGCAGGAGGCGGTGCATCGCGAGACTCACGCTTCCAGATGCCGGCCGGGAAACATCTGCCGGACCAGCCCGCCGACGCTGCCAAAGAGCACGGAGACGACATAGAACGCGGTCGCGACCAGAATGATCGCCGGCCCTGAGGGAATCCGGGTCTGGAACGACAGCACGAGCCCGGCATAGCCGGACACTGCAGCGGCGATGACGGCGATAGAGATCATCGCGGTGAGATCGCGCGACCAGAACCGCGCGATGCCGGCGGGCATGATCATCAGGCCGACCGCAAGCAGGGTGCCGAGCGCCTGAAAGCCGTTGACGAGATTGATGACGACGAGGGCGAGGAAGGCGAGATGCGCAACTCCTCCGGCGCGGCTCACCGTGCGCAGGAACAGCGGGTCGACGCTCTCGATCACCAGCGGACGGTAGATCACCGCAAGCACGAGAAGCGTGATCGTGGCGTTGAAGGCGACCACCAGCAGCGTCTGGTTGTCCATGGCGAGGATGTTGCCGAACAGCACGTGCAGCAGGTCGATATTGGTGCCCTTGATCGAGACGATGGTGACGCCCAGCGCCAGCGAAGCGAGATAAAAGGTCGCGAGCGAGGCGTCCTCCTTCAGGCCCGTCGAGCGCGCGACGACACCGGCGAGGATGGCCACCGCAAAGCCCGCGATCAGGCCGCCGGCGGTCATTGCAAACAGATTGAGGCCGGAGAGCAGGAAGCCGATCGCGGCACCGGGGAGGATCGCATGCGCCATGGCGTCACCGACGAGGCTCATCCGCCGCAGCATCAGGAACACGCCGATCGGCGCGCCGGCGAGCGACAGCGCGATCACGGCGGCGAGCGCGCGCCGCATGAACTCGAATTCGGTGAAGGGGCCGATCAGCGCGTCATACAGCATCTTGCAACATCTTGCGTCACGCCGCCTGCGAGCGGTCGTCATCGTCGGCACAGGCCGCCGCGCTGTCGTCGAATGCTTCGCACATCCGCATCGCGACCATGAGGTTCTCCGCCGTCAGCACCTCGGCGGTCGCACCCCAGGCCACCGGGCCACGCGCGAGCAGCAGCGTTTGCGGGAAGTGCGCCCGCACCATCTCCATGTCGTGGAGCGCTGCGAGCACGGTGCGGCCCTCGCCATGCCAGCGCGTCACCAGCGCGAGCAGATCGGCCGTGGTCTTGCTGTCGATGGCGTTGAAGGGCTCATCCAGCACGATCAGACGCGCATCCTGGAGCAGCACGCGCGCGAACAGCACGCGCTGCATCTGCCCGCCGGAGAGCGTGCCGATCGGGCGGTTCTCGAAACCGTTCAGCCCGACGGCGGCGATCGCGCCCAGGATCTTGGCGCGCGCGGCTTTGCCGATGCCGCCGAACAGGCCGATCCCACGCCACAGGCCCGTGCCGACGAAATCGAACACCGAGATCGGGAAGCTGCGGTCGATATCGGCGGTCTGCGGCAGGTAGGCGATATCGCGCGGATCGAGCCCGCCGAGGTGGATGCTGCCTGCGAGCGGCTTGAGGATGCCGACGATGCCGCGGAGCAGCGTCGACTTGCCGGCGCCGTTCGGCCCGATCACCGCGACCAGCGCCCCACGCGCGATCTCACCCTTGAGGTGGTGCACCGCCGGGTGCCGGTCATAGCCGAGGGTGACATTGTGGAAACCGAGCGCCGCCATGCCTCACCTCATCGCCAGAAAGACCATGCCCCAGAGCACCGCGCAGACGGCCAGTGCCGCAGCCAGGCGGCCCGCCAGGGTCATGCGCAGGATCGACCAGGGCGCGGCCTGGGCCGGGTGCGGCGCCAAGGGATCGTGGACATGGGCGTGCGTGTGGTCGTGCCCATGGGAATGGGCGTCGTCATGGGAATGGTCGTGATGGTGGGCGTGGGACGCGGCAGGAACCATCTGGAAACGTTATATTATAACATTACCCCTGTCCACGCCCCCTCCGTCATTCCGGGGCGGCTCGAAGAGCCGAACCCGGAATGACGTCCCAAAACGCTCTCACGGCTTGCCAATCACCATGGCGATGGCTGCGGCCACGAACGGAAATGGCACCGAGACGGCGCAGCGGAACCAGACGAAACGAGCCGGCATGAAGGGGATTTCCCACAGGATCACCCGCTGGAAGGCGAACAGCGCCCAGGCGACGACATAGGCGACCACCTGAGGGACGCCGCCGCCGGACTTCAACGCCACCGTGCCGATGGAGAAGCCGATCACGGGGCCGCCGGGCGTGGCAGCGCCGGCAACCACAGCGGTCGCCACCCCAAGCCAGCCGCTATCAGGCCCGAGCCAGCCAGTGATCACCTCCTGCGGGATGATCGCGGCGATGTAGCCGGAGCCGATTACACCCAGCGCGATCCGCGGCACGATGTTGATGAAATCCATCGACCCTTCGCGCAGCGAGGCCTTGAACACCGGCTTGCCCCGGCGAAAAGCGATCAGGCCGACGCCGAGCACCGAGCCCCACAACAGGATGTCGATGAGAAGCGCAGCGCTCACGTCTCGTCGTCCTTTGCATCGCGCTTCGGATAGAGCCGGACATAGACGAAGCGGCCGAGCGCGCCGGCGAGCACCGGCAGCGGCAGCGAGATCACGATCCGCCACAGCGTGAAATCCGTGCCCATGATCGGGATTTCCCAGGCGACCGCCCGGCCGTAGCCGATCAGGGTCCAGCTCACGACCATGGCGATGGTGGCGCCGAAATCGGCGCCGACCGCGAGCAGCGCGCTCGCCACCGGATAGGCGGTGAAGGGCCCGCCCGGCAGGATCGCGCCGAAGGCGGTACCGATCAAAAGGCCCGTCAGGCCGGAGTTCGGCCCGAGCGAGCGCGACACCTTCTCGTGCGGCAGGATCTCCGAGATGAAGGCCCCGAGCAGGCAGCCGGCGAGCACGCGCGGCAGGATGCCGGAGAACAGCGAGAGGTCGTGGGTGAGAATGTCGAGGACGCCGTCGGTGCCGTCACGCCGCCAGACCAGCGCCGCGCTCACCGCCACCAACGCTGCGATGATGATGGTCGACCAGCCGACCGGCTTGCGGATGCGCCCCGGCCGCGGCTCGGACTCCGCGTCCTCGGCAGGCGCCGGATTGTTCGGGGAAGGTTCTGACAACGGGCTCGGGTCGGATCGAGGGGATGCCCGTTCTGCTTAAGGGCGCCGCCGACGCGATGCAAACACAGTGATGGCGGGGGCGATGCGCGCCTCGCGCAGGGCTATGCGAGGAGCGAGGCAAATTCCGCGCAGCAAAAAAGGCGGCCGCAAGACGCGACCACCTTTTTTGTTCTGTCATTCCGGGGCGATGCGCAGCATCGAACTATGGTGCGCAATTGCGCACCTGAGAATCTCGAGATTCCGGGTCTGGTGCTGACGCACCATCCCGGAATGACGGAGTGAAGCCTCACGCCTTGTCGAACAGCGACTCCACGTATTCCCAGTTCACGAGGTTCTCGACGAACGCCTTCAGATAGTCCGGACGGCGGTTGCGGTAGTCGATGTAGTAGGAGTGCTCCCAGACGTCGCAGCCGAGGATCGGGGTGGCGCCGTGCACCAGCGGATTCTCGCCGTTCGCCGTCTTGGAGATCTCGAGCTTGCCGTTCTTCACGGACAGCCAAGCCCAGCCGGAGCCGAACTGGCCGACGCCGGCCGCCTGGAAGTCCGTCTTGAACTTCTCGAAGCCGCCGAGGTCCTCGTTGATCTTCTTCTCGAGCTTGCCCGGCAGCTTGGTGCCGCCGCCATTGGGCTTCATCCAGCTCCAGAAGTGGATGTGGTTGTAGTGCTGGCCGGCATTGTTGAAGACCGCCGGGTTCTTCCCGAAGGAGCCCTTCACGATCTCCTCAAGGGACTTGCCTTCCCATTCGGTCCCCTTGAGCGCGTTGTTGCCGTTGGTGACGTAGGCCTGATGATGCTTGTCGTGGTGATATTCCAGCGTTTCCTTCGACATGTATTGGCCGAGGGCGTCATAGGCGTAAGGGAGTGGGGGGAGCGTAAAGGTCATGGGTTCTTGTCCGCAACTGGGTGGGGAACGTGTTCTAACGGTCACCCCTTATAGAAGGTTCCTGCGCTGTTAAATACCTCAGAATTTGCGAAAACGCCTGATGCGACGGCATGGCCTCACTGCGCACCGTACAAGATCAGGCCCGCAACCAGGCGCGCCGAAGGGGCGTAAAATATCATTGCCTTTGAAGCGTTTAAGAGAGAACGAATGCATCCTCGCGCGGAGTTAGCAAAGGCGGACCCATGAGCATCGAGATCGACATCTTGAACGGCGACGCCTCATGGCCGATCGCCGAGCCGCTGTTCAAGGCGGTCTGGCCGCGCGATGCCGTAGAGAAGCGGCCCTGGGGCCACATCAAATGGGCCAATACCGAGCTTCGCGTGCTGATTGAGGCGCCCGAGGGCGGACTTGCCTGTCATGTGGGCATCTACTTCCGCACCATCACCTGGAACGGCCGCAAGGTCCATATTGGCGGCATCGGCGGCGTCTGCACGCGCGAGGACTGCCGTGGTCGCGGCTACGCGACGCTCGCAATCGATGCCGCTATTCACACCATGCGCGCCAACGAGGCGGTCCGCTTCGCGCTCCTGTTCTGCGAGCCGCATAATTTCGCGTTCTACCAGGCTCGTAACTGGCATCCTTTCACCGGCGATGTCTATTGCGAGCAGCCGGAGGGACGGATCCGCTTCGACTGTACGGCGCCGTTCGTCTTCGACATCGTCCGCGCGCCGCGCCTGGGCACCATCGACCTATGCGGCCTGCCGTGGTGAGCCCTGCGTGAACGGACGGCTGGCGCTCATCACACCTGCCTTATAATACGTCAACCATCATCCAATTCCGCCGGTGACGCATGACGATCGACGCCCCCATAGACGCCGCACCGTCGCGTGCCCCGACCGCCTCGCGTGCCCAGGCCGCCTCGCGTGCCCCGGTGAACTCTCCCATCGCCAGTCTTTTGACCGCGCCGATCCTGCCGACGCTGCTCAGGCTCGCGATCCCCAACATGATCGCGATGGTCGGCAGCACGCTGGTCGCGATCGCCGAGACCTCTTATATCGGCCGGCTCGGCACCATTCCGCTGGCCGCGATAGCGCTGGTATTTCCCTTCGCAATGCTGACGCAGATGATGAGCGCGGGCGCGATGGGCGGCGGCGTATCGTCCGCGATCAGCCGCGCGCTCGGCGCGGGCGACCGGGATCGCGCCGCGACGCTGGCGCTGCATGCCGCAATCATCGGCATTTGCGGCGGACTGTTCTTCACCGTGATGATGCTGCTCTTCGGCCGCAACTTCTTCACGCTGCTCGGCGGCCACGGCAACGTTCTCGAAGAAGCCTGCAATTATTCGCAGGTGCTGTTCTCCGGCGCGATCGCGATCTGGCTGGTCAACACGCTCGCATCCGTGATCCGCGGCACCGGCGACATGCGCCTGCCCTCGATGACGCTGATCGGCGCGAGCCTGGTGCAGGTCGCGGTCGGCGGCACGCTGGGGCTTGGCCTGTTCGGCGTGCCGCAACTCGGCATGCGTGGCGTCGCCTCCGGCCAGCTCATCGCCTTCACGTGTGCTGCAGTCTTCTTCGTCTGGTATCTGCTCGCGGGCCGCAGCCGCCTGCCGCTGAATTTCGGCACGTTCCGGTTCGAGCGCGGCATGTTCCTCGACATCCTCAAGGTCGGCGCGGTCGCCTGCCTGTCGCCGCTGCAAACCGTGCTCACCATCCTGATCTTCACGAAGATTCTCGCAAGCTTCGGCACCGAGACGCTCGCCGGCTATGGCATCGGCTCGCGGCTGGAATTTCTGCTGATCCCGATCACCTTCGCCTTTGGCATCGCCTCGGTGCCGATGGTCGGCATGGCGATCGGCGCCGGACAGTTGCAGCGCGCGCGGCGCGTCGCCTGGACGGCGGCTGCGGCGGCCGGCGTCACCGTCGGCCTGATCGGCCTCGTCGTCGCGCTCAATCCGGCGCTGTGGGTCTCGCTCTTCACCCGCGATGCCGGCGTCACGGCCGCGGCGCACAGCTATTTTCACTGGGCGGGGCCGGCCTTCGTCTTCTTTGGCGTCGGCGTGTCGCTGTATTTCTCCTCGCAAGGCGCCGCGCGCGTCGGTGGCCCGGTGCTTGCGTCCACAGCGCGGCTCCTGATCGTTGCCGTCGGCGGCGTCGCGCTCACGACTGCTCAGGCACCGGCCTGGACCCTGTTCGCCCTGGTCGGCGGCGCCATGACGGTATTCGGGTTGTCCACCGCAACCTCCGTTGCCCTGGTGCGCTGGGGCAAATGAACGCGGGAATGTGATGCAGCCGCGCGTTGCATGATGGCGATTTGCTGCTATGGAGACGCCTCCATTTTCGGGGCTCTCCATGATCCGCAGATTCGCTGTTCTCGTCGCCTGCCTCGCTGCGCTGTTCGGCGCGCCCTCAGCACGCGCGCAGAGCGCGGATGCGAGCGGGACCTGGCTGACCCAGGCAGGTGATGCACGCGTCAAGGTCAGCAAATGCGGCGGCGGCATCTGCGGCGTCATCGTCTGGCTGAAGGAGCCCTACGACACCGCGAGCGGCCAGCCCGCCAGCGACAGCAAGAATCCAAATCCTGCCCTCGCCAGGCGCCCACTGATCGGATTGCCGTTGTTCAGCGGGATGCAGCCCTCAGGCCCGAACAAATGGTCGGGCCAGATCTACAACGCCGATGACGGCAATGCCTATGCGAGCCACATCTCCGTCACCGGCACCGATACGCTACGCGTCGAAGGCTGCGTCGGCGCGCTCTGCGGCGGCGAGACCTGGACGCGGGTCGGCCGCTGATTTGGTCACTCTCATGTCCCGGACGCGCTGCAGCGTGCAACGCTGCTGCGCAGAGCCGGGACCCACACGGTTATAGGCCCCGGCTCTGCAGCGCATCACTTACGTGCTGCGCTGCGTCCGGGGCACGAGAATGGTTTCACGCCGTCGCCTTCAGCGCGGTTGCCGCCGACGCATAGCCGCCCCGGGCGCCATCGATGAAGTGGACGTGGTCGCTACGCAGCGCCGAGGGCGTGAAGCAGGTCATCATCGCCGCATCCTGCCGGTGCAGGCCGTAGCGCACGATGCCGCTCTTCGCGGCTGAGGCGAGACGATCGCTCAGGTCACGCTCGAGCTCCGGCGTGCAGTCGAGGATCATGCGCAGGCCATCGTCATATTTCCGGAAGTCCGAGTTCTCGACGACCTGCCGCGTATAGGTCTTCGGCACGAAGCCGCCGACCTTGATGTCGAAGCGCACGATCATGTAGGCGAACAGCGTATAAGCTAAAACGCTGACGCGGCGCTTGAGGAGCGAGCCGCCGCGCCTGGCGCGCGCCTCATAGTCGAGCCCCTGCGGCGGCCATTTCAGCGGCGGGCCCTGCGGCGGCACGGGACGGCCCGCATCCGGACTGCGCTCGACCAGATGGATCACATCCTCGATCACCTTGCGGAAGGCAGGCGGATCGGCGCCGCGCGCCGGCACCACCAGCACGGACAGGATGAGCCCGCGCGAGGCCGGAATCTCCTCGAAGCGGCAGGACAGGCCGGAGAGATCAGGCAGCGTGCCGTCGGGCGCCTCGAGAACCGCGAATTCGCCGCGCTTCATCGCGGCCTCGGCCCACCCCAAACCCCCGCCGGAGAACATCGCATAGGACAGGTTGGCCGATGGCCCGAAGCGCGCGACGCGCACGTCTAGCCCCTGTGCGCGGATCGCGCTGACCGGCACCAGAGCGACGCGCATTTTCAGATCGAGATCCTGCCTGACCCAGGTCGCGGTCGCGGCCAGCGCGTCGCGGGCGCGACCGAGATCGCCGGGCGCGACCGCAAAGCTCGCGCCGTCGCCGCCGAACACGAAGGGGAATTCCCTGCCCTCCAGCGCGTTGGTGACGGCTGCGATCACCGCAGCACCGGCCATGTTGACCGCCTTGTAGCGCTGCGCCGCAATCGCCTTGGTGGAATCGACGATGTCGGCCACCCCGATGGTCCAGTCATCCGGCAGCGGCGAATAGAGGGAGGGATCCATCAGGCTGGTGAAGCCGCGGAAGACGGGGATGCTGCCGTAGAAGGAGACGCCTGGTGTCATCGCCTGGGACCGATGTGTATCGCACAATCAAGATACGGGGCAGGAATCGATTGGGTTCGCCGGTCGGCTCACCCAGGAGGGATTTGCAATAATTGGCGGAAACAGGTCCGGACAACAAGAGCACCGTCGCGTCGAGCCAGTGGATTCCGCACGCGATCGGCAAACAAAACGGATTGGGTCTTTGCGCGATGTGGTGGAAGCAGCGCTAGTGCAGCTTCTCCTTCTCCGCTGCCGAGGGCGCGTGCACATCATGGCAGCCGACGAGCCGGACGAATTGCTGCGGATACATTTCGTAGCCGTGATCGCCGGAATTCTGATGCGACATCGGCTGGTTCTTGGACTGGTTGATAGACTGATTCTTGGGCTTGCAGTTGGTGATGCTCTCGCTTGCCTGCGATGACTGCGCTGACGCGCGGGAAAGGTTCGAAGCGGTCATGCACTGCTCCCTGTCGATTAGGGCAGATCGATTGACGTAACCCAACCGATTGCGGGGCATCTTAGAGCCAAACGCGCGGAAATGAAATTGAGCCCGATCAATTCAAATTACGGCGCCAGAAGTTCCTTAAACTGCGCTAGGCGGTATTTCCCGCATCGATCGTGAACACCGTTCCCGTGATGTTACGCCCACCTTCGCCAAGCAGATACTCGACCATCCGCGCGACGTCCTCGGTCTCCGGCAAGCGGCGCAGTGCGCTGCGCCCGGCGATGCGCTTGCGGCCCTCGTCGGAAAGATTATGCGTCAGCTCGGTGTCGATGAAGCCGGGCGCGATCGCATTCACCGTGATGCCGAGCTTGCCGACCTCGCGCGCCAGCGAGCGCGTGAAGCCGGTCGCGGCTGCCTTGGTCGCGCCATAGACCGACAGGCCGTTATAGCCGGTCGTGGCGATGATCGAGGAGATGTTGATGATGCGACCTGCGCCATCGGCCATCATGTGCCGCGCGATGTATTTGGTGAGGATGATCGGCGACAGCACGTTGAGCTGCACCAGCGCCTCGATCTCGGAATTGTGCATGGTCGCGAGCAGGCCCTCGGTGCCAAGGCCGGCATTGTTGACGAGTCCATAGATCGCGCCGAACTCGTCGCGCACCAATTTTGCGAAGGCCGGGATCGCGTCGATCACCCCGAGGTCGCAGGCGCGGAAATGCAGGCGCTTCTCCGACGCGCGCACCGCGGCCGCGAGCTCCTCGGTCTCGCGCCGCGCCACCGCGATCACGTTGTAACCGGCGCCCACGAGCCGCGTCGCGATCGCAAGGCCGATGCCGCGGCTGCCGCCGGTGATGAGGACGTTATGCATCGGTGCGCGCCAGCTTTCCGGCCGGGGTGACGTCGAGCGTCTCGACGAAGCGGATCACCGCCGGCACCTTGTGTGAGGCAAGCTGCGCCCGGCACTGGTCCAGGATCTGCTCGCGGATCTCGTTCCCCCGTGCCGGATCGGTGCCGTCGGCAAGGATCACGTCGGCCACGACGATGCCGCCGGTGATCGGGCTCTTCCGCGATTTCGCGCGCGACATCCGCACGTCCGGATGACGGTTGATGACCGCCTCGATCTCCTCGGGATGAACCTTCAGGCCGCCGATATTGATGATGCCGCCGCGGCGGCCGACGAAATGATAGCGGTCGCCGCGCAGCTCTATCATGTCACCGGTATCGACGAAGCCGTCGTCCTCGGCAAGCTTGCCGGCATTGCGGCCGATATAGGCGTGCGCAGTGCGCTTGGAGCGAATCCGCAGCGAGCCGTCGACGATCTTCATCTCGACGCCACTGGGGTTCACGCCGATATAGGCGGCGGGGAAACCTTCGAGCCCGTCATTGACGGCAAAGCCGACGCCGGCTTCCGTCGAGGCATAGGCATGGCCGATCGAGGCGTCGGGGAATGCCGCCTTCAGGCCGTCGAGCACGGCCTGGTCGGCGATCTCGCCGGAGAGGCGGACATAGCGCGGCGCAAATTGCGCGGCCGAACCGCTCATCATGAGCTTGCGCCAATGCGAGGGCGTGCCGGAAATGTGCGAGACACCGCGCGCATTCAGCCGCACGACATGGTCCGCGAGAACCTCATGCGGATCCGACAGCACCATCGAGCCGCCGGAGAGGATCGCGCGCAGGAAAATCTGGAGCCCGCCATAGCGGCGGATGTCGTAGAAGGTCGCCCAGACCGGCGCGGGGCCGGGCGCGGGCGCCTCAGCCCGGATCGCGCCGGTCAGCGCTTCCAGCGTATGCGCTGCGATCTTCGGCACGCCTGACGTGCCCGAGGTCAGCATCAGCCATTCGGTGGCGCGCTCGGATTTGGCAGGCGCGGCCTGCGTGAGCGGCAGTTGCGCAATCGCGACGAGCGGGATCACGCTGTCTCGCCAGAACTCCGGCTCGTCGGTGACGACGGCGTCGATCTCCGCATCCGCAATCAGCGCATCGAGGTGAGCGGGATTGAGATCCGGCGGGCACAACAGCATGCGACGGGCGATGCCGTCGAGCTCGATCATGGTAAGGCCGGATTTGAGCTGGTCCGAGAGTTTCAGCAGCACCGATCGGCCGGACAACTCGCCGAGACGGCCGCCCAGGACCGTCTGCGACAGCACGTCGGTCAGCGACACCAGATGGTGCGCATCCGACAGCGTCCGTCCCTTCAGCTCCGCGCCGAGATAGTCGCGGAGTGCAAAGACCTCACGCGGGGACATTTTCGTAGGCCCGCACGAAATCGCCGACGGTCGCGGGGAAGGCAGCGTCCTCGGAAATCGTGAAGGGATCGACGCCGATCTCGTCCTCGAGGCGCGCGACCAGGATTGCGAAGGCGAGCGAGTCGAAACCCGTCTCATGCAGCGACAGATCGTCCGTCAGCTCCGGCAGCGTGACGTGCTGCTCCTTGGCAATCTGCTTGATCGCTTCAGTGACCTTTAACCTTACCGACATGGCTGCGCTCGCTTCGTGTTTGTTGTTGTTTGATCGTCTTCGGCGGAGTGCCCGTCTCCCATTGCTCCGTGGTTTACCGGATAGAAGTAAATGGCTTCTTGGACAATTCAGATAAAATTGGACCTATCTCTGTTTTTCTGCCTGCTAGAGCCTGACAGAACCATCGACAATCTGCGCATATGTCTCCCGGACCAGCGCGACATAAGTCCCCGACTTCGGTTCCATCAGGTATAGCGGGTCGGCGATCGCGCCGGGATCAAACCCCTCGTACGCGAGCTGGTTCTTTTTCTGCTTGAAAGTCTCGGTCGCATCGAGCTCATTCGAAATGCGGATGAAGACGGGACGGGCATAGGGAGGTAGGCGCGCGGCGAGATGTCCGGCGAGCGCGGCGAGATCAAAACCCTCATTGACCACGATCGCGCTCATGCCGGCGCGCCCGTCGGTGCCGGGAATGCCGACGCCGTAAGTCGTTGCGTCGACCACGCCTGTGCAATCACGTACGGCGTCGTTGACCTCTGAGGTCGCGACGTTTTCGCCCTTCCAGCGAAACGTGTCGCCGATGCGGTCGACGAAATGGAAGAAGGCCTTGTCATCGAGCTGCATCAGGTCGCCGGTACGGAACCAGGCATCGCCGTGAGCGAAGACATTGCGCAAAATCTTCTTCTCTGTCTCGCCGGCGTCGGTATAGCCCTCGAAACGGCCTCCGCCTTCATCGGCGGTGCCGATGCGGCCGATGGCTTCGCCCGCCTCGCCGCGGGCGCAGGCAATGCAAAGGCCGTCAGCATTGCGCAGGGGCACGCCAGCATCAGGATCGAGCTTGACGATCGCCGCCGGGAAGCGATGCGCAAGCAGCGGCGGGATGCGGCCGATCGCGCCCGGCCTGCCCTCGACGTTGAACAGCGAGAAGTTGCCTTCGGTCGCCGCGTAGAATTCGAGGATACGGGGGAGCGCAAAGCGCGCCTGGAAATCCTCCCAGATATCGCCGCGCAGGCCGTTGCCGCAGACGAGCCGCAGGCGGTGGCGGTTTTCGTACTCCGACGGCGGCGCCTTCAGGAGGTAGCGGCAGAGCTCGCCGATATACTGGAACAGCGTGCAGTCGTGGCGGACGATGTCGGGCCAGAAATTCGTTGCCGAGAATTTCTCCGCGATCACCACCGAGCCGCCGGCGGCGAGCATGCTGCAGGGCGCGACGATGCCGCCGACGGAATGAAACAGCGGCAGGCAGTCGTAGAGCCGGTCCTGCGGCGTCGCACCAGTCAGCCCTGCGAACCAAAAACCCCAGTTGAGGATGCGGCGATGGCTGATGCTGGCGGCCTTCGGCAGACCCGTGGTGCCCGAGGTGTAGATCAGCAGCGCGCGGCCATTGATGGAGACCTCGCCGTGCTCGTCCTGCGAGAGCGGGCCGTCGTCGAGCGCGGCCAGCGCCACGTCGATCGAGCGCTCGCTGCGCGCATCGCCATGGGTCCAGATCTTTGCCGCCGAGCTCAGGTGCGGCGCGGCATCCGCCAGCGCCTCGGTGAGATCATACGCGACGATGAGGTGGGACGGTTTTGCGACATCGATGCAATGCGCGAGCGACTGCCCGACCAGCCTGGTGTTGATCAGGGCGACGACGGCGCCGATACGGCTGATGCCGAGCCACGCGGCGACATAGTCGACACCATTCGGCATGATCATACCGACGGTGTCGCCCTTCGCGAGGCCAACCGAGCGCGCCCAGCGCGCGTAACGGTTGATGCGCCGTGCGAGCTGATCGTAGCTGATCGTTTCGCTATCGGTGACGAGCGCCGCGCGGTCCGGCTGGCGTCTCGCCCAGTCCTCGACGACATCGGCGAACAGCCGGCCCGGCAGCGTCTCGATGCGCGCGGTGAGCTCGATCGCCTTCAGCCAGATTTTCGAGGCCGAGGGCGCGCGCGAAGGTTTCGCCTGCTCGATGACGCCGGTGTTCATGTTGTTGATGTCTTTCGGCTGATCACTCGTCTGTCACGGTAGCTATAGACCGCGAGCCCCTGACCAGGCGTTAAGAGCAAAGGTAAAAACACGGTTAGTGCGCGATTAACTCTGGTCATCCTTTACCAAGCCGACGGGAACGGCGTGCGGGTCGGCGCGATTCTTGCGATATCTCCCTCGCGCAGGCTTCCCTTCTCCTCTTGTGGGAGAAGGTGGCGCGAAGCCACCCTCTCCCACAAGGGGAGAGGGTCTTCGTGCGTGCGGATGTAGAGATCGCTAACGAAACACCCTCGCATTGAGGCAATAATAATGATCACCAGACGCAACTTTCTCCGCACGGCCGCCGCTGTTGCCACGCCCCTCGCGGCCCCTCGCGTCTTTGCCATGGGCAACCCCTCCTATCCCTCGCGCAGCGTGAAATGGGTGGTGCCTTACGCGCCCGGCGGCGCCACCGACGTGCTGTCGCGGCTGCTCTGCCAGCGCCTGCCGGAGCGGCTCGGCCAAACCTTCGTGGTCGAGAACAAGCCCGGCGCCGGCAGCAATATCGGCACGCAGGCGGTGATTGCCTCGGCACCGGACGGCTACACGCTGCTGCTCACCTCGACCGCGAACGCGATCAACGCGTCCTTCGATCCAGAACTACCCTATGATTTCGCCAAGACCATCGCGCCGGTCGCGGGCGTGGCGCGCATTCCGCTGGTGCTGGCCGTCAATAACGATCTGCCGGTGCGGACCGTTTCGGATTTCATCCTCTACGCCAGGGCAAATCCCGGCACGCTCTCGATCGCCTCCTCCGGCATCGGCACCTCGCTGCATCTGTCCGGCGAGCTGTTCAAGGCGCTTGCCCGCGTGCAGTTCACGCACGTGCCCTATCGCGGCTCAGCGCCCGGATTGACCGACGTGATGACCGGCCAGGTGCACGGCATGTTCGACAACGTCACCTCGTCCTTCGAGCTGGTGCGTGCCGGCAAGTTGCGCGCACTCGGCGTCACGACACGCGAACGGTCCGACATCCTGCCCGACGTGCCGCCGATCGCGGACACGCTGCCGGGTTACGAGACGTCGTCCTTCTACGGCGTCGGAGCACCGCAGGATACGCCGCGCGAGATTATCGATCTCTTGAACCGCGAGATCGACGCCGCGCTGTCCGACAGCGAGATCAGGAGCCGCATCGCCGCGCTCGGCGCCGTAGTGCTGCACGGCAGTGCCGGTGAATTCGGCAGCATGCTGACGGAGGAGACCGCGCGCTGGCGGAAAGTGGTGCAGCTGTCGGGGGTGAAGAAGGAGTAGCGGCACTTGAAGGTGCTCATCGACGAAACGCGATGACCGAGCCGCAATCGCGGCGCGTTCCCTCCCCCCTTGCGGGGAGCTGGAGCGCGACATGCGCTGCCGGCATTGCTCGGAGCTGTCAGGATTTCCCTACAAGCGCAGCCATCTCGTGGCGGCGCGCACCACGAAGATCTCAGTCCGCGATCCGCCCTCGGAATGGTGGCCGGGCGAGCGCTGACGCCGCGCCGCACACATTGCGGCGCTCGGACGCGCTGACGATGCTGCTAGTACGCCTGTTTATAACGCCGGCGGGGCTGCGGCTGGTCGTAACCGTAGTAGGGATTGACATCGCAGGTCAGGCCACGGCCCGAGGCCGAGGCGCGGCACTGCTCCAGCGACGTGAACGAACAGTCGAACCAGTCGCTGCCGCCGCCGCCGCGGAGGCCTCCGGTGTAGACGTGCATGCATACCGGATAGCGCGGGTCGTAGCGCTGGGCGCTGGCAGGCGCCGCAGCCTGCAACGTGGCAATCGCGATGATGGTCAGGAGCGGTATGCGCATTGGAAATTCCTCGAATCGGCGGCGACGGCGGGCATCGCGGCGGTCCGATATGGCATAACCCGGCGGCGAAGGCGACCGTTCTGCAACATACCTCTCCCGCTTGTGACGCACGTGCGAAAGAGCAGACGAGCTGACCTCCTTTGACCTGCAGAAAGCGCATATCTGCGGGCCGCAACTGTTCGACAAAGGTCGCAATCAGCTCGCGCAGGATTCCGTTCGCAAGCCGGCGCGAAGGGACTAGTCTCGCTGGCACAACGCCGGCCCCGAACCGCCGATGGCTCGGAGCGATGAACAAGCATATGGGCTAAAGGAAACGCACATTCGCGCTCGGGCTCTCGGGTGCGGCTCCGCTTTCGCGAGGAGAAGATGCGCTGGCCAGTCGATGGTTTCAGGGCATGCAAGAGAGCTTCTCGTCTCTGTTCATCCGCTACCCGATCGGCACCTCGCTGCTGATGGCGGGCATCCTGTTCGTCGGCCTTGTGGCCTATCCGCTACTGCCGGTTGCGCCACTGCCGCAGGTCGACTTTCCGACCATCCAGCTTTCCGCTTCGCTCCCCGGCGGCAGCCCGGAGACGATGGCCTCCTCGGTGGCGCAGCCGCTCGAGCGCCAGCTCGCGCAGATCCCCGGCATCGCGCAGATGACATCGACGAGCTCGCTCGGCTCGGCCTCGATCACCATCCAGTTCGATCTCAACCGCCAGATCGATGCCGCCGCCAACGACGTCCAGGCCGCGATCAACGCGGCGAGCGGCCAATTACCGAAGAACCTGCCCTCGCCCCCGACCTATCGCAAGGTCAATCCGGCGGACTCGCCGATCATGATCCTGTCGGCGACGTCGGACACGCTGCCGCTGACCACCGTCAGCGACCGCACCGACGCCCAGCTCGCCCAGCAGATCAGCCAGATCTCCGGGGTCGCGCAGGTCTTCGTCGGCGGACAGCAGAAGCCGTCGGTGCGCGTCCAGATCGACCCGGCAAAGCTCGTCGCCAAGGGCCTGTCGCTGGAGGACGTGCGCGGCCAGATCGCGATCACCACCACCGACAGTCCGAAGGGAAACATCGACGGCACGCGGCGCGCCTACACCATCTACGCCAACGACCAGCTGCTCGAAGCCGCGGCCTGGCAGGACGTGATCATCGCCTATCGCAACGGCGCTCCCTTGCGGATCCGCGACATCGGCGAGGCTGTCGCCGGCCCCGAGGACATGAAGACCGCGGCGTGGGCCGACGGCAAGCGGGGCGTGTTCCTCGTCATCTTCAAGCAGCCCGGCGCCAACGTCATCGACACCGTCGACCGCATCAAGGCGCAACTGCCGCGGCTTGTGGCCGCGATCCCGCCGGCGATCGCCATCAAGATCATCAGCGACCGCACCATCACCATCCGCGCCGCGGTCGAGGACGTGCAGATCACGCTCCTGATCACGATCGCGCTGGTGGTGATGGTGATCTTCATCTTCCTGCGCAGCTTCTGGGCCACGATCATCCCGACCGTGACTGTGCCGCTAGCGCTGCTGGGGGCCTGCTCGCTGATGTGGGTGTTCGGCTATTCGCTGGACAATCTCTCCCTGATGGCGCTGACCATCGCGGTCGGTTTCGTGGTGGATGACGCGATCGTGATGCTCGAGAACATCACCCGCTACGTCGAGCAGGGCGAGCGACCACTGGCCGCAGCCTACAAGGGTGCGGCCGAGATCGGCTTCACCATCGTCTCGATCAGCATCTCGCTGATCGCCGTGCTGATCCCCCTGCTGCTCATGGGCGGCATCATCGGCCGGCTGTTCCGCGAGTTCGCGGTGACGCTGGCGATGGCGATCTTCGTCTCGCTGGTGGTGTCCCTGACCCTGACGCCAATGATGGCCTCGCGCTTCCTGCGCGCCGATCACGAGGCGCGGCACGGCCGGGTCTATCAGTGGAGCGAGCGGATGTTCGAGCGCCTGCTCGGCGCCTATGAGCGCGGGCTCGACGTCGCGCTCAAGCACAGCTTCATCACGCTCTGCATCTTCTTCGCGACGGTCGCGCTGTCGGTCTATCTCTTCATCCTGATCCCAAAGGGATTCTTCCCGCAGCAGGACAACGGCTTCCTGACCGCCGTCTCCGAGATGCCGCAGGACATCTCGTTTACGGAGATGAAGCGGCGCCAGGAGGAGCTCAACGCGATCGTGCAGGCCGATCCCGCCGTCGAGTCGATCGCGATGTTCATCGGCGGCGGCGGCACCGCGCTGAATTCCGGACGCATGTACGTCACGTTGAAGCCGCGGGAGGAACGTGATGCCGGCGCGCAGCAGATCATCGCGCGGCTGCGGCCGAAGCTCGCTGCGGTCGAGGGTGCCCGCCTCTATATGCAGGCCTCGCAGGACGTGCGTCTCGGTGGCCGCGCGACGCGCACCCAGTTCGAGTTCACGCTCCAGGACGCCAATCTCGCCGAGCTGAACGCATGGGCGCCAAAGATCCTGGAGGCGATGAAGACGCTGCCGCAGCTTCGCGACGTCGCGACCGACCAGCAGACCGAGGGCACGACGCTTCAGCTCACCATCAACCGCGACACCGCCGCGCGCTATGGCATTCAGCCGCAGCTGATCGACGATACGCTCTATGACGCATTCGGCCAGCGCCAGGTCGCGCAGTATTTCACCCAGACCAACAGCTATCACGTGATCCTCGAGATCACGCCGGAACTGCAGGGCAAGCTGGATACGCTCGACAAGCTCTACATCAGGTCGCCGCTGACGGGCGAGCAGGTGCCGCTTTCGGTCTTCTGCAGCTGGACCAACGTGCCGGTGCGGCCGCTCGCGATCGCGCACCAGGGCCAGTTTCCGGCGGTAACGATCAGCTTCAACCTCGCCGAAGACGTGGCGCTCGGGCAGGCGACCGACGCGGTCTCGCAAGCCGTCAGCGAGATGCGCGCGCCGCCGACGCTGGCGACGAGCTTCCAGGGCACCGCGCAGGCGTTCCAGCAATCGCTCGGCACCGTGCCGCTGCTGATCCTGGCCGCGCTCGTCGTGGTCTACCTGATCCTGGGCGTGCTCTATGAGAGCTACATCCACCCCCTGACCATTCTCTCCACGCTGCCCTCGGCCGGCGTCGGCGCGATCGCCATCCTGATGATCTTTGGCTTCGACTTCAGCCTGATCGCCTTGATCGGAATCATCCTCCTGATCGGCATCGTCAAGAAGAACGGCATCATGATGGTGGATTTCGCGATCGCCGCCGAACGCGAGCAGCGTTTGACGCCGGAGCAGTCGATCCGCCAGGCCGCGCTGCTGCGCTTCCGCCCGATCATGATGACGACGATGGCGGCGCTGCTCGGCGGCGTGCCCTTGATGCTCGGAACCGGCACCGGCGCAGAGATCCGTCAGCCGCTCGGCTATGCCATGGTCGGCGGCCTCCTGGTCAGCCAGGCGCTCACGCTGTTCACGACGCCGGTCGTCTATCTCTATCTCGACCGCTTCTCCAATTTGCTCTCACGCTGGATGGCGAAGAAGCCGAAGCCGCGGGCGGAGGCTGCGGTGGACGAGCAAAAGGATGCGGCGGAGTGAGCTGAGACTATCCTCGCGGCCGATGCGAGAGAGATGCGAGATGCGTTCCCTCCCCTCTTGCGGGGGAGGGCAATCGCATATGGGTTGGTGGACGTGCTCGGCCTCATGGTTCGAGACGCGCCGCAAGCGGCGCTCCTCACCATGAGGGTCTAAGATTTTGCCGCGAAACTAGACCTCATCCTGAGGAGCCCGCCAAAGGCGGGCGTCTCGAAGGATGGCCGCAAAGAGACCTCTCACCCAGTTCTTTTGCATATGCGATTGCCTGCCCGCAAGGGGGGAGGGAACGCAGCGGAGAACGTGGCGCGTGTTCGAACTACCCGCCCAGCGCCTGCAGCACGAGCCGGTTCAATCTTGCCGCAAACGCGGACGGGTCTTCCGGCAATTCGCCGTCGAGGATCTGGGCCTGCTCCAGCAGCAGCAGGCAGAGATCATCGGTCACCGTCGAGCCGGCCGGCGCCCTGGTGATCGCTGACACCAGCGGATGGCGCAGATTGACCTCGAGGATCGGCCTGGAGCGCTCGCCCCGGTTCTGCTGCGCCAGGATACGCTCGAGCTCGCGGCTCGGACCATGGCTGTCGGCGACCAGGCACGAGGCGGAGCTGGTGAGACGCGTCGACGCCTTCACGTCGCTGACGCGCTCGTTCAGGGAGGCCTTGATCAGCGCAATGGTCGCGGCTTCGTCAGCCGCCGGCTCGTCCTTCTGCGCGTCATCGACGCGCGGGATCAGGTCGAGGTTGAGATCGCCCTGGCCCAGCGACTTCAGCGGCTTGCCGTCGAACGACATCGGCATCGAGGTCCAGAAGGCATCGACGGGATCGGTGAGCAGCAGCACCTCGATGCCGCGCGCAGCCGCCGCCTCCAGGCGCGGGCTGGACTTCAGCCGCTCGATGCTGTCGCCGACGAGATAATAGATCTCGGTCTGATTCGGCTTGAAGTCGGCGACAACGTCCTTCAGCGAGCGCTTCTCGCCCGAGGTCGTCGTGAAGCGCGACAGCGTCAGCAGCTTTTCGCGACGCTCGAAGTCCTCGTAGATACCCTCCTTCAGCACAGCGCCGAAGGCCTCCCAGATCTTCGCAAAGTTCTCCGCGTCCTTTTCGGCGAGGCTTTCGAGCTCCGAGACGACGCGGGTGGCGACCGCCTTGCGGATCTGCGCGAGCTGCGGGTTGTTTTGCAGCATCTCGCGGGAGATGTTGAGCGGCAGGTCCTCGCTGTCGACGACGCCGCGGATGAAGCGCAGATAGCCCGGCAACAGATCGGCCTCGTCTGTAATGAAGACGCGCCGGACATAAAGCTTGACCCGGCCCTTGCGCGACGGCTCGAACAGGTCGAACGGTTTCGTCGACGGCGCAAACAGGAGCACGGCGTAGGAATAGCGGCCTTCGGCGCGATAATGCAGCGTCATCGCGGGATCGTCGAAGGCGGTGGCGATCTGCTGATAGGCCTTCTTGTAGTCGTCGGTCGAGAGTTCCGATTTCGAGCGCTGCCACAGCGCGCTCGCCGAATTGATCTGGCGCGGCTCGCCTTCTGCCGGCACGAGCTCGATGGGAAAGAGGATGTTGTCGGAATAGGCAGAGACGATGCGCTGAATCTCGTAGTCTTCCAGATATTTCTTCGCATCCTCCTTCAGGTGCAGCACGATCTCGGTGCCTCGCGTCACGCGTGCTGCATCTGCTTCGCCCGCGCGCGCGATCTCGAAACCGGAGCCGCCCGACGAGGTCCAGGTCCAGACGTCGCTCTCACCGGCCCTGCGGCTGATGACGAGGATCCTGTCCGCAACCATGAAGGCGGAGTAGAAGCCGACACCGAACTGGCCAATCAAACCGAGCCCGTCCTTGGCCTCCTTCAGCTTCGCCACGAAAGCCTTGGTGCCCGAGCGGGCGATGGTGCCGAGATGGTCGATCAGTTCCTGCCGCTCCATGCCAATGCCGTTGTCGGCGATGGTCAGCGTGCCGGCCTGCTTGTCGGGGATGATGCGGATCTTGGGGGCGTCGCCCTCGCCGAGCAGCGCCGGGGTCTCGATCGCCTCGTAGCGGAGCTTGTCGCAGGCATCCGACGCATTGGAAATGAGCTCGCGCAGGAAGATGTCGGTCTCGGAGTAGACGGAGTGCACCATCAGGTGCAGGAGCTCGGACACCTCGGCCTGGAAGGGCTGCGAATGCACAGCCGTATCTGACGTCGTCATGCGTTTACCCGGATCGAAACTGGATGAGGAAACCCGGGATATAGCGCACGGACGCGGTAGATCAAGAGGTTGTGATGGGGCATTCTCGACAAACCCCTCACCTGCCTCGTTTCACGAGGCACCCCACAAGGAGGGAGGGTAAAGATTGCGCCCGTTCACGGAATCGCTACTCGGATCGTGCAATGCTAGCCGTTACAAGCGTCGCCCCTGATTCCAACTGATAATTTTTGATGAAACCGTCCGTCAAGGCGGCCCTCGCCGCACATAGCCACGATGCCAGGCTTTATCTCACGCTCGGGATTGCCAACTGGTCGATCTTCCTCGACCACGTTCCGAACAATGTTGCCAATCTGCTCACCTTGCGCAATTTCGGCTTCAGCGGCGCCGCCGACCTGTTCGTGTTCGTGGTGGGCTATGGCGTCACGATCATCCACGGCAAGATGGCGCTGGAGCGCGGCTTCGTCGTCGCGGCAACCCGCGTCTTCCGCAGAGTCTGGCGGCTCTATGCGGCCTACGTCGTGCTGTTCGTGATCTATATCGACGCCATCGCCTACGTCGCCTCGCAATCGACCGCGCCGGAGATCATCCACGAGTACAATATCTCCGGCATTCTCGAACATCCCCTGCGCATCCTGGTGCGCGGGCTGGTGCTTCAGGAAGAGCCGCTCAACCTCGACCTGCTGCAATTGATGATTCCGCTGATGGCGTTCTTTCCGCTGGCGCTGTGGGGCCTGCTCCGCCGCCCGCACCTGACGCTGCTCGCCTCGATCGCGGTGTACTTCGCGGCGAGGTATTTCGGCTGGACGTTCCGGATCTCTCCGGACGGCGAATGGACCTTCAATCCGTTCTGCTGGCAGATGCTGATGGTGCTGGGCGGCTGGTTCGCGGTGACCGGCGCGCCTGCCCGTGCGCTGCACGGCATGTCGTGGCTGCGCGCACTCGCGGGCGCCTATCTGGTGTTCGCGATGGCGATCACGCTGGCGCGGCATTCGCCGGCGCTGTCCGCCTATCTGCCAGATGCCGTGCTCAATATCTTCACGCCGAACGACAAGGAAAACCTCGCGCCGCATCGCGTGCTGCATTTCCTCGCGCTCGCTTTCCTCGCCACGTATCTGGTGCCGGCCGATCATCCGGCCTTGCTGTGGAAATCGCTGCAACCGGTGATCCGGAGCGGTGAGGAATGGCTCGCGGTGTTCTGCGTCAGCGTGTTCCTGTCCTTCGCCGCGCATCTCATCCTGATCACGGGGCCCAATCTCGTCGCGATGCAGATCCTTGTCAGCCTCGTTGGGCTCGCGGCCATCGCGGCCGTGGCCTACTACATCTCCTGGTCCAGGCGGCAGGACCTGCCCGCGGCCTTGCGGCAACGGGCGTAGGCGTCAGGCGATCGCGGCGAGGTAGCGCGCGACGGACGCGTCGAAGGCTGCCTTGGCACCACCGGCGATATTGCGGCCCCACCATGCACCGTAGATGCGGTCGAAGGCGAACGGCGCGACGGCCTCCGCAATCCGCCGCACCGCGGCTGCATTCAGCGGCGTGTAGTTCGGATAGGAATACATGAAGCTGACGAAGCGGCGGTCCATCGTCACCTGCGCGATGTCCCCGGTGAGCAGCGCGCCACGGCCGTCCGCACCGCGCGTCCAGTGCAGCATGGTGGCACCGGCAAAATGGCCACCGCTGCGCAACAGGGTGATGCCGTCCGAGAGCCGGTGACTGTCGCCGGTCCAGTGTTCGATTGCGCGATGCGGCCGCGTCACCCATTGGCGATCGTCGGCGTGGAGATAAACGGGCGCGCTGAAGGCTTCGCTCCAGTCGGCGAGCCCGCCATAATAATGCGGATGCGAGATCGCGATCGCCTTCAGCCCGCCGAGCGATCTGACATGCTCGATCGCCTCGCGGGTCGCCAGCGGAACGCAGTCCCACATCACGAAAGCACCGCCGTCGGGAACGAGCAGCGCCCGCTGGCCAATGGCAAAAGCCGGCTCGAGCGCAAGACCGGTCAGGCCGAGATCGTCCCGCCACACCACGCGGCAGCGCTCGGTGAGAGTCTCGCGGGACAGAAAGGTCTGCCCCTTCCAGCTCACGAATTGCCGTTCGTCCTCGCAGATCGGACAGGATGCCGGCGGCTGTTCGCTCGAGGGAAATTGCGCGCCGCAGGTTTCGCAGGTCCAGAGTGGCATGGCGTCACGCTTCCTCACTTCCCGAAATTCTTCTGGATCGCCTTGTCGAGCGTGTCGCCGCCGACGAAGCGCTGGCGCAGCTCCCGCTTGAGCAGCTTGCCGCTCGGATTCTTCGGCAGGCTGTCGACGAACACCACTCGCTTCGGCACCTTGAAATGCGCCATCTGCCCGGCGCAATGCTTGATCACCGTCTCCTCGTCCAGCGCCTCGCCGGTCTTGATCACAATGATCGCTGTGACGGCCTCGATCCAGCGCGGATCGGGCAGCCCGACCACCGCGACCTCCGACACCGCGGGAATCCGGTACACCATCTCCTCGACCTCGCGGCTCGCGACATTCTCGCCGCCGGTCTTGATCATGTCCTTCACGCGGTCGACGACGGTGATGTAGCCCTCGGCATCGACGATGGCGAGATCGCCGGAATGAAACCAGCCGCCGGAAAATGCCGCCGCGGTCTTCACGGGATCGTTGTAATAGCCGGACAGAAGATGCGGCGAGCGGTGCACGATCTCGCCGACTTCGCCAACCCCGACATCCTCCATCATCGTGTTGACCACGCGCGTCTCGACATTGATCGTCGGCTTGCCGGCCGAGCCGGCCTTGCGCAGCTGGTCCTCGGGCTGAAGCACCGTGGCGAGCGGCGCGATCTCGGTCTGGCCGTAGAAATTCCAGAATCTGACGTTCGGCAGGCGGCGCTGCAATTCGAGCAGCACCTCCACCGGCATGATCGAGGCGCCGTAATAGCCCTTTTGCAGGCTGGACAGATCGGTCTTGTCGAAATTGGGCGAGCGCAGCATCGCGATCCAGATCGTCGGCGGCGCGAAGAAGGCGGTGATCCCATGAGCCGCGATCAGCGCCAGGATGTTGTCGGCGGTCGGCTTGCCCGTGATCACGCCGGAGGCGCCGAGATAAACTTGCGGGCCCAGGAAGACGTCGAGCTGGGCGCAATGATAGAGCGGCAGTGCGTGCAGCACATTGTCATGAGCGCTCATGCCGCCATCGATGATGCAGCTCACATACTGCCACATGACGGCTTCGTGGGTCAGCATCGCGCCCTTGGGCAGCGATTCCGTACCGCTGGTGTAGATGATCTGGGCGAGATCGCGGCTGTCGACGGAGGCCTCGAAGAACGAACCGTCGGAATGCAAGAGACCGTCGAAATTGGTGAGCCCCGCGGGCGGCGACGCCGGATCCTCGCCCGGCAGCCAGATCAGCTTCTCCACCGCACAGTCCGTGGCGCTGGCAGCGCGCGCGGGCTCGACGAAATCGGGACCGGTCGCAAGCAGCTTTGCGCCCGAATTCTTCAGGATGAAATTGATCTCGTCCGGATTGAGCATGAAGTTGATCGGCACCAGCACCGCGCCGATCCGCGCCACGGCGAAGCGCAGCGCGGCAAAAGCGTGCGAATTGCGCGACAGCACCGCGAGACGATCGCCCTTCCGGACGCCGAGGCCATCGAGCCCGCGCGCCAGGCGGTTGCAGACCGCGTCGAGCTCGGCAAAGGTCCACCTCACGCTGCCGCAGGAAAGAGCAGGCTTGTTCGGTTCACGGGCCGCCGAGCGGCGCAGGAGATCCCCGATGGAATGCTCGCGGGCCTTGGAGATTGTCGCTGCGATTTCGCCGGTCATGCTGGCTTCCCCCGTCGTTCTCTGTTCGCTTAGTGTTGAGGGAAGCTATAATTTCAACGGCGTTTCCGGTCAATTTCGCGCGGACGGGCGCGCATCGCGCATTGCGGGCCATCCTGACGCCTTAACGCAAGTCGTTCTCGCGCGATTGCCTCCACGGCAGGCTCAGAGCTTGTGCCCCTTCTGGCGCAACGCCTCGGTCAGGCGCTGCTTCAGTTCGTCGGCGGCCCTGCGGGTGACGTCCTGGCCGATCTGCGCGCTCGCCTGTGCAAGCGCATCCGATTTCTCAAGCAGCTTCCGCCCCGCCGGCTGGGCGTAGAAGGCCTCGATCTGGCGCAGCTCGTCCACCGTGAAGGTGGCGGCATAGACGGCGGAGATCTGCTCGATCATCTGGTCGACGAACGGCGCGTAGATGTCCGAGCTCGCCGCCGTCATGGCGTCGAAGTCGCGCTCGATTTCGGGCCGATCCTGGGCCAGGACGGGGCGCAGCTTGAGCAGAAGCTGCGGCAGCAGCGCGCGATATTGCTCCGCCGCCCTCATGGTGGTGACGAGTTTGCGCGCCGCGGTCATCGCCTCGGGCGACGGCGCCTGCGCGGCGGCGGTGCAGGTGAGGAACAGCAAGGTGCCCGCGATCGTCAACCAGCCTCTCGACATGAACCTCTCCATGAAAACCGTCATGAGAACTCGTCACGAGAATTCGTCAAAGCGCGCCGCGATTGCCTCTCAACTGCCCGCACTCGCCCCGGCAACGGCGGCTGTCTTGTCGCGATCGAGCTCCGGCTCGGGCTCCTCGTCTTCTTGCACGTCCACGAACAGGTCGGGAATCTGTTTCGCCCGGTCGAACAGCCACGCGACGACGATCATGACCGCGATGCCGGCGAAGGAGACGGCGAGTTGCTCCCACGTACCCTTGGTATATTGGGTCAGGATCCAGTGTGCGGAGAACGACAGGAACACGCCGAGACAGAAGATCGGCAGCGAGTGCTGCCCGCACAGGATGACCGGGCGCAGCCATTTGGTGTGAAGCGCCTTCCAGTGGCGCGGCACGAGCTGGGTGACCCAGACCGCCAGCGCGAGAAAATGCGTGAAGCGCAGCATGTCGAGGTCGGTCTTGTCGATCGGGTAGATCGCCTTGATCATCCACTTCGGGATCATCGCCTCGAGCGCGTGAACGTGCCAGGTCATCACGATCAGGAGCGCGAACGCGATCCAGGCGGCTGCAAGTCCCATCACGGGCTTCGACCACACCCATTTCGCGATCTGGTCGATCTGGCCGGAACCGCACCAGGCCGCGAACACGAACATCAGCTGCCAGCAGAACGGATTGAAATACCAGGTCGTGCCGGGCGGATAGGACGCGAGATTCCAGTCGAACCAGCGCGACAGCACGTAGAGCACCACGGATGCCAGCAGCGTGAGGTTCGGACGCCGCACCAGGCACCACACGATGAAGGGCGAGGCGAACACCAGCGTGATGTAGAGCGGCAGCACGTCGAGATTGACCGGCTTGTATTTCAACAGGATCGCCTGGCCGATCAGCTCGTCCGGATGCGCCAGGAAATTGAACACGTTGAACTCGTGCTCGTACATCGGGTTGTCGAACCGTCGCGCGGTGCGTGCGATCTGGGCGGTGAACAGCAGGAACAGCATGATATGAGCGACATACAGTTCGGCCGTGCGCCTCCACAGCCGCTTCAGCGCCGCGAGGAAGAAACCGCCCCGCACGATCGGTGCGTAGATCCAGCCGATGAGATAGCCGGAGATGAAGACGAAGAACTCGGCGGCGTCGCTGAAGCCGTAATTGCGCAAGGTCAGCCACGCCACGACGTCGTGCGGGATGTGATCGAGGAAGATCATCCACAGGCCGATGCCGCGGAAGAGATCGAGCCGCAGGTCACGCTCGATCGGAGACAAGAGAGCTGCCGAATCCCGGTTGATCATGGCTCCGCCCCGTTTTCCAAGGACAGTCTTAAGAACAGTCTCGCGGCAGATAGGCCGCCCAAATCAATCAATGCTGAAATTGACGCGGCTAGGCCACCTGACCCGGTGGCTAGCGGCCAAGAATACCAGCCAAGAATGCTCGCCAAGGGTAGCGGACATCGGCGCCGTGGAAAAGAAGAAGCTTTGTCGCGCCGACGGGCGCTCGGATCGGCCGGCCGGGCTTTCCTGCGGCGTCGCAATCTGATCTTCTTCCGCCTCGTTTTTGGGGGACCACGCAATGAACGTCGCCATCATCTGTACCGCCCTGCTCGGCCTGCTGCTGTTCGGCCTGGGGTTTTATGTCTCGATCCTGCGCGGCAGGTTCAGGCGGAGCATCGGCCATGATTTCGGCCCCACCGACCCGATTCACCGCGCGGTGCGGGCGCACGCCAACACGGCCGAATACGCGCCGTTCTTCGCGGCGATGTTTCTCTGGTTCGCAATGCGCCCAGTGCCGGCCTGGATCATCGTGACGATCGTGGTAGCGACGATCGCGCGCTTTTCCCTTGCCGCCGGGCTGTTGTGGGGCAAGTCGCTCAACCGGCCCAACCCGGCACGCTTTGCCGGCGCATTGTTCACCTATCTCTGCGGATTGGTGCTGGCGGTCGGACTGGTGGTGATTTGAGCTCCCCTCGCCTCATGGACGTTTTGCGGCGCACAGCGGTCTCTGGGACAATCGCGCTCGTCGTGCTGATGCAGGCGCTGGAGGCTCGCGCCGACCCCGCCTTCGACGCTTGGCGCGCGCAACTCTGGCTGGAGGCCAAGGCGCGCGGCGTGAAGCAGCCGGTGTTCGACCGCGCGACCGACGTCCAGCTCGACCTTGGCCTGCCGGATCTCGTCATCCCCGGCCGCCCCGTGAAGGAGCAGGCCGAATTCGCACGACTGCCGGCGGACTACCTGCCCCGGCAACAGCTCACCGGGCTTGCGAGGACCGGCGCGCGGTATTTCCAGACCTACCGCGACCTGCTCGCGCGCATCGAGGCCGATTACGGCGTCCCCGGCAACGTCGTCATTGCGATCTGGGGCCGCGAAACCGATTACGGCGGCGAGGTGCAGCGCCATCCCGTGTTCCAGGCGCTGGTGACGCAAGCCTATCTCGGCCGCCGCAAGGACCTGTTCCGGAGCGAGCTGCTGATCGCGCTCGACCTGGTCCAGCAGGGAACCATCAGCATGGACGCGAAGGGCTCCTATACGGGGGCGATGGGCCACACCCAGTTCGAGCCCTCGGACTTCCTCAAGTTCGCGGCCGATGGCGACGGCGACGGCAAGATCGATCTCGAGCGCTCCATCCCCGACGCGCTCGCCTCGGGCGCCAAGCAGCTTCGCGACTATGGCTGGCAGCGTGGCAAGCGATGGGGGCTAGAGGTACGTCTGCCGGCAGAGGTCAGCTGCGTGGAGAGCTCGCCCGACATCAAGCGGCCGCTCTCTGCCTGGCTCAAGCTCGGCGTCACGCCGGTGGGCGATGCCGGCACTGCCACCGGCATGCTGCAGGACCAGGCGCAGCTGGTCATGCCTGCCGGCGTTTATGGTCCGGCCTTCCTCGTCTTCGCCAACTTCCAGGCGATCCGCAGCTACAACCAGTCCGACGTCTATGCGCTGTTCGTCGGCCATCTCGCCGACCTCATCGCGGGCGGCGCCCCGTTCGAAAAGCCCTGGGCCAAGCTGAAGCCGCTGCGCAACAGCGACGTCGCGACGATCCAGACGCAGCTCGCTAGAGGCGGCTATTATTCCGATGCGATCGATGGCCGGCTCGGGACGGTCACTAGGCGAGCGATCGGACAGTACCAACAGCGCGCGGGCCTGACCGTCGATTGCTGGCCGTCGCAAGACCTGCTCGCCAGCCTGCGCGGCGCGAGACCGGCTCCCAACTAAAATGTCGAAAACAACCCCATGCAAAGTAGAACGGCCGGCGGCGGGAGGAATTGCTGATTTTACGAAATTAACTTGACGCGTCGGGCAAATCAGGGGTATTGTTCTATCATCGCCGGCAATTGAGTGCGTGGAAGTGTCGACTCGACGGCGACCTGAAATCTGACTCGCGCCTATGTCTTCTCAAACCGGCTGGCTTGGTTGCGGGGACCCGCAACAGCCGCCCCCACAAAGTTGAGCCGATAGCAATTACTTGAGCCTGCAAGGCCTTAGAACCTGCCGATCGCTTCGGAGATTGTTCCCTTATCGGAGATGCCCGGAAGTGCCCGCCACGCTCTTGAGCGACGCGAATGACCCTTGGCAGGCCGCCCGTAGCCTATTTACTTCCCTGCCACCCTGATCCTCCTTGTCCTTTTTGCGCGCGACAGCGCTTCATAATCCTGCTCTGTCTGTCGGGCGTAACTCGCCGCAAACTTCGCTAACGCATCATCGAGGGCATCGCTCTTGCCGCAATAGCCCGCGATCATCGCGACGTCCCCAGACTTCGCGTGCGCGAGCGCCAACGCCCAGCCACACAGCCGGCAATAGTCCGGGAGCGTTTCGAGGTTGTCTACCTTGACCCCACCCTTCATGTCCGCCAGCTGACGAATATAGAACTGCTTTCCTTCAACCTCGCCCCAACCCAGAAAGATATCCGGCGAACCCTGGGTCAGACGCTGACCGAATACCACCCTTTGACCGTGATGCCGGAATGGCAGCTTGAGGTCGACGTATGGCGCCAGAACGGATGCGTTAGCCTCCTTGATCTGCAGGAAGAGGGGATCGCTCTCGCTTGCTCCCTCGAGCATGAGCATCCAGCATTCGGTGCCAACGCTGCCAACGCCCACCACTTTGCGGGCGACGTCTGTGATGTGATAGCGCGAAAGCAGGAGCTTGCGGTCGTAACCGAGCGAGCGAATGTACGAGTGCAGGAAGCGGTCAAGCGCGACTTTAACGGAGGTTCCTTTCTCGGTGTGGGTCTCGCGTACGATCAGCGGAACGTCTTCGATGAATCGATGATGCCCCTTCACGGGCTCGGTCAATTTGTCGAACGTGGTGATGTGTCCTCGTGCTTTCGCCCGATCCATGACATTTCTGGCGAGGCGGCGCGATTCAGGCGACAGGCTGCCCAGTATGGCGCGCTCGTCGATCCGCTGATACCAGACGCTCAGGTATCCCATCTCAGCGTAGCAATCGATATGCTTTCTGTAGGAGCGAACGCATTCACGGGCGGCCTCTTCGGATTGCGCCTGGTCGCCGCCGAGAAAGTTGGCAGCGACAGTGGCGCTGGCTGCAAGTCGCTTGAGATCCCACTCCCAGGGACCAACATGGATTTCATCGAAATCGTTGATCGAGAAAACCAGATTTCTCTCGGCCGTGGCGTAAACACCAAAATTGCTGATATGCATATCTCCACATGCTGCAACGCGAATGCCTGATACGGGTGATGTCGACAAGTCGCTTGCCATGACCGCAGCTGATCCGCGCAGGAAGGCAAACGGGTTCGCGAGCATGCGGCTGTAGCGAACCGGCACTAGCTTCTGGACTCGCGTTGCGTTTTGTCGCTCGAGAATATCAATGGGATCAGCACGGTGACTGGACCGGTCATAGATCGCATGCGACGCGCGTGGCACTTGCTTGCGCAAGGCCTTTCCGGCCTCCATTCGCTGGTTGAAGGAAGGCTTTCTGATCGTGAAACTTTCAAGCAGAGCGCCTTCTTTGGTCGACCCGAGCATCCGGTAAAAACTGGGGTCTACATTGGACTGCAATCGAACCATGCTCGTGCTGTCCTCCAATAGCTTGCGGATCTCTCGCAATGGCGACTTGGGTCGATAGGGTCTCAGAACTCGGGAAGCCCAACCCGCTTCAGATCTCGCTGCCTAGACTACCAGACCAGGATTGGAGATGCCGGGACAAAAGCGGACATCGCGGGCAAGTTGCCTCTTGGCCCCTCGCGTCATTTGCTGCGTCTCCTCAATGCGAGCGCTCTCGGGACCGAAGCGGACATCGATTGGTCGCAAGCACTGCCTGGCTCAGTCGCGAATGACCAGTTGCGGACATATCGAAATCAAAAAAGACCGAAAAGGCCGAGACGAGAAGCGCTTCGGCTCAACTACGGAAGTCCTTTTGTCATCGTAAAGGGATTGAACCCACGTTCCGCGAGGGCAGCCCACGAAGCTGCGCCAAGATGTGACAATCGGAAATAGAGTCGCGGCTTGGTCGGGTCGGTGTCCAACACGAACCCAGTCGGTAACTCGCGGACAGTCGTGGCATAGAACCCACCATCGGGCGACCTCTGGGATTCGATTACAGCGATCAACGACTCTGCCCTCTCAGTCCTGCCGAGCAATTTCGTCAAGAGAGCCATTTGGCCCGTCCCTTCGGTCCACACACCGTCCCGGTCTTCACCGTAAGAAAAGCCCCCGCCGACACTCATTCGCTGTTCGGCGGTCGTCATTGCCGATGCAAATTTCCCGGCCGCTCCGTGAAGCGCTGTTAAAGGCCAGATCTGAGCATCCAGAGCCAAAATCGGATTGTGCGTGACGCCGTCTTCAGCTGTCCCTGCGGCGAAACAGGCGCATGCCGGATCCCACATCGTATTTATGAAGTGCTCGGCAGCCGTTGCCTTATCACGCCAGCGCGAATCGCCTGTACGGATCGCAAGAAGGCCAAACGCGGCGGCGAGGTCAGTATTATGTTCAGTCGATTTCCACGTCCGCACCTCCGGCGTCGGTTCGTGCCCAAACGTACCGCCCGTGAAACCGCCAGCACCGCGCGTATCGGCCCATTGCGCGACCCAGGCGCCAAGCCGTGCTGCACCATCGCGGAACCGAGAGCCGGTGTTCACATCATCAATCGACAGCAACGCCAACATGGCCCATGCCATGTTACCATTATCGCTGCCCACCTGATATCGATCCTCTAACCATTTGTTCTGAGTATTGTCCCACCACCCCGGAAGTTTGACGGGGCCATTCGCCACCACACCCGCGGCGTAAGCGTTCCGGAGCCGTCCATCATGCCAGATGCGGTCGTTATCGATGGCCCAGAGAATCGCCGAGCCAATCCGAAACGCTTTGTCCTGCTCACCGCAACCGACCAATGCGATGGCGGCTACCGCATTGTCATAGAGATAGGCGGCGGCATGGAGAGGCCCCGATTCGACGGTCGGATAGCTGGGTAGGAACAACGGTCCCGATGGCGGTGCCTTATCAATTAGACCAGCGAGGTATCCGCACGCTGACGCTTTTGGTGCTACTGAAGCCTGTAGCGGAGCGGCGGCCATCATGATTGTGAAAGTCGTGACAATCGAGGTGTGAAGGCAGAGCCCGCGATAACGGTAAAAACAGTAAGTAAATGGTTCCGGTAGCATTTCGCTGCCTCTCGTGTCTTTTCAACCAAGTCAGACTTTGGGACATCGGGAAGAAAGCAGGTCAGGATCGAGTAAACAATCGTGCCTTCATCTTCAATGGCAGTTTATGGCCCATCGCGGCAGTTGCTGCGATTGCACAAAGGCGGACGGTATCGGAGCGAAGCGGACATCGCGAACGGTTTATGAGTACGCGTCCTAGTTCGGCAGCCAAGTATTACCGTCCCAACTGCGACCGCTACAACCTCCTGTTGGCACCGGTCTGGTGATCATCGACGCGGGCCTGGACGATCTTGTTGCCGAAATAGTTGGCGGCAAGGCCGATGCCGAGCGCGGCGAGGCTGCCGCCAAAGCCGGGAATCATCGACGATGCAGCCACGGCCGCGCCCTTCGCCAGGAATTGCAAGGCGGTGCCGGTGAAGAAGCTGGGCAGCGTGTCAAACACCGTCTGCAATTGCGGCCTGGCCTGGCGCGCGATATCGGCGAGCTGGAGGACCTTGGAGAGGTCGGGGTTCTTCGTCAGCACCATCCGGCGGAATCAGCGCCTTCAGCTGCTGCAGCACATTGGCGTTTTCCGCGGTGATCAGGGTGCCGGCTTCACTCTGCCCGCCGCACCGTTCGGCGAATGTCCGACGGCGTGGCGTTGTAGACGCGCTTGAAGGTCCGGTTGAAGTAGGACAGGTCGCTGAACCCACAGTCGAAGGCGATCGTGCTGATCGTACTATCCAGAAGGCGAGCGTCGCGCAGCATCCTGTAGGCGTGCGCCAGCCGGAGCGTCAGGACGAACTCGGAAAACGTGGTGCCATCAAGTTCAAACAGCCGGTGGATGTAGCGCGGCGTCACGCGGTGACGGGCGGCTACGGCCGCAACCGATAGCTTGCGATCGACAGGTTGCGCGCGAATGTCAGCCTTGACGGCATAAAGCCTCGCGGCCGCGACACTGCGCCGGGCGATTTCCGGCCCGTCCCGGGTCGCGCCGATTGCCAGCGCGGCGAGGTCGTGAATATGCGTGACGACCGCACTGCCGAGCTCCGACGTGAAGGGCGCTTCCTCGTCGTTCAGGATGCGGCAGTATCCGAGCAACAAGCGCAAGGCCGGGGTATCCGCGCCGATCGGCCGCGCCAGGGCCGCGCTGAAATCGGAAAGCCGGGGTTCGAGCAAACTGCGCGACAGCCGCAAATTCAGATAATCGCACGCTGCCGGGTTCGCGCCCCAAATTTCACCACGCACGCCGTTGGCCGTCAGCGTCGCCTGCCCGTCGTGGATCTCGGTTTCCTGGTTCCCCTGCAACACGCTGCACCCACCTGTCCAGCTCACCACCAGCACGAAGTCGTCGTTGTCCGTCTGGGCAGCCAGATGACGGCAATGGATCGGCGACAGCTGGCCTGTCGAGAGGCTGAGCCCCGGCAGTGCACGGAATGACATGGTCGCGGCGAGCGGCTGCTCGTGCAGCGGACTGACGTCCAGCTTGAGCAGCGAACGGGCGATGATCTCGCAAAAGGCCTCCTGTCGGTCGCGCTCCGGGAACGCATCGGTCGAGAAGTGCGTGGTCGAGAGATCGTAGGGATCGCAGTTCTGCATGTGGGTTTCGATGTTGAAAGAATACCGAGGACCGCTCGCAGCGGATGTCCGCCCCGATTATCCTGCACAGCGATCAGTCGCGGTTATGTTGCGGCCCGTTCGAAATTGCCATCGAAATCAGCGCGCGACGCAGGTTTGTTCGCGCTTGCCGCTGCGAAGGAGACGGCGAGTAGCGTTTGGTCCAGATCGAGTATCGTTGAGTCCCAGCCTCTCGCGCCACGCTGGTGCCTGTGCGCAGCGCACAACCGCGATGGTCGAATCGATCACCATAGCATTTGAACATGATGGCATTTGAACATGCTCCGGCTTTCGTGCGACAAGAGTGGGCCGGTATTCGCGTAACCTGGAGGCCGTCTTGGCCAGCGCCGCCGAAATCGACCAGATCACCATCTCCAGCCGCTCATTTGCGGACCGCGAACGCACCGAAGCATTTTGCGAGCTGTTTGGCCGCAACGTCCTGAAGCTGGAGATGGACCCGCTCAAGGAGGTGCCGTTCGACGTGGAGATGAACTTGCGCGCCTTACCGGGGCTCTCGATCACAACGGCGCAGATGTCTGCGATGACCTGCCGCCATACCGCGAGCATGATCGACAACGACGATCCGGTGCTCGTGTTCGTCCAAAGCGGCGTCGCCACCTATCGGCAGAACGGTCACGAGACCACGCTGCGAGCGGGAGAAGCTGCGCTGACGTCGAACGGGGTCGCCGGGAACGCGACCGGCTACACCACGACCGGTATCGTCCACTTGCGGATCAACCGATCCCTGATCGCACCGTTGGTTCCGAATCTCGACGACGCCGTCGGCAAACCGATCGATCGAGCAAGCCCTCAGCTGAGATTGTTTCTCGGCTACGCCGGGATCCTCAAGGAAGACATCGCGCTTGCATCTCCGGAGGCGCGCCGCTCGGTCGGACTCCACCTGATCGATCTCAGCGCGCTCATGCTGGGCATCGGAACGGAAGGCGCGGAGGTGGCACAGAAGCGCGGAGTGGCGGCCGCGCGGTTGCGAAGCATCAAGCAGCGGATCGTCGCCGACATCGGCCGGCGCGATTTGACACTGAGCACGGTGGCGGCGGACACCGGCATCTCCGCCGTCTATGTTCGCAAGCTGTTCGAGGCCGAGGGAACGACATTCACTGAATTCGTCCTCGGCCATCGGCTCATGACGGCGTATCGGATGCTGACCGATCGCCGCTTCATCGATCGCTCGGTCAGCAGCATTGCCCACGATACCGGCTTCAACGATCTGTCCTACTTCAACCGAACCTTCCGTCGCGCCTACGGCGCGTCCCCATCGGAAATTCGGGGTGAGACGCGGCGCAACCAAGGGGCCCGGTGAGGGTGTTGCCTCCGTAGCTGAGATTGACGGCTAGCGTTGTATCCCTGACGTCCCATTCACTCAGTGTCATTCCGGGGCGACGCGAAGCGGCGACGCTCCCCTCACCAGCTCACTTTCAGCGAGCCCATGCCGGCATAGCTCTGGCCGCCCCTGGAGAACTCGCCAGTGAAACGTCCCGACAATTCCGTCGCGCGGTTCAAGGCCAGGCGCGAGCCGACTTCGACCCGCCCTGCATCGGATGCAGCGCGCGCGCCTTCGACAGTGAAGGCCGGGGTTTGCATCGTGACCAGCGACGCCGTGACGTCGCGGGTCGGGTTGAATTCATGCACCCAGGCGACGTTGGCGAACGGCATCCACATCATGCCGTTGCCGACCTCGACTCGCCCGTCGAACTTGGTGCCGAGGAACACCGGCAGCGAGGACACGGTGTGCGCGGCGTAGCTCAGGCCCAGCACGCCCGGCCCGGCGGCAGTGACGCTGGTTTCGGTGTAGGCAGCCTGCCAAAGTTGCGCGGCCTGGATCGCCGCGTAGGGCGTTACCGAGACCCCTACGAAGCCGTAGGTACGCCCCACCTCGAGCCGCCCGGCGAGCTGGTTGCTGCCGAACGAGCCCTTGGCGGTCTCGTCGGTGCCGATGCCGGTGATGGTGCGCGTCGTGGAGTTGTTGAAGTGGCTGTAGGCGAGTTGCGCCGAAACGTAAGACGCGCCGAAGCGCTGCATCGCATAGGCGCCGACATGCGCGCCGTCGACCCGGCCGGAGGTGGCGCGATCGTCGACGTTGAACGTCGCGCTGGAGCCACCGGCGGCGATGCCGACCAGCAGGTCGGGGTTGAGGAGATGATCGACGCCAGCCGCACCGCCCGCGATGCGATCGCTGAAGCCCGCGCTGCCAACCGTCGTGTCGCCCGAGAGCGACTGGCCGGCGCCGAAGCCGGACGCCCAGACATTCCATTGCGGCTGCACGAGCGGCGGTGCCTTCAGCGCGTTGAAGGCCGAGGTCGTCGGTTGTTCCGCGGCGTAGCCGAGCGCCCCCGCGCCCGTGACCTCGCCGCGGTGACCGGTGCGCCACGCGTCCATCTGGCCGTCCATGCTCTGGCCGAACATGCTGCCGGCGGCAAAGGCGGTGTTTTGCGTGCCGCTCGTGCCCTCACCCGAGAGCTGGTCGAGCACGCGCACTGAGCCGGCCGCCAGGAGCTGCGAGTAGAACGTCGCGGCCGCGCCCGTGAGCGACGGCGAATAGCCGGCCTCCAGCGCGTTGCCGACCGCACGCTGGTTGGCCGTCTCGCCCGCAACCGCGCCGAAGCTCTGGCGCGTCAACGTCACGTCGACGGCGTTAGTGCTATATGTCGCCGCTGCTGTGAAGAAGGCCGACGACGACGTGACGCTGGCGAACTGGCCCGCGACCGAGGTGCCGCTCTGCAGCACATTGGTGTAGGTCGTCGACGATCCGTACAGCCCGGGCTGCAGCACGGCGCGCAAGGTGCCGTTAAGGGTAACCTGACCTGTGACAGTCAGGCCATCATAAAGGCCGGTATTGTCGACGCGCAGCGCCAGCGTGCCCTGCGCGGTTTGGGTGAACGTGCCACCGAAGGTCAGATTGTTCGCCGCAAGCGTTGTCCCCGGATTGGTGATGGTGATCAGCCCGGTATTGGTCAGGCTGTTGCCTGAACCGGAAACGGACATTTTCCCGTCCAGCGTGCCGTTGTTGGTGATGGTGTTGCCGTTGGTGCCGAAGGAACCCAGCGAAGAGCCGTTGGGGCCGCCCACGATCGTGCCGTTGTTGACGATGGTACTGTTCGCGCCGTTGAACCAGACGCCGATTCCAAGGCGGCCGCTCGCGCCGATCAGGCCATTGTTGATCACGGTGCTGCCGTCATCCATGTGGACACCCTCGCCACCATCGGCGGCTGCCATGATCGTGCCCGTGTTGGTGAGTTTGCCGTTGTACCCCAATTCGACGGCGTCGCCGCCGAAGACGCCGGAGGAGACCTTGATGGTGCCGGAATTGATAATGGTGGTACCAACGGCTTCGTCTTCGATGCCGAAAGACGCCGCCCCGGTCAGGATGATGTTGCCGGAATTGGTCAGGGTGTTGCCGGTGCCGTTGCGCAACGTAATGCCGGAGACAAGGGTCGCCGTCGAGCTGATTGTCCCGGCATTGCTGAGAATGTTGTTGTCGCCTTTCACATACATGCCGGTGGAGTTGGCGCCGAGCGTGATGGTGCCAGCATTGGTGAAGACGTTGTTGTTGAACCCCCGAATGCCGGTACCTCCGGTACCTCCGCCGACGGCGATGGCGCCGTTGTTGGTCACGACATTGCCGTCAGCAAGATCGATGGGATATGTAGCCGTGATCGAGGCACCGGGCTGAACCGTCAGGGTCAGGTTGTTTTCGGTACCCGTGCCGAACCCGGTGCTGCTGGCGCCGTCACAGGTGACGGTGCTGCCGGACTGCACACAGGCGGCCGCGACTGGCGCCGTCGAGATTGTGACCGCGGCGGCCACGGTGAGAGAAAAAGAAGCGGCTAGCGTCAAAGATCGTCCAGCCCACGGCCCGGAGTTCGACTTCGCCAGGTACACCTTCTTGATCTGCATCGCGTCGTCTCTCGTTGTCATCAGTCAATCCCAAGTCTTGCATTTCCAAGTCTTGCGGCCGAAGCAGCCGCCGGTTGGCACATTGGCCGGAGCGCGCACGGTCGTCCCCGGAGCAAATTCGTCGTTTGGATTGGTGGAGGCCGCATCACCGGCGGTTGCCCTCGCCGATCGTCATCAGAACCTCACCGTGAGAAATTCGAGCTCTCGTTCAGTGGGAAAAACACGACCACCCCCATCGCTGCAGCTACGTTCCCGTTTCACCATTCTCACCAGCTCACCTTGAGCGCGCCCATGCCGGCGTAGCTCTGGCTGCCCTTGGCAAATTCGCCGGTGAAGCGGGTGGACAGTTCCGACCAGTGGTTGAGGGCGAGGCGCGAGCCGACTTCGACCCGGCCGGCATCGGATGCCGCATGCGCGCCTTCGACGGTGAACGCCGGGGCCTGCAGGGTGATCAGCGACGCCGTGACGTCGCGGGTCGGCGAGAACTCGTGCACCCAGGCCACGTTTGCGAACGGCATCCACATCATGCCGTTGCCGACATCGAAGCGGGCGTCGAACTTGGTGCCGAGGAAGACCGGCAGCGAGGACACGGTGTGCGAGGTGTAGCTCAAGCCCATCACGCCCGTTCCGGTCCCGGCCGTGCTGGTTTCGGTGTAGGCAGCCTGCCAAAGTTGCGCAGCCTGAATCGCCGCGTAGGGCGTTACCGAGACACGGGCGAAATCGTAGGTACGGCCCACCTCGAGCCGCCCGCCGAGCTGGTCGCTGCCGAACGAACCCTTGGCAATCTCGTCGGTGCCGATGCCGGTGATGGTGCGCGTCGTGGAGTTGTTGAAGTGGCTGTAGGCGAGCTGCGCAGAGACATAGCTCGCGCCGAAGCGCTGCATCGCATAGGCGCCGACATGCGCGCCGTCGAGCCTACCCGAGGTGGCGCGATCATCGACGCTGAAGCTTGCGCTGGAGCCGCCGACGGCGATACCGACCAGGAGGTCGGGATTGAGGAGATGATCCACGCCAGCCGCACCGCCCGCGATGCGATCACTGAAGGTGGCGCTGCCAACCGTCGCATTGCCCGACAGCGACTGGCCGGCGCCGAAGCCCGACGCCCAGGCATTCCATTGCGGCTGCACGAGCGGCGGTGCCTTCAGCGCGTTGAAGGCCGAGGTCGTCGGTTGTTCCGCGGCGTAGCCGAGCGCGCCCGCGCCCGTAACCTCGCCGCGATGACCGGTGCGCCACGCGTCCATCTGGCCGTCCATGCTCTGCCCGAACATGCTGCCGGCGGTAAACGCGGCGTTCTGGGTGCCGCTGGTGCCCTCGCCCGAGAGCTGGTCGAGCACGCGCACCGAGCCCGACTGCAACAGGTTGGAGTAGAACGTTGCCGTGCTGCCTGTCAGCGCGGTCGAATAGCCGGCCTCGAGCGCGTTGCCGACCGCACGCTGGTTGGCCGTCTCGCCCGCAACCGCGCCAAACCCCTGACGCGTCAGGGTCAGGTCGACGGAGCTGGCATTGTAGGTCGCAGCCGCCGTGAAGAAGGCCGATGACGAGGTGACGTTGGCGAACTGGCCACCGACAGAGCTGCCTTGAACGACATTGGTGTAGGTGGTCGTCTGTTGATACAGCCCAGATTGCAGCACGGCGCGCAAGGTGCCATCGAGCTTGATTTGTCCGGCCGACAGGCCGTCGTGGAGGCCCGTGCTGTCGACGCGCAGCGCGAGCGTGCCCTGCGCCGTCTGCGTGACCGTGCCGTTGAAGCTGAAGTTGTCCGGCGCAAGCGCGGTTGCCGGGTCGGTGATGGTGATGAGCCCGTTATTGGTCAGCGTGCCGCCGTTGCCCAAGAGGGACACGGCGCCATCGAGCGTGCCGTTGTTGGCGATGGTGTCGCCGGTGGAGCCGAGGGAAACCAGCGAGTAGCCGCCGACCCCGCCCTTGATCATGCCGTTGTTGATGAGCTTATTGCCGCTACCCCCGAGGAACACCCCAGAGCCGGCGGCGCCGGTCGCAACGATGGTGCCGCCATTGATTACGATGTTGCCATTGTCGACGATGCCCAGGCCGCCATCGCCAGCGGCCTTGATTGTGCCGCTGTTGGTAAAATTGTTGCTCTTCCACAGGTAGACGCCCACGCTACTGGAGCTACTACTGCTGCCGACCGTGATGGTGCCGGAATTCTGGACGGTGTTGCCGGTGCCGTCGACTTCGATACCGGTCGCATAGACGGTCCCGGTCAGGGTGATGGTGCCGGAATTTATGACCAGGTTGCCGTCGCCTCCGACCTTGAGGCCGCCGACGTAGCTCCCTGTCGAGCCGATCGCGCCCGAGTTCGTCACGGTGTTGTTGTTGGCGGTCATGAGTATCGCCGTGGCCTGGTCGCCAACCGTGATCGTGCCGGCATTGGTGAAGGTGTTGTTGTTGCCGCCCTGCATGCCCACGCTCTGGTTGCCGGCCGTGATGCTGCCGTTGTTGATCGCGGTGTTGCCGTTGTTGAGATTGATGCCGATCCCGCCGTTCGAAGGCACCGTGATCGAGGCGTTCGACTGGACCGTCAGGGTCAGGTTGTTTTCGGTGCCGGTGCCAAAGCCGGTAGTGCTCGCGCCGTCACAGCTCACGGTGCTGCCCGACTGCACGCAGGCGGCGACCGCCGGCCTTGCCGGGATCGCGACCATTGCGGCCGCCGACAACAGGAACGGAGCGGCGAACGTCGGGACGAGCCCGAATCGTACCCTGGCGGCGAATACCGGCAAATTCACAGTCTTCATCGGTGCCACACCATTTCTCGATTTCATCAATTGCTCCCAACTCAATTCTTTGCCGCCGAAGCGGCCGTCGCCGGTAAATTGTCACGATGACATCGTCGCCGATCGTCATCAGAACCTGACTGCAAACGTGCCCTTCACGCTCTGGTCGGTCGCACTCCTCGCGAACTGGCCGCCATAGGCGACGCCGAACGTCGCATTCGGGGTGATAGCGAGATCGAGCCCGGCTTCGACGAGCGCCGCATCGCGCGCGATCGGCACGCCTGCGATGGTGAAGGCGGAGCCGCCCGAGAAGGCGAGGGTCGACAGCGGCGTGGTGTCGCCGAACGCGTGACGCCAGCCGAGCGTGCCGCGCGCGGTCATGCCCATGCCACTGAGCGTCGCGACCTGCGACGCGCCGCGCAGCCCCAACGTGGTGAAGGTGACGCCGATCTTGTCGGCCTGGCTGGTGAGCGCCGCCGCATTGCCCTGCTCGACGAAGCCGTCGGTCGAGAGGTTGACATAGGCGAGATTGGCGAACGGCTCGAACGAGAGCTTGCCGAGAGCGGTGCGCCCGGCGTCGATGCGATAGCCGAACTCGCCGAACGCCTGCGCCGTGCGCGCGCCGTAGCTGCTCTTGAGCGTATCCATGAAGCCCGGGAACGCCACCGTGCGGCCCATGCTGAGCTCATGCCAGGTGTAGATGCCGCCGGTGCGGAAGGCGAGGTTGCCCCATTGCGTGCCGCCATAAAGGCCGAGGCTGTAGTCGTCGCTGCTGCCGGACGACCGACGATCGCCGACCCGGACGTTGGAATGGCCGTAGCCACCGAGCAGACCGACGCGCCAGGTTTCGGCGACGCGGCCGTCGGTGCCGACCACGATCCCGCCGGTGCTGCGGCTGAGCGACGCCGCATTGCCGTCGCCGCGGGTCGAGCCCCAGGAGCCGAAGCCGCGGGCCCACACGGCATACCGATCCGTGTCGGCGGACGCCTTCACCGGTCCGACCGCGGCATAGGCCATCGACGGCGCGCCGACGCTGTCGAAAGCCGCACGGAGCCGATCCAGCGCGGCGTCGCGCGTGAAGCGGCTGTCGTCGATCAGGACACCCTTGGCCGAGGCGTGGATCTCGCCGGACAATTGGTCGAAAGCATTTTGAGATTGCTGCGCCGAGAGATTGAGCATCGCGCCAACGAGAGCGTTGCCCAAACCGAGGCTGTCGAGGCCGCCGCCGGTCGCGACCTGGTTCGGCGTGACGCCGACGGAGGCGAAACTGACGCTGTTGCGGGTCAGCGTCAGATACACGTCGTTGGCATCGTAGCTGAGCGACGGCGTGAGATAGGCGAGGTTCGAGGTGACGCTGTCGAAGGTGCCACTGACGCCGTGCGCGGCCGTGATAATGGTGTAATTGGTGCTCGCTGCGTAATTGCCGGCGCCGGCCAGCACCTGCACCGTGCTGCCATTGATGATCGCAATGTTGCCGGAAACGATCTTGTCGCTCTGTCCTGCGGCATTGACCTCGACCTGGTAAATTGAACCGGTTGAGAAGTTGACGTTGCCGAGGGTGGTCAGCGTACCGATCGAATTGCCCGGGGCGATGATGCCGCCGACCGTACCGGTGCCGCCGAGGATGCCGCCGTGCGCCACCGTCACGAGCCCGCCCAGCGAACCGTTCACCGCGAGCCGGCCGCCGCTCACGTCGGTCGCGCCGGTGAAGCCGCTGGAGTCGGCGGTCAGGATGGTCTCGCCCGCAAGCTGGTTGATCGTGCCCGCGCCGCTAATGGCGGCCGCGAACACGTAACCCGAACCGGTGTGGTTGAAGTTGATGGTGCCGGTGCCGAAACCGAACTGCACGCTCGCCGCATTCAGCGTGCCGGGCGCCACCGGTGTCGCGCCCGGCGCCGCGCCGATGTTGAGTGTGCCGGAACCCGACAGGTCCGCGATCGCAACGGGATTAGCGCCGGGCGCCGACACGACGCCTCCGTTGCTGATGGTCAGCGTGGCGCTGCCGAGGCTCCCGATGATGAGCTGGCCATTGGCTGTCCATGTCGAATTGGCACCATCAACCAAAACGGAACCGCTGGCGCTGGCGGCGTTGCCGATGACGCTGGCGGTGGCGACCGTGACGGAGCCGCCATTTGTGACGTTCAAATAACCCGTGCCGCCGACCCCGACGTAGAGCCGGTTGGCAGTGATAGAGGAACCCGCACCATCGACGGTCACGCTGCCGGTCGCACCCGGCATCGCCCCCAGGCCGACCTGGGTGCCCGTGACGGCACCTCCGGCGAGGACCGATAACAATCCAGCGCCGCTCACTCCGACCGAAATCGGGCCGGCAGAGGACAATGTCGAGCCTGCCCCGGTTACGGTGAGGCCGCCGGTCGAACCGAGAAGCCCCGCAATGTCGACGCCTTGAACGCTCAGCGTTCCGCCGTTCTGGACTGTTAGAAATCCCGAGCCAAGCAAACCGACGGTGAGCGTCTGGGCGCTTGCACTTCCACCACTGATGATCGTCGCGTTCGGCGTCAAGGTGTCGACGGTGACCGTATCCGCCGATGTCGGCACGTTCGTGCTCCAGTTTCCAGGGTCGTACCAGTTGGTCGAGTTCGCACCGGTCCAATCCGAAGACCCCGCCTCGGCCGGCGACATGCAGCCCACGGCCACCAGCGCGGTCGAGCCGAGCAAAAGGGCGGCAAGCGGCACGCCCCGGCGCCGCCGCGTCGCACCGCGGGAGCCGTCGGATCGAACGCGTTTGGCGCAGGCGAAGCAGATCATCTTGGGCACTTTCGAGACGTAAACGCGCGGCGAATCCAGTGAACTGCCGATCCGCCGGAACGTTAGTTGGCGCACTCCGCGAAGGCTTGGACAGGATCGAACAACGACTAGGCTTGCGCGCTACACATCGCCGGGTTCGCGGCGTGTGTTGCGGAACGACCACACGGACTGGGGCGTCAGGGCACGAAGCCGTTGCGCGCCGGCCGCGTTCGGATGTCCGACGGTGTCGCGCCGTAGTAGCGGCGAAAGGACCGGTTGAAATAGGACAGGTCGCCGAAGCCGCATTCGAAGGCGATGACGCTGATCTGCCGATTGGCGAAGGTGGGATCGACCAGCATGCGATAGGCACGGCTCAGCCGTTGCATCAGAACAAAATGGCTGAGGCTGGTGCCGTCATTGTCAAACAGCTTGCGGATGTAGGCCGGCGAAATGCCATGCCGCAGAGCGAGCGCTTCCGCGGAAAGGTCGTGCCCCATGATATTCGAAGTGATATCCGCCTTGAGCGCCTTAAGGCGCGCCGCGCGAACGCCGCGTCCGTTGGCAATATCCACCGCCTCGCGCGTCACGCCCACCGCCAGCCCAATCAGATCCTGCAAATGAGTTGCGCACGCCACCCTGAGGTCCGTTGTCGAGGCCTCAAGGTGCCCTTTCTGGAGAAGCGCGAGATAGTTGCGGAGAAGACGCATCGGCGCCAGATCCGCCGGCAACAGGCGCATCAAGGCGTCGTCGACGTCGGCAACGGGAATCACCGCGCGCGGAACGACGAGCGCCACGAAATCGATCGGCATCCCGTAGTCGCAGCTTCCAACCGAAGCATTGGACCAGAGCACGGCTTCGCCTTTGCGAAAAACCACCTCGCGCCCGCGCTGATTGATCGTCGCCTCGCCCTCGGTCATCATGGCAAAGACGAAATCGTCGCTACCGTCCGCAACCAGGTTCGGCGTGCGCATCACCCGATTGGCGGAGCTGCTGATCGAGGCCATGGTGACACCGGGCAGGGCATGAATTTGCGCTTCGCTGCGGAAGGGCTCGCCCCGCGCCGGGTCCATCTCCATCTTGACGACCGAGCGGCCGAAAACCTCGCGCCAAGCCTCGATCTTGTCGTTGTCGGCGAAGGCATCAGTCGAAAACCTAAGATGCGACAAACGCTCTCCTCGCGCTCTCAATGCGAGGCACCATAGGATCGAGTGAACGGCCTGGCTCGGACTCGACGGAACTCCGGTGCGGACTACCGAGGCAAAATCGTCTCCGGAGAGCGTGTTGCTGCGGTGTCACGTCGAAGCTGCCTGGATACGGCACGACAAGCGACGGAACGATGCGAAGTCTCACGCAGTCCTGATGATTGCGCGACCGACGCGACCGCTACAACCTCCTGTTGGCGCCGGTCTGGTGATCATCGACGCGGGCCTGGATGATCTTGTTGCCGAAATAGTTGGCGGCAAGGCCGATGCCGAGCGCGGCGAGGCTGCCGCCAAAGCCGGGAATCATCGACGATGCAGCTACGGCCGCGCCCTTCGCCAGGACCTGCAAGGCGGTGCCGTCCGTGAAGAAGCTGGGCAGTGTGTCAAACACCGTCTGCAATTGCGGCCTGGCCTGGCGCGCGATATCGGCGAGCTGGAGGACCTTGCCGAGGTCGGGGTTCTTCGTGAGCACATCCGGCGGAATCAGCGCCTTCAGCTGCTGCAGCACATTGGCGTTTTCCGGGGTGATCAGGCTCTTCAGGTCGATGCCTTGCAGCTGGCGGAGACCTTCCTTGATCGGCTCCAGCTTGTCGGCCGGCGCTCCCGACGACAGGAAGATCTGGAGGTCGTTGAGAAACTTGAACAACCCCTGCGGCAATTGTCCGCTTGGCGCTGATACCACCGGCGCGCCCGCCGAATTCGCCATCTCGACGATGCCGCTGTTGCCGATGCCCAGCACACCGAGGATCGACGCGATCCAGCCGGCAGTCTTGGTGTGATCCGCCTGTATGACGGTCTGAGAGCCCATCTTGCGCAAATCGTTGGCCGTCGCCCGCACGCGATCGGGATCGAGCGCACGCGGGCGCGCGGTCGCGAATGCAGCAGCGGTCGCAGCATCCGCGACCCCCGTCAGCGGCAGATTGTTGTCGGCCTGGAACGCGAGCAGCGCCGCGCGCGTCAGCGGCCCGTACTCGCCATCGATCGCACCCGGCGGGTAGTCGAGACGCTGGAGCTGCTGCTGCACGAACGTCGCGCTGATGGATGGCAGGGGCGCGTAATTGCCCGCCACGCCGATGTTTGCGAGCGCAGGCGCGCCCGTCGTGAGATTGTTGAACGCCCCGAACTGCGGCCTTTGCGGATTGGGATCATTCGGGTCGACGCTCAGGCCGTAGAGCGTCGAAGGCAGGCGCTGATGCAAATTCCATTGCCCGGAGCGCAGGAAGGCGGCAGTGCCGTTGAAACCGCCGGATTGGGAGACCCAGGTGTAGGACACCAGTCCGGCCCCGAGCAGCGCCTGGCACACCGCGCCGCTGCCATAGACCCCGACCTGATAGGAGGCGGCGCCCGCCTCGCCCTTCAGGGCCTGCCGAACCGCGGTAAAATACGGAACGATGCGCGTGCGGATGTCCGCATCCGAGGCATCATAATCGACGGCGAAGTAGATCGCTGAACCCGAGGGTTGACCGATGACGTCCGCCGCATAGTCGCGCGCGTGGGCGCCGTCCCTCGCACCCGCATCCTGCGAGAACGATGCCGCGGAATCGCCGGCGCCCTGGTAGACGATTGCAAGCCTCAGCCCCGCGCGAATGATGGCTGCGGCCTCGTCCGCCGTCAGCCGTTTTTCCGCCTGCCGCGTGTTGCGGCAATAATAGCGGATGATGGTATCGACGCCGTTCTGCCTGAGGGAGGTGAGATGCGGCGTCGTCCGCATGTTGGTGTCAATGATCATGGCTCGCCCCCGAGTTGGACGGATTGGCCGTGTCGGCCGACATGATTGCCTGGGTGGGTGTCGTTCATGGTCATCGGCTCGTGTTGGCGCCAGTGACGTGATCGCGCGTGCGGGCCTCAATGACGCGATTGCTGAAATAATTCGCCGCAAGGCCAATCGCGAGCGTCGCGAGCGATCCGCCGAAGCCCGGGATCACGCTGCCCGCCACCGCCGACAATCCCTTCGACAGCAGCTGAAGCGTCGAGTCGTTGGCGAACATCCCGGGCAAGGCGTCGAAGATGGTATGGAACTGGGTGAGCCCGCGCGCGCCGTCGACGATCTGGAAGAAATTGGAGAGTGCCGGATTCGAGCTGATGACATTGGCGGGGATCAGCCCGCGGATATTGTCGAGGATCTGGATATTTTCCGGCGACACCAGCTGCTTGACGTTGAAATTCTGCAGCTGCTTGGCGGCATCGAGCACCTGCTGGGTGTTCGCCGGATCGGCACGCAGCTGCGGTGAGGTCAATAGCTTCTGCACCTCTCCCAGGAATTGGGACAGATTGGGCGGCGCGGGCGTGGCAACGTTGTTGTTGATCACCTGGACCGCGGCGCTGTTGCCGATGCCGAGCGCGCCGAGGATCGAGGAGATCCAGCCGGCGATCTTGGTATTGTCCGCGGCCTTGATGGTCTGCGAGCCGCTCGCCCTGAGATCGTCCGATGTCGCGGACAGGCGATCGCGCGACAGCGGTCGCGGCTGCGGCCGGGCGAACGCGGCCTGGGTCGCTGCATCGAGAGTGCCCGTCGGGGGAACGTTGTTGTCGGCCTGGAACGCCAGCAGCGCCTCGCGCGTCAGCGTGCCGAACTGGCCGTCGATCTCGCCCAGCGAATAGCCAAGCTCGGTCAGCTTCCGCTGCAGGCCCTCGACCAGCGCGCCCTTGTCGCCGAACCTGAGTTCGATCGCCTGGACGGGGGTCGTTTGCAGCTCCCGCGGCGCGATGTCCGGGCTACTGATCTCTGGTGCTTCCGCCCATCCGAGCGCCGTCTGACGGATTTCGGCGAGCCGGTTGAGCCAGCCGCGGCCGAACGTGTCGAAGATGGGAAGGCCGCGCAGATAGGATTCGTAAGCCGAGCAGTAGTCCTCGACCAGCATCTTCTGATCGGCGGCAAGGCAGGCGTCGATGGTGGACGAACCCATGCGTCCGTCCACAGTGAGCCCGTTCTGCCCACGGCCCAAGACCTGCTGCAACAAACGGATGCCGCGCGTCGTCCCGCTCAGGACGGCCGTGTTGTAGACGACCTGGGCGGCCGGCAGCGGAATCTCGTCGCCATGCACCGGCGTCCAGTAATTGGCGCGGAAGATCTGCAGCGCCTCGTCCCGCGTGAGGTTTCGCACGTCATCGGCGGTGACAGGCGCGTGCCGCCAGGCCGACAGATCCTTCAGCGTGATGCCCATGTTGGTCGGGCCGCCGGGATCGCGCGGATGATTGGTGTAGCCGCCCTCCCATTTCTCGATGAGGGCGTGCACCTTCTCGAAATTTCCGAGCGCGATGTCGCCTTGCAGGGGCGACCCGCCGCCGCGCGTTTCCATCAGCCGGCTTGGCACCGGCCGGCCGTTCTGGATGCCCCTCACGGAGCTCCAGTCGATACCCGTCTCGAGATCGTCGGGTTTGACGTCGATCTCGAAATGCATGGTGTCCTTGACACTGTTCCAGTTGCCGCCCCACTCGAACACCCGCTTCTTGTTGACCGTCCTGATCGCAAGCGCGTCGTCGATCATGGCTTGCGTCATGTCGGTGTCGGCAAGGGCACGCTTGACGTCCTGGGCGCGCAGATCCTGCGTTGGCTGGTCGGAAAAGCGGACCTTGCGCTGGTCCGGGGTCTCCTTGTACGGGTTCGTATTCCAGTTGATGTCGAGTGCGATGCCGTAGGCGTGCAGGCTCTTCTCGGTACCGCCGGTGATGGCGCGGCAGTTATAGCTGTCGGTGTCGGCCGTCCTGATGTTGTAGCCGTGCGCTCCCAGCACCATCGCCAGCGCCTGCCAGGCGTCAGCCGTCGGCGGAGCGACGAGGATCTCGTCGGGACCAAACGCGATGCGGACCATCGCATGCTCGGCGCACTCGAACGACTTCCAGTTTACGCGCTGTTGGGCGGTCGATTCACTCATGCAGCCCCCTCCATCGCCTGCCCGTCAGCCACGGCACGGACCCGAGACAGGGATACGCCCTCTAAAAAAATCTGCGTGCCGCGTGGGCAATCCGGCCCTTGAAATCAAAACGGCCGTCTTCGAAATGGGTCGCCTTCCAAATGCAACCTTAGGCTACAACAGGGACCGTCACACCGCGTGTGAACTGGATCACTTGCGGCAAATCGTCCATGCGACCTCACGCGGGGCCGCACGCGTTCGCCGCACGGGGCGGCGCAGGGCGCCGCAACTTTGCAGGTGGCAGGCAAGCCATCCCGCGATCACCGCCGGGACCGACGGCCGCAACACCGGCGTTCAATCTAAAATATCGAAAACAATCCCATGCCAGGTCGAACGGCGGCCGGTGCGAGGCATTGCGGATTTTACCGACGCGTCGGGCAAATCAGGCCGCCGTTCCATCATTGGCGACGATCGAGCATGTGGAGGGCTCGGTGTCTCCGAGGGACGATCTCAGTTGCTGACCCGGTCCAGCTCGACGGACACTTCGGAGGCCCAGGCCCCCGGCGATTCCAATGCAAACGATTGATGATTGGCTTTGGTGCGGATGGTCACGAAAGCGGCGACGGTGTTGCCTTCAATCCTTGCTTCGACAAGTCCGTCCGAACTCGTCCCGGTGATCTTGCCGCCCTGGCGATACTCGCTCTCAAACCAGTTACCTGAAATTGTGGAGCCGTCCTGCTCGATCTCTGCGGATAGCAGCATCTTGTAGGCATCGCTCGCGCATTTCAGCTCGAAGCTCATGGACTTTTCGGGCTTCTTGACCACGTAGCTTGCCTTGCAACGAATTCGTTCGCGGCCTCCCTCCGACAGCTTCATGGAACCATTCCCGGACCACGCCCCGGCAAGACCGTCGATCGCTGCGCTCGCATGCGACGACGCGAGCAGCAGACAGCCAAGGACGGCCGCTCCAATCTGCCGCTTGTAACAACCAATTCTGACCAACGCTCTCTACTCCCTGAACGCCAAAAGCCTTCGATTCGGCTATTACTCCGGAATAAGTGTCCGAAAGATGTTCGTGAGTTTGCTGCTGTTGGCGAGCGGGACGCGAGCAACATTCCGCAACAAGAAAACGCGGGCGCGCGGAAGACGCGAAAATCGCTCAAGCAAAACGATCAGGCCGAAAGGCGTCGAGATTCGGAGCGTCATTCCGCTTTTCGATGAGGCTTGCAACGATGCGGCTCGTGACGCCAGCCAAGGTCATGCCGAGATGTCCATGGCCAAAAGCGTGGATCAGGTTCGGATAGCGTCGGCTGGGTCCAATGACCGGCAGGGAATCGGGAAGAGAGGGCCGAAAGCCGAGCCATCGCGATTGAACGGGTCCGAGATCCGGAAACAGCTTGCGGACGCCTCGCTCCAGAAGGGCAACCTGGTTCGGATTGAGCGGCGCGGACAGGCCGCCGAGCTCGACCGTTCCCGCGACCCGCAAACGGCCGGCCATGGGCGTGACATAGAAGCCGAGATCGACCGGGCTGACGGGCCGCTTGATCGGACAGGCGTCCATCGCGAATTCGATGTGGTAGCCGCGCTCCGTGTCGAGGGGAATATTCTCGCCGGCTTGTTCGGCCAGCGACCGCGACCAGGCGCCGGCGGCAAGGACAACCGTACGCGCTTCGATCGTGCGATCGCGGCATACCAGGCGGATCCGTGCTCCGTCCTGCGGTTCGAGCCGATCAACACGCGCGCGCTCGAACGAGGCGCCTCTTGCCGCGGCCGCGGCCGCAAGCCGGCTGGTCAGCGCGGCTGGATCGACGGTGTGAGCCGCATCGGGAAAGAAAATGCCGCCGGCTGCGCGAGGTAGTGCAGGCTCCAGCCTTGCGACCTCTTCCGACGTCAAGCGCTCCTGTCGGACGCCGAGTTCGCCTCGCAGCCGGGCCCCCCACTCGCCGTCTTCCTGCGGCATTTTTCCCCGATAGAGATAGAGGCAGCCCTCATATCGCAGAAGGTCCGACAATCGAGCCTGCTCGGCGAGCTCTCGCCAAACCGGCATCGCGTCCTTCAGCAAATCCGCCAGCGCATGTCCGTTGCGGCGCGCGCGGACAGGCATGGATTGCCAAACGAAACGCGACAGCCAGGGAACGAGTGCGGGCACGCCGGCCAGCCTGACGGCGAGAGGACTGTCGGGGTTGACGAGCAGGTTCGGCAGATTCCGCAAGACGTCGGGGTTGCCGACCGGTGCACAGGCGTAGGGAGCCAGTGTCCCGGCATTGCCGTAGGAGGCGCCCGAACCCGGCTCGTTCGGGTCGACGACGACAACCTCACGGCCGTTCTCGGCCAGCCGAAATGCAATCGCAAGGCCGATGATGCCGGCCCCGACGATCGCGACGTCCGTTTTGATCAATTCCGCCACAACGGCTCAGACCGCGCCCGAGATTTCGAAATGACCTGCATTCAACAGGTCGGTCATGATCGAGAGCGCCTGCCGCAATTCGCCGGATGACGGCGCGGCGCCCACATTGATGCGCACGGCATGGGCGAGAGTCTCGCGTCCCACGGCGAACGCATCCGCAGGCAGCACGCCCACGCCGCGCTGACGGCAGGCGCGGGCGAAAGCTGCGCCGCGCCAGGGCTCGGGCAAATGCAACCAGGCGTGAGGCGACGTCTCCTGGGTCTGAACATCGAATGCCGAGAGCGCATCGCGCAAAATGGCCTGCCGCCGACGCAGCTCCTCGCGCTGGACGTCGATGATCCGCTTCGCGGTCCCCTCTTCCAGCAGAATGGTGGCAATCAGCGCCGTGAGCGGGCTGATGCTCCAGCAATCGATCCGCAGGGCGGCTGCGACATTGCCCAGCACCGCGCGCGGCGCGACCACGAATCCATAGCGCAGGCCGGGTGCGATGCATTTCGACAGGCCGCTGATGTGGACGGTGAGTTCGGGTTCCAGGGCGGCAAAAGATGGAACGACGCGGTCGAGCAGCGGACGGTAAACATCGTCCTCGATGATCAGCACGTTGTGCCGCCGCGCGATCGCGGCGAGCGCGCGGCGGCGCTCCTCGCTCAATGTGACCGTCGTCGGATTGTGCAAGCTGGGCACGACGAAAACCGCGCGGGGGCGCAAGGTCGAGCAAGCCAGCTCGAATGCGTCCGGCCGCATGCCCTCCCGGTCAATCGACACGCCACGCAGGTCGACGCCCTGCGACCGGCAAAGGGCGCTGATGCCCTGATAGGTGATGGAGTCGGCGAGGACGACATCGTCGATTTGTGTCAAAGCCCGCAACACGCAGGCGAGGCCATGCTGGGCGCCATCGGTCAGAACGATGCGACCGGCGTCACCATCGCCCGCCACGCCATTGAGCCAATCCGCCACCGCTGCGCGCGCCCATAGCGGACCTTCAGGGGGATGATAGTCTTGCAAGGCGCCAAATCGGCGATCCCTGGCGATGTGCGGCAGAAGAAGCGACAGCGCTTCACGATAGGCCGAAGTCGCCGGTCGGTTGACGGACAGGTCGATCAGACCGGCCTCGTCGCTGGGAGCGGACTTGAACCCGCCCTCCTCCGTCTCCTTGGCGGCGACAAGCGTTCCACGACCAGGACGCGCCTCAACCAGGCCGCGCTGTTGCAAGGCCGAGAAGGCGCGGGTGACGGTCGTGACGTTGATGCCGAGCAGGCGCGCAATTTCCCGATGCGGCGGCAGCCTGTCGCCTTCAGCCAGTTCGCCACGGGCAATTCGCTCACCGATGGCATCCGCCAAACGCTGATAAATTGGCCGATCGCTGTTCGGCAATTCCAAATTCTCGAGCATTGCTGCCTGGCGCCCCGAGCGCTCTTGTCCTGACCAAGGCTTTCTTAACATGGAGGAAAGCGTCACACAATCTAACTTGTATGCATGTCATGGAGTATCAACAGCCCAATTATATGGCATGATAACTGCCGCAAATTGCACCACAAGTCAGACTTGACGCTATAATTCTCGCATTGTACGGTCACCCAATCCTCAATTGTATGACCACATAATTGAGGCGGGACATCCCTGGGAGGTGGAGCGATGGTTTCGACCGGACAAAGTTCGTCGCTTCGTGAGGCCCTGGCGGACGCACGCCCCGCAACAGGCCCGTTGGGAGCTTCGGCTGCGATGACGAGCAAGCCCATAGGCGGTCGCGAAAGGGAGCGACAAGGCGACGCCAAATTTGTCGAATTCATCGACGTCGAGAAAACCTACGGTCATTTTCATGCCGTCCGCCGGTTGAATTTGAGCATCGGCCGCGGCGAGTTTCTGACGTTCCTCGGACCGTCAGGCTCCGGCAAGACCACGACCCTGAACATGCTGGCGGGCTTCGAACGTCCGAGCCAGGGCGTGATCACACTCGACGGCAAATCGGTCGACCGCCTGCCGCCCTATGAGCGAAACATCGGCATGGTGTTCCAGAACTACGCGCTGTTTCCGCACATGAGCGTGGCGGACAACGTCGCCTTCCCGCTTTCGGTGCGAAAGGTACCCAAGGCCGAGATCGGGCCACGCGTCACCCGCGCCCTCGAAATGGTGAGGCTGGAACGCTTCAGGGATCGCAAACCGACGCAACTCTCCGGCGGTCAGCAGCAGCGCGTCGCACTCGCCCGTGCGCTCGTCTTCCAGCCAACCCTCGTTCTGATGGACGAACCCCTCGGCGCGCTCGACAAGAAGCTGCGCGAGCATATGCAGATCGAGTTGAAGCAGATCCACGAAATGCTCGGCGTCACCATCGTCTATGTGACGCACGACCAGAGCGAAGCGCTGACGATGTCGGATCGCGTCGCCATCTTCGAGAACGGCGCCATCGTTCAGATCGGAACGCCGGACGGGCTTTACAACGAGCCGGCGACCGCATTCGTCGCCAGCTTCATCGGTGAAAACAACGCGCTGGATGGCATCGTCGAACGCGTCGATGGCGATCAATGCCTTGTCACGCTGCCCACGGGATTGAGGACGACCGCCATGGCGATCGGAGACATTCGTCCCGGCGCACCAGTCCAGTTGGCGGTCCGGCCCGAACGGATCGCCGGCGCCGGCGACCATTCTGACAATCGCTTTCAGGCGACGGTCGACGGCCGGATCTATCACGGCGACCATCAACGCCTGCTCGCGCGTCTGCCGAGCGGGCAGGTCCTGACAGTCAAGATCGGCCCCGACGCAACAATGGCGACGGGCGAAGCGATCGATCTTGGCTGGCGCACGGCCGATTGCCGGGCTTTTCCGGCAGGCGTCGCCCCGGACGGCATTACCGCGAACACAGGGAGCGTTTCATGAAGCTGACCTACAGGACGACCTTGCTTGCCTTGGCAAGCGCTGCGATCATTTCGCAGATTCAGCCCGCCAGCGCCGCAGAACTCACCGTGATGGCGACCGGCGGCGAATGGCAGACGGCGCTACGGAAGGCCTGGTTCGAGCCGTTCGCCAAGAAGATGGGCGTCCAGTTCAACGAGCAGGAATACACGGGCGAACTCGGCAAGATCAAAGCGATGGTCGAGACCGGCAACGTACCGATCGACCTCGTGACCGTTGAGACCTCGACCGTCCTTCAAGGCTGCGACGCCGGCGTGCTGATCCGCCTCGACTATTCGAAGGTGGCCGATCGCTCGCGGTTCCTGCCCGGTACCGCTTTGGACTGCGGCGTCGGCATCGACGTCTATGGTGATGTGCTGGCTTACGACACCACCGTGCTGAAAGAGCCGCCGACGTCAGTGCTCGATATCTTCGACACCAAGAAATTCCCCGGCAAGCGCGCCATGCGCAAGGCGCCGGCGCAAAATCTCGAATGGGCGCTGATGGCCGACGGCGTGCCGATCGCCGACGTCTACAAGGTGCTGGGAACGCCTGCCGGGGTCGACCGCGCTTTCAAGAAGCTCGATACAATCAAGAAAGATATCGTCTGGTGGGAAGCCGGCGCACAGCCGCCGCAATTGCTCGCGTCCAAGGAAGTGGTGATGACGACCGCCTGGAACGGGCGCATTCAAAACGCGATCGACAAGGACAAGCGTCCGTTCGCCATCGTCTGGGACAATCAGATCGTCGAATACGACATGATTGCCATTCCGAAGGGCGCAAAGAATCTCGACCTCGCCTACAAATATCTCGCCTATGCGGCCGAGCCCGAGGTGAGCGCGCAACTCGGCAGCCATATCCCCTATGGTCCGGTGATGGCGGATGCGACGCCGTTCGTTCCCAAGGATGTGCTGCCGAAACTGCCGACGGCACCGGACCACATGAAGGCCTATCTGGTCGGTGACGTGGAATTCTGGGGCGATCATGGCGAGGATCTGGTGAAGCGCTTCAACGCCTGGCTCGCCCAATAGGACGGCGCCGACAACAACGGATCGGGCACCCCTGCCCGATCCCAGCGACCACGCCAGGAGACGTCGATGTCGTCGATCGCCATGCCTAGCATCAAGACACGGACCAGCGCGACGGATCGCAGCGACAGCCTGCGCCCACTGGCGCTCGCGGCGCCGCTGCTGCTCCTGCTGGCCTTCAGCTTCGGCGCGCCGATCGTGGCGTTGCTATCGCGCGCCGTGTACGAGCCGACCATCGCCAATGCGCTTCCACGCACCATCGCGGCCTTGCGGGTAGACGGCGCCACAGGCGTGCCGGCCGAACCGGTCTTCAGCGCCTTCGCGGCTGACCTGAAAGAGGCGCAGGCGGCAGGCGTGATCTATGAATTCGCCAAAACCCTCAACACCCGCCTGCCCGGCGCGCGCAGCCAGGTGTTGCGCGTGGCGCGCCTCGCCGGTCAGGACCAGACGGCGACCAAGGAGGCGATGATCAAGGCCGCGCCGCTTCTGGGCGAAGAACAAGGCTGGGCGGCGATCCGGGCAGGTACGAACCGGTTCACCTCGTTCTTTCTCCTCAGCGCTTTCGATCTGCGCTGGACCGACCAGGGAACGATCGGCGCGGTACCGGCGGATCAGGCCGTCTTCACCCGGGTCTTCGGCCGGACCTTCCTGATCGCGACGCTGGTTACGCTGGCGACGCTGGCGCTCGCTTTTCCGCTCGCCTACGTCATGACCAACGTGCGGCCCGTGATTGCCGGCATCGTGCTTGTCCTGGTGTTGCTGCCATTCTGGACGTCGATCCTCGTGCGCACGGCGGCATGGACCGTGATCCTTCAGAAGTACGGCCTTCTCAACGACCTGTTGCTCTGGCTCGGCGTGACGTCGGACCGCCTCGAGCTGATGTACAGCCGGACAGGTCTCATCATTGCGATGACGCACATCCAGTTGCCGTTCACGCTTCTGCCGATCTATAGCGTGATGCGCGCCGTGCAGCCGTCGCAACTCAGGGCGGCCCAATCGCTCGGCGGCCGGCCTTTCACCGTGTTTCGGCGGGTCTATCTGCCCCAGGTCATGCCGGGCGTATTGGCCGGCTGCCTGCTCACCTTCATCCTGTGCCTCGGCTATTACATCACGCCGGTCCTGATCGGCGGCGCCAGCGACCAGTTGATCAGCAATTTCATCGCCAACTACGTCAACGTCGAGCTGAACTGGGAAATGGCGGCGGCACTCAGCTTCGTGCTGCTCGCATCTACGCTCGGCCTGTACGTCGTGATGACACGCTATCTCGGTCTCGACCTCTTCAAGATGGGATGAAGCGCCATGCTGTTGTCGCCATACCCGACCACCAGTGAACGGATCCGCGTCGCCGCGCTTTGGATCTGGTGCGTCCTGGTGCTGATCTTCCTCGTCGTGCCAATTTTCGTGCCCGTGCCGCTTTCTTTCAACAGCGGATCTTTCTTCACCTTCCCGCTGGCAGGCATTTCGACACGTTGGTACGAAGTCGTGCTCGGGACGCCGCGCTGGCGCGCCGCAATCGGCAACAGCCTGCTGATCGGCGCGGGCGCGACCGTCCTTGCGACATTTCTGGGAACGTTGACCGCGATCGGCTTGTCGGACCCGAAATTCCCGGCCCGGCGGTTCGTCGTGCCGTTGCTGATTTCGCCCCTGATCGTCCCGGTCGTCGTGACGGCGGTCGGGACCTATCTCTTCTATGCCCGCATCGGGCTCGCCAACACCTATGTCGGCATCATCCTCGCCCACACCGTGCTGGCGAGCCCCTTCGTCGTGGTGACCGTCGGCGCGAGTCTCACGGGGTTCGACCGCAATCTGATGCGGGCGACGTCCAGCCTCGGAGCGAAACCGCTGACCGGATTCCGTCGGGTCATGCTGCCGCTGATCCTGCCCGGCGTATTGTCTGGCGCCGCCTTCGCCTTTGTGACCTCCTTCGACGAGGTCGTCGTCGCACAGTTTCTCGCCAACGCCCAGCAGCGCACCCTGCCGCTCGAGATGTTCACGGGCCTGCGCGAGCAATTGAGCCCGGCGATCACGGCGGCCGCTACGTTGATGATGGGCCTGTCGATCCTGCTGCTGATCGTCGCCAATCTGCTCGCCCGCCGGTCGCGCCAAGGCGCCAGTGCCCTGGCCGAGTGAGGCCTTGTCACATGTCTTATCACACGACGATCAGCGGCACGCGCTGGGCCTTTCACGACCTCAAGACGCTGCTTGCCAAGGCTTCGCCGGCCCGCTCCGGCGATGCTCTGGCCGGCGTCGCGGCGCAGAGCGCGATCGAGCGTGTCGCCGCCCAGACGGTGCTGGCCGATCTCCCTCTCAAGACCTTCCTGAATGTCGATCTCGTACCGTATGAGGACGACGAGGTTTCCCGTCTGATCCTCGATAGCCATGACCTGACGGCATTCGGACCGGTGTCGCATCTGACCGTCGGCGGGTTTCGCGAATGGCTGCTCGACACGCGGACCACGACGAGCCATCTGACGGCGCTGGCCCCGGGCCTGACCCCGGAAATGGCCGCCGCAGTGTCCAAGATCATGCGTGCGCAGGACCTCATAGCGGTCGCCGCCAAGTGCAGCGTTGTGACGGCTTTCCGCAACACGATCGGCTCACCCGGCCGCCTCTCCACGCGCCTGCAACCGAACCATCCGACCGACGATTCCCGTGGAATTGCAGCGAGCCTGCTTGACGGACTCCTGTTCGGAGTCGGCGATGCGGTGATCGGCGTCAATCCCGCAACCGATAGCCTGCAGGACTATGTGCGGATCGTCAGCCTGCTCGACGATGTCCGGGAGCGCCTCGGCGTCCCCACACAGACCTGCTGTCTCGGTCATGTCACGACCGCGATCCAGGCCATCAATCTCGGCGCCCCGGTCGATCTCGTCTTTCAATCCATAGCCGGCTCGGAAAAGGCCAATCGAGGATTCGGGATCAGCCTGTCCGTCCTCGCGGAGGCCCATGAGGCCGCAGTTTCGCTGGCGCGCGGCACGGTCGGCCGGAACGTCATGTATTTTGAAACTGGACAAGGGAGCGCATTGTCCGCCGACGCAAATTTTGGAGTGGACCAACAGACGATGGAAGCGCGCGCCTACGCGATCGCGCGGCGGTTCACGCCGCTGCTCGTCAACACGGTCGTCGGCTTCATCGGTCCCGAATATCTCTACAACGGCAAGGAAATCACGCGGGCGGGGCTCGAGGACCATTTTTGCGGCAAACTGCTCGGCGTGCCGATGGGATGCGACGTCTGCTACACCAATCACGCCGAAGCCGATCAGGACGACATGGATGCGCTGCTGACGCTGCTGAGCGCCGCAGGCGTCACCTTCGTCATCGCAGTCCCCGGCGCCGACGACGTCATGCTGAATTATCAGAGCCTGGCGTTTCACGACATCCTCTACGCCCGCCAGACTCTCGGCCGGCGATGCGCCCCGGAGTTCGAGGATTGGCTGCTGCGGATGGGCCTCACCGACACGGACGGTCGTCTGCTCGAGCAGGCGTCCGGAGCGATCGGTCCGGCCATTGCTCTGATCGAGACGATGAAGGCCTGATGATGCGCGACGACCCGCCAGATCAGAGCGATCAGTTCGCAGTGACCGACAAGCTGGCGCGCCTGCGACGCTTCACGCCGGCGCGCATCGCGCTCGGGCGGGCCGGATCCGGCCAACGGACTGCCACCAGCCTGCGGTTCCTGCTCGATCATGCGCGCGCCCGTGACGCCGTTCATGCCACGCTTGATTTCGATTCGATCGGGCAATCGCTGCGCGAGCAGGACTGGAGCGTCGTTGCGGTCCGGAGCGCTGCTGCCGATCGGACCGAATATCTGCGTCGCCCGGATCTGGGGCGCCGCCTTTCGCCCGCGGGACGTCTTGCGATCGACGGCCAGCAACGCGGCAACAATGTCGCAATCGTCGCCGCAGACGGCCTCTCAGCATTGGCTATCGAGGTCAACCTTCCGCCGTTGCTCGATCATCTGCGGCGGCTCCTGTTGGCTCAAGGCCTCACAATCGGACCACTCGTTCTCGTCGAGCAGGGACGCGTCGCGATCGGTGACGAGATTGGTGGTCTGCTTGGCGCCAGGCTGGTCGTCGTCCTGATCGGCGAACGCCCGGGCCTGTCGGCGGCTGACTCGCTCGGTGCCTATATCACGTGGCAGCCCCAGATCGGCATGATGGATTCGAGCCGAAATTGCATCTCCAACATTCGCCCCGCAGGACTGTCGCCGGAAGACGCGGCCACGCAGATCGTCGGCGTGATCGCGCTGGCGTTCAAGCATGCCGTGACGGGCGTCCAACTGAACGATTTGCGGGGTGCTGAAGCAATCCCTGTGGTCGGGCCTCGAGAATAGGCCAACCAGATCTGCCGCCTAGCCCATTTGTGGCGGCGGCCCTGTGCGTGCACCCCAAAACAAAAACGGCCCGCACGTGGCGGGACATTTTCTCATCGGATCCGGCAAAATCCGAACTTGGCTGCGGGGAGGCGCAACAACCGATACCGACATTCGGTCCTGGTTGCTATTTGAGGAGGATTGCCGTCTTCGCACGCCCAGCGCCCAGCGCGGTGAGCGCCCTGACGGATCAAGGTGCCAGGCGCCCACGCGCGAACGCCGCCGCCTCTTCGATCGAGGCCATGCCTTCGTCGAGCATCGGCGCGAACAGCTGCCAGGAATGGCACATGCCGTCCCAGATCTTCAGCTCGGCGGAACCGCCTGCCTGTCGCAGCCGCCCGGCGAGCTGCACGCTGTCGTCGCGCAACAGTTCCCACGAGCCGACATGGATCAAGGTCGCGGGCAGTTGCGACAGGTCGCCATTCAGCGGCGCGAGATAGGGCGACGCCGGCAGGCTGGCGCCGAAATAGACCTGCTTGAACAGCTCCGTCAGTTGCGGGGTGAGCAGCGGGGCATCGGCAATGGTGCGGAACGACTCGCTCTGGCCCGTAAAGTCGAGCGCCGGCGACATCACGACCAACGCGCCCGGCATGGGCAAGCCCTCGTCGCGGGCCCGCATCGCCGTCGCTATCGTGAGGTTGCCGCCCGCCGAATCGCCCGACAGGCAGACCGCGGATGGCGCAAATCCCTGCTCCAGCGCCCATCGATAGACGGCAAGGGCATCGTCATGCGCGGCGGGTGCCGGGTGTTCCGGCGCAAGCCGGTAGTCGGCGGCGAGAACGCTGAAGCCGGACGCACGCGCCAGATTGGCCGCGACGACACGATGCGAGCGCGACGAGCCGAAGAAGAAGCCGCCGCCGTGGAAATAGACGATCAGGCGCTTGCCGTCCGAATTGGGGTAGCGGATCAGATCGCCGCCGACGGGGCCCGACGATACCCGCTCGATCATGGCGCCGTCCGGGATCGGCGTCTGCGCGTTGATCGCCTCGAACCAGGCGCGCATGTCCGCCGGACTGCCGTTGGCCGGCGGCGGGAATTGCGCGCTCATCTGCAAGATCGCGTCGAGTTGCTGCCTGGACATGTTTCCTCCGTTTGCGCTCAGTGCATCCGCACGATCGGCTTGATCGCAGCGCCGGTCTCGGAATCGTGGATCGCCGCGTTGATCTCATCGAAATTGTAGAACCTGACGAGCTTGTCGAACGGAAAGCGGCCCCGCCGGTAGAGATCGATCAGCGTCGGGATGAAGACATCGGGGTTGGCATCGCCCTCGACGATGCCGATCAGGCGGCGGCCGGCGCTCATGAAATGCGTCTCGTTGAGCACGATCTCCGCATCCGGTCCGGACGCGCCGAGAATGCCACAGGCGCCGCGCGGACCGAGGCTCTCCACGGCGTTGCGGATCACCGCGGGCAGGCCGGTGGTGTCGAGCGCGAAATTCACCCCCGTGCCGGTGATCCGCATGATCTCTTCGACCGCGTTGGCCTGGCGCGGATCGACCACATGGGTCGCGCCGAGCGATTTCGCGATCTCGAGCCTTGCCGGATTGGTGTCGACCGCGATGATGGTGGTGGCGCCGACCACATGCGCCGCCATCAGCGCGGAGAGCCCGACCGATCCGGATCCGAACACAGCGAAGGATTTTCCGGCCGAGACCTTCAGCGCGTTCATCACAGCGCCGGCGCCGGTCTGCACGCCGCAGGCGAGCGGACCGAGCAGCTCGAGCGGAACGTCGGTCGCGACCTTCACCACATTGACCTCGTGGCAAATCGCGTGGGTCGCAAACGACGACTGGCCGAAGAAATTGCCGTTGATCCGCGCGCCATCCGCCGATAGCGCGCTCGATCCATCGGCGCGTGCGGCGAAGAAATTGCGTGGGAAGAATTCATGGCAGTAGCTGGCGGCATGGTCCTGACAGCTCAGGCAGCCGCCACAGGAATTGAACGTCATCACCACGTGATCGCCGGGTTTCACCTTGGTGATCCCCGCCCCGACCGCCTCGACGACGCCAGCGCCTTCGTGCCCGAGCACGACCGGCAGCGGCGTCGGCAGCATGCCGTCGCGGACGACGAGATCGGTATGACAGACGCCCGTGGCCTTCACCTTGACGAGGATCTCGTCGGGACGCGGGGCTTCGAGGTCGATGGTCTCAAGCTTCAGCTGCGCGCCCTTTTCGCGGGCGACGGCGGCACGGATCTTCATCCTGGTCTCCAGAGGTCAGAGGTTTTGAAATGGAAGGCTCCCGGCACGCGAGGCGCCGGAAGCCGTGCGGAATTGCGGAACGGTTCAGAACGGATACGGCGTCGCTTGCGGCTTCTCCGAGGTCCACACCCACTGCGTGAACTCCTCCCAGATCGCGGGCCCACTGATGCGGCTGCCGTTGCCGGAACGGCCGCGCCCGCCGAATGGCGCGAACGGCCCGCCATTGACGGTCTGGTCGTTGATGTGGAGCTGGCCGACCGCAAGGCGATCGCCGACGGCGCGCGCCCGCGCGATCGAGCCGGAAATCACGCCGGCGGCGAGGCCATAGTCGGAGCGATTGGCAAGCTCGACCGCTTCATCGTCGCTGGTGAAGCTGACGAGGCAGGCAACGGGTCCGAAAATTTCCTCCTCGAACGCGCGCATGCCGGGCTTCACGCCGGCGAGCACGGTCGCCTGGTAATAGCGTCCGTCATGGTTGCCGCCGGCCAGCAGCCGCGCACCCTTCGCTACCGCATCGTCGACGATCGCCTGGATCTTCGCGACCTGCGCATCGCTGATGATGGGACCGAGCGCAACCTGCCCTGACGACGGATCGCCCGCGGGCAGATGCCGCGCCTTGTCGGCGACCTTCGTCGCCAGCGCTTCCGCAATATTCGCATGCGCGAGCACGAGTCCGGTCGACATGCAGATCTGCCCCTGATGCAGGAACGCCCCCCAGGCGGCATTGGACGCCGCCACATCGACATCGGCATCGTCGAGCACGATCAGCGAATTCTTGCCGCCGAGCTCGAGCTGCACCTTCTTGAGATGGCGGCCGGCGACCTCGCCGACCTTGCTGCCGCCTTCCGCGGAGCCCGTGAAGGAGATCATCGCGATGTTGGGATCGGCACACATCGCTTCCCCCGCCGCAGCGCCGCCCGGCACGACCTGCAGCACGCCCTTCGGCAGGCCGGCATCCTCGAAGATGCGCGCGATGATGATGCCGCCGGACACCGCCGTACGGGGATCGGGTTTGTGGACCACGGCGTTACCCACCGCAAGCGCCGCGGCGATCGCGCGGATCGACAGCACCAGCGGGAAGTTGAACGGCGAGATCACGCCGACCACGCCATGGGGTACGCGCTTCGCGGTGTTGGATCGCCCCGGCTCCATCGACGGCAGGAGGATCCCGTTGGGCTCCATGGCAATCGCCGCCGCGTGGCGCACGAAGCCAGCGCCATGCTCGATCTCGATCGCCGCCTTGGGCTGGATCGAGCCGCTCTCGCGCATGATCCAGCCGATCAGCTCTTCGCCGTTCTGCTCGAGCAGATCGGCCGCCTTGTTCAGGATTGCCGCGCGCTCCTGCGGCAGCCTCAGAGCCCATGCCGGCTGGGCCTGGCGCGCCTCGCGCGCGGCCCTGGCGATGTCCTTTGGATCGGCGATGCCGACCGAACCGAGCACCGCGCGCGTTGCCGGATCACTGATGTCCATCACGCCGCCATCGGTGGCGCTCCATTCGCCCAGGAATGCCTTGCCGCGCCAGCGGTCGACGGCAATGAAATCGCGCGCCTGCATGTTCATCGAAATATCCTCCCGCTCCGCCCGATGCGGATTGATTGACGGCACGGTCGTTGCGACCGCGGCCTGCTTGCCGGGGAGAAAGAGAGGCAAGACAATTGCCCCGCGCACGGCGACCTGATGGCACGCCGCACTCCTGGTTCGAGACCGTGAACCGGTCCTCTTGCCTCGCTTCCTCCCGCGAATGGCTCAGTGGTGAGCAAGGCCGATGCCAGTCAATCGGAGCGGCTCCGCCCGAATCGCAAATTCACCAAATTCCCGAATTTAGGCAGATACTTATGGCCAACCTCGCCGTGCGCTGGCCCTGGCCGGACGAGGGCTTCCGTTCTCAACGATTTATGAGATAATGAAATCCTTATCGATCACTTTTCACTATTTCATGAATACGAGGCGCCCCCGTGACGGAGCGTGAAACCCGGATCTCACTGGCGGAAGCATCTCGCCGCGCCGCCCGGATTCTCACCCGCGGTGCCAGCAGCGAACTTGAGACCGGCGCTGCGCCGACCTTCAACGATCTCGCCGAGTCGCTGCACTTCGCGCTCGGCGATGGCCGCATCTGGCTCAACGACCAGCGCATGGTGCTGATGCAGTCGCAGGTGCTCGGGCGCCTGCGAAGCGAGATCATCGACGCCTTCGGGGTCGAGACCGCCCGCGCGCTGTTCACCCGCGTCGGTTACATGCAGGGCATGCGTGACGCGGAGTTGATCCAGAAGCGCTTCCCGAACGAGGACCTCACCCACGCGCTCGCGGCCGGGCCGCGCGTCCATACGCTGGAAGGCTTCGTCAAGGTGACGACGCGGCATTTCGAATTCGACCGCGACAAGTGCACGTATTTCGGCGAGTTCCTGTGGGAGGATTCCTCGGAAGCCGCCGAGCACCTCGCAAGCTACGGCCTCGCCAGCGAACCGGTCTGCTGGCTACAGGTCGGCTATCCCTCCGGCTACACCAGCAAACTGTGCGGCTGGCCGGTGATCTTCCGCGAGGTCGAATGCGCCGGCATGGGCGCGCCGCGCTGCGTGGTGGTCGGCCAGCACGCCGATGCATGGGGCGAGGACGCACCCGAGCGCAACTATTTCGGGCTGGAATGGAAGAGCCGCCCGGCGCACGCCGTCGGCAAGACCGTGGTCGCAGCGGACCAAAGCGCACCGCCCTCAGGCGACGACAGCACCGTCGCGGTCGGCGTCTCTGCCGCGTTCGTCCGCACCCGCCGCCAGCTCGAACGCGTTGCCGCGACGGATGCCACCGTGCTGTTCATCGGCGAATCCGGGGTCGGCAAGGAGCTGTTCTCCAGCCAGCTTCACGCCATGAGTCGGCGCAACAGCGGTCCGTTCGTGGCGATCAACTGCGCGGCTATCCCGGAGCAGCTCGTCGAATCCGAATTGTTCGGCGTGGAGAAAGGCGCCTATACCGGCGCCATCGCCTCGCGCGCCGGCTATTTCGAACGCGCCTCCGGCGGCACGTTGTTTCTCGACGAGATCGCGTCATTGACCTATTCGGCGCAGGGCAAGGTGCTGCGTGCGCTGCAGGAACGCAAGATCGAGCGCGTCGGCGGCAGCAAGACCATCTCGCTCGACGTCCGCGTGGTGGCAGCGTCCAATGTCGACCTGACCGCCGAGGTCGCGGCCGGCCGGTTCCGGCAGGATCTGTATTTCCGGCTCTGCGTGTTTCCGATCGCCATCCCGCCGCTGCGCGAACGCCGCGACGACATCCCGCTCTTGATGGCACATTTCCTCGGGATTTATTGTGCGCGGCACGATCGGCACCTCACGGGCTTCAGCCGACGCGCCACCGACGCGCTGCTGAAGTATGATTATCCCGGCAACATCCGTGAACTGCAAAACCTGATCGAGCGCGGCGTCGTCTATGCCGACGACGGCGGCATCATCGACATCAGCCATCTCTTCAGCGGCTCGGAGCTGCTGCCGCCCTTCTCGATACAGCTCACCAGCGACGGACGGTTGGGCCGCACGCCGCTGCTCGGTCTCGATCCATCGTCGACGGAAGAAAGAGACACCGCCGCGTTCAACAGCGGCGCGTCGTTCGCGGAAGGGTCGTTTGCAGAGATGGAGGTCGCCGCCTATCGCTCCGCGCTGACCCAAACGGACGGCAACGTGTCAGCCGCCGCGCGCCTGTTGAAGATCAGCAGACCAAAGCTGGACTATCGACTGCGCCGTCTCGGCCTGAGGCCATAGCGACGCGAGGTCGCTTCCGCGCTGTGCAATCCGACGGCCTCGACCTATGCCCCGCGCACCTCGATGAGCGGCTGAAATGAAGTGTCCGAGTTGCGCTGCGTTCGACTTCGGAAAACTCTGGCGCTTCCCAACCGAAGCATGATGCTTTTGGTTGCGGGGTGATTTGAACCGAAGAACAGTTGCCGGCGTCGATTTCGCAAAAAATAACCCCAGCAATCCATTTCAGACTGCTGGGGTTTCTCACCAATTTGGTTGCGGGGATATGCATCCATCTCAAATTGCTATTCGAGGCAGCGGCCTGAAACGCCATACCTAACGACCGCTTGGGCCGCGATCATCGACAGAGCCAAAGCTGGAGCGCGATCGCCGCGCCAAGCGCGCTACGGCGCAACAAGCGCTTTCGATGATCGTAGACGGGCGTGGAAAAGGAAAGATCGGGAACTAATACTTGAGGCCTTCTCGATCACTCAGCTCGCTACGAGCCGTGTCCGGCCGTGTCAGCCAACTGCCAAGTACGCACTGTGAAGGATGTCCGGATTTTTCTCTAACTCCTCCGGCTTGCCGGAGAATCGGATATTGCCTCGTTCCATAACGTAGACCTGACGGGACACTCGCAGCGCGATATGCGTGAACTGTTCGATGAGCAGGACTCCGACGCCGCTCTCGGCGAGTTGAATGATCACCGGAACCAGCCGGGCTACAATCACCGGAGCAAGCCCAAACGACAATTCGTCCGCGAGGATATAGCGCGGGCGATCGACGATGGCCTGGGCAAGTACGACCATCTGCTGCTGACCGCCGGAGAGCGATCCGGCGCGCGCGCCGAGCTTCTGGCGTAGCTCCGGAAACGTATCGAGCGCATCCTCAATGCCGTCCTCGCGCTTGCGGCCTGGCAGATGATGACCGGCGACCCGAAGATTATCGATGACCGATAGCTCACCAAGCACGTGGTGCCCTTCGGGAACGGCAGCAACTCCGAGGCGGCGGACCTGCTCGGGCCTAAGGCCCACAATTGATTTGCCGTCAATCAACACGGAGCCGGACGAGACGGGTAATGCGCCTGCTGCAGCTAGAACCAGCGAACTCTTGCCCGCACCATTTGCGCCAAGCAAGGCCGTAACCTGCCCCGGAGGAATCTCGAGATCGACGCCATGCACAACCTGCTTGCCGCCCCGTGCAATTGTCAGACGCTCGATCCGGATGCAATTAGTCATGCGGATTCTCCGAGATAGGCGGCACGCACCTTAGGATCTTTCAAGGTCTCACCCACCGGGCCGTAGGCGATCATGGTACCGAAATCGAGCACCAACGTCTTCGCACAGGTCGCCGAGATCAAGTCGACGTCATGATCGACGAGAAGAACCTGGGCGCCGCAGAATTTCGGGATGCCGACGATGGTCTGACGCATAAAATCAGATTCCGACTCGCTCAGACCCGCCCCGGGCTCGTCCATCATGATGATCTTCGGCGCGCCGACGATGCATCTTGCAATCTCGACCATGCGGCGGTCGCTCATCGCAAGGGCGCCACCCATCTGGTGAGCTCGATCCGAGAGTCCCGCATAGCGTAGAGCATCGGCGATGACGTCGTTACGGCTGCGCATTCCGTACGGAACATGATCGAGCATCCCGGCGACATTGTCCCAGACCGAGAGATTGAGTACCACTTGTTCGGTCTGGAACGTGCGGCGGATACCGAATGCCGAACGCCGATGCGTCGCCAGGCGAGCGATATCGTGATCGTCGATTGTTACGCGTCCGGCGGTAGGGGTAATGAAGCCGCTCAGTACGTTGAGCAACGTCGTCTTGCCCGCACCGTTCGGACCGATCAAGCCAGTTATGGGCGCATCGATCGACGCGCTCAGCGCGTTCAACGCCCTGACGCCGCCGAACCTCACATCGAGAGCATCGATCTCGATCATGCTGCCCTCCCCCGCCCCACTTCCCCGGCGAATGTCCTGATCCGCGCTACGGTATCGAGTATCTGACCCGCAATTCCGCGCGGTGCCGTGATCAAGGCATGGAGCAGACCCGCTCCGAATATGATCGTCGCGACATTTCCGTCGATGTGCCAATCGTTGAGGAGGCCGGGAACAGCCCGCAGCAACAGGCCCGCCAAAATCGGACCCAGCCAGCTATAGGCGCCACCGATAACCGTCACCGCGAAAAGCAAAATGGATTCGCTCGCCGGAAACGAGGTTAGGTCGAGCGTGCCGATCAGACCCGCAAGCAGCCCGCCGCATATGCCTGCAAGGAAGCCGGCAAGCACGAAGGCCCAAATCTTGTAGGCGACGATGTTGACGCTGGCAGATAGTGCGCATGCTTCGCTCCGACGCATCATCGCCCAGGCACGCCCGACTCGCGAGCGCTGATGCCCTACGACGATGAGATAGGCAGCGACGAGCGTAGCGAGGCAATAGCGAAAATAGCCGGCATCTGTCGTCGCGAACTGGGGACGGCCCATATAAAGACGCGGCCCGTTGTAGACCTTGCCGATGAAACCCACGCCGCCGTCGGGGAAATCAATGGCGGTAATCACCACCTGGAATCCGCCGGCGATCATCAAGGTCGCCAACGCGAGGTAGAGACCACGCATGCGGAGTGCTGGCAATCCAAAGATCAGGCCGAACAGCGCCGCCCCGATGCCGCCGCACAGGAGCGACAGCTCGAACGGCCAGTGAATCGCGTGCCAAGTGCGCAGCGCCACCCAACCGCCGACGCCCACCAGTGCGAACTGGCACAGCGAAACCATACCCAATTGCGCATAGAGAATCCCGGTGGCGAGCGAGCCGAGCGCCAGGATCAAGGAGGCCGTCAGCACCCGCAGCCAATAAGAGCTCGCGAGCTCGGGTGTCGCGAGGGCCACCACAAGGGCTATGATCACCCCGGCGACGATCCCCACAAGCGTCCCAAGGCGCGAATTCCCCCGAACGCTGACGGAGCGTATATCGTCGGCGCCCAACCCTATTCCACCAGCGATCAGCGGCTGTCCGTGACGCTGCAAGAAGATCAAGGCGACAACAGCGAAGACGAACGGCGCCAACGTTCGATAGGACGCAATAGCGGGAATGGGAGTGCCGATCGCTTCTATCGCGCCGATTGCCAAGCCTCCAATGACCGCGACACCGAGCGACTGGACGCGACCGGCGATCGCGGCGGCGATTGCCGGAATGACCATGAAGGTCAGAAACAGAGGTTGCATTCGTGCGAGATTGGCGAGCAGGATGCCGCTGACGCCGGCAATCAGCCCCGACATGACCCAGGCCCAGGAATCGACCTTCAAGACCGGCACGCCGAGCAGCGCGCTGATTTCCCGTCGATTGGCGAGCGCCCGCATCGCAAGCCCCATGCGAGTCCAACCAAGGAAGAGGATGGTGCCGACCGTTACCACGCAGGTCAGTCCGACGGCGATCAGGCGGGTATAGGTTACCCGCACATCCATGATTCGGATCCCGAGACTGTCGGTCGGCAGGCGCAGAACGCGGCCATACTCTCCCCAGAAGAAATCCATCAAGCCGAGCAACACCAGCGCAAGCCCAAGTGTGGCCACTGCACGTACCACCGGGTCGCTATGGGCCACTCTCGGGGCGAGGAGACGACCGTAACCCAGTGAAACCGCGATCGCGGCAGCGATGCCCGCAATCCACCCGATCCACGGCGGACTGCCTGAATTCCCGATTTGCCAGGCGATGATTGCCGAAAGTGCGCCTATCGCACCCTGCGCAAGATTGACCACGCCGGAGGCGCGAAAGAGAACTACGATTCCAACTGCCGATAGCGCATACACCGCGCCGGTAGCGAGCCCGGAAACGACGAAAGGACCGAGATTTGGCACTATGACATACTCAATTGATCTGACTTCCCGGCCTCTCGGCGGATTGAAACCGGTGAAAAAGGGCTGCAGGCGCTGATGGACCGAAGGTGAATTTCGTCACCTTCGGCCCGATTTGATCCAGCACTTACTTGCGAATACCGATTTCCTTTTCCGTCGCGAGAACATCGACGAGGTCGGGGTCTTCGACCTCGAAACATGATTGTTGGGTCACCCATTTTTCGCCCGACACCACGGCCACCGAACCGGCATGGTTGGGATTGTGCCGATTTCCCGGCCCGAAATACCAGGGGCCACAGGCGATGTCCGACAGATAGCCCGATTTCATTCCGCGGAGAGCGGCCGTAACGGATGAACGATCGATTTTCGTCGGGTCCATCTGCATCATGATCTCGACGATCCAGCGGGCCGAGAGATAGCCGGCTTGATTGAAGGTATCGCGCTGAATGTCCTTGCGTGCGTACTTGTCGAGAACCGCATACCAGTTCAGCATGTCGGGCGAAGCCTTATCGAAGGGTTCGAGCTCTAGCTGGGCATAGACCTTGTTGTCCCAGTAGGGACCGATGGTCTTTGGAAACTCCAGATTATAGACCGAGGTTGGCGCTGCGAACTTCACCTTGGATCCGAGATCCTGGTCTTCGGCGGCCTTGAGCAAGGCGATCACGCCGTCGCGCGGCAGGCTCGCCTCGATGAGATCGGGCTTGAACGACATCGCCTGGAGAACGATGGAAGTCATGTCGATCGCTGCGGGGTCGATCAGAATGACGCTGACTACGGCCCCCTTTGTGGCGCCCCAGGCCTTGACGCCGTCACAGGAAAATTCGCCGACGCCTGGAATGTTGGGCGCAATGCAGACGATGTTTTTGACGCCGAATTTCTGGTGCATGTATTGCACCGCTCCAAGGTTGCTCAGGCGAGGTCCCGCGTTCGTCGACGAATAGTTCTTGCCAAAGAAGCAATCGCGGGGAATGCCGACGGCTCCGACGACGAGCACATCATTCTTTTCGTATGTCGCTTCGTTGGCGGCACATTCGACGAAGCTGTTGCTACCCACTAGCGCAACCACCTTCTTGTCGATAACCAACTTGGCGGCCGCTTGCGCAGCTTGCTCGGGCTTCCAGGCGTCGTCCTCGAGCGTGTATTCGATCGGACGGCCGTTGATGCCGCCATTTTCATTGACGCACTTGAAATACGCGGCGGCCGCATCGCCGGAAGAGCTGAAGTCGGCCGGACCTGTTCTGCCGACGATACCTCCGATCGGAATTGGCGATCCGGTTGCGGGCTTCCCAGAGTTCAATCCGCACTTCGGCGCCGGCGCGGCTTCCGCCGGGTGACCGAAAATGAGCGCCGCAAGCATCGATGCGATGGCCAGTGCGCCCCTTTTTGCAGATGATGTCATCGTACTCCTCCCTCGTTGGTGTTTGCTGTTTCGGGTCTGCGAGATGTCGCCGCCGTCGATCGCAACGCACTGGCAGTGCTCGTCGCCACGAGATCGGACGCTGGAGCGAGCAGCGCCTTTCCCGCGATGAGGTCCGCCGCACGCTCGGCGATCATGATCGTCGGCCCGTTGGTATTGCCGCCGGGCACGGTCGGCATGACCGAGGCGTCAACCACCCTCAGCCCCTGCAATCCATGGACGCGGAGTTGCGGATCGACCACGGCCGCCGTTCCTTCTCCCATCGCGCAGGTGCCGACCGGATGGTGGCCGACCTCCACCGTTCGCCGGATGAATGCATCAAGATCTGCGTCGGATGAGACCTCGGCGCCCGGCGACGTCTCGCGCTCGATCAACTCGCCGAGCGGCGGCGTGTGGTAGATGCGTTGCACTAACCGAATGCATTCGCGCGCCGTCGCGCGGTCATTCTCCGTTCCCAGGAAGTTGAGCCATATCCGGGGTGGGTCGGATGGATTGGCAGAGCGAAGCCGGAGTTCGCCGCGACTTTCCGGATAGTTCATCGAAGGATAGCCTTCCAGCATGTGCTGTTGCGCCGGCGTGATACCGGGAAACCACACCTTGGCGTCCATGCGCGTCGAATTGAAAAACAGTTGAATGTCCGGGCGCTCGATATCGGGGCGGCTGCGGATGAAGGCGAGTGCCGTCAACGCCTGGGTCGCAAAATCTCCGGTGCGAAAAAGTGCCCATTGCAGAACCGACAGCGCAACGCGATCGGCGCGCAATCGACTCAGGAACGTAATCGGCTCTTTCATCGCAAACTGAATATGGAACACCGCGTGCTCGGATAGATTCTTGCCGACGGCTGGCAGATCATGCACGGGAGTTATTCCGTGCTCGGCGATTTCGTCGGCCGGCCCCACGCCGGACAGCAAAAGAAGCTGGGGTGAATTGTAGCTTCCTCCGGCGAGGATCACCTCACGCCGGGCGCGCGCAAAGGCTCGCACGCCCTTCGAGACATAGGTCACGCCCGTCGCTCTACCCTTTTCGATCGAAACCCGCTCCGTCAGAGCCATAGTCTTGACGGTGAGATTGGTCCGCTTCAGTGCCGGGCGAAGGTAAGCGGCCGATGCGCTGCTACGCACACCGTTCTTGATCGTCAGGTCGACGATGCCAAATCCCTCCGGCTGCTCTCCGGAGAAATCCTCGGTCATCGGAATCCCGGCAGCCGCGACCGTATCGCGGATCAATTCGAAATTGAGATTGGAAATATCGGTGGCGCTGACGCCGAGCGGTCCCGCCCCGCCGTGATAGTCGCCTTCGCCACGCCAATTGCCCTCGGCGCGCTTGAAGTAGGGAAGCACATCGGCATAGCTCCAACCTTCACACCCCGCCTGCCGCCACAAATCGTAGTCACGCGGATGCCCCCGTACGTAAAGCATGCCGTTGATCGAAGACGAACCGCCTAGGACCTTGCCTCTTGGAAGCGACAGGCGTCGTCCATCAAGAAATGGTTCCGGCTCGGTCGTATAATTCCAGTTGAACTTTGGGCCGCGCCAGACCTGACGCCACGCCAAGGGCATCTTCAGGAAAACGTGGTTGTCCCTACCACCGGCCTCGACGACAAGAACGCTGACGCTCGGATCCTCGCTGAGGCGGCTCGCCAGCACACATCCCGCCGAGCCGGCCCCCACGATGATGTAGTCATACTCGTCCACGCATCTCTCCCCTGCGACAAACCGTGAATTCATTGTTCTCTGGAACGTTCGACGCATCTTCGTGATGGCCGTCGTGAGACGATCGGGACAAGGCTCTCCGGACGAGGCGCACGTCAGATGAACTTGGCCTTGTCGATCTCGAGGCCATTGGCCTCGCAGTATCGCGTGTAGTGTTCGATGAACCAGAACACGTCGGCGGTGAAGTCGTGCTTGCCGTCGTCGTCGTAGAATTCGATCGACCCGTTGATCCAGAAGACGGCCTTCATGCCATTCGGATCGTCGGAGTAAAGCGTGTGCGCGGCACCGGGGAGTTCGTAAACGAAGTCGCCCGCACGAGCCGTCCAGTCATACTCGTAATAGGCCCACGACCCTTCGAGCGTGACCGCCGATACGAAGCCGCGGTGCTTGTGCGTGCCGATGCGCCCGCCACCCTTGACCCAGAGGATATTGGCGACGGAATTGGCACGCACGTCGAAACAGAAATGCTTGATCGCCGCGGCTTCGCCAAACGGCACCCAAGGATTTGTCTTGTCGTCTCCGGAGATGTGAGCACCATCGCAAGCGAATTTGCGAATGGCGGCCTCGTAGGATTCTTCCGGAAGCTTGACGATCCCCGGTCGCGTATTCATTGCGGCGTCCCCCCGGACATGGCTGTTTGTCGGGACGCTAGAGTTCCAGAAAAAATGGTGTCAAACGTTTTTGGCCTGGCGCGACTTTTGGGGATACCTGACAACATCCTATCTAATTGATAATATACTAGTTTTTATGAAATTACATTCTCGTCGGCCGTAACCAGCTCCGATCATCGACGTTACAAAAATTGACAATTTGATCGATCTGGATTGATGATTTGATCAACAATCAACCGACCAGATCGGGCCGGACTCGGAGGATGCCTTGCAGATCAATGCCGGCCAAGAGCCACTGCTCGACCGCGGTGGCCGCCCAACTCTCCGAGAACTGCTGCGCGATCTTGTGTTCAGCCCCGGCAGCGGAAGTATCCGTCTCAACAAGGAAAGGCTGGTCCTGCAACGCGCCAGCCAGATGAGCCGGCTACGCAATCAACTGGTGGAACGATACGGTCGCGACGAGGCATTCGTGATGATGACGCGTCTTGGCTTCGTTGCGGGCCGCGAAGACGCCGACTTCGTCCGGAGGTCCTGGCCGGGGCTCGATCCGGGCGATGCCTTCACGGCAGGAACCCGCCTGCACATGCTTTGTGGCTGCGTCAATCTGAAAACCATTCACAACGACTTCGATATCCGAAGGGGCCGGTTCTCGGGAGAGTTTCTCTGGCGCAGTAGCGCCGAGGCGATGGACTATTCGCGCGACCACGGCAATTCCGCCGAGCCGGTGTGCTGGTCGCAGGTCGGATATGCCTCGGGTTACGCTACGCACTGCCTTGGCAAACTTATCGTCTACAAGGAGCTCGAATGTCTCGGCATGGGCCAGGGCCATTGCCGCGTCATGGGAAAGCCGGCGGAGGTCTGGGGCGAGAGTGACGAACTCGTCCGGCTCTATCGCAACGAGATCTTGAAGGCGGAGCCGGCGACGCCTGGGCTTAAGCGAACCGTCTCGCGGCAAAGCGACGATGATCCTGTCTCAAGTCTCATGCTCGCTCCTATTCGCGAACGAATCGAAAAGGTGGCGCGCTTTGATGTTCCTGTCCTGATCCTGGGCGAACCTGGCACAGGTAAGCGTACCGCCGCGCGGGCATGGAGCGAAGCGCGCTTCGGGGCGGACGGCGTGCTGGACATCGCGGCAGCGGACACGCTTGACGGCGACTCTCTCGATGCGCTGTTCGACCGCTCCGTTCTGCCGACCCGTGGGCGCCGCCCGCGCCGGTCGCAAAGACGCGTTGTCCTTACCGACATCGAACTCCTCGCCCCTGCACTGCAACGTCGGCTGGCGCGGCGCCTCGATGAAGGCGACTCCCGCGTCGCCGCGACAACGCGCCGAAGCCTGACGGAGCTGCGCGAAACGGCGCATTTCGATGACGGTCTACTCCATCGCCTTGCGGTGGCGCCGCTCGTGATGCCACCGCTGCGTACGCGCCATCGCGACATCCCAATGCTCGCAAAGGCGCTGCTGCAACGAGCCGCCCGGCGCCATGGCGCAAATGAGCCGATCCTCACCTCCGAAGCGGTCGCACTTCTCACTGCGCTGGAGTTGCGTGGCAACGTCACCGAGCTGGAAACGATAGTCACAGCCGCGCTTATCACGGTCGCTTCGGGCGACGGCACGTTCCGGATTGAGCGCCCCTGTGTCGAGGTCATCCTAGACGAACTTCAGCGAAAGGCGCAAAGTTCCGGTCGTTCCGGCCTGGAGCAGGATTGTGCCGAAGATCCCATTACGCTGGAAAGCCTCAACCAGCGAATGTATGACGAAGCCATGGGGCGATGTAATGGCAACGTAGCTGCTGCGGCACGCCTGCTAGGTCTATCGCGCGCTCAGCTCGCGTACCGGCTTCGACTGAGACGGACCCCGAGCGCATATCCCAAATAGATCGGTTGCAGTTGGATGATCGCCGCCGACAGTCCACGGGCAGCGCCACACACTGCCTTTATCCGGCGATGAAGTTCTCACCACTCCGCGTCCTCATCCGCGGGCAACAGGACGACTGAATTCTCATACACGCCGACCGACTTGATTGCGTCGCAAGCGTTAGCCGGCGTGAAGAGGGGCACCGAACTCATCCACGAAACGAAGGATCGGAGCCAAGGTAGTGCGAACCAAACCATCGCCGCCATCTGCAGCGCTAGGTTGAGACCGAACGCGACTTGATAGGCCATGATGGGTCTGTGGCCATCGTTCATGGACCATTGGTCCAGCCATGGCGACGCCCACAATCCCTGCAGAGATCAAGCCGACCCAACGCAAATCGCCGACAACGGGGCAATGCGCCAGAAACGCTTATCGTTGAAAACGGAGCTAAGGGTGGCGGGCATTGACGATGTCGATGGGACAATGACCCGTTCGGGAACCACGACATAGATGAGAATGGCTGTGGCAGCGGTCGCAGCCGCCAGGATCTCGAAGAGCTGCCTCCAGTCCATCCAGGCGAGTAGGTGCTCAGCGGGAGCCGTAGCGGTTGCCGCCCCCGGTGACCCAGCATGATCGGTCGGCGTCGATCGAGGCAGCTCGCTCCAAGATCAAACGGATAGAGCGCAAACTCGATACTCTGCTGAACTTGATCCTCAAAGGTGGCGCTGCCGATAAGATCAACACGAAGATGGTTCAGCTTGAGAGCCGCAGGGCCGAACTCGAGCAAGCATCGGTTGACGCGGAAGAACCACGACCCCTGCTGCACCCCGAGATGGCGAGTTTCTATCGAGAACAGGTCAGCGCTCTGCATGGGGCGCTGAAGGCTGATACTGAGGCAACCCGGCTGAAAGCTGGAGAGGTCCTGCGTTCTCTCGTGAAGGAGATCGTCCTCACACCCGGTGGCGGGGAACTGAAGATCGACGTCCGAGGTGACTGGCCGGAATCCTGGCGGTCGCTCTCAAAACGAAAACCCCAGCCACGAGGGCTGGGGTTTCGCAATTTGAGTTGGTTGCGGGGATAGGATTTGAACCTATGACCTTCAGGTTATGAGCCTGACGAGCTACCGGGCTGCTCCACCCCGCGTTAAGCTTTTGCAACGCCCCCGAAGACGACTTGAGACGGTGAATGCGGACCAGCGCGGGTGCGTGGCTTGCTTTCGCGTCCCAAAGACTTCCTTGGAAGGCAACCCCGGGGCAAAGCCCGTCGGGTGCGAGGGCTATGTATCAACCGCGAGGCGCTTTGGAAAGGCCCGGAAGGACGTTTTTTTCGACTTTATGACAGGCAAAACGAGCTGGTAACGGGCCGAAAAAGCCAGCACTTGCCATAAGTTCCGCAAAGCGCCAGCCTGCGGCAACAAACATGACGGGGAAACGCCATGTCAACCAGCCGATCGGCGGCGCTGGCGCCTATCGCGGCGAATCGGGCTTTAGGACCTTCAGCAAGCTGATGTCGGCACCGTCATTCCCAGGCGACTCGGAGAAGCGAGCCCGGAATCCATCTCGCCACCAATGATGCGGATGAATGGATTGCGGGCCCGCGCTACGCGCGCCCCGGAATGACGAGAAGAAAGAAAACTGCAGGGGGAAACAACGGTGACTGAGACATTCGACTTCGTGGTGATCGGCGCGGGCTCGGGCGGCTGCGCGGTGGCGGGACGGCTGTCGGAGGATGCGCAAACCTCGGTCGCGCTGCTCGATGCCGGCGGCAGGTGCGACAATTGGGTCGTCACCACGCCGGGCGCGCTGGTGCTGATGGTGGCGGGCACCGTCAACAACTGGGCCTTCAACACCGTGCCACAGAAAGGACTCAACGGCCGCATCGGCTATCAACCGCGCGGCAAGGGCCTCGGCGGCTCCTCCGCGATCAACGCCATGGTCTATATCCGCGGCCATCGCTGGGATTACGACCACTGGGCCTCGCTCGGCAACGCGGGCTGGGCGTATGCCGACGTGCTGCCCTACTTCAAGCGCTCGGAAGACAACGCCGATTTCGGCGACGAGTATCACGGCAAGGGCGGCCCGCTCGCGGTCAACCGGTTGCGCTCCGGCAATCCGGTCCAGCAGACCTTCTTGCAGGCCGCGCAGGAAGCACAATTCCGCATCCGCGAGGATTTCAACGCCGAGGACCATGAAGGCCTCGGCATCTACCAGGTGACGCAGAAGAACGGCGAGCGCTGGAGCGCCGCGCGCGCCTACGTCCATCCGCACATGAACAGGCGCGCGAATTTGCGCGTCGAGACACAGGCGCATGCCACACGGATCCTGTTCGAAGGCAAGCGCGCGGTCGGTGTCGAATACCGGCAAGGCAAGGAGTTGAAACAGCTCCGCGCACGACGCGAGGTGATCTTGGCCGCCGGCGCCTTCCAGTCGCCGCACCTGCTCATGCTGTCAGGCGTCGGCGATGCAGCGAGCCTAAGCAAGCACGGCATCGCGAACGTGCATCATTTGCCGAGCGTCGGCCAAAACCTTCAGGATCATCCTGACTTCATCTTCGGCTACACGTCCGACAACCCGAATTTTGCCGGCATCTCGCTGAAGGGCATGCCGCGCCTGATCCGCGCCATCCTGCAATACCGGAAAGAGCGACGCGGCCCCCTCACCTCCAACTTCGCCGAATGCGGCGGCTTCCTGAAGACACGGCCCGATCTCGACATTCCCGACATCCAGCTGCATTTCGGCATGGCCATGGTCGACGACCACGGCCGCAAGCGCCATGCTGGCACCGGCTTCTCCTGCCATGTCTGCCTGCTCAGGCCGAAGAGCCGCGGCAGCGTGACGCTCGCAAGCAGCGATGCGATGCAGGCGCCGCTGATCGATCCGAATTTTCTCGGCGAAGAGGAGGATCTCGAGGCCATGGTCGCGGGCTTCAAGACCACGCGGCGGCTGATGGAGGCGCCGGCGCTGCGCGCGCTTCAGCAGAAAGACGTCTTCACCGCCGACGTGCGCACCGACGACGACATCCGCAACATTTTGCGCGCTCGCGTCGATACGGTCTATCACCCCGTCGGGACCTGCAAGATGGGCATAGATGCGCTCGCCGTGGTCGATCCGAAGCTCAGGGTGCATGGCCTCGAAGCCCTGCGCGTCGTCGACGCCTCGATCATGCCGACCCTGATCGGCGGCAACACCAACGCGCCGACCATCATGATCGGCGAGAAGGCCGCGGATATGATCAAGGGGGAGATGAGGGCGAGTTAAAGCGACGCGACCGCAAATTCCGTGTCGTCCCGGGGCGCGCGAAGCGCGAGCCCGGGACCCATAACCACAGGGAGTATTTGTGGCGCGAGATGGTGGTTACCAGTCTTCGCCAAACAAGATCCTGTGGTTAGATCCCGGATCTGCGCTCCGCTTGTCCGGGACGACGAGATGGATCAACTCAGCAAGAACCCGCCATCAACCGTCACCACGCTGCCCGTCATGTAGCGCGACGCGTTTGATGCCAGCAGCAGGATCGCGCCGTCGAGATCGGACTCGGCGCCGATGCGGCGCTGCGGGATACGTTTTGTCAATCGTTCCCCCGCAGGCGTCGACCAGAAATCGTGGTTCATCTCGGTGTCGATATAGCCGGGCGCCAGCGCGTTGACGCGGATGTCGTTGCCCGCAAGCTCCAGCGCCATCGCCCTCGTCGCCTGGATCATGCCGGCCTTGGAAATCGCGTAAGGCGAGACCGCCTTCAACACGCCGGTGCCGAGCACGGAGGCGATGTTGACGATGTTGCCTGACTGCTTGCGTGCGATCATTCGTCGCGCCAGCTCGGTTGCGAGGAAATAGGCGCCCTTGAGATTGGCGCCGACCACGGCGTCCCAGTCCGCTTCGGTCTGCTCGGTCGCGAGCTTCTCGATCGCAATCCCCGCATTGTTGATCAGCACGGTGATGGGACCGAGCGCCGCCTCCGCGGCATCGACCGAGTTCACGATCGACGCAGTATCGGTAACGTCGAGCGCGATCGCCGCGGCGCGGCCTCCCCTGCCGCGAATCTCGTCCTCGAGGGCCTTGAGCTTGTTCGTCTGGCGCGCGGCGAGCGCGATGGCGGCGCCGTGCGCGGCGAGCACGCGCGCAAACTGGCGCCCCAGGCCCTGGCTCGCGCCGGTAATGAGGATGGTTTCTTTACTGACGTCGAATACGTCTGACATGGCGAAGGTCCCAGGGTGTGCCCCCCGCATAGATACAGACGATTTTAGCGATCTGAAACCGGAATGATGGGTTCGCCGTTCACTCGTTCCATGCAGGCAGGGCGCAGCTCATGAACAGTTTCGATCTCGCAGTCTATGCAGCGCTGGCCGTGGCGATAGGCTTCGGCTTCAGGACCGGCTTGCTGCGCAGCGCGATGACCATCCTCGCCTATCTTCTGGCTGCACCTATCTCCGTCTGGCTGATGTCGCTGATCGCACCCCACGTGGTCAGTGAGACCACCTCGCCTTTGCTTCAGGGCTGGGTGTTGTTCTTCGGCGTTTTCGTCGTAACCGGCATGGCGCTTGGACATCTCGGCCGCGCCGCGCTGGACGATGCGGTCGGCGAAGCCGGGCTCGGAGACCGCATAGGCGGCGCAGCGCTCGGAGCCGTGCGGGTCGGCCTCGTCGCGACAACGCTGGTCCTGGTCTTCGATCAATTGGTGCCCGCCAACCGACAGCCTCCGTTCCTCGTCGGGTCGCAATTGCGCCCGCTGTTCTCCGCTGCCGGACAGATGGGATTCAAGTCCCTGCCGCCTGAAGCCGCGGCCGCCATCGATCGTATCAAGAGGGAGCGGCCGATCTGACACAGCGTGACCTTCTTGCGCGGGCGCGCCATGCATTTTGGCAACAGCCCGTCTCTTATCAACGGGAGTGAGGTTGGCTACAGTGGCGCCTCCAAACCTGCCTGACATTACGGAGTGAAACAGTGGATCTTGGGATCAAAGGTCGCCGCGCCATCGTCTGCGCATCCAGCAAGGGCCTGGGGCGCGCCTGCGCCATGGCGCTCGCCAATGAGGGCGTGCATGTCACGCTGACCGCGCGCGGCGCGGACGCGCTGAAGACGACGGCCGAGGAGATCCGGAAGGCCCATCCGGACGTGACGGTCACCGAGATCGTCGGCGACATCACGACGCCGGCAGGGCGCGAGGCCGTGCTGAAGGCCTGCCCCGATCCGGACATCCTGATCAACAATGCCGGCGGCCCGCCGCCCGGCGATTTCCGCAACTGGACCCGCGACGACTGGATCAAGGCGATCGATGCCAACATGCTGACGCCGATCGAGCTGATCAAGGCGACGGTCGACGGCATGATGGCGCGCAAGTTCGGCCGCATCGTCAACATCACCTCGGCCGCCGTGAAGGCGCCGATCGACATCCTGGGCCTCTCCAACGGTGCGCGCGCCGGCCTCACCGGCTTCGTCGCCGGCCTCTCGCGCAAGACGGTAATCAACAACGTCACCATCAACGCGCTGCTGCCGGGACCATTCGAGACCGACCGTCTGACCGGCACGGCGAAGGCGGAAGCCGACAAGCGCGGCACCACGCCGGATCAGATTCTGGCCGAGCGCGCAAAACTCAATCCCGCCGGCCGCTTCGGCCAGCCCGACGAGTTCGGCTACGCCTGCGCCTTCCTGTGCGGCGCCAAGGCCGGCTTCATCACCGGGCAGAACATCTTGCTCGATGGCGGCGCGTTCCCGGGGACGCTGTAAGCTCCTCTTCTCTCTCCCTGTTCTTACGGGGAGAGAGCTTCAATCATCACAGTGGCTCCCTCCCAGGGTCCCCCGATAACGCCGCATCGCACCGGATGATGCATTGCGACGGCTGGGGGAAACACGCAATGTCCGCCGCAACCAGAACAAGAGGACGCGGGAGATGCAGTGGACGGTAGGCCAGGTGCGGATCACCAAATTCGTGGAAATGGAGACGGTCGGCTCGACACGCTTCATCCTGCCGCTGGCAAGCACTGAGGAAATCCGGAAGCTGCCCTGGCTGATCCCGCATTTCGCCACCGAGGAGGGCCGGCTGAAAATGTCGATCCATTCGCTGGTGGTGGAGGCGCCGTCGCGCCGCATCGTCGTCGACACCGGCCTCGGCAACGACAAGCAGGGCCGCAACGTCCCGACCTGGAACAATCGCAACACACCGTTCCTGGAGACCATGACCGCGGCGGGCTTTGCGCCCGACAGCATCGACACCGTGCTGTGCACGCATCTCCATGTCGATCATGTCGGCTGGAACACGAAGCTCGTTGGCGAGAAGTGGGTGCCGAGTTTCCCGAACGCCCGCTATTTGTTCGGCAGAACAGAATACGAGTATTGGCGCGACCACGCGACCGAACCGGACAAGGCGGCCGTGTTCACCGATTCCGTGAAACCCGTCGTGGACGCCGGCCTCGCGGACCTGATCCCGAGCGACCACCGGCTGTGCGAGGAAATCAGCATGATCCCGACGCCCGGCCACAGCCCCGGCCATATGAGCGTCCTGATCCGCTCCGGTGGCGAGCAGGCACTGCTCGCGGGCGATGCCGCACACCACCCCTGCCAGATGGCGCATCTCGACTGGTGCTCGACGGTGGATTCCGACCCGCAACAATCAGCGAGGACGCGAGGTGAGCTGTTCTCGCGCTTTGCCGACACCCCGACGCTCGTGATCGGCGGGCATTTTTCCGGCGGATATATCAAGCGGGATGGAGATGCGTTCAAATTCGTGACGCTGGGGTGAGCTCTTGTCCCGGACGCGCTGCAGCGTGAAACGCTGCTGCGCAGAGCCGGCAACTGTTATGTCGGCGCGGTCTGCAGGTAGGGCTTCCTGTCGCGCATCATGGCGTTGAGGACGGTTAGGAGCTTCCTGGCGACGGCAATGAGAGCGAGCTTGGCTGGTTTGCCGGCCTGTCGCAGTCGTGCGTAGAAGGCCTTGAACGGATCGGCCCGGCGAACCGCGTTGAGGGCAGCCATGTAGAGGGCGTCACGAACGCGCTTTCGACCGCCGGCGATCTTGCGTTTGCCACGGAAGGCGCCGCTGTCGACGTTGAAGGGGGCAAGGCCCGCGAGTGCCGCGATCTGTTTTGCACCAACACGTCCGAGTTCCGGCATCTTCGCGATGAGCTGCATGCAAGCCACGGGACCCACACCCGGCAGCGAGCGCATCAACTTTGCATCGTCCGCGATCTCCGGCTCGGCCTTGGTCAGCGCCTTGATGTCGGCTTCGATCTCGGCAACCTCGTCGTCGAGAACCTCGATAAGGCGGCTGATCCGTTCGGCCATGGCGCGGTCGTCAGCCTCGCTGCGCCGGTTCTTCTCCTGTGCGCGCATGAGAACCAGCTGATCCCGCCGTTTTGCAAGCCTCGACAAGGCGTTGCGGGCGGGATTGGCGGCCTGCTCAGTTGCCGGCTGCATGACCCGGCCAAAGGCCGCCAGCATCCGTGCATCGATCGGGTCGGTTTTGGCAAGTTGGCCGCTGGCCCGCGCAAAATCGCGAGCTCGAGCCGGATTGATCCGGGCGAAGCGGACACCGGCCTGATCCAGGGCCTCGCGAAGCGCGAGGTCATAGGTACCCGTGGCCTCGAAGACGATCAGCGCATCGCATCGCCAACGCGTCACCTGCTGTGTGATGGCCTGTGCCGCGTTGGCGATGCGCCTGGGCACACCGTCAGCTTCATCAAAGATATCGAGATGTTTTTTGGAGACGTCGATTCCGACGTAACGAAGGGGTATGATCACGGTGCCTGTCCCTGTGATGCGAGGTCTGTTGCCGCAGCCTCGTGCAACTGTTCAGGTTGGTAATGGAACGGGCGGGAGGCCGAGCCGGCTCACGGCGTCAAGCGCCAAGGACCCAACGGCTTCCCGCCCAACCCATCCTGACAGACTTCAAAGACACAGGGACCCAGAATGCCACGACGTGGGCCCCGGCTCAGCAGCGCATCACTTCGTGCTGCGCAGCGTCCGGGGCAAGAGACCTTGGCGAACCCAGCGAATTGAGAGGGCTGCAATGCACCGGCCCATAGGCGGTTGAAATTCCCGCCGCCCTGTTCCATGAAGCTGTTTAACCGGCCAGTCCATCCAGGGAGAGACGAGAATGAAGCTTGTTCGTTATGGTGAAAAAGGTGCAGAAAAGCCCGGTCTGATCGACAAATCCGGCCAGCTGCGCGACCTCTCGGCCCATGTGAAGGACCTGACCGGCGAGGCCTATTCGCCGGAGTCCCTAAAGAAGCTCGCAGCGCTCGATCCGGCCTCACTGCCGGCGGTCTCGGGCAAGCCCCGGTTCGGCTCCCCCGTCACCGGAATCTCGAAATTCGTGGCGATCGGCCTCAACTACAGCGACCACGCCAAGGAGACCGGCGCGGCGATCCCGACCGAGCCGATCATCTTCATGAAGGCCAACACCGCCCTGTCCGGTCCGAACGATCAGGTCGAGAAGCCGCGCGGCTCCACCAAGCTCGACTGGGAGGTCGAGATTGCCGCCATCATCGGCACCCGCGCCAAATACGTCTCTGAGGCCGACGCGCTGAACTACGTTGCCGGCTACTGCGTCTGCAACGACGTCTCCGAGCGCAACTTCCAGACCGAGCGCCTGGGTCAGTGGACCAAGGGCAAGTCGCATGACACGTTCGGTCCGCTCGGACCGTGGCTCGCGACCAAGGACGAGATCAAGGACGTGCAGAACCTGTCGATGTGGCTCGACGTCAACGGCCAGCGCCGTCAGACCGGTTCGACCGCGACCATGATCTTCACCATGGCCCAGTGCGTCTCCTACGTCTCGCAGTTCATGACGCTGCTGCCCGGCGACATCATCACGACGGGTACACCGCCCGGCGTCGGCATGGGCATGAAGCCGCCGACCTATCTCAATGTCGGCGACGTCGTCGCGCTCGGCATCGAAGGTCTCGGCGAGCAGCGCCAGGAGATCGTCGCGGCGTAGGCTCTCTGTCCTCATCCTGAGGAGCGCGCAGAGCGCGCGTCTCGAAGGATGAGCCAGGAACACGGTCATCCGACGTTTTGCGCCGGGTGACGCGAGAGCATCTCTCGTTGCCTATCCTTCGAGACGCGCGCCCATGGGCGCGCTCCTCAGGATGAGGACTGTATTTTTGGACAGAGGTTATTCCAAATGAAGCTCACCTTCTCCCCCGCCTCGCCCTTCGCGCGCAAGGTGCGCATTGCCGCGATCGAGCTTGGGCTCGTCGACAAAATCGAATTCGTGCCCGCAACCGTCGCGCCGGGGCAGGCGAACGAGGACTATTCGCGCATCACGCCGCTGAAGAAGCTGCCGGTGCTCATCACCGACAATGGCGAGGTGATCCTCGATTCCTACGTCATCTTCGAATATCTCAACGAGCTCGCCGGCGGCAATCTGATCCCGGATTACGGTCCGCGCCGCTGGTCGGCCAAGACCGATCATTCGCTGCTCAACGGCATGCTCGATTCCATGCTGCTGTGCCGCTACGAGAGGATGGTACGGCCGCAGGGGCTGCAATGGCAGGCCTGGGCCGACGACCACTGGAACCGGGCATGGACCGGCATGGCGCGGTTCGAGAACCGCCCCGAAGTCCTGAACGGTCCGTTCGACATCTCGCAGATCGGCCTCGTTTGCGTGCTCGGCTATGCCGACTTCCGCTTCGCCGATTGCGGTTGGCGCAAGGCCTATCCGAAGCTCGACGCTTTCCATCAGAAGATGCTGGAGCGTCCCTCCGTGAAAATCTCGGTGCCGCCGCCGGCGTAGCGCAGGACCTTTGGGGAGAATGACGATGTGCGACCGTTTTCCCCGCCTCACAATTCTCGGCGCGAGCCTTGTGCTCGCGTTGATCGTCTCTGCTCATGTGCGAGCTGACGGCATGACGCCTGGACAACAAAACCTCGCCTGCGGTTCGCCATCATCGATCGGCGACGACTGGGCGACAGCGTCTCCAGATAGCGTCGGCATGGACGGCGCACTCGCTCGCAGACGGCAAGGAAATCAAGTGGGTCGGCGCGCTTGGCTGGGGCGGCCAACGCATCTTCATCGTGCCCGACCTTGATCTCGTCATGATGACCACTGCTGCGCAGTACGGCCAGCCGAAGGAAGGCCTGGCTGCCATCGACATCCTTTCCAATATCGTCATTCCATCCGTGCGCGACGCGCATTGATACCAGGAGAAGTTAGCATGAGCCTCACATTCTCGATCGGCGATCTCACCATCCATCGCGTCATCGAACAGGAAACCTCGTTCGTGCCGGCGCTGGAAATGCTGCCCGGACTCACGCCCGAGGTACTGGCCGAGAACCGCGCCTGGATGAAGCAGGCGAAAGCGCTCGACGACAACGATGTGCTGATGCTGTGCTTCCAGTCCTATGTGGTGAAGACGCCGCATCACACCATCCTGATCGATAGCTGCATCGGCAACGACAAACCGCGGCCCAATCGGGCGAAATGGAATATGAAGACCGACGACACGTACCTGCGCGCGCTGGGCGCCGCCGGTGTCTCGCCTGGCGACATCGACTTCGTGATGTGCACGCATCTGCATGTCGATCACGTCGGCTGGAATACGCGATTGGAGAACGGCCGCTGGGTGCCGACCTTCCCCAAGGCGCGTTATCTGTTCGCCAAGCAGGAGTTCGACTACTGGTCCGAGCAGAACGCGAAGGCAGAGGTGCCGCCTTTCGTCGACAGCGTGCTGCCGGTGGTCGAAGCCAAGCGCCATGAGCTGGTCGGCAATGATCACCAGATCGGCGATCACGTCCGCATCCTGCCGACGCCGGGCCACACGCCCGGGCACGTCGCCTTCACCTTCGGCCGCGGCAAGGACGACGCGGTGTTCTCGGGCGATCTCATGCACTCGCCGCTGCAGACGCTCTATCCGGAGCTGTCGATCAAGTTCGACGTCAACCAGGCGCAAGCTGCGAAAACCCGCCGCAGCTTCCTCGAGCGCTATTGCGACACCGATACGCTGTGCTGCACGGCGCATTTCCCCTCGCCGTCCAGCGGCAAGATCCGGCGCAAGGGCAACGCCTTCGTCTGCGCGGCGGTGTGAGCGCTTACCCTCCCCTGGAGGGGGAGGGTCGATCGCGCGAAGCGCGAGCGGGGTGGGGTGACCTCTCAACCCGGGCAGCGTTCGACGCGGAGGGACCCTCACCCCACCCCGCTACGCATTCCGCTTCGCTCCATGCATAGCGACCCTCCCCCTCCAGGGGAGGGTAAGAGACCTCAATCAAACAAACTCGGCGTGTGGTTGACGAGCGCGCCTTCGATCTCGAGCATTTTCAGCTTCGTCACCACGCCGCCATTGGCGGAGAAGCCGCCGGGCTTGTTGCCGGCAGCCAGCACGCGATGGCAGGGCACGACGATCGGGCACGGGTTGCGGCCGAGCGCCTGGCCGACATCGCGCGACAATTCGACACCGCCGAGGCGCTTTGCGATATCGCCGTAGGTCATGGTCTTGCCGGGCGGGATGGTGCGGGCGATCTCGTAGACGCCGCGATTGAAGTCGGGAACTCCGTCGAGATCGAGCGGAATGTCGGTGAGATCATCAGGCTCGCCAGCGAGCAGCTTGACGATGCGGTCGATCGCCTGCTGCACCTCAGCGGTCGGCGGCGCCTCGCTGGCGTCGGCATGACGCTGCTGGATGCGGGTGCGGATCTTGTCCTCGCCGCCCATCGGCAGTTGCACGCCGTTGATGCCGCGCGGGCCCCAGGCGATGGCACACAGGCCGATTTTGGTCTCGAACAGGACGAAATGCTGGTCGGTCATGACTCGGTTCCTGGGCTCTTCCTCGTCGCAGGCCCCCGCTTGTGATCTTCCTGCGCAATCTAGGCTTGGAAATAGTTGCGATCCACCCGGTTTCCGGGAATCTTGCACAGGAGTTCCTGCCCCCTTTCGAGAGCCTCCATGCAGAGCCTTCACGTCAACGGATATGACATGCCCTATCTCGACGTGGGCGAAGCGAAGGCAGGACCGCCCCTGGTCTGCGTGCACGGCTCGCTCAACGATTTCCGGGTCTGGGGCTGCGTGCACGGACCGCTGTCGCAGCGCCACCGGCTGATCTGTGTCAGCCTGCGGCACTTCTTCCCGGCGCAGTGGGATGGCGTCGGCGACACCTATTCCATTGCGCAGCATGTCGATGACGTTATCGCCTTCATCCGGTCGATCTGATGGGCCATTCCCGCGGCGGGCATATCTGCTTTCGCGTCGCGCAGGCGCGGCCGGATTTGTTGCGCCGGCTGATCCTCGCCGAGCCCGGCGGCGAGTTGGATAGCAGCCTTGATCCGGACTACAGAGGCGGCCCCTCGCCGCTGCTGGCACGTTTCACGGCCTCTGCGGAGAAGATCGCCGCCGGCGACGTCGACGGCGGCCTTGCCGTTTTCGTGGACACGCTGGAGGGAGCGGGCACATGGCCGCGGCTGCCGGCGATGGTGAAGCAGAATTTGCGCGACAACGCCTATACGCTGATCGGGCAGGTCAGGGACAACCGCCCGCCGTTCTCGAAGGCCGATGCGGAATCGATTCTGATGCCAACGCTGTTCATTCTCGGCGCCCGAACAAAAGGCCTGCTGCCGAAAGTTCTGCGTGCGCTCGCGGCTCACGTGCCCTACTCCAGGACGGCGGTCATCGAGAACACGACGCATCCGATGTTCGAGCAGGCGCCGCGAAAATATTCCGACGTCGTCCTGGATTTTCTGGCGGGCTGATCATGCAGACTGTTCACGTCAACGGATACGACATGGCCTATCTCGAGGTCGGAGAAGGCCCACCGCTGGTCTGCGTGCACGGCACGCTCGGCGATTTCCGGACCTGGTATTCGGTGCTCGGCCCGCTCTCGAAAAAGCATCGCGTCATCGCGGTCAGCCTGCGGCATTTCTTTCCCGAGCACTGGGACGGTGCCGGCGAGGACTACAAGATGGCCCAGCATGTCGCCGACGTCATCGGCTTCATCGAGAGAAGTGGGCGCGCGCCGGTCGACCTGATGGGACATTCGCGCGGCGGTCACATCGCGTTTCGCGTGGCGCAGGCGCGGCCTGACCTGTTGCGCAAGCTGGTGCTCGCCGAGCCCGGCGGCGATCTCGACGCCAGCCTGCCGGTCGCGGCAGGTACGCCCGCGCATCCACCGCTCGCAGCGCGCACGGCGCGCTCGGTCGAGATGATCCATGCCGGCGACGTCGAAGGCGCGCTGCAGAATTTCTATGAGGGCATTGAGGGCGACGGCACCTGGCGGCGCGTGCCGGCCGCCGCAAAACAGCAATTGCGCGACAACGTCGTCACCTTCCTCGGCCAGCTCAACGAGCAGCGCAAGCCCTACACGCTGGCCGACGCGCAGGCCATCAGGACGCCGACACTGCTGATCGGCGGCGGCGCGACGACAGGGGGCCTGTCGGCAATCTGGCGCGTGCTGGCCGAGCACATCGCCGGCGCGAAGACGGCTGTGATTGCGAATGCCGGCCACTGGATGTTCGAACAGGCACCGCAGGAATACGCCAACGTGGTCACGGAGTTTTTGGAGGGATAGCTTCGTTCCCTCCCCCTTTGCAGCAGTGCTAGGCTCACGCGCAATCGCGCGCGGTGCCGGCGCTCAAGACGCGAAAGGACAGCTTGATGAAATCCCGCCTCGTTCCCCTCCTCGCCCTTTCCCTGCTTGGCCTTGTGTGCGCCAGCGCCACAGCGCATGCGGCCGCCGACGAGAAGCTGAAGTCCGCAGCCGAGCAGGAGAAGGCGCCGCTGATCGAGACGCTGCACGACATGGTGATGATCGAGAGCGGCAGCAGCGATGTCGAGGGGCTCGCGAAGATGGCGGACTTCACCGAAGCGCGCCTGAAGGCGCTGGGCGCCACGACGCGGCGGCAGAAGACTACGGCAGGCGCCGGCGCCGATATTGTCGTCGGCACCTTCGAGGGCACGGGTACGCGCAAGCTGTTGCTGATCGGGCATATGGACACGGTCTATCAGCGCGGCATTCTCGCGACCGAGCCGTACCATGTCGACGGCACCAAGATCTTCGGGCCCGGCATTGCCGACGACAAGGGCGGCATCGCCGTGATCCTGCACGCGCTCAAAATCCTGAAGGACACAGGCTGGCACGACTACGCCACGTTGACGGTCTCCCTCAATCCGGACGAGGAGGTCGGCTCGATCGGCTCGGGCGAATTCATCTCACAGCTTGCCGACCAGCACGACGTGGTGCTGTCCTGCGAGCCGACGGCCTCCTCGCCGCCGGCGCGGAACGATTCCCTGCTGCTGGGTGCGAGCGGCACCGCGACCGGAACAATGAAGGTGAAGGGACGCGCGTCGCATGCCGGTGCGGCGCCGGACCACGGCCGCAACGCGCTGATCGAGCTTTCGCACCAGTTGCTGCAAACCCAGGATGTCGCGAAGTCCATCCCGGGCACGCAGCTTAACTGGACGACGTCGAAGGCCGGTACCGTGCGCAACCAGATTCCGGAGGATGCCGAGGCCGGCGCCGATATCCGCCTCACCGTTTCCGACGGCGTTGCCGAGCTCCAGGCCGCGCTCGACGAGAAGGTCAAGAACAAGCTCGTGCCCGACACCGAGACGACGGTGACGATCGTGCCGGGGCGTCCGCCCTTCGTTGCCGGCAAGCGCGGCCGCGCGCTCGCACAGGAGGGACAGACGATCTACGCGGAGCTCGGCCGCAAGCTCGACATCGCCGAGATGACGGGCGGCGCGACCGACGCCGGCTACGCCAACCGCAGTGGCAAGGCCGTCGTCGTCGAAAGCTTCGGTCTTGCCGGCTTCGGCTATCACGCCCGCGACGAGTTCATCGACACCAACTCGATCGTGCCGCGGCTCTACCTGATGACGCGCATGCTGATCGAGCAGGGGAGGCGGAAGTAGGCGAGCGGTCTTCTGGATGAGGCACGCCGTCTCCACACCGTCATGCCCGGGGCTGGTCCCGGGGTATCCGCGCATTGGCGTGTAGAAGATCGTGGATGGCCGGGACATGCCCGGCCATGACAGAATCGACGTAATTTCAAATGGTTACATGGCCACCAGTCGAAAGGCTGCTACGCCTTGACTCTCCTGCCCTCCGGCAATAGTTTCGCATACAGAATTCCGTATTCTGTAAGGAGCCGCCGGCGTGATCCCGCTCGACCCGCTGCCCAATCTGATCGACCAGGTCTATGCCCGCATCCTGGAGGCGATCACCGATCGCACCTTGCAGCCCGGTCAGCGCATCCGACAGAACGAGCTCGCCGACAGGCTCGGCGTGTCGCGCCAGCCGGTGTCGCACGCGCTGCATCTGTTGCATCGGCAGGGACTGGTTGCCGAGAGCGGCCGGCGCGGATTCGAAGTCACGCAGCTCGATCCCGCACGCATTCGCCAGCTCTACGAGGTGCGCAGCGCCATCGATGCGCTGGCGGCGCGGCTTGCGGCCGAACGGATCGCGAGCGATGCCGCGGGACGCGAGCGGCTTGCGGCCGCGCTGCGGGCCGGCCGCGCCATCAATCGCAAGACGTCGTTGAACGAGCTGATCGCGCTCGACGTCGAGTTTCATCGCGCGATCTATCATCTCGCCGGCAATCCCGTGATCGAGGAGACGATCGCGCCGCAATGGCCACATATGCGTCGCTCGATGGCGACCGTGCTGTCCGAGCTCGACTATCGCGACAGCGCCTGGGCCGAGCATGCGACGATTGCCGGACACATTCTCGCAGGCGAAGCCAAAGCGGCCGAACGCGCCGCGCTGGCGCATGCGCAGACGGCCGGACGAATGACCGAGGAGAGATTGAGGGCGACGGAAGAGGCGGCGTAGCAATTTGCGCCGTCATTCCGGGATGGTCATAAGGACCAGACCCGGAATCTCGAGATTCCACAATGCGCAATTGCGCATTGGGGTTCACGCTTCGCGTGCCCCGGAATGACAACAACGATAAACAACGGAGGATGCGACCCATGAAACTGACCCAGGAGCAATTGGAGTTCTTCCACCGCGAGGGCTGGCTGTTCCTCCCCGAGCTGTTCAGCCAGGACGAGGTCGATTTCCTCGCGCGCGAAGCGGTCGGCATCTACGACGGTGAGCGGCCCGAGGTCTGGCGCGAAAAGAGCGGCGCGCCGCGCACGGCCTTTGCCGCGCATCTCTACAACGAAGCCTTCGGCGTGCTGGGCAGGCATCCGCGCATGATCGAGCCGGTCGAGCAGGTGTTCGGCGAGCCCGTCTACATGCATCAGTTCAAGATCAACGCGAAATCGGCCTTCACCGGCGACGTCTGGCAGTGGCACCAGGACTACGGCACCTGGAAGCGCGACGACGGCATGCCCGAGCCGCGCGCGATGAACATCGCGATCTTCCTCGACGAGGTGATGCCGATCAACGGTCCGCTGATGCTGGTGCCGCGCAGCCAGAACGCCGGCGATCTCGCGGCCTCGCACGACCTTGCGACCACATCCTATCCGCTGTGGACGCTGGACGAGGAGACGGTGACGCGCCTCGTCAAGCAGGGTGGCATCGTCGCGCCGACCGGCAAGGGTGGCGGCATGCTGATGTTCCACGGCAATCTCGTGCACGGATCGAGCGGCAACATCACGCCCTACCCGCGCAAGATCGTGTACCTGACGCTGAACGCGGTCTCGAACTATATTCGCACGCCGACGCGGCCGGAGTACATCGCGCACCGCGACTTTGCGCCGATCAAGACCGTCGACGACGACGCGCTGCTGCGGTTGGCGCGTGCGCCGCGGCAGGCGGCGGAGTAAACAGGTCTCGTGCCCCGGACGCAGCGCAGCGCCAGAAGCGCGTTTACGCGCGTCTTCGACGCGCTATGGCGGCGCGCTGCTGAGCCGGGGCCCACGCCGCTTGGGCTGCTCCCTCACTGGGTCCCGGCTCTGCGGAGCAGCGTTACACGCTGCACCGCGTCCGGGACACGATAGTCGCACTGGATATTCCCCCATGAACCTCTTCCACCTCCTCCAAGCCCGCGCCGCCACCGGCAAGCCGGTGCGCGTGGCGCTGATCGGCGCCGGCAAGTTCGGCTCGATGTTCCTGTCGCAGGTGCCACATGTGCCGGGACTGGAGGTGCCTGTCATCGTCGATCTCGACCGCGACCGTGCGCGCGAGGCGTGCCGCACCGTCGGTTGGGATACGGAGCGCATCGCCGCCACCAGCTTCACCGACGACGGCGTGCGCGCCATCAATGGCCCGATCGACGTCGTGGTCGAGGCGACCGGCAATCCCGCCGTCGGCATCCGCCACGCGCGTGCGGCGATCGCGGCCGGCAAGCACATCGTGATGGTCAATGTCGAAGCCGATGTGCTGGCGGGCCCACTGCTCGCGCAGGAAGCGCGCAAGGCCGGAGTCGTCTACTCGCTCGCCTATGGCGACCAGCCGGCATTGACAGCCGAGATGGTCGACTGGGCGCGCGCGACCGGCTTTCGCGTGGTCGCGGCCGGCAAGGGCACGAAATATCTGCCGGCCTATCACGACGTGACGCCGGATGGCGTCTGGCAGCATTATGGCCTCACCGCAGGCGAGGCGCAGTCTGCGGGGATGAATCCGCAGATGTTCAATTCCTTCCTCGACGGCACCAAGTCGGCAATCGAGATGGCGGCGATCGCCAATGCCTGCACGCTGGATGTGCCTGCGGATGGTTTGTTGTTTCCGCCCTGCGGCGTCGACGATCTGCCGCACATCATGCGGCCGCGCGACAAAGGCGGCGTGCTGGAGAGATCCGGCGTGGTGGAAGTGGTGTCCTCGCTCGAGCGCGACGGCCGGCCGGTGTTTCGTGACCTGCGCTGGGGTGTCTATGTCGTTCTGGAGGCGCCGAACGATTACGCCGCCGACTGCTTCAGGCAATACGGCCTGAAGACCGACGCGAGCGGCCGGTATGCTGCGATGTACAAGCCCTATCATCTGATCGGGCTGGAGCTGAACATCTCGGTGCTGTCAGCGGCGCTGCGGGGCGAACCCACGGGCCAGGCGACAGGCTTCCGCGGCGATGTCGCCGCGGTCGCCAAGCGCAATCTACGCGCAGGCGAGATGCTTGACGGGGAAGGCGGTTACACGGTGTGGGGCAAGCTGATGCCGGCAGCGAGCAGTTTGAAGATCGGCGCGC